>JBCCLB010000003.1:0-249169 GCA_039027095.1 Myxococcota bacterium
CATAGGTACGATCTTAGCCGTTTTGGCCAACGATATCGATCGCTTGGCTGAACGCTGGTTCAGGAAGGTTGCGAAGGCATCGGGCGACCTCGTAGATGGGGATTACCAAAGCTCCACCCCCGAGGGCCCGATGCCGAAGAAACCTCCCACAGAGTTGTGCCACCAGTCCATCGCCGAGTTGCTTCGCAGCGTGCTCGGCGAGGATGTCGTCGATGACATCGCCCGTGAAACGGGCTTCTTGAAACGGAAACGCTCGGTCACACCGCTTGCAATGTTGTGCGCGTGCGTCTCGACGCTAGCGACCGGAACGGCGCGGTGGCTGGCTGACATCCTCCGCACGTTCAATGACTTCACAGGAGCGTCGGTCCGCTACAAGCCCTTTCACAAGCAGCTCGCCAAGCCAGAGTTCGCCGAGTTCGTTCGGAGGCTTCTGTCCGTGGTTCTCGGAGAGATGAGCATGCCGGTTCTCCGATCGCTGCCCGGCCACAAGCTCTCCGTGTTCAAGGACATCGTCATCCACGATGGTACCTCTTTCGCACTCAAGGACGCCCTCGTATCGTTCTTCCCCGGGCGATTCACCAAGGTCTCGCCGGCGGCCGTAGAGCTCCATGTCACGATGAGCGCTCTGGCCGACAACGCCATAGAGATCACGTTGGCCCCCGACAAGGAGGCCGAGCGTGCCTTTTCTCACGCGCCAGAATCGCTCCGAGGCTGTTTGCTCCTCGAGGATCGTGGCTACGAACAGCGCGCCACCTTCGTGGAGCTCGATGAGCACGGCTGCTCATTCATCATCCGCGGCAACACCTCGATCAAGCCGACGGTACTTGAGGCTCGGGCTGGGAAACGGCGCCTGCGGAACCTGGAAACCAAGGTGCTCAACCTAAAGAAGCTCCCGCGGGGGGACGTCGACCTCGAAATCGAATGGGGCCGAGGCAAGAACCGATGGCGAGGACGTTTGGTCGTCCTCTACCGCGGGGGTCCTCGCGGTCCGAAGCGCTTCACTTTGCTTCACACCAACCTGAACCGGTGCGACTTCGCCACGGCCGAGGTGGGCCAGCTATATCGTCTGCGCTGGCAGATCGAACTGCTCTTCAAGGAGTGGAAATCCCACGCCAGCCTTCGCAGGTTCGACACCTCGAAGCCCACCATCGCCGAAGCCATGATCTGGCTGAGCCTTCTCGGCGCGACGCTGAAGCGATTCCTCGCTCACTCCGCCGAACAGATCCAGGGGGTTGAGCTCTCCACCCAGCGTGTCGCCAACGCGGCACGGCACTTCCTCGACGATATCCTACGTTGCCTCATGACCGGCGGTCGCAACCTCGCCGCTGTCCTCGTCCGAGCATTCCGCTACATGGCTGAGAACACGCGGCGCGCCCATCCCGAACGGGATCGAAAACGAGGGCGCCTCGCAAGCGGGCTACGACCTCGCGCAATCGTAAAGGTCTAACCTATGAGGGCCAGCTGGCGCCCGTCCCGTCAGCGGCAACCAGCATCGCCTCGGCGTGAGGGCTGCATAGGGTCGTCATTCATGCGAGCCGCGCTGAAGCCAGATCGATGAATCGACGGATACGCTGAGGGTGAAGCGCTGCCGAGCCCAAACCATCGCCGGAGCAAGCGGCGCCAACCGCCACCCTCTGAGCACCATCTGGAGCCTGCCCCCGTCGACATCCGCCGAGGCCTCCGCCTCCGGTATCATCGCAAAGCCTGCTCCGGCTCGCACCATGGCAAGGACAAAGGACAAGTCGTCCCCAACGAAGGCCACCCGCGATTCGATCTCGACCAACCGTTTGCCTCGGTACAGGGACAAGGCGCGTCCCGCGGCGAATCGAGGTAGAACCATGTGAGGTCTACCCGGGTAACTCGTTGCACCGTTGCACCGTCCTGTGCCGACCACGGCCGACCGCGAGCGGGCCACAAGAAGACCCCCGTCAAGACGTGGTGGCTGTACTTCGATCAGCCGTGCCCGGAGCGCACCGAGCGATTGCGTAAGGCGCGCCGGGCCCGCGACCGCGCGGCGAAACGGAAACGCAGAACGGATAAGCATGCCACGCCGGTCGCGGGTGAGGCCGCGGCGCCGGCTTCGGGGATGAATGAGGGAGCGCTGGAGGACGCCGAGACCGCCGTGAAGCGGGCCGAGAGGCGCGCCTCGATGCCGCCGCTCGCGTTGATGCTGTTGGCGCCGGTCGTGGTGCTCGGTGTCGTTCAGCCCTGGAAGAAGCGGGACGCCGAGGCGCCGGCCGAGCGAGACGCGTCGGCGAACGACGACATGAAGGCGAAGCTCGAGTCGTTCCGCTTCGCCTCGCCCGAGGCGATGCGGGCCCACTTCGGCGCCGAGGGCATGCGGGGATTCACGGTGGAGGGCAGCCGACAGGGGCGGATTGCGTCGGTGAAGATCGGCTGGAGCGACGGGCCGTACCCCAGCTTCTCGATGCAGATCTTGCCGGGCTCGAAGTTCGACCACGACACGGTGGAGCGACGCCTTCGCGAACTCGTGCCTGACGCCGGGCCGCGCATCGAGCTCGGTTCCGACCGGGCGCAGTTGCGCTACCGCGTGACCCAGATGTCGATCCAGACCTGGATCCGCGACGAGCCGGAAGCGCTGCGCGCGGTCAACGCCCTCTGGGCGGTGGGGCGCTACGCGCTCTTCGGCGGCGAGAGGCCGGACGCATCGTCCCTCGAACGGGTGCGCGGGAAGCCGCTGGCGCGCGCGGCCGAGGTCGATCTCACGGTGCCCGTCGAACGCGCGAGTGCCTCGATCATGAAGGTGTTCCCGGCTGCGGTGTGCAGGACCGTGACCGACGCGGCGAGCCGAAGTGAGGAGGTCCGCTGCAAGACCGAGGTCGACCACCCCTTCATCCGCGACATCACGTTTGCGTGGCCCAACGAAGCCCAGGGCAAGGTACGCGCGGTGCAGATGTTCCTCGATACGAAGCAGAAGCAGTTGGTCTCCCTCCAAGTCCCCGTGGAGCGATGCCTTGCCCCGGCGCTCGGCGCCGGTGAGATGGTGGTCACCGACCACGCCGCGGGCACGGGACATCTGCGCTTCGACCTCGGCTCCGAAGGCGACCACGTGCGGGTCGAGCCCCTCCTCGTTCGCGTCGCCGGCGACCCGGAGCGCGCCGCCGACGCGCCGGCTACCTGGACTCCGCGCTTCGCCGCCGTCACCAAGGCGCTCGCCGAGTGCACCCCCTGAAGCCATCCCTATGCTCAGATGAGACCCGACCCTCGGCGTTGCCCTGGCAACGACGCGCTTTCAACAGCGTGCCGACCTGAGCCACTTCGCACAACGTGACGCGGAGGCGACGCGCAGCGAGGATGTGATTTCGGTTCGTTGGTGACCGTCTCTGGCTGGCCCGCTCCTTGTAGGACCTGTCGCCATGCGCTTTAGCTACCCCATGACTTCGAAGGTGCAACGCAACGCGCTCGGCGCGCTGGTCTTCATCGCGGCCGTTGGCTGTGGCGGCGGAACCACCGCCTCGGGCTCCGGCGGTGCGGGCGGGACCGGCGGGGGCCCAGGAAGGTCAGGAGGCTCAGGAGGTCCGGGCGGTTCCAGCGGTGCGGGCGGGACCGGCGGCGGCGACCAAGGGGGCGGGGGAGCCGGCGGCGCCGGAGGCCTGCCCGGCGGCGAGGTGTTCTGGGCCACCGCGCACAAGGACACCGAAGAGGCGAACCACTTCGGTAGCGACATCGTCGTGGCCCCCGATGGCACCAGCCTGGTCGTCGGCCACGTCGCGCCCACCTTCACCGCGTCCGCCTTGCCGCAGGTCCTCGCCTTCGACGCCGACGGGACGCTCTCATGGTCCGAGATCTTCACCAGCGGCGGCGCCGGAACGGTGACCAACGTAGCGCTCGACAGCGCCGGCAACGCGATCGTGGGCGGCAATTTCCTCCAGTCTATCGACTTCGGCCAAGGCCCCATCGCGGCGACCTTCTCCCGCGAGCTCTTCGTGGCCAAGCTGTCGCCGAGCGGCTCGGTGATCTGGGCTCACGCCATCGTCGCCACGGAGTCGCTGTTCGGCACCGGCGTCGCCGTGGACTTGAACGACGACGTCATCATCACCGCGGGCCTCGGCGGAACGGTTGAGCTCCCCGGCGTCCCGCCCGCCGTGTTCGGGACGAAGCAGATGGTCGTCGCGAAGCTCGCGGGCGACCAAGGTACGACCCTTTGGTCGCAGAGCCTTGGCGACGCGGGTCTCGGCTCTCCCCCGGTGCAGGCCACGGTGGCACCGGGCGGCGACCTCGTGCTCTGCGGCAACCTCAACGGCACCAGCCCACTCGCTGGTGGGCTAACGTCGAAGGGCCAGGACCTCTTCCTTGCGACCCTCGACGGCAACGGCGTCACCTCCTGGGCCAACGTTTACGGCGATGATGGTCACCAAGAGTGCGGTGGCGTCGCGGTGGCTGCCGACGGCAGCATTGTGCTCGGCGCCAATGCCGGTGGCACGATCGATCTCGGCGGGGGGGCGCTCCAACCCATCGACGGCGACTTCCTCGACTACGACATCGTGCTCGCCAAGCTCGACGCCAGCGGCAACCATATCTGGAGCGCCATCTACGGCGACGAAGAGCCTCAAACCCTCGAGGCGGTGACCCTTGACGAGGCCGGCGACATCCTCGCCGTCGGGAGCTTCTACGGCATGCTCGACTTCGGGACCCCGATGACCGGAAATCCCGCCGTCACGATGCTGCTCGGCGGCTTCGTCACCAAGCTCGGCGACGACGGCACGCATCGCTGGAGCCTCGCCACCGAGAAGAACCAAGGCCTGGCGGGCTTCGAGGGAGTCGCTCTCGATGGGGACGACGCAGTGCTGGCCGCGGGCACGCTTGGCGGACTCATCACGGTGGGGGCGTTCGACCTGGAGGCTTTCGACGGCAACGCAACCGTCGTGGCCAAGATCGCTCCCTGACGGACGGCGCGCAGCGGAGCAGCTCGAAGTTTCGGCGTCTCGGGAGGGGCGCCGCGCGCTCTACCTGCGCGACGGCGTAGGCCACTACCGGATCGTCGACCCCGAGGCGCCCTTGGCAGCGTATTCGCCAAGGGCGAACCTTCTGAAGTGCGCACCTGGCCACGGATGACCGATGGTACGTCGTGCGCGGCGAGTACCTCGGACGGGGCGAGCCGTGGGTTCGGCCGCAAATAACGTCGCGTCACACGACTCAGTCACCAGGGTCGAGGCGACGCCAGAGATACCAACTGGCCACCGTGCGGAACGGGCGCCAGGCCTCCCCTCGGGCGGTGAGCTCGGCGGGCGATGGGCGGGGGGCATCGTAGAGACGGGCCCAGCCCTTCTGCACCCCGAGGTCGCCGGCGGGGAGCACGTCGGGACGACCGAGTTCGAAGATGAGCAGCATTTCGACCGACCAGCGGCCGATGCCCCGGACGGTCGTGAGGGCATCGACGATCGCCTCGTCGTCGAGGTCGTCCAGCGCCCGGCGCGTAGGCAGTTCGCCGCCGAGGGTCCGCGCCGTGAGATCGCGGAGCGCGCGGACCTTTGGGCGCGAGAGCCCCGCCGCGCGGAGGGTGGCGTCGTCGACGGCATCGACGTCCCGCGCCTGGAGCCGTCGCCGCCCGGGGAAGACGCCGAGAAGCCGCCGGTGAATGGCCGCGGCCGCGACCCCGGTGAGTTGCTGGTAAACGATGGACCGAGCGAGGGTGGCGTAAACGCTGCGACGGGCGGGCAACGCGAGGGTCATCGGGCCAAACCGACGCATCCACGCGCCGAGGTCGCGGTCACGACGGGAGAGAACGCGCACGGCGCGCGCGGGGTCGAAGGGAAGGGTACGCATTACGATCCGGGGGACGGCCATTGCCCGTCGGGCCGACCCACGGCAGAGTGTTGTGCATGAGACGGCGACGGCAAACGGGGGCGCAACGCCACCGGGGGCTTCTCGGGATGACGCTCTTGGTCGCCAGTGGCCTCGGCTGCGGCGGGAGCCAGCTCGCTCCGGTGCACTGTCAGTCAGGTGAGGCCGGGCGTACCTGTACGGACGCCAACGGTTACGTCCGCTCGAGCGCGACAGACGACGGTTCGACGCGTCCGTCGCGCGACGATGCCCCTCGTCGCCAGATCGTGCCGCGCTGACGGGTTCCGAAAAGGCCTGTACGCAGGCGTGACGCATCGATAAGAGCGGGCCATGAATAAGGTGGCCGCTGCGCTCGTCCTGTCGACGCTGTTCCTCCCCGGGTGCTTCTTGCGGAAGAAGTCGAGCTACGTGCCTCCCCCGGAGGAACCGGCGGCCCTGGAGACGACGGGGGCGGCGCAGGCGCTCTCCCGGGTGACCTCCGACCCGATCACCGAGGAATGGCCGGACCTCAGCCCCGACGGCAAGACGCTGCTCTTCCACACGGTGGACAAGGACGCGCAGGGTCGACTGAGTCGTTTCGCGGTCGTGGGCGTCGACCCCAGCACGGGGGCCCGGCGTACCGTGTACACCTCGCCCAAGAGTTCCAGCGGTTTCCCCACGTGGATGCCCGACGGCAGTACCTACGTGTACACATCCGATGCCATGGGCGACAAGGCGGTCGTGCGGGCGCTCTCGAGCTCGCCCAACGCCGGCGTGTCCATCGCTGTCGCGGGCAACGTGGCCCCGAATCCGAGCCACCCCTCCGTATCGCCCGACGGCAAGCGTGTCGCCTTCGAGACGTTCATCAGCGGCGAAGTCCAGGTCGCCGTCTCCGGGCTCGACGGCTCCAACCTCACCATCCTCGGGCCGGGGTCTTCTCCGAGCTGGCATCCGGACAACACGACGATCGTGTTTCATCGCTCGATCAACGACCACTTCCAGCTCTTCACCCTCAACGCGACCTCGGGGGCAGACCTCGTTCAGCTCACCAACGACGAGTCCAATGCGACCCTGGCCTCGTTTGCCCCCGACGGCCGCCACGTCGTTTTCGTGAGCGACCGCTCCGGCAAGGATGACCTCTACGCCATCCGGCCCGACGGGACGGTGTTGACGGCGCTCACCCAGGGCAAGGCCGCCGCGCGGTCGCCATCATGGGGCAGCGATGGCTTCATCTACTTCTCCTCCGATGCGGCGGAGGGCAACTGGGACATCTGGCGCTTCAAGCCCGTCGGTGAGCTCGCGCTGCAAGCCGCGCCCGAACCGGCCGAGGTACCCGTGCCCGAGCCCGCCGTCGCTCCGCCGGCCGAGGTACCCGTACCCGAGCCCGGTGCGCCCTCGCCGGGGGCCGAGCCTTCGGCCGGCGGCGGATGTCAGAAGGACACCGACTGTAAGGGCGACCGCATCTGCAACGCCGGCAGTTGCGTGAGCCCCTCGTGATCGAGAGGCACCAGCCGGTAACGAACGACCTGTCCGCGCCATCTCGGCCGCCATCGTGGGTGTGATCTCCGTCGCCGACCTTTCGTTTACCTTTCCGGGAACGACGTCGCCGGCGGTGACGGGGATGACACCCGACGTCTGCTTCGAGCTTCCCAACCACTACGGGAAGCTGACCGCGCGGGAGAACCTGGGCTACTTCGCGGCGCTCCGCGAGGACCCTCAGGGGGGAACTTTTGCCGGCGCCGGCCTCGGGGTCTCCGCGCTTTGGCTGATCGCTTTGCTGCGCCCTACCCTCCGCACGCTTCGTCGCGCGACGTGAGAAGGGGCCGGACTTGCCAAGGCAACCTACGCTGATAGCGTCACTTCATGCGGTATGCGTTCGCGGGTCTTGCGGTGTCGGGCTGGGTGCTCGTCGCCTGTTCGGGCGACGACCGACCCGCCGCTTGGGACGATGACGACGGCGGGGGAGGAACCGGAGCGAACCGGTTGATGGTCGGCGGGGTCGGCGCGGGGGACCCGAGCGGCGGGAGCGGCGGTTCCGCCAGCTCGGGAGGAGGCGGCGTCTCGTCGGGCACGGGGGGGCCGACCGGCTGCACCGCGACTGGCCTGGCCCTCATCGACGCCATCAACGTCTACCGCGGCCAGAACGGGCTCGAACCGATCCCCACCTCGGGAGCGCTCTGCACCGTGGCGGAGAACCACGTCGACGACCTCCGCAACCACGCGCCCCACACCGAGGCCGGTTGCAACCTGCACAGCTGGTCGGACCAAGGGTCGTGGGGAGGGTGCTGCTACACGCCCGACCACGCGCAGGCCTCGTGCATGTGGGACAAGCCGAGGGAGTTGACCGACTACGCGAGCGACGGATTCGAGATCTCGTACGGGGGTTCCGATGATCCCGTGCGGGCGGTCGACGCGTGGTCGAACTCCTCCGGGCACAACGCCGTGATCCTGAACCTTGGTACATGGGCGAACCAGACCTGGCGGGCCGTAGGCGCGGCCCAGCACGACGGTTTCGCGCACGTGTGGTTCGGGACGACGCCCGACTGAAGCGCCGTAAGCGCTCGCCGCATCTGCCCCGGGGAGGTAGCGCCTCGTCGATGCGTCCGCTGTTTTCCCTGGTCGTTGTGTCTGCCGTGGTCGTCGGTTGCGGCGAAGCCACGCCGCCCTCGATGGCCCGCCCTCCGGCGCCCCCGCCCTCGGCACGCACGGCGGCGGCCCGACCTCCCGCCGGCGTGGTTCGCTACTTCGACCGTGAAGTCGCCCTCGGGGACATGCTGCAGGGCTTTCCTTATCGTTTCTTCGTGCCCGACGTGGCGAGCGGCGACCTGTACTTCATCGCCAAAGGCGATACCGATCGCTTGCGTCGCGTTGCCCTCGAAGAGGGACCCATCGACCTGGGGCGAGGATCGCCGCTCTCCGACGTCGACTGGTCGACGCGAAACCTGTGGCGGCTGGTGCGGCACCCTCGGCAACCTGTCGCGTGGATGCTCGCGGATGCTCGCAACGAGGAGCGGATGAACGTGTGGACCCTCGACCTCGAAGGGGGCCAGGTGCGCGCCCTCACCGACGCCGACTACGTCTACGGCTTTGGGCTCGACGAGGCGTACGGCCGCCTCGCCTACGTCGCGCGCACGGGCGTGGCGGCGCCCTACCGAAGCTGTCTCCGCGTGCGCTCGCTCGCGACCGGCGGCGATCGCAGCGTCGTCTGTGATGGACCCTCCCTCACCTACACATGGGGAACGCCTCGGTTCGGTCCGGAGGGCCGGTACGTGTTCTTCAATGGCAATCGCAATGGCGATCGCCGTCGGGGGCAGCTGCTCCGCGTCGATCTCGAAGCCGACGAGCCCGCCGTCGAGATGGTGACCGACGCAGACACGACACGGCGTGCGCCCCGAATGCTCCGAGGTTGGAGCGACGGCGCCGCGGTGTTCACCGCCAACGACGACGGGCACTGGAATCTCCATCGCTACGATGTGGCGACCGACGAGGTGCGGCCCCTGACCCGCTTCGACGAAGACGTCACCAGCGCCGAGCGAACCGACGACGGGATCCTCGCCGTCCACCGCACGCCCCGAGGCTCGACCCTCGTGCTCGTCGATCCCGTCACCGGAACCACGAGGGCCGAGGTGTCGTTCGCGGGTACGGCGGATGTGCTCGACGCCGACGGTCATGTCGCCCTCGTGCAACACGCCTCGCCCGACCGCATCTTCGAAGCGTGGCGGGTCGACACCACGGGGGGCCAGTTGCGGCGCACCTTGGTGGTCGGCTTGGCGCCAGAGCGCGAGCGGTCGCTCGTCGCGTGCCGCGCCCGCCGGGTCACGATCCCGACGTTCGACCGCGAACTTCACGCTTTTCTCCTCGAACCCCGGGAGCCGCTCGGGAATCCGCGGCAGAAGCTGGCCCTGATCCGCTCGTTTTACGGCGGCAAGAACGCCTACGAGCGCTTCGACCAGATCTTGTGCGCGGCGGGTCTGACCGTGGTCTCCCCGGCGGTGCGGGGGAGCTACGGGTTCGGCAAGGCGTTCGAAGCCCTCAACGACCGAGATCTGGGGGGCGACGAGATCGTCGACCTGTTCCGCGTCGCCGCGTGGGTCCAGACGAAAACGGGACTCCCCGCGACACGCATTGGCGTCTACGGGCGTAGCCACGGGGGCTACGCCACCATGCGCGCGCTCACCTTCCCCCTGACCTCAGCGCGAGGTCCTCGGTACCCCTTCGGCTTTTGGATGAGCGACGCCGGATTTTCAGACATCGAGACCTTTTACGTCGCCACGAACATTCCCGATTGGGTCGTGCTCGAAAGCGGCGACCCCGACGACGCGACCGACCTGGCCCGCATGCGACGCCGAAGTGCTCTGCGCCACGTCGATCGCCTCACCTCGCCTCTACTTTTGACCCACGGGGAGCGTGACGCGCGGGTCCCGGTCGAAGAGAGCCGTCGTTTCGTCGCCGCGGCGCGCCAACGCAACAAACCCGTCGCCTACCTCGAAGTTGCCGGCCAAGGGCACAGCTTCAAGGGGCTCGAGGCGCAGGCGGCCGCGTGGCAGCGGCGCCTCGACTTTCTCCAGCGGGTCGCGGCCCGGGCCAGCCGCCCCCCGCGCTAATCGGTCCCGTCGCCCTCGGCCGCGATGGCGGTGCGAAACGCGCGGAGGGCCTGATGCTGGTCTGAGCGCACCGCGAACGTGGCGAGCAGCTCGAGGTCGACCTCGGGAAAGATCTCGCTCGCCTCGATCTCGCCGTAGGTCTCGAGCGCCGCGTTGAGGCGGAAGACGCGAAAGGCGCCGTCCTCGAAGCGCCAGACTTCGCGAATGCCGAGCTTGCGGTAGACCTCGAGCTTGTCGATGACATCGCGGCTCACGACGACCTCGATCGCGACGTCGGGCACGTCCTTGTCGGCGTCGCGCGCGTAACACTCGTCGGGCTCGAGACCGCGCTCTTTTGCCTCCCGGCGAAAGGTCGTCGAGCCGTAGCCGTACAAGGGTACATCTCGCTCGAGGCAGAACAGTTCGAGCAATCGTGCGATCTGGGTTTTGTTGACTTCGTGCCGGCGAGAGGGGCTCATGATTTCGAGGGTCCCTTCGAGGTAGGTCATGCGGACGCCGGACGAGTCGACCGTGTCGCGCAACACCACGTAGGTGGACCACGGGACCCCGTGGAGGACCACCCGTTGGTCGACGTCTGCGTCGACGGGGGGAGCAAGAGGACGCGCAGCCACAATTCCGCGATGCTACACCACTTGCTCAGGGGCGCGCTTCTAGGGTGACGCTGGCGCGGAGCGGACGGCCCTGGTGATGCAGGGCTCGGTGGTCGTTGCTGTACAGCGCCACCTCGATGAGGGTGCCCGCCTCCAGCGGTTGGGAGGGGAGATGAAACCAAGGGCCATAGAGGCGGGCGCGCTTGCGACCGTCGACGAACAGGTGGGCGTGGCCTTCGCCCGCCCGATGGATCCCGCCGGCGTGCTCGGGCGCGAAACGGAAGTGGCGGACGTCGAGCCGCACGTTCCAGCCCGACGCGGCATCCGGGGTCACCGTGACCGCGAGCTCAGGCGCCTTCGTCGACGCGTCGAGCATGCGCGGCCCTTCGCCGTGCGCCCCGTGCGCCGGCGAGGCCGTCGGGACGCTCGAAGGGGATGCTGCGCGCGGGCCATCCCACGAGAAGCCGGTGGTGGTCGCGACGAGAAATCCGCATCCCGCTCCCACCGCGAGGCCGATCGAGAGGTCGGAGAGACTTGCCATGACGTCAAGATGGCGGGGTTCGCTTGACGCGTGAACCCTATTGTAAGCTCGGAGGCGACACGTCATGAGCGCCGACGCCACCGACGCCGACCCGCCCCCCGTCGGATGGGAAATCTCCCTTCGGTTTCGCTTTTTCGCGAACCTCTTCTTGCTCTTCTTTGGGGCGTTGATCGGCGTCGGCGGCCTCATCACCTTCACCGTCTCGGAATACAGCCGCGACACCGACTTCGTGTTCCGCTTCTACGGCGTCTTCAACCCCTGCATCCTCATCGACCATTACCCCGCCAACGTGGTCGGCGTCATCACGACGAGCGCAATGCTGTTTGCGTCGATGGGATTCATCGTCACGGCGCTCCTGTACGTACTAAACATGAAGGGGGCGAAGTTGCTGTCGCTGTCGGTGGGGTTTCTGATGGCGCTTCACTACGTCGCAGACCTTCTTTTCATGAACACGTTCACCGCCAACCTCTATCCCCATGGATACGATCATCTCCGGGATGCGGCGGGAGCACTGCGGCCGCTGACGGCCACCGACCTGCACCACGTGAGGTTGCACACCGGGTTCTATTTGGTGTGGCTGCTGGGCTCGCTCTGTTGCATGGCCGCCGTGTATCGGGCGCGGGTTCGGACGCGGTGGGCGCGGACGTTCAAAGCGGCGTACATCGCCGGGGGCATCGCGGTCGCGCACGCGATCCTACACATCGGGCAATGGATGATGAATTGGCGCCGCGAAGGCCACGTCTTTACGCCGTCGACGTGGGTCCAATGGTTGCTCAGCGTACCTCCTCCCGGCGTCATCGGGACGCTTCATCCCCTCGCCTTCCTGCTCTTTCGGTACGTGTTTCCGGCCCACGCCGGGGTCCGGCTCTCGTTCACGCTCGCCGACCCGGGGGGCGATCCCGAAGCCCAGGAAACCCTCGACCCCGAGCGTTGGATCGCGCGCGCGTTTCGCATCTTCGGCGCTTCGCTTTTGGTGACCTATCTCTTCCGCGATCCCGCCGACGTTGGCGCCCCCTGGGCCACCCAGATGATCATCTTCAGCGGCTTCGGGGTCCCGCCTTACAATTACCTGTTCGTCCCCGTGTTCGTGGCGGTAGGACACGCCTTTGCGGTGGGGGTCGGCCTCACCATCGTACGGAGCGGGTTGATGCGTGGACGGCGCCACGGCCGGACCCGGGGCCTCATGGCGGTGGGCGGCGTGCTCATCTTTCTGACCTGGGCCGCCCTATGGCTCGTCATTCCCCAGTTCGACACCCGCGGGGCGCAGGCGTTGATCGGCGCGCTTTTGTTTCCCGGCTGGGTAGGGCTGACCTTCGGACTCCGTCGGCGCACGGTGCTGTTCGTGGTCGTGTGGGTCTCCGCCCTCATCTCCAGCGTGGCCGCGGTCGGACCCACCGCGGAGACGGTGGCGAACCTCGTGCTCGTCGGCTTGTTGATGTTCTACGGCGAACTCATGCCGGGCGAGGGTGACGTTCCCTCCTTGGCCCTACGCGCGGAAAACCTCGCGGAAGGCGGGCGAGACGCCGAAGATGGCGAGCGCTCGCCATAGCCGTCCTGACGGTCGCGCCCCCAAGAGAATCAAGGCCGAAGGCCGTCCGCTCGCGCCCCGGCCGGAGGGAGCAAAAAAATGACGTGCCTCGGCACCTAAAGGGACGATGGTTGGACCCATGAAGCGCGTTGGGTCGAAGTCGGTCGTGTGGCTCGGGTTGGCGCTGGTCCTCGGAATGGGTTGCGGGGCGGCAACGGTGGGGCAGGCGGTGGCCCCCGAGCCAACGACCGCGGAAGAAGCCCTTGGCGAAGACCGAACGTGCCGGGAGGTGGCCGCCTACGCGCAACCGCTGGTCGTCGACTGGACCGGCCAGCAACGACTCGATCTCGAACTCGCGATGAAGCGTGGGGTCGCCGTCGTCGCCTACGACTGCGCGCGATTCGAGCTTCTTCCCCGGTGTCGGGTGGTTGGGGACTACCGCTTCGCCGCCGTGAGCCAGAAAGAGGAGGTCATCAAGCTCGAGAGCAGCGATGAGATCGCGGCGAATCTCCCGTTCAGCCACGTGCAGCTGTCGAGCTCCCTCGAGCGCGGGTCGAGCATCGATCTCGGCCTCGTGCTGATCGGAAAGAAGACCACGACGGTGTCGGGCGTGGCCCGGCCCATGTTGGAGGGCGACTGCGGCGGGGCCACGCATTTCGTCAAGGCGGCCACGCTCGGTGGGTTCTCCATGGCCCGCGGTGTCGTGGGGCGCGCCCGGGCCGCGGCCGAGGTCTTCACGGCGTCGGTCTCGGGCGGGTCGGACCATCGACGCGCGGAAGAGCAGCGTGATGGTGACCTGAAGGCGTGTCGCGGGGCGAGAGCAGACGCCGAGGCGCCGCCCGACCAGTGCCAAGCCGCGCTTCGGCTCGATCTGGCCCCCGTGGTGGCCTCGTTTCCCGAGACGGACGCCCCGGTCGCCCCCGCCGCGTCGACGACCGGGCCGCGGGCAGAGGCACACGCGAAGGACGAGGAGACGTGCCCGGCCGGCATGACCCGCGTCGGCGGGAAGTGCGCCGACGACGCCAAGGGCGATGCGTGCACCCTCGGCGGGGACCAGGATTGCGAAAAGCGGTGCCAAGAAGGCGACGCGACGGCGTGCTTCCGCTTCGGCCAGGGCTTGCACTGGGGCGATGGCATGAAAGCGGATCGCGACCGCGCCGTGGCCATCTACGTCAAAGCCTGCAACGGGGGTGTTCTCGAAGCGTGCACCGCCGGCGGGATGTTGATCTCCGTCTGTTCCGGCAACTACGCGGCGCGCAGCGGGCTCAACTGTGAGGAACGAAAGCTCGATGATGCGCTCGATCTTCTCTTGCGTGCCTGCGACGGGGGTGAGGTGGGCGCTTGCGCCATGCTCACGTTGTCTCCCGAATTGTTACGCGAGATCAAAAGAACGCCGCTCTCCCTATTTCGGAGAAGCTGCGACCTCGGAGATGCCAGCAGCTGCGGCATCGTCGGAAGCATGTATCTCGACGGGGAAGGTGGCGCGCCTCGCGACCCCGAGACCGCCCGGGGCCATCTTTCGCGGGCCTGCTTTGGCGGAGAGCGAAGTGCGTGCCGGTCCCTCGCGCGCCTTTACCGAGGAGACGTCGCGGGAGAGGCCCCACGAGGACGCGAGCTCGTCGACGTGCAGATGGCGGCGTGCCGGCTCGGCGATACCGAGGCGTGTGACGAAGTGGGTACCATCTTCCGAAACGGAGCCATCGGCGTCCGCGCCGATCCCGCGCGGGCCCAGGCGTTCTTCGAACGGGCGTGCGAAGGGCTTCCGCTCCAAGTCGACGCCTGTCGAAGGGCCGCGCTCACGGCGCCGGACCTCGTGACGAAGCTCGGGCATTACGTGCGCGCCTGCCGCGCCCGGGGCGCGTTGTGCAGCGAGGCTTCCCGCGTGGCGCTCCAGCACGGCGAAGAAAAGCTTCACGGCGCGTGTCGGGACGGCGATGGCATCGCGTGTGACCGGCTGGCGGTGTCTATGCTCGAAAAGGGTTGTCGCGAAGACGAGACGGCGGTTGGGACGACGTGTCGGGCGTTGGAGCAACGCGATCTGGCCGCCGCGAGACGCGCGTATCGCTGGCGCTGCGGTCTCGCCTCCGGGCGCCGCGACCATCCGGCCTGCGTGGCCTACGCCCGGGTCGGGGGGACCTTCACCCGTCCGCCGCCAGCTCCGCGCTGATGCTTCGTCGAGGGCCACGTTCCCCCCATCGGGTCCCCGGCGCTACCCTCGACCGTGTATCGTTCCCGAACGATGCGGGCACGCTGCGCCGTTCACGGGATCGCGATGACGCCGCGCGGGTGCGTGGTGTGCCGCCGTGCGCGTGCTCGTCTGGTCCCGGACTTATCCGCCGAAGGGCGGCTCGGCGCCGAGAAGCATCCGCGAAGGACCTTTGCGCTCGCCCTGGTCGGGCTGCTCGGGGTCCTCGCGACGCTCGTCGCGCGCGCCCCTCGCCCGGCGTATCGGGTGCAACGCCTGACCTTCTCGGTTCCGTCACGCCCGGTACCGGCGACGGTCAGGGAGGAGCTGTCGTCGTCGTCACCGCCGCGCGCGTTGCGGTTTCTCCGCCGAGAGGCGCGCGGAGGGCCGGAGCGACGAGGCACGATAGAGCGCGAAGTACCGCCCCGGCCGACGACCATCACCGAGGCGATGGAGCCTATGGTCGCAAGGACCGTCGAGGATGCGCCCGCCCCGCCTCGGGTTCGGGTGGTGTACGTCCGGCCCGACCCCATTCGCGTCAAGATACGCGACCGGGCTGTTTTTTTCGGGACGGGCGCCGGGCCGGCTCCGACCCGGCGACCTCGCACCCCGGGGGGCGGGCGTTACCAACCCCAGACCGCTGCGCCGGGGCCAGCCGGGACGCCGCACGAGCGTCCGCGCTCCGGCTCGGTTCGTCGATGGCCGGCGCCTGGCGCCACGCCGCGCCCGTACCGCATTCCGCGGTCGCGTCGTCCCCGTGGCGTCGCGCCGAAGTAGGCGCGCGACCCGCCACGCCGGTTTGGCGGCCGTACGGGAACAGGCCGGGCGGCGAACCCGCCGCCAAAACGCTGGCCTAAAAACACTGGCCGCCGGGGTCGATGCAGGTCCCCGAGGCGTTGCACATGGCGTTGCAGCCGCCGAGGCAGGGCGTCCCGGCTGGTCTATTGATGCACGCGTCCATTCCCGCATCGCAGAATTGGCACTGACCGCAGAAGGTCGTCCCGGAGCCAACGCACTGACCGGATGCATTGCAGCTGGAGGTCGCGGTACAGAAGACCCCGTCGTTGCAATTGGAGCCAACCGGGTCGGGGCCATTGCAGTTGTTGTTGGTCTCATCGCACGACTCCGTGCAATCGCCGTCGCCATCGGCGCCCGAGCAAGGATCGCCAGAGCCCACGCAGACGCCGCTGCTGTTGCAGGTGTCGGTTTGCGTGCAGAATTGGCCGTCGTTGCAGGCAGAGCCCGCCGGCTCGGGACCCCCACAGTCGTTGGCCCCTTCGTCGCACGTACCTTCACAGTCGCTGTCGGCGAAGTTCTGACCCGAGCACGGGTCGCCGGAGCCCACGCAGACGCCGTTGCCGTTGCAGGTATCGACCTGAGTGCAGTACTGGCCGTCGTCGCACGACGTGCCCTGGGGGGCGTTTCCGCAAGTGTTCGTGTTCTCGTTGCAGAAGTTGTTGCAGGCCGCGTTCGAGCAGGGGGCGTTGACGTGCTGACTGCAGTTGCCGCCGAGGCAGCTGTCGCTTCCGTTGCAGAAAAGACCGTCTTCGCAGGGGGTCCCATTGCCCAGCGTGACGGTGGTGGCATTTCCCGCTCCGTCACACTGCACCTCGCGACAGGGTACGTTCGTCTGCTCCGAGGGGGGAACCGGCGTGCCGGCGGTAACGAAGTCGAACCCACACTGCTCGTTGGTGCAAGTGGCGGTGGCACAGCTCGTCACGCTCGGCTGGGGACAATCCGACGGTTGGCCGCAGCCCCGGCAGTTGCCCATACCGTCGCAGGTGAGCATCGCGCCGCAGGAAGTACCGTCGGGTCGGTTGACGTTGCTCGGCACCCCCGCCTGGCAGAGGTCGTCGGTACAGGGGTTGTCGTCGTCGTTGATGTCGGTGTCGTCGTCGATGGTGGCTCGAACGCCGGCCGCACAGACGATCGACTGGCAATCGCCTGCGACCTGCTCATCCCCGAGCGGTCCGTCGGCGACGGGTGCGTTTTCACAGCGGCCGATGTCGATGTTGCAAGAATCGATGGTGCAGGGGTTGAGATCGTCACAGACGGTGACGTCCGCGTCCGAGCACGCCACGACGCATGTTCCCTCCTCGCAGAGGCCGTCTTCGCCCCCGCCACTCTGGCACTCGGTCCCGTCGGGACGCGCCGCGTTGGTGCAGACTCCGCCGTCGCAGACGTCGTCCGTGCACGAGCTGATGTCGGCGCAGTCGAGATCCGCGGTGCACTCCGGGGTCGCGCCCCCGGCGCCCGGGCCGGGGCCAGCGTTCCCGCCCATTCCCACCGCGCCGCCTTCTCCTCCGGGGTCGTCTCCGGTGTAATCGAAGATCGCCGAGCAACTCGCTACGGAGATGGATACGACGGCCAATAAGGCGAGCGGGCGAAGCACGTGCATGGGTTCTCGGTCCTGGTCTCGAAACGGGGACGCTTCGAGACCAGTCCCAAGCTACCATGCCCTTGGCCCCCCGGGGCGCGGGCAGCTGGGGCGGGTCGGCGAGGGGAGGTCAGGTGCTGCTGAACACCGATTCGACCACGGCGCCGCTCGTCAGCATCTCGTCGAGCCGATCGCGATGCACGCCGAGGGCCGCGCCGAGGGTTTTTCCGGCGGAGAACAGCGTCTCCTCGAACGGGATGTTCCCGGCGTCGCCGGGGACCCCGTCGCCCGAGTCGCGATCGATCGAGGTGGCCCGCCACTCACCGTTCTTTCCTCCCTTTTCGAGCCCGCCGACGATGCCTCCTTCGAGGCCGTCGCCCATCATCACCATGCAGTGATGCGCGGAGTTGTGGTCGCGGCCGGCTCGCGCCTTTTTCTTCAGCGTCCGACCGAAGACGTTGAGGGTGGCGAAGATCACGCCCTGGCTGAGGCTGCCTTCGCTCTTGAGCCCGTCGATCTCGGCCATGAGCGCGCCGATGGTGGCACAGCCGGTGACGTGACGGTCTCGCTCCCGACTCAGATCGGCGTCGACGTGGTTGTCGCCTCCGAAGTCGATGTGGACGGAGATGACGGGTGAGATGTTCATGGCGGCGAGGACGGCGGCGGTGCGCACTTGATTGACCTCGCCGTTGTTGTCGATTTGCTCTAGTCGACCGATGAGCCCGGTACTGATCTCACGCACGTCCTGGCGGGAGCGAACCCATCGGTCGAGCAGTCGACGTTGGCTCGGGGTCCCGCGACGTTGATAGAGCGCGTGAATGGCGTCGACGTGCTTGTCACGGAGTGCGGTCAAACGCTTCAAGGGGCCATCGACGCCCCCGAGGGCCGCTCGCACCGAAAGGGGCGCCACGTTGCCGATGATGCGGCCTTCCGAGCTCAAAAGCTCCCCGCCGTTGTTGGCCCCGAGGGTTACGGGCTCGGCCTGGACCGAACCCAGACGGGGGGCGAGCTCCCGCGACAGCAGCGACACGAGCATGTCGTTGCGTTCGGTGCCGTCCATCATTCGTTGGACCCGTGGCATCTCTCCGTGGACGGGGGTGTACGTGCCGTGATGAAAGAACACCGCGCGGTCGAGAACGCCTTGGTCGAGGTCCGCCCACGGCTTGGCCGCTCGGGTCGCCACGCTCCCGAGCATGATGTCGGTGGGGGTCATCTCGGGACCGAGCGGATGGTAGAGGTCGTCGAAATCGGGACCGCCATAGCAGCCGGGCACATTCGCGTTCATCGGATCGCCCAGCCGCGAGCTGGCGATGAGCAGCGTCTTGGCCGGAAGCTCCATGTCGGCGCCGGCAGAAAGCGGGTCCATCAACACCGCCGCCGGGATCCCGGTCGCCAGCGAACGCAGCATCACGCTGCCCCCGAGGGCGCTGAGACCGCCGAGGACGCCTCGGCGACCGACGTGAGGGGAGCGACGGGTTCGTTCGTCTCGATCTCGCTTCATGGTCCGGTTCCTCAGAAGCCCACGCCGGCGGTGCTGGGCGATAGACAGGCGATGATGAATGCCGATCGGAGGGCCTCGTCCTCCGTGGCGGTGAGGTCGGCGTCCGCTTGCGCCTCCGCGACGTGCGCCTCGAGAATCGCGCGCGCTTCGTCGTGTCTTCCGTCGTTGGCGGGGAGCCCCATGACGTTCGTCACGAGGTGGTCGAGCACTTCTTCTGCCGACGCGTCGGCGTACGCCTGGTCGAACGCGTTCTCAGCGGCGACCGTGCAGGCGACCTCCCGGTTGGCGCGAATGAACAGCCCGGTCTCGGAGATGGTGAGAGGCTCGACGAGGGAGCGACTGAAGCTGTCGTCGGGGACGGATGCCATGGCCCGGCGCATGTCGTTCTGCAGGTCGTCGGCATCGTCGGGGAGGGTCAAACCGCCGCAGATGTCGTCGATGCCGAGACGGTTGCTCAGCTTGGCGCAGAAGCCGGAGCGGCGTGCGATGGTGGCTTCCGTCCCCGCGTCGACGTCGGCGACACAAGACTCGCCAGTGATGAGCGGAGAACTGAACAGCTCGCGGAGGGCGACGCGGAAGTCGAGGCCGCTGTCGGTGAACGCGGCGACGATTCGGTCGAGCTCGGCGCCGGGCGGACAAGCTTCCGAGTTGGCGAAGTAACAGAGCTTTTGAATCCACGCCCCGGGGAACGCCGGGTGCTCGGCGAGGATCTGGGCGAACTCCTCGATGCCCCCGGTGCCGACCTGCTGGACGCCGCCGAAGATGAAGGTGGCCTCCATGCCCTGTCGCTCCTCGTCGAGCTGCTCGCCGTAGAAGTTCGTCAACGAGGCGCGGACGTAGTCACGCATGGGGTCGAGCGTTTGGTGACACCCGAAGCAGGAAGTTCCCGGGGCGGCGTGGGCCTGGTCGAGCCCCTCGGGGGTGAAGTCGGTCACCGCCTCGCCGTCGAAACTCGAGCCGAGCGCGACGATGAGCATTTGGTTCAAGGTCACCCGAGAGCTGTTGTCCTCGTTGTTGGGCCAGGTGGAAAAGAACCCCATCCGCGTCAAGAAGCCCGCCTGGGGGCTTTCGAGCCGCAGCTCGGTCGCATTACGTACCTGATTCAAGCGCCAGAATTTCGTCGCGGGGTTGGCGCTGTCGGCCTTGCGCAGCGACACGGTATGCCAGTCGTAGAAGTCTTCTCGATCGAGGACGGGCGCCCGGTTGCGCGCCCCCGTGTTGCAATTCGGCGTGACGTTGTGACGTCGAATCGACTCGTGGCGCCCCATCATCATCATGTAGAGGAAGTTGGCGACGCCGAACTCGCCGCCAGCCGCGAGCCGCCAGTCGCCATCGGTGAGTGACGTGGTATCGATGGTGATGGGGCCGGTGATGGCGCAGGAGCCCGTGCCCTCCGTCAAGCGACCGTGATAGAAACGCATGAAATTAGGGCTGGATGGATTGAACGATTCGGCCGGCGGCGGGGCTTGTCCCGCGTTGGGGACCAGGGTGATGGTGGGGATGTCCCCGGCCGTGTGACGAACCGTCTTCGATTCATCGTCGTGGACCACCACGTCGTCCTTGTAGGCGAGGAACACCTTTTGGGCGGTCGTCATTTCGATCTCGGTGGTGGTCAAGACCTCGTCGAAGGAGCGTCCCGCGCGGACGAGGCGAACGGCCGTACGCGCGAACGACTCGGCGAAGTTCTGGTTCAGCATCTCGTGGGCGAGGGGGGAGTTGGGCGCGCTGTAACGGCCGGTGCTCGCCGCGTTGCGGC
Organism: Myxococcota bacterium; assembly: GCA_039027095.1. Classification (GTDB taxonomy): domain Bacteria; phylum Myxococcota_A; class Polyangia; order Polyangiales; family Polyangiaceae; genus JAPYTK01. The sequence continues at coordinate 20,867 of JBCCLB010000003.1, forward strand.
CCTGAAGGTAGAAGAACGATTCGACATCACCGCCGGTCTGCTGAAACGCGGTCATGAAGAAACGCATGAGCACCTCGTCGGCCTCGGGCGAGTCGACCCAGGTGTCGACGAGGTCGCCGAGTTCGGCTTGTGTATCGTCGGCGGCAAGAAGCGCGGCCAACTCCTCTTGATTGACGCCGAGCCCAGTGAGCAAGCCTTTGACCTTGGCTGCGTAGCTCTCCACCGAGAGGAGGGCGTCGACGTTGCACTCGCCGGCGGTCCCCGACGGATCGAATGTGGGGTCGATACCGCCGTCCCCTCCGTCGTCTTCGCCGGGGCCGTTTCCGTCCCCCCCGCCGCTGCCGTTACACGCGGCGGCCCAACTCACCGCCAACGCGGTGACCAAGGCGATCCCGCTCCTTCGTCGCGACCCTCGTTTGCTCCACCACTTCACGGTTGTCTTCCTCCGTTGAGCCACTCCGCGACGATTTGTTCGCTCTCGGGCCAGTCGTCTCGTCGGCTCGAGGCGGGCGGCATCGTCTGCGCTTCCACCACGCGTATTTCGATCGTGTCCGCGAGGTCGACCCAAGCCTCGTACGTGTCGAGGGCCGGCAGGTCGGCGTTGCTGCCCCCGTGACACATCCCTCCGGTGCAGTTCGTCTCGTACAAGGGCCGAATGTCCTCTTCCCAACTGCGCTCGGTCGAGGGCTGGCGCCGCACCGTGAGCCCTCGGTTGGCGTCACCCACTGTCACGTTGAACACGTGCCATCCGGAGCTGGAGAGGCTGCCTCGGACCACCGACCATCCGGGCTGGTCGGGGTCAGGCGAAACCGTCACCGGCTCCCCGTCGAGGGTGGCGCTCACCGCGACCCCCGCGACGTCGGCGACCGAAAACTGCACGTCGTCCTCGAGCACGCGTGCGTAGGGTCGAATGCCGCGCACGCGGATGAGGGCCGACGGCGCCAGATGGCAGAGGTCGGCGCCGGCTTGAATCCATGCCCCCCCGGCGTGGGCCTCTAGATGTTCGATTCCGGCGAGGTCGTGGCGCACTTCGACGAATGTTTCCCCATCGAAGCGCAGCACCTGGTCGCCCGCGGCCATCCAGAGGTAGCCATCCGCCGCGCTCAGACTCGTGGGCGACTTCGCGGAGAACACCCACGGTTGCCAGGGCTCTGGCCCGACCCAGAGCCGGTTGCCGTCCATGGCTGCCACCATGGTCCCCGTCGCCGCGGTGGCGCGCAGGTCTTCGAAGCGGATGGGAAACGTCACGCGGTCGGAACCGACGCGCCACAGCGTCCCGTCGGCGCCAGTCAGCCACATGGCGTCGTCGCTGCCGATGCACTCGCCCTCGAAGGCGACCAAGTCGGTGGGACGTCGGCTCTCCTCGACCTCCGGGCGCCACGCCCACCACTGCCCGTCTGGTCGCCGCTCGAGGAGCGAACCCCCGCTGAGAAGAGCGCCGTTGAGCCGCGGGTCACCGCACATCCGAGCCGACGGGTCGAAGCCGTCGGGGGCATCGAGGGCGATCCGAGCCATCTCGTCGAGCCGCCACAGCGCGTCGCCGGCGATGAGACCGGCATCCCCCTCGTCGAGGGCGCGGACCGACACCACATCCGTGAGGACGACCTCGTCGATCCACTCGGTGCCACCGTTCAAGGGGTCGACGATTCGGACCTCCGTCGCGTCTTCCCCCTGCGCGCCGAGGATCCACGCATGCCCCTCCGGACTGACCGAGGCGAGCCGTTCTCCGGCGGCGAGCGTCGTGCAGTAGGTGGTCGCATCGAGCGTCTCGGGCGTTGCCGGAACGTCGCGCGGGGTCACGTCGGGAGGGGGCGGTGGTCCCTCGGGCTCTGACGTGCCGCCGATCGTGCCGCGACACGCGACGACGGCGACGAGCCCGACGGCGGCGAGCCGGAGCGGATGGGGACACCAAGCCATGTATCCCCCGAGCTATGCATCAAGCGATCCGCGCGGAACCTCCTTCAAGCGGCTGAAATCATATGCCGGTTGCTCTGCCGGACGTCCTCATGCTGTGCGTTGCGCACCTTTCGTACAGTCCGGACAGGAGCCACTGCGCAAGCTTGGGCCATCGCCATGAAACTTCTCAGTTCCCGTTCCCACGGTGGGCCTCGCGCTTCGGCCGCGGGAGGACGCCACCAGGACGGGTGCCGAGCTGCCGGACGGAATCCGGCGGATGATTCGGGTGCGCGGGAGGTTCCGCAGCATGATTCAAGGCGTGGGACGGCGCGTGCGGCCACGTTCGCGCACGCGCCGCGCCACCGTCGCGACGGAGAGAATGGCGAGGCCGGCGCCGGCGAGCTGCCAGTACGTCACCGGAACGGGGAGGGGAGAGGGCCAGAACGTGCTGGGCAGCCAGCGCCGCAATCGCGCCAGGCTGAGCAGGTTGAACGTCGCGTGAAGCGCGATGGGTGCCGCGACCCCCCCGGAGGCGTGTCGGGCGATCCCCAGCGCGAGTCCAAGGCCTGCGGCTTGAACGACGCGGACGATGCCCGCGCCGCCGGGCTGGTCGGCATGGAGGGCCGCGAACACCGCCGCCGTGATCAGCGTGGCCACGCCCCCGTCGCGAGCCTCGGCGTAAACCCATCGTGCGCCGCGGCGCAGCCACGTATCGCTCACGAACGACGGGTCGAGTGACGGCGGCGAAGGGACGCCGCGAGGGGCGGTGAGCCGTGTGAGTGCGGTCCACATCGCGCCGCGAAACAGCAGCTCTTCGGCGATCGGGGCGAGCACCAACCCCCAGAGAAGGGTCAGCGGTAGGGCGCTCTCGACGAGCGCCCGTCCGTAGCCCCCGGTGTTGCGATTGGCTTCGGCAAAGCCGCCGCGCTGCAGCTCCTCGAGCAGCGTCGGGAGCGCGAGTGTGAACCCGAGATAGGTCGCGAGGGCGATGACGGTAGGTGCGATCAACACGCCGACCGCCGCCCCCCGAGCCTGCCCCGACGCGAGACCGAGCGCGGCTCGCCACGAGGCGCGATGCGTGGCGCACACGGCCGCCAGCCCCAGCGCCGTCGTGAGAACCAAGACGACGCTGTAGTAGCCGTGCCGTCCGAGTTGGCGCACGACGGCCGGGGGAAGCGCCCCCACGAGAAGGTCGCCCAAGCCGCGCGCGACGGCGAGCCAACCCATCGAGACGACGAGGAGCACAGCCCCCCGCCGTCGGCTCGAGGTTGATCCCACCGTCGACGTCATCACGCCGCCGGCAGGCTACTTGGCTATCGCGGAGGTGCGAAGCTAGGTCGCAGGTTGCCGACGGTCGGGCGCGTGGGCCCCTCGGACCCGGGCCTGTACTCGTAGCCCGCCCACGCGGGTTCACCCTCGGAGTAGGCTGCTTCCTCTTCCTCTTCCTCGTCTTCGCGCTCGACCCCGGTCTGCTTGGCGGTGACGTAGACCAACATGCAGAGCCCCACCTTGTTGATCAAGTCGGCGAAGTTGTACGTGAGCTCGCGTACCTCGGGCGGGAGCTGCAGGAGGGGCGCGAAGTAGCCGAGGGGATAAATCGCCCAGCCCGCGACCACGAAGCCGCCCATGATGCGAACGCCGCGCTTCGTCGCGCCTTCGAGGTCGGCGGGAAGGGAAGCGAGGGCAGCGAACAGCATCACCACGATGAGCACCCAAGCGGCGCAGCCCGCGAGGAACAACCCGTAGTGCAAGGCGGGAGACGACGGGGTCAGCTCGCCGATGTACCCGCAGACGATCATCGTGAGGTCGAGCGCGACGAGCCGGGCGATGAACTTCCCGCCCTTCTTGCCGACGCCGAGGATGAGCGGGAACTTCAACAACATCAGCGGGGTGGTCAGAATCCAGTCGATGTACCGGAAGTGCGTCGGAAAGGCGCGCTCCCCCGACGCCACGATGTCGTCGTAGAAGTGCATCATGTAGTAATAGCTCACCGCCGCGATGCTCAGGTAGATCACGCTGACGCGTACCGGCAGCTTGAAATCCTCCGGCACGCGGTCCTTCTCCAGAAAGAAAAAGAACGCCGCTGCCGCGAAGGAGATGAAGGTGAGGGTAAACGTCGTCTGGAGGAGCGACGTAATGGCCGGAAGACTCGAATTGGACACTTTTAAACTACCTGTTGCACTGTTTTGTTGGCTCAGTCGTCGCCCCAGATGCCGCCGCCTCCGCGCTTGCGTCGTTTGCGCTTGGGCTTGCGGACCCACGGAGAAGAGGCGGCGCCCGCGGAGGAGGGAGGGCCATGATGCGGGGGCCCACGTCGTCGGGACGAGGGGTGAGGCCGCGACGGCGCCTCCGCCCCTTGGCCTCGATGGTGGGTCGTGTAAGGCGAGCGAGAAGGCATCGGGATCTGCGGGTCCAGTGAAGGCATCGTCTCGTAGGGCTCGCGGGCTTCCGGCACCGCCGCAGCCGCCGCCGGAGTCGCCACCGGAAGCGATTGGATCTGGCGGTGGGCGACGCGGGCCGCGAGGCCGACGAGATGGTCGCGGGCGTCGCGCGCGCTGACGACGCCGAGCCCGTAGCGTGCTCCGCCGAGAAGCCGAAGCGTGAAGTGGCGAAAGCGCAACACGAGCTGCTGCTCACCGTTCGCCGGTGCGAGGTCTTTCGCCGCTCCGGTGATGAATGCGAGGTCGCCGAGCGCGGGCGTCAGCATGGCCTCGCTGAAGGGCCCGATGCTGTGGACGACCGACCGGGACGCGGTGTCGAGCACGAAGACCGATTCGACGCCCGGCGTCTCCGCGACGCTCGAGAGAACGGGTTGAAGGGGGCTCACGCCTCTCCCCCGAGGGTGCGGAGCAGGGCGATGACCTCGGTGCCGGGCCGAAGCCCCAGGACCAAGGCCACCCCATCAGGGGTATTCATGGCGAAGAGGTCCCGCTCGCCACCCGAGATCTCCAACCGCGAGAATCCGGCGAGTCCCATCGTGGATTCGAGCTTGTTGGCGAGCTGTCGGACGTACCAACACTGCTCGGCGTAGCCCGCCGTCATCTCTCCGACCGCGACCCAATCTTCAGACGGAGCTTTGATCGCGTATCCGAGAACACCGGGTTGTCGTCGCAGCCAGTCGTAGCGAAATCGAGTCGATGACGCGGGTTCCCCCGGCTGTGACGAGCGCGCCGGATGGTCTCCTTCGCTCGCCGGAATGGGCAAAGCGCTCGATGGGCGTCCGTCTCGAGTTGGGGGTGGGGGGTGGCGCACTGCGTGCGGCGCCGGTTCTTCGTCTGTTTGATGCATGGCAGGCCTCATGTCGTCCGGCGGTCGGCCGATGGGAATCGTGTTGCTTGGCCTTCGCTTTCTCGATCGCTGGACTTCGGTTGGTCCCTGCCGCCCTCCACTCGCGTGAGCGGGGTCGTGCTGTCTCGATCGGACGGGCAAAGTATCGAATTTAACTGGCACCTTTTCCGCCTCTTCCACACCTCGGCGTGTTCGCTCGTATCTTTGGCTCAGGCGGCAGCGAGGCGGTCGACGGTCTGGAGGTGATCGCACTCAGGAGTTCTCGGCGTCGCCCGAAAGATTGCCGTCCCCATGCACATGTCGCGCTCTTCAGAACGACGGGAGCCGAGAATGCTTGAGGAGGATGTGGCGGCCCCGAGGATGCGGCCTGGCGGCCGGCTGGAGGTACTTCTCCGGCGAGTACGCGGCCGCCCTTTCGCAAGGGATCCGGCCTTCGGGTGAGGCCTAGGTGTCGGCGCCCGCGAGCGGGATGGCGAACGCACTCATCGTGGGCCGCGTGCTTCGCCGATGTACGGGGACCCCATCGTTGATGTCGACGCGAACGCCGTCGCAACGCAGCTCGAGGAGGAAGGTCTCATCGGTGGCGCGGCGTGCGTCGAGCGCCCGCACCGCCTCGGTCAAACGAGCGAATGTGTCTAAACGAACGTCTTGCTCTCGCTCCTCGCCGAGCGACCAGAGTTCGTAAAGCCCCCCAACGTCTGGATATCTAGCAGACATTGGCATCTCCAAAGTTCGGTACGTGTAGGTGAATGAGAATAAGTCAACCGGCGACGACCGACCGCCGGACGAGGGCAAGGTTGAACCATCCCCGGCGCTTGGCCGGGACCATCAGGATCGAGACGTGCTGCTCGCTGTGGGCGAAGCGAAACACGAAGTCGAAGGACTGAAAGCGGACCTCGTGTGGCCGCTCCACCAACTCGCGAAAGCGCCCTTCGAATTCACGAACGCGCGTGCACGGGGCGATCTCCCCAAAGAAGTCTCGACCGATGACGCGCTCGCGCGGCAACTGAGCGAGTCGCGATTCCGTATCGTTGTAGTGGACCACCCGTCCGTCGCGGTCGAGCACGATCATCCCGTAGGGGAGGGTGTCCAATTGCTGGGGCGACATTTGAGCGACCGCGCCAACGTCGACGCCCTGCGTGCGTTGGTGAACGAAGTCGGGGTTGAGCAATCCCGAGGGCGCGAAGCCCGATGGGTGCGCTTCGCGCCGAACGTTCGATCCCGTCCCCATCGCCGCTGCCGGCCCCCCCTGCGGAACGCCGTCGGGATAGAGATTCGACGTCGGCGGCGAGGGGGCGAACGTGGGCACGTGAATGGGGGTCGGGCGCCGGGATCGCCGGGGTGCTTCGTCGCGGAGCTCCAGGGTGCGGAGTCGCAGCATGAGGTCGTCCCGTTCCTCGCGGAGCCGTTGCAGCTCATCGTCGAGAACTTCGCATCGGGCGCAGGAACGTCGCCGGCTCGCGTCTTGGGCCGGTCTCAGAGGGCTAGGCTTCATCGTGGTTGCCATTTCGCTTCAGACCGCCACGGCCGCCGTGGCCCGAGGGGGAGGTTGAGGGGGGGCCTGGCGGACCAAGCGCTTCAGTCGTCCCCGGAGTCGCTCGGCCGTCGGGTGGTCGATAAATTGGTCCCGGGACAGCGTCAGCAGATACGCGTCCGGGAGATACGTGAACCAGAGGTCGTCGCCACGGCCGATGTCCATCCGCTGTATCGGAGCAGCGGCGAAGTGAGCCAGCGCGCTTTCGAAGGCGGCGACCCGCCCGAGAAGCGCCGAGAGCGCTGACGTGTCCGTTCCGGCCTCCGAGGCGTACGACAGCGATCCGCCCGCGCCGCTACCGAGGAGCGTGAGGCCCGTCGACATCCTCAGTCGAAGCAGCTCGGTCTTCAGGGGCCCGTCGACGGTAGGGCCATCGCCGTGCAGAGAGACGGGAGACGCGGGGGTGCGGCTTCGTGCCGGCCGATCGAGGGCGACCGCGAGCGCGCCGTCGCCGACATGACCCCGCCGAGCGCGAAGCACCAGCCACCGATCGTCGTCGAGGCGACGCAACTGGAAGAAGTGGCGGTCGGTTTCCCCCCGTAAGGTGTCGACCCAGGGGAATCCATGGTGTCCGAGAAGGGGCACGACGGCGCCTTGACGCAGCAAGGAATCGTCGTAGCTCGGCGTCCAGGCCATCCCGCGTTTGTCGACAATGACCGCGTCATCGATGTCCGTAAGACCTCGGAGGCGGTCGACCAGAGCGAGAAGGTCCCTCGTTTGCTCCAGGTCCGCTGACCGCTCTGGGTACGCGGGCTCCTCGCGAGCCGCTTGCAGTTGCGCCGCCATGCGCCGCTCGCTTCGTCGCGCCGCGGCCAAGGCGTCTTCCCATCGCTCTCCTTCGATCTCAGCTCCGCGGCGTCGGCCGCGGTGATAGCCGCCCCACGCCGCGAGCCCAGAGCTGAAGAGGCCGAGCCCCCACGGGAGAATCTCCAGGGGGCTCACGTCGCCGCTCCGCCGCGGATCTGCTCGGCGAGCCAACGCGCGTCGGAAAGGAGGGCCCCACCGGGGGCGTCGGTCCGCCCCATCACCACCACGGTGGCGGTGCCGTCAACGTCGGCCAAGGCCATCGTGGCGTCGTCGCCCTGGATCAGGGTCGACGTGGGCACGCCACAGCCCAGTTCGGCCCCGGTGCGGTCGAGCAATTCGCGAAGCGGCACGAGAAGCGCCGTCGCCCGGGCGATCCACGTCTTGTCGTCGTCGAGACTGGCCCGAACACGGCCGTCGCTTTCCACGACGGAAACGCTCAAGACGAAAGGGTTTTGGGTCTGAACTTGGCCCGCCAGAGAGGTGAGATTCACCCCTAAGGCGTTAGAAGCTGCCCAAGCTTTGACAAGCGTTTGTCACCGTTTCGTAGGTGGACCTGCGTCATGGCCCTCCAAAACTTTTTGCGAGGCTCGACGGGCGCGCACCTTCGGGCGTAACCTGAGGGTTTTTCGACTGCACTTGGAAAGACTCGGGAACCTCCCCGGCTCGACCCATCACTCGCGGGGCGAGGTGCAGGCGGCGGCCCGAAACCTCGTGAACGCCTCGGTCCGGTTTAGGTCGGCGCGGGCGAGAAAAGAGTTGGGGCGGGCGATGTCGGCGCCGGGGTCCTCGACGAGCTTGAAGTGGTACGCGTGCGCGACGTCCAGGCGGTCGAGCGCCTGGGCGTACTCGGAGAAGCGGCGGGCGGCGAAGGTTTCGCCGTGGGGCTCGAGGTCCGGGTGCGGGCCGCCGAATTCGCTCACCACGACGCGCGCGTCGGCCCGGCCGACCTCGCCGAGAAGGTCGCCGATGAGCGCACGGTCGAGGGGCCAGTGCCACACGTCGTCGTATATCGTGTCGGTCAAATCGGTAGATTTGACCGACCCAAAAAGTAAGGCACCCCCAAGACAATAGAACCGGCTCTGAGGAGCCATGCTCGCCCTCGCCGGCTTGTCGTCGACGTTGTCGGCGAGCATCGCGACACCATCAACGGTTGTGGTCGAGGGTGTAGGTGAATGTCGACATCGTCGTAGCGGCTCTCTCGGAAGATGCGCGTGACCCGGGCGAGGTACGCTTCCGATTGGCGACGGGCGGCGGCGATGTCGGCCTCCGAGTAGAGCGCGCCCCCCTCGAAGACGACCCCGTCGAGGCGACCGCGAGCCAAAGCGAGCGCGTGGAGGCCTCCGATGGACAGCGAGCCGAGGACGACCCGCGGCCGGTGCGGACCCGAACGGCGCTGGACCTCGTCGTAGAGGATGTTGGTGAGGTCGATGTAATCGGCGACGTCGCCGGGGAAGAAGCGCTCCAATTCCCAGGTCCATTCGTTGCCGAATTGGATGGACGCGACCGGGCCGCGATCGAGCAGCGCGCGCACGTAGCTCCGAAAAGAGCTTCGTCGTTCCTTCTCCGTGAGGGCGGTGTACCACGCGGGCCATCCCCGGAGTTCGAGGGTCAGCATCACGTCCTGACCTTCGGCGGCGAAGGCCGACAGGCGGCGGTCGAGCGGGCGCCACCGGTACGCGCCGCGCTCCGGCTCACGGGTCGACCACGGTTGCGCAAACCTCACCCCCTTCGCGCAGAGGGTGCGGAGGGCATCGGCGGTGAAGGCGCGTTGCTCGTCATTGCCACTCGGAGGAAAGGCAACGCCGAGAGGCACCGAAACGGCGGCTTCGAGGTCGGGCTCCGGCGGAGAGGCGCTCGCGTGGTCGCCGCCCCCCCCCGAGGCGCGCGAGCAGCCGATGAGCAAGACCATCGACAAGAGGCGCGCGCGCTTCATCAGCCTAAGCGTAACTCGTGGCCCTGCGGTGACGACTTCTAAATGAGTGTTCTTCGTCGCGGCTGACCCCATCGATCGTCTTCGACGCGGGTGTAAGATGATGCCGATGAACCGACCGACGGAAGCAAGCGCCCCGGGAGCGGGGACCGCGACGGGCTCCGCCCTCCGTCGGTTCCGCACGACCTACGTTCTCGCGCTCACGCTCGTGGCGGGTCTCGCCGTCGTCGGGCAGGTCGTCATCCAGCGCAGTCTTGCGGCACAGGTCAAGTCCGGCGAGGTGATCAACATCGCAGGGCGGCAACGCATGCTCAGCCAACGGCTGACCAAAAATGCGCTCCTGATGTTGCAGAGCCCCCAGCAGGAAGAACCATTCTCGGGCGCCGAGACGGCGTCGCGGGCGCGCCGGGAGCTCCGGCTCGACCTCGAACGCTGGGAAGCCGCCCACGAACGTTTGGCGCGTGGTGACCTGGCATCTCCAGAGCTCGCCGTCGTCACCGAGGAAACGAAAACCCTCCTGCGCGCCGTGGACCCCGAGCAGGCGGCCCTCGCCACCCTGCTTCGACAAATCGTCGACGGCACGACCCCCGAGGCCGCCCCCCTCCTCGACGACATTCTCAACGCCGAGCGGAGGTTTCTTCTCCTCATGGACGATCTGGTCTTCGCGTACTCCCGGGTCGCCGAGGCCCGCGTGGCGGAGACGAGGCGCATCGAGCGGATCCTCCTCGCGCTCACGCTGTTGGTTCTGTTCTTCGAGGCAGTATGGGTGTTTCGGCCCATGGATCATGCGCTTCGTCGCTCGATGCGGCGGTTGCGTGAGGGCGTCGCGAAGTTGCGACGAAGCGAAGCGCGCTTTGGTCGGGTCGTGTCCGGCGCGCGCGACGGCTTCTGGGACTATCGGTTGTCGACCGAGACGCTCGAAGTGTCGCGGCGGTTTCGCGAGATATGGCGATTGCCCCTGAGCGGCGACGTCGCCTGGTCGACGTTGGCCTCGCATGTCGCCACGTCGGACCGAAGACGGCTGCGGGATTGGCTCGAATCTGGGACCGACGGCCCGGTCGATCTCGAGCTCCGCGTACGCCGTGATGAAGGGTTCGCGTGGGTTCGATTGCGCGGCGGGCCCGCCGGCGGCGACTTCGTGTCTGGGCGGCTCACCGACATCGACGTCGAGCGGCGGGTGGCGGCCGAACAGGAACGACTCATCGCGGTGCAGGGGGCGCGGCTGCAGGATGCGGACGAGGTGATTCATCGCGCGGGCACGATGCGGGCCGTCGCGGGCCTGGCGAGCGGGCTCGCGCATGATTTCAACAATTACCTCCAGGTAATGAGACTCGAACTCGAGTGGTTGCGCGACGTCGAGGGGAGACGCCCGCGACAAGCGGTGCGCGCCATCGACGACGTCACGCGCGAGGCATCGGGGTTGGTGCGACAGCTCCTCACCCTCAGCCGTAGTGAGGTGGGTCTGAGCCTCGATCCCCTTCGGCTCAATGTCACCATCGAGGCGATGCTTCCCATCTTGCGTCGGGCGACAAGAGACTACGAAATCGCCTTCAGGCCGGGCGCTGAGCTGCCCGAGCTTTCCGCAAATGAGGCGGAGCTGCGGCAGGTGATGATCAATCTCGTCGCCAACGCCCGCGACGCCATGTCCCGCGGCGAAGAGCGCGACCCGTCGTCCCGTGGCGGGGAGCGCGACGCGTCGTCCCCTGCCATCGTGGTCTCGACCGCGGCCGCGGCCGGGACGTCCGAGGCCTTTCCGGAACCGACGGCGGGCGTGATGCTCACCGTGACCGACGCTGGAGAGGGCATGAGCGAAGCGGTTCGCCAGCGGGTGTTCGAGCCCTTCTTCACGACGAAACCCATCGGAAAGGGGACAGGCCTCGGACTCGCCATGGTCCAGCGGATCGTCGCGCGCCATCGGGGTTCGGTCCGCTTGTCTTCCGCGGAAGGCGCCGGAACGACCGTCGAGATCTGGCTTCCCGCGCGGTCGGCCGAGGCAACCTCGGCCGCCGCATCCGCAGAGGCGGACGCTGACGCCGAGAATGATGGCTCGCTCGTGCTCCTCGTCGTCGACGACGACCCCGCCATCCTCGCTTCCCTCGTGCGCCAACTCGAGGCGGATGGTCATCGCGTCCATAGGGCGGCCTCGGCCGAGACCGCGCTGGAGAACCTCGATGCCTGCGTGGGTCTCGACGTTCTCATCACCGACGTGATGCTCCCGCGGATGCTCGGACCGGAGCTGGCCGATGCCGTGCGCGATCGTCTCGGTTCGGAGTTGCCGGTCCTGTTCATCTCGGGCTACTCGAGCTCGCAGGTCGACCTGAGCGTTCCGGGCACGCGCCTGCTGGCGAAACCCTTCTCTGCGGAGCAGTTGGCGACGGAACTCCGAGAGATCGCGGGCGACGCCTCGGTGGGGCGGCAAAAGTTCGTGCGCGCGGCGTCGTCGGCCGTCACGGAGGCCGTCGATGCGGACAAGGGGTCGTCATGACGGCCCGGAGTACAGGGTCGATGTCTCGTTGTTGCGGCCCGTCAAACGACGAGGTGTCGATGCGCTCGACCGCCGCCCAGAAGCGGCCCCAATCCTCGTCGCAATGCGCGAGGAGCTCGGCAAAGACCGGGATGCCCCCGTTGTAGCTGCGTGATTGGGCCAACGTGGCGTTGTTGATCGGGCGCGAAAAGCCCCACTTCTCGCGCACGAGATCGGTGACCCTCGTCTTGATTTCGAGCTTGGTCGCCTCGGGCAAGGCCGAGGCGTAGACCGTCTCCAGCGTGCGGTAGGCGTCGAAGAATTCCCGGGCACGCTGTGCGCCCCGGACCTGTCCTTCCTCGTAGGCCCAGATCTGCCAACGACTTAGCTGCAATCGCCGTCGGAGGTAAACGGCGGTCAGGCGGTCCGCCACGAAGTCGGCGAGGCTCTCGTTGAACAGAGTTTGCCCCGGCACGTAGTGCGTCGCGTGGACCGACTCGTGGATGACGACGTTCACGAGGCCGCCGACGGTCCCCAGTCGAGGACGAATCATCGTGGAGAGGATGGGGTCGTCGAAGAATCCGAGGGTGGAGTAGGCGCTCGCGCCCCTCAGGTCGACGTCCCAGCCCGCCCGACGAAGCCTATCGGCGTGGCGTTCGGCATCGCGCCGGTCGAACCATCCGAGGTAGGGCACGTTGCCGACGATGGGGAACCACCACGTCTTCTGGGCGAAGGACAGAGGGGCGGCGGCACTGACGACCCAAACCACGGCGGGACCGTCGACATCGACATACTCGCGGTAGTTGTCGGTGGGGTCGAGGTGATTGCGCTCTCCGTAGCGTTTGACGTCTTCGACGAGCGCCAGGAGGCGGCGCGTATGTTCCGGGGTACGGGGATCGCCGACCACCTCGTCCACCGGACGGCGCCGCCAGGAGAGCTCGTCCTGTCCCGCTGCGGCTTGCGCGAGGTAACTCCCGGTGAAGCATCCCGTGGTCAGCCACGCGAGCAGCGCGAGAACGCCGGCACGCCGCATGCGTCAGTCCGGGCCGGCCTCGGCGCCTGGGCCTTCCTCGGGGTGATGAAGGGCCTCACGGTGATGAAGGGGACCGCGTTCGCGAAGATACGCCGCGATGCGCTCGGACCCGTCGCCTTCGAGGGCGAGGAATTGAATGCCGATGCCAGCTGGGTCGTGGTCGCCGGCGTCGACCTCGCGGGTCCAGCGGACCTCGCCGATCCCCCGAATCACGCCCCCCTGGCCGTCCTCGAGATGGACGGACAAATTGAAGCGGGTGCCGATCGGATGCACGATGGGCGTCGCGACGAAGATGCCCCCTTCGGAGAGGTTTTGCGCGGTACCGGCGTAAAACCAATCGTCGGCGTCGATGGTGATGCTGCACGTGACGCCATACCGAGTCTGCACCCGCCCGTCCGAGACGGGCCCCGCTGGCTCGGCCCTTCCGTCGGCCTCCTCGTTCTCCTCATTCACCACCCCCCATGATGCCACACAACGCGCCGCTCGCGGAGGTCTCGTCCGCGTTGGGCCGAGGGCGTTCCTGCGGCACGGCTCAGCGGGGGAGCGTGACCTCGCCAGCGACGTCGGTGGCGAACGCGGCCCGGGCCGATGCGATGCGACTCTGGCCGCGCGCGACCCGGCCTAGGGCGACCATAAGCTTGGTGAGGGCAGCTTCGTCGGTCATGTCGGCCGCCCCGATCGCCCCGACGTCGAGGGCGCCTCGTCCCCCTTCGTAGCGCTCCAAGTCGACGTGGGCGCGATGGCACTGCGATGCGATGACGACCGGCGTGTCCCGGGCCGTGGCGTGTTCGATCACGGGCAGGAGGGAGCGCCGGGTTTGGGGTACGTTTCCCGCCCCGAAGGCCTTCAGGACGATGCCGCGGACGCCCGCGTCGATGGCCCCGATCAGGAGACGGGGGTCCAATCCCGGAAAGATCCTCACCGCGAGCACGTTGGGCTCGAGCCGGTCGTCGAAGTGCCTCCTCCGGGTGCGGGGAGGCAGCACGTGGGCCCCGATGTCGATGTCGACGCCGAGCCGCGCCAGCGGGGGACACATCGGGGCATCGAAGGCGTCGAGGCCCCACGCGTCGAACTTGGTGGTGCGGCATCCTCGCCACAGCTTCGCATTGAACGCGATCCCGACCTCCGGGATGGGACGGAGGGCGAGTTGAAAAGCGTCGATGAGGTTTTGCCGGGCGTCGCTTCGGATCTGGTCGAGGGGCCGCTGGGAGCCGGTCAACACGATGGGTCGGTCGAGATCGGGGAGGAGAAACGCGAGTGCGCTCGCGGTGTAGGCCATCGTGTCGGTGCCGTGAACGATGACGATCCCGTCGTAGTCGGGAGCGAGGTCGTGGATCACCTGAGCCACCGCGACCCATTGCTCGGGCTGCATGTCGCTGCTGTCGATCTGGTAGAGCACCCGCGTGTGGATCTCGGCGAGGTCGGCCAATACCGGCAGCTTTTCGAGCAGGCTGTCGACGTAGATGCTCCGGGGGGGGACGGCGAGGGGGCGGGCGTCGCCACTCCGCATCATCAGCGTCCCCCCGGTGTGGAGCAGCAACACCTTCTTGCGGTTGGAGCTCACGGCGATTTCGGGAAAGCGGCGGACGTCGCCTGCACGAAAGGCGACGTCTTCTTCCGGCTCGTGTAACACTCTTGGCAACCATGCGAAATCACCTCGTCATGAGCCTGGCGGTGGCGCTGACGACGACCTCGTGCACGGGCACGAAGGCACCGGACGCGCCCGCGGGCCCGGTGGCGATCACGCTCGAGATCGAGCGCAAGTCCAAGGGGGCGGTCAAAGCCCTCTCGGTGGGCGACAAGTGGAAGACGGGGGACCGCATCGCCGTATCGGTGGCCGCCGAGGAGAATGCCGAGGCCTACCTGCTCTTCTTCGGCGCCGACGGGGCGGAGCGTGTGTTGGTGCCCGGCCGCGGGCGCCCCGACGTGCAGCTCGCGGCGGGTCAAGGGACCCGGCTGCCCGCGGGAGGGTTCGAGGTCAAAGGGTGCTCGGGAGTTGACCGCTTGTTTTTGGTCCTCAGTCAAGGGCCCCTCTCGTTGGCGGACCCAAAGCTCTACAATGCCGTCGAGCGCATTCAGCGGTGGGAGAAGAAAGGCCGGGACTGCAACGCCCCCGTGGCCCCGCCGCCCGCTCCCCTTCCCGCCGACGTGGCCGCGGGAGGAGGCGGGGCGGGGCCGGCCGAGGTCCCACCGCCCATCCCGGTGGCGCCGCCGCCGAAGAAAGCCGAGCCCAAGGACCAGAACGTGACGACCTTCGCGTCCCGTTCGGTGTGTGCCGGCCGCGACGAATGCGATGGGCGCCGCCAGCTCAAGACGACGGGTGACGCCTACGTCGCGACCTTCGAGCCCGGAGGGGTCGCGGTCATCGAGTTGAGCTTCAACCACGTCGGACGATGAGAAGCGCGCGAGCGTGGCGCGCCGGCCTCCTGCTGTTCTTGGGCGGGGTCGCTTGCCGTCCCGCCGTTGCGCCCGCGACCCCCGCTTCGACCCTGACGGAAGACTTCGACATCGCGGTGGCCCGCGAGGCCCGGTCGTCGACGAGCTTGGAGCCGTACCTCCGCCTCCTCGACCGGGCCGCGAATGCCGGCAGGGATGAGGGGGCGGTGGCCACCACGTTGCTGGCCCTCGATGCACTGTTGCGGCCGGAGTTGCCCACCGTTCCGGGGCTGCCCGGGGGGGTCGCGGGCCGTCATCCGGAGGGATATGCCGCGACCGCAGCGTGGCTTCGCCGTGCCCACGCGGAGGTTCGTGCCCCGTGGCGTAAGGCGTTGTACGCGACGGCCTTGCACGAGCTCGCGCTTCGGGTCGGGGCGACCGTCGCCGCCCATCGCCACCGTCGGGCAGCCGGCTGTCCCCCGGAGGTGAGTCTCGTCGCGCGGGGCGTCGGATCGCCTTCCGTCTCGAACCCCCGGGCCGGCGCGCCCATGCCTCGCGCGCTTCCGGGCCCCGCGCCGTTTCGACGGTCGACGCCGTTCGTCCGGGTGGAAACCGATGCGTGCACCGTCGATCTCGACGCCGCCGGCCGCGGTCCGGGTCCGCGATGGGCGGCGCTCGACGTTCGGCTCGACGCCCCCGAGGTCCTGCGCCTCGCGGTGACGGCGTCCGCGGACGTGGCCGTCACCATCCAGGGCGTACCCTGGGTCGTTCATCGCCCCGCGCCGGATTTCCCCGGGGCGGTGCGCCGATTCGGTGAAGCACGGGTGGGTCCGGGACGCGCCCGTCTGTGGCTCCGGGTGGCATCGCCCGCCGAGCGGGGTCGTGTTCGCCTGCAGCTGTGGGGAAGCCACGGCCAGCCCCTGGAGGTCGATGCACCGCGCGCCGGTGACGTGGCCACGGCCTCAGTCGCCGACGTCCGCACCGTCGCCCCGCCGGTCCCCCCTGCGGCCTCGCCGGCGTTTCGCGCGGCGGTCGCCCTTGCGCTGGGGCAACCTCGCGAAGCGCGCCGCCAGCTGAGCCTCGGAGGCGACGGCGGACTCAGCGCCGAGGTGGTCCGCCTTCGCGCGCACGCCATGATGCCCAAGATCGAGCGCGGCGAGATGCTCGAAGGGGTCGCCCGTTTTCGCCGCCGGTGCCCCGACTGCTGGGAGCCGACGTTGAGGGCGGCACAGGGCGCAGGGGGGCCAGAGGCGGTTTTGGCGGCCCTCGGGGGGTCGTCTTCCGCAATCATGGTCCCGGAGGACCCCAGGGAAGACGTGATGCGGGTCGCCTTCTTCGCCTTGGCGGCGGCTCGAGCCGGATTTTCGGAGGCCGCCCGGCGCGCCTACGACGTGGTCGCGGCGCGGGCGCCTCGAACCCCCCTCACCGGGCAGTTGGATGAGGCGCTCTTTTTCCGCCGCGGGCCGCATGGGGTCGCAGCCGCCTGCGCGGGGGCGACCGACCGCACGCGGACCCGTTGTTTTCGGGCCCGGCTCGACGCCGATGACCCGCGCGGCGCCTTTCAAGAGATGAATCGGCTCCGTGCGCTTCGTGGCAACATGTCGTTGCTCCGCGCGGACGAGGTGGCGGGGCGGCTCCGGTACGGCGATGTCGACGGCGCCCTGCGGGTCTACGCCGCGATGTTGCCCGTCCGCCGCCCCCTCGCGCCGCTCGACCTGTTCGCCGATCGCGATCCCGAAACCGGGAGGCGCCTGTTCGACGAGGCCATCGACACGCCGGGGGCGCCGCGAGGGTTTCCGGCGCTCGGCGCGTCGCTCGACCCGACCTTCGATCCAATCCGGCATTTTTCCGGGGCCGACGCCGCCCGCTCGGTGGCCGCCGACCGTCGCCTACCTTTTGCGCCCGCGGCGGCGACGGCCGTGCTTCAGCACCGGCAGCGCTACGTCGTCGAGGCTTCGGGTCGCCTTCGGTTCCTGGCCCATGATCTCCGCCGCATCACGGGTGCGTCGCCCGCGATGGAACGCCCCCGGGCGGGGCGAGGACGATGGGCGACGTCCGTCCTGCGCCAGCGGCTGCACCGGGCCGACGGCTCGATAGAAGACCTGAGTTTGGAGGGCGATCGGCCGGCCTCCGAGTTCCAGGTCGCGGCCGGGGATTACCTCGAGACCTGGATGGCGGGCTGGGGCCTGCCGGACGACCGTGGGCAGCTCAGTTTCGTCACCCCCGACGTGGTGCCCCGGGACGTCGCGGTGCGCGACGCCTCGCTGGAGTTCGAGCGGCCGGTGGATCTGTTGCTCTCGGTCGCGGCCGCCCCCGGCCTGGGTCGCAGCACCACCGACTCCGACGGCGTCACGAAGACCACCACCTGGCGACCCCGCGTATCGACGGGCCACGGCGGAGGGACGCCAGGAACGCTCCGGGTGTCGACGCTTCGCCGCGACGGAGCCCGGAACGACTGATGCTCGAGGTCCTTCAGGACGTGCCCCTCGGTGCGCGAACGACCCTCGGGGTCGGGGGTCGGGCCCGGTACTTCGTCGAGGTGGCCGACGCGGATGGGGTCCGCGCCGCGCTGAGCTGGGCCGATGCGCGGGGCGTTCCGGTCGCCGTCATCGGGGGCGGATCCAACCTCCTCGTGGCCGACGTTGGGTTTTCCGGATTGGTGCTGCGGGTGCGGGCGGAGGAGGTGTCCCCAACGCGGAACGACGGGCGCCTCCGCGTCGGGGCGGGCGTCGCCTGGGACGCGTTTGTGAACGAAACAGTAGCCAGAGGCCTCTCCGGAATCGAATGCCTCGCGGGAATCCCCGGCGACGTGGGGGCGGCGCCGATGCAGAACGTGGGCGCCTACGGCCAAGAGGTATCGCAGACCATCACCGAGGTAGAGGTCGTGGATCGACGCGACGGTCGGAGCGCCACCCTGTCCGCGGCGGCGTGTGGGTTCGGCTACCGCGACTCGGTGTTCAAGCGGGAGGCGGCGGGCCGCTACGTGGTGACCGCGGTCACGTTTCAGCTCGAGCCGGAGGGCGCGCCCACCCTGGCCTACGCCGCGCTGGCCCAACGCTTCGAGGGCCGCGCCGCGCCGCCATCGCTGCGGGAGGTGCGCGATGCGGTGGTCGCGCTGCGTCGCGAAAAATCGATGGTCCTGCTCGATCCCGACGACGAAAATGCACGCAGCGCGGGCAGCTTCTTCGTCAACCCGGTGGTGCCGCGGCGGGCGTTCGCGCGGGTCGAGGAGCGGGCGGCGCGGGTTGCGCCCGGGGTGCCGATGCCCCGATTCGACGTCGCCGAGGGGTTGAAGATCCCGGCGGCGTGGCTCATCGAGCGAAGTGGCCTGACGCGGGGGACCCGTCGGGGGCGGGTCGGGCTGTCGACCAAACACACGCTGGCCATCGTCAATCGCGGCGGCGCTACCGCAGCCGAGGTGGTGGCGTTTGCCGCCGAGATCCGCGCGCGCGTGCGTGACGTCTTCGGCGTGACCCTGGTCCCCGAGCCCCGAACCCTCGGCTTCTCTCCGGAGGCAGAGGCGGCCTTTCGCGCCGCGGCGCGCTGACGCGTTGCGCAAGGTCTGGGGGCGGACGTCGAACTCGTGCGGGGCGGGGCCCAGAGCAAGGTCCTCACGCTTCGGTCGCCAGTACGTCTGCTAAGGCTCGACCGATGATGAATCGATGGTTCCTTCAGGCGCTGTGGGCGCTTCTGTTTCTTTCTTTCACGGCGTGCGTCAGTACAGGAAGCGTCGCGGTGCAAGAGCCGCTCACGAAGCCTTTCATGGTGGATCGCGCGGCGGTGGTCGTCGCACCTGGCACCGCGAATGCGGAAGCGATCAAGGCGATCTTCGAGGTGCAGCTCCTCGACGCGAAGGTCGTCGAGAAGCTCGCCGACGACGGGGCGCGCATCGAGCTCGCGGTTGCGAGCCTCGATGAGGGGAGCAAGGCGGCCCGGACGTTTCGAATGGGGGGAGAGGCGGAGATCGTGGTCGACGTCGTCGTCAAAGACGCCGCCGGAAACGTGCTGTCGAGGGTGGCCGTCACGGGGAATTCTGCCCGCAAAAGTGAAGTCATGGTGGCGGGCGTCAGCGAAGCCGTGGCCGACAACCTCGTCAATCGCGCGATCAAGGCGGCGGCGGCCGAGCTCGTGGTGTACCTCCAGAAACCAGCGGGCGCTGGCGACTGAGCGGTGGGGGCACGCGGCCGTGCCTTCGGACGCGCGCCGGCATGACGCCGCAGCACCTTTTTGATCCGCAGCGACGGGTCGGCGCTCGCCGAATCGCTCAATGGTAACGGGGTGCTCTATCGACCCGATGCCACGGTGGGCCGATGCTCTCTAGAGCGGTTGAAGGCCACCTCGGGCGCTACCGCTGAGCCCAGACCTCGCCTCGAGAAGCCGCCGGGTGCACGTTTGAGCCAAGCTTGAGCGATAGGACGGCGGTGCCCCCCTACCCTGCGGGGATGATACAGACACGGTTTCAGTTTTGGGGGGGCGCGCTTTCGGTCGCTCTGGTGGCATGCGGGGCAAACGACGAGAGGCCTGCGCCGACGGGGATCGGAGGCGGGGAGGCAGGAGTGGGCGGCGGGGATCTCGGGTTCTCCCTCGATGTTGCGTGGTTGCCCTGCTCCCTTTTCACCGGAGGAAGCGACAACCGCGCGGAGTGCGCCGACATCGAGGTACCCCTCGATTGGTCCAACCCTCAGGGGGAGGTCATTACGCTCTTTCTCAAGCGCCACCGCGGCGAGACGGCGGGCGGGCAATCGTGGTTTCTCACCGGTGGTCCGGGCCAGACGGGCGCGGACCTGGAACCGCTGGTCGAGCAGCTCGTGGCCTTGGCGCCGTCTCGGACGTACTACCTCCTGGATCATCGGGGGGTAGGCCGCTCGACGCGTCTTCGCTGTCCGAGTGCGGAGGGGGTGGCCAGCGCCAACTCGGTGGGTCTCGGAGAAGGAGAAATCGCAGCGTGTCTCGCCGACCTGCGAGCGCAGTGGTCCGACGAGCAACTGAGCCATTTTTCCACCGTCAACGCCGCCCACGATGTCGGCCAACTGATCGATTACACCCGTGCCGGCGATGAGCCCATCAGCCTGTGGGCCGGATCTTACGGCACCCTCTGGCTCGAACGCTACCTGGGCTTCTATCCCGAGCAACCCGAGTCGGTCGTGTTTGCCGCGGTGGCGCTGGATGTCGACATGCTGAGTGTCGACCGATACGTTGGGGACATGGCGCTCCGTTGGCTCGCCGCCTGTGAGGCCAACGAACGGTGCGGTGACCGTTTCCTCGATGCGTTCGGACAACCGGCCCGTCAGGTCGCCCAAGTTCATCTCAGTGGAGCGGGTGCGTCGCTTTGCCCCGAGCTGAGCTCGTTGGGGTTGTCGCCGGCCGTGCTCAAGCCATTCTTCGGGCAACTGTTGGAGCAAATCGAAACGAGGTCGCTCTTTGCCCCTCTGGTCTATCGCTTGGCTCGATGTGCGCCCGAAGACGTCTTGGCTTGGCAGGCCCTGATCCAGGCGGTGACACCGCCGGCCGGGCCTCCAGAAATCCCTTACGGTATCCGAAATTGGGGATTCGTTCTGGGAGAGAACATCTCGGTATCAGAGTTGATTGAGCCGCGGACGGCGGCCGACGTTCGTGCCGACTACGATGCTGCCATCGCGGTGCAAGGACCAACGCCGAGGTTGTTGGAGTCCTCCGAGCTATGGCCTCGGTACGACGCTCCGCCGTTCGGCCTCAGTGCCTATCGCGGCGCGACGTTGATGCTGCACGGTGAATTCGACTTTCTCCCCGAGTCGGTCTTCAGACGGGCGGTCGACCACTATGTCGACGGGCCCGCCCAGGCAGACTTCGTTCGGCTCCCCCACGCGACCCATTCGTTGGAGAGTCCCACGGACGGCGGGGGGCAATGCGGTCTGAGTCTGGCAGTCTCTCGTCTACTCGACGCAGCCGCAGAGGTGGCGCCATGCGCAGAACAGATCCTTTCGCCCACCTTTGCCCCCCCGCCGACGGTCTCTTCTGCGTTTCTCGGTACGGACGATCCTTGGGATGGGGTGCCCGTTGCCGCCGTCACCGCAGGCACGTCATACGACCCAACGAGGTCTCGGGGCCCGGTCGCGGTTCCTCGCTGGCCGCTGACCCTCGAGGTGAAATCGGGGAGCGTGTTCTCCGACGCCGACTGAACGCCCCCGTTGCGTTTCTCGAGGTGCCTCGGGGGCGCGATGAGCGTCGCGTGGGTTTCAATGGGATCGCCCGGGGGGGTCGTTTTTGGCGTCCTCGATCACGCAGGCATCGAGGCAATATCGGTTTCCCTGGACCGTTCGAATCGCCCGGCGGAGCCCCGCCCGCCGGAGCGTCCAAATGGCCGTTTGCACACGCCTTCGGCGCGAGTCGACGCCGGCCCGTTCATCGGGCCAACCGGCGGCAAAAAGCTGTTCGATGTCGGAGTGTTCACGAGGCCCCCGGCGACTGAGAAATCGAAGAATGCGCCAAGGGGGACCACCGGGCGAGAGCGCGACGTCGTCCCCGTCGAGACGCACCCGGCCGCCGCCGATGCTAAGCACCGGAACGCTCGGATGGGATACGAGATGTCGGCGAACTTCGCTCACGACGTCGGGGAGCTCGGCGCACCCGGCGCGGCGAAGCGCGACCGTCAAGTTGTCCGGCGGAGCGACACCGGTTTCGATGCAGGCGAGGGCGGCGAGTCCCAGGACGGTGGCCCCAGGAATGCGCTGAGCCTCCCCCCAGGCCTCGATCGCGACCTCCCTCGCCCGGTCGCGATCGTGGTGGTTCCACAGGGCCCGGGCCCATCGAGCGCGACACCACGCCACGCCGACCAAATCCTCGGCGGCGGTGAGGTCGTCAATGGCACGCGCGTAGGAAGCGCAGGCTCGTCCAAGATCGCCAGTGAGCCCCGCCGAACGCGCGTCGAGCCACCACGCGAGTCCTCGGTGACGCGTGTCCGTGGCCGTATCGAGCTGAGCTTCGACGAGGTCATGCGCATCCGAGGTTCCTTCGAGGGTAGCGGCGAGAGCCCATTGAAAGTGCCAGTGACGGTCGCGGTGGTCTGGATCGACGCGCCTGAGATGCGCCCTCCCGACAGCGACGTCGCCCCGGCGCATCATCGCGTTGGCGCGCACGATGGTCGATGTCCGGCTCGGGTCGCGCACAACCCGTAGGCTCTCCCCGTACGCTCCGATATCGACGAGGGCACAGCCCAGGTCGCGACGAAGGTTCGTCGTGTGGGCCGCGGACTGGGCCTCAGGGTGGGCGAGACGCTGTCGCAGCGCTCGGATCGCCAGGGGTACGAACGTCGTATGGCGCAGGGCGTCAACCGCCGCGCGCAAGGCTTGGGGGGCGAGGCCAACCACCCACGTCGGATCTTCGATCCACCGGGCGAGGAGGATGCGATCGTCGGAGGTTACGGAGCGGTAACGCTCGAGCCAATGGCAGACATAGCGTCCCAACCAATCTTCGGCGGCGCGGAAGGCCGAGCCGGTTCCTACCCAGGTGCGAACCAGCTGGGCGCGAACCTCAGGCACTTCGAGCCGGGCCCCAGGCGCTCCTGCCACCCACCCTCGGTCGGCGAGACGATGACATACCGGGAGCACGCCGGGATCGTCCGCCACCAGCCCCGTGATGGGAAAGCTCGCCGGCGTGAGACTCAATCGGGTCAGCCAGCGCCTGGTGGCGTCGGAGAGGCGACCGAACTCCGCACGCCAGCGTGCCACGAGGGGTGCGGCCCCGAGCGCGGACGCCCACGCGCTCGGTTCCGACGCGAACGCCTCGATCCAAGCTTTCAGACCGAGTGCGGCGCAACCCCGCGCCGCCAACTCCATCGCCGCCTCGTCGTGACCGGCCCACCGGGCGAGACGGAGTAGGTCTCGCCGTGAGGTGTCGGAGGGAAGTGCGGCCATGATGCGTCGGAGTTCCGACAGCGAAGTGAGGGCGGGGGTGAGCGAGGCGCGTCGAACCGATCGCGGCATGGTGCCGACGACGGCAAGTCGCGTACCGCGCCAAGTGGCCGTCATCGAGCCGCGGAGACCGGAAGGTGTGCGTTTGCTAACGTTCTTCCGCCCGGCCGCCCCCCCAATGTGATCGGCGTCAGCGGCGGGCTGCACGGATCGAGTGCGTGCCGCTTTCCCCGCCTCCCGACCACAAACCGGCGGTAGCCCAACGCCTCGAGCTTCTCGTCGACCCCTTCTTGGCTTGGCCCTTCGCCCATAGGTCTCATTTCGCTTCTTTGGCGGAATAGACGTTTACGGCAGGGCTGAATTGGGCCGTAATCCTCTGTTTACGACCTCACCAGCCTTATGGCCGTCAAGAGAAATGTGGACTTCTCTCGAGACCCTTTCGCCTCCACCCTCGACGAGGCGCTCCCGGGCGTTGGTGACGGTGGTCACGACCCGGTCGGGGTGATAGCCCTTGGCGCATGGGGCTCCTTTCTTTTGGCCCGTGGCGGGCGCTTTCTCTTCTCGTACTTCTCATTGCGGCCGCAGGCTGCGGCGACGACGAACCGCCCGAGCCGCCGCCTCCACCCCCTCCGGGCGCGACGTGGACCGTGGTCGGTACCGATCTCGAGGCGGCGCTGCTGTCGGTAGGAGGAACGTCAGCCCGCGACGTCTGGGCGGTGGGCGGCGACGCCGCGGGCCGGGAAGGGCTCGTGCTCCACTTCGATGGGAGCGCGTGGTCCCGGATCCCGAGCGAGACGCCCTTTGACCTGTGGTGGGTGCACGCGATCGCGCCCGACGACGTCTACATCGGGGGGGCGGGGGGCACGATCTTGCGATGGGACGGTCGCGGGTTGGCGCGGCAACCAACCCCCGGGCTCGCGTCCGCCACGGTGTTCGGCATGTGGGCGAGCGGGCCCGACGACGTGTGGGCGGTAGGCGGCGTGAGCGGCCGCTACGGGTTCATCTGGCACCATGACGGCACGGGGTGGACGGACGTGCCCCTCCCCGACGACGTTCCGCTCGACGCTCGGGGCGAACTCCCCGCGCTCTTTAAGGTCTGGGGCCGGTCGGCCGACGACATCTACGCGGTCGGAGGCAACGGTTTGGTGCTCCGCTACGACGGCACGACGTGGACCGTCGTGCCGACGCAGACCGAAGAACTCCTCTTCACCGTTCACGGCAATGACGAGGAAGTCGTCATCGTGGGCGGCGCCAACAATGGGATCGTTCTCGACGGGGCGGGGGTCGAGGTCGGCCCCACCGATGCGCCGCTTCTCCAGGGCGCGGTCGTGGGGGCGGACGGCACCGCCTGGGCGTCAGGGGCGAACGGTGCGGTCTACCGTCGGGAGGGCGACGGAGCTTGGGGACCGGTCGAAGGTCTGCCCGAAGGCGTGCGCCCCGAGTCGCTGCACGCCATCTGGGTTGACCCCGACGGCGGGGTCTGGAGCGTGGGCGGCGGGGTCTTGTCTCCTGCGCTCGACGCGGGGGTGATGCTCCACCTCGGCGCCGACGACGTGGCCGCGGTGCCGGAGGCGGAGCCCTTGCCCCCCCTCGACACGCGTTGTCCCGAGGCGCGCGTCGACATCGCCCCCGAGGCCTCGATCGCCCGACGCTGGAACGAGCTCCTCCTCGACGCCATCCGGCGCGACATCCCGCGCCCGACCCAACACGCCCGCAACCTGTTTCACACCTCCGTCGCGATGTACGACGCCTGGGCCGCGTACGACGAGGTCGCGGACGGATACCTGATCCGTGAGAAGCTCTCGGCCCCCAACGTCGCCGAGGCCCGAAGGGTCGCCATCTCGTACGCGGCCTACCGCGTGATGCGGCACCGCTACGCGGAGGAAGTCGGCGGGGTGACCTCGGCCGATTGCTTCGACCGCTTTCTCCGGGACGGGCTCGGCCTCGACCCCGACGACGACGGCGCGACGGGAGATGAGCCCCGCGCGCTCGGCAACCGCATCGGCCAGGCGGTGATCGATGCCTTCCGCGACGACGGCGCCAACGAAGCGGAGGGCTACGCCGACACCACCATGTACAGCCCCACCAACGCGCCGCTCGTGGTCGATCGTCCCGGCACGGGCGCGGTCGATCCCGACGTGTGGCAGGAGCTCAACCTCGCTCAAGCCGAGACCCAAAATGGGATCGTCATCGACGCCGGCCGTCAGGACTACATCGGGCCCAATTGGGGCTTCGTCACGCCGTTCGCCCTGCCCGGAGATCCAGAGGGCGACGGGACGCATTGGGATCGACCGGACGCCGACCCGGCGCTCGGGAGCACGGCCGAAAAGCAAGCGTGGGCCGTAGAGGTCATTCGTTACACGGCCGAACTCGACCAGGACGACGGCGTGATGCGCGACATCTCTCCCGCGCGAAACGGCAACAATCGCCTCGGCGCCAATGACGGAACCGGGCACGGCCTCAACCCCGTAACCGGCCTCGCCTACGCGCCCAACCTGGTACCCCGAGGCGACTACGGGCGTGTCTTGGCCGAATTCTGGGCCGACGGACCCGACTCGGAGACGCCCCCGGGGCACTGGAACACCATCGCCAATGCGGTGACCGACACCCCGGGATTCTCGCGGCAACCGTACGGTCGCGGCCCGGTCGTGGATCCGCTCGAGTGGGACGTGAAGCTCTACCTCGCGCTCAACGGCGCGGTGCACGATGCCGCCATCGTCGCGTGGGGCATGAAGCGAAAGTACCTCTCCGCGCGTCCCATCACCCTCATTCGGGACATGGCCGAGCGGGGACAAGCCACCGACCCCGAACGGCCGTCCTACGACCCCGAGGGACTGCCCCTGGTCGAGGGACTCGTCGAACTCATCACCGAGGAGAGCGCGGCGGTCGGCGCGCGTCACCACCACCTGCGGTGGTGGCGGGGACAGATCGCAGTACGCTCATGGCGCGGGGAGCCGGGGGATCGCGCGAATTCGTTCGGCGGGGTCGGGTGGATCCGGGCCGTCGATTGGATCCCCTACCAGCGCCGTACGTTCGTCACCCCCGCGTTCCCCGGATTCGTCTCCGGTCACAGCACCTTCAGCCGCGCCGCGGCAGAAGTCCTGGCGCGCGTCACGGGCAGCCCCTTCTTCCCCAACGGCCTCGGCGAGTTCGTCGCGCGGCGCAATCGATACTTGGTGTTCGAGCAAGGTCCGAGCGCGGAGATTCGACTCCAGTGGGCGACCTACGCCGACGCCGCCGACCAGGCCGGCCAGTCGCGCCTGTGGGGAGGCATTCACATCGTGCCCGACGACTTCGTCGGGCGCGAGCTCGGGGCGCTCGCGGGCATCGACGCGGCGGACCTCGCCCGCACCTACTTCGAAGGTACGGCCGTCCCCTGACGTTGGCGGAACCGGGGCCCCGGCCGCCCCGGTGGTTACCCCGGGTCGACACGCTCGGCCGGCGGTGATTGGATCCAGGTGAGCCCAGCATGGCGTACGAAGCATCGCGGTTGCGGAAGTGGATCCTTCCGATGTCGGCCATCGCGTCGGTCTCCGTCCTCGCGTTTGCGATCCTCTACGCCGTCGACCACGTCGTGCTGTCGCGGGCTTCGAACCCGGCGCTCCCGCACTACCTCGACTTCGACCCCGCTTCGATCACCGACGCGGTACCGGCCCTCGGCGGCATGATCGCGGCGGTGCTCGGCATCGTGATCACCGTCGTCAGCATCGTCGTGCAGCTCTCGGCCAATCGCTATCCGGGGGTCGCGACGATGTTCTTGCGCGACCGGACGAACATCACGGTGATGGGCTTTTATGTCGTGGCCTGTGTCTGCGGGGTGCTCGTGAGCTTGTCGCTGCGAAGCGATTTCGTACCGCACGCGACCGTGGTCACCATGATGGGGACCACGACGGTGGGGCTCGTGCTCATGGCCCCCTACTTCGCCTACGTCTTTTGGTTTCTCGAGCCGGCCAACATCATTGCGCGCATACGCGCCAACGCCGTCCGCGCCGTCCGCGGGGGGTCGGACTCGGCGAGCGCCGTCCGCGGTGAGCTGGCCCAGGCCGATACCGTCGTGGCGATGGAGGAGTTGACCGACATCACCAGCAACTCGATTTCGGGCAAAGACAAGATCATCGCGAGCCGCGCCGTCGATGCGCTGAAGGATTTCGCGGTGACCTACATCGCCGAGATCAAAGGAGCCGCCCGACCGGCGTGGTTTCTTCTCGGTCCTCAAATCCGCGAGAATCCCGACTTCGTCGCCATGGAGGCCGAGTCCCGTCAGGACTTGGAACGCCGCGAGACGTGGGTCGAGTGGAAGGTGATGCGCCAGTATCTCGGCATCTACAACGAGGCGCTCGCGACGATGCCGGACATCAATTACCTGATTGCCATCGACACCCGGTACATCGGGGAGGCGGCGGCGGAGCGGGGGGACGACGAGCTCATCGTGCTCGTGCTCAGGTACATGAACTCGTACCTTCGCGCGACCCTCAACGCCAAGAGCGTCCGCACCGCGTACAACGTCCTGAATCAATACCGTCAGCTCGTCGAGGCGATGATGCGTCACGACCAAACCGCGCACGTCGCGGCTGCCGTCGAGCACATGAAGTACTACGGTCACGTGAGCTACGACATGAAGCTCTCGTTCGTCACGGAAACGGTGGCCTACGACATCGGTACGCTGTGCGAGGTCGCCCATCAGCTCGACCGCCCGGAGCAGGATGAGGTCTTGGCGACCTTTCTGGAGCTCGATCGCGCCACGGCCCGCAAGAGCCAGGAGCGTGCCCTCAAAGGCGTCCGCAAGGCGCAGACGAAACTCGCCGCATACTTTCTGTCGGTGGGCGAGCGCGAGAAGGCACGTCTGATCTACCACGACATGGAACTCGACCCGCCCGAGCGGCTGGTCGCCATCCGGGAAGAGCTCGACCGGGTCGAGACGAAGGACTTCTGGGAGATCATCGATCGCGGGCGAAACTTCGAATTCATGCCCCCGGAGCAGAAACGAGCGATGCATCGTTTCTTCTCCTGGTTCGCCGGGACCGAGTCGCAGGTGTCGCCCCCGCGCCACGACGCCGCAGAACGCCGGTCGAAGGTCGTTTCTCAGGGCCCATCGGTCGAGGCGCTCACCGGGGGCGAGGACGTGCCCCCCGAGTCTGGCGCCCGCGCCCCCAGTCCGGGCCCGCCCCCGAGCTCGATGGAGGCTGCCTCGGACGCGTCGCACGAGACCTTACGCCCCTCGCGGCGCGGGGCGTCGTCCGCCCGGCGTTCCTCGACTTCCGGCCCCACCCCCGGCTCGTGACGCGAACCTTGACGCGACGCCAGTGCCTCGGGACCGCCGGCCTTGCCGGGGTCGCGCTGGGTTGCAACGAGACCCCAGCTGCCAATTCGATGGCGACGGGGGCCCGGTCTGCGCCGCCGCGCGTCAGCGGCCGGCCGCTCCCTCGCGCCACGACGCCCGTCGCCGCCTCCGCGCCGCGCGCGCCCGAAACGACCCCGTCGTCGGGGGCGCTCCCGCGGCGGCAGGATGCGCCCCCATGGGCGGAGGTGCCCTTTCCCGCGACGGCGTTTTTTCCCGAGGAGCACGCGCTCATTCTCCGCCGGGGGGTCGGCGATGTCCTCGTCGCCCTCCACGGTCGGGGTGAAGTCGACAAGGGCCTGCAGGGCGGTGCGCGGGGATGGCGCGACGACTACCGGCTCGACCGTGCCCTCGAGCGTGTGACGGCCCCCCCGCTGGTGTCGGCTGACTTGCTCGGCTTCGTCACCTCGCGTCGGCTCGCTGCCCTCAACGCGTCGCTGGCCGCCCATCCCTACCGAGGGATCGCCGTCGCTTGTCCGTGGGCTCCGGCGCTGGAAGATCGGAGCCCTCGGGCCACCGAGCCCTTCGCGCGTTTTCTCATCGAAGACCTGGTGCCTCGGGCCCGCCGGGAGGCGGCCGGTATGAACCCGCCGTCGCGCCGCACCGGCATCGACGGCGTGAGCATGGGCGGACGCCTCGCGCTTCTCATCGGGCTCCGCCACCCCGACGTGTTCGACACCATCGGCGCCCTCCAGCCCGCGATTCGCCCGGGAGAAGTGGATGAGATCGTCGGTCTCGCCCGCGACGCCCAGCGCCGGCGAGAAGGGGCGCTGGCGCTCCGACTCGTGACGAGCACCGGCGATTACTTCCGCGGCGCGGTGCGGGCGCTCTCGGCGGCCCTCGAGCGCGCCGCGGTCCCCCACGAGCTGGTCGAGACGCCAGGGCCACACAACTATGCGTACAACCGAGGGCCCGGGGCGTACGAGTTGCTGTTGTGGCACGAGCGCCTGCTCCGGGGGCTTCCCCCGCCGTGACCACGCCGGCACGCTGGCGCCGCCGGGAAGCCGGCGGTATCTCACCTCGAGAATGAGCGGCCAGGACGTTTTCGCGCGGCTCGACCAGCTCTCGTGGCGACGCGACGGGGAGCGTCGGATCGGGCGTAAGGGACGGGTCCTCCGTTCGCTGTTGCGCGCGGGCATGCCGGTTCCGACCACCTGGGTCTTGCCGTCGGACCACTTCGCCGCCGCCTGCGCCAGGGCGCTGCCGCGAAAACACGACGTTCGGAGCCTCATCAAGCTGGCCGGAACGCGGACCGGAGACGAGCGCTGCGCCCGCGCCTACGAAGAACTGTTGGCCGCCCCCATGGACGACACGGTCGTGGCAGCGCTCGACGCGCTGTGGGCCGACGCCCTCGCCGACCTTCCCCTCGGTCTCGCCGTGCGCCCCGCGATCGCGGCGACGGGAAGCGCCGCCCACGGCGCGGGACGGCAGCTTCATTCGCGGGTCGGCCTTCGGAGCGCGGCCGAGGTGGTGGACGCCATCCGGGAGGTCTGGGCCAGTGCCGTCCTCGCCTGGTCGGTGGCTGCGTATGCCGAGGCCGATGCCCGAGACGTCGGCCTCGCGGTCTTGTTGCAGCCTACCGTTCCCACGACGACGGCGGGCCTGCTCACGCGCACGACCAACGCGCACGAGCGCGTGGGACGGGCGGACTGGCACCTTGGGGTTCTGCTCGAAGACGACGACCCGACGTCGGGCTGGCGGCGGCGAGGCCAACTTCTGTTGCCGTTGTCCCGCGGGCAGGGGGGAGACGATCCACCCTTGCCGTTGGCCCGGATCCGCGAAGCGTTGGAGCCCGACGGCTTCGAGCAACTCATCGAGCTCGGCGAAGTGGGGGAGCGCGCCCTCGGGGAAGGCGCGGTGCTCTACTTTTCGGTCGAGCCCGACGGCGACCGCTGCACCGTTCACGTCCTCAACGCGGAGGAGAGCCCGCGATGGTTGCCGCTCGCCGGCGGCACCGACGCCACCACGTGGGTCGAAATTCCGCTTGGCGGCCAGACGCCGGAGCCGCCGAGCCGGCTGACGCAATCCGTCGTCGAGCGCACGATCGATGGGGCGCTCCGAGCGACGATGACCGAGCTCAATTGCGGCGTCGAAGACGGGGGGACGCTCATTACCCGCTGGTCGGGTCGAAGTTACCTCAACGTCGACGGCCTCATCCACGCCCTCCGCGACGTCCCCCTCCTCGAGCGGGAAGACCTTCTCATCGGTTTCGGCGGCGTGGGTGCGGAGCGTCGAAAACAGCTCGCCCAGATGGGCGGTCCGCCGCGCCGATCCTGGTGGCGCGGTCCGCGCATCGGCGTCGCCGCGCTGGCGCGGCAGCTCACGTTCGAAGCGGATCTCGAGCGTCTCGAGCGCGACCTGGAGCGCGACTTGCGGGCGCAATCCGCGATGGATGTGAGCCTGCTGCCCAGCGACGCGATGGATACGACCCTCGGGGCGGCCGAGGACCTCGTCGAGCGCGCCGCGGGGCTGTGGATGCGCGGCTCGAGCACGATCCTGAGCCTTCACCTCGCCGTGCGGGCCTTGATCCGGCGCGTCGTGGCCGATGTCGACCCCCAGGTCGGGTACGTCCTCGCCGCCGGCGAGGTCGACGTTTATGCGAGCACCATGGCGGAGCAGATGGCGCGCGTGGTAACGGCCCTCCACCAGGATGAGCCGGCCCGCACGCGGCTCGCGCGGGCTCCCCTCGTCCGTCCCGAAGACCTTCCGGACGGGGTCGCCCGGGGCGCGCTCGGGCACTTTCTCGCTCGCTACGGTGACCTGTGTCTCAACCCCTTCGAGGTGAGTCGGCCCCGCTGGAACGAAGACGCCACCACGCTCGGGCAGATGCTCGACCTGCTCGTCGCGCAACCCGCGCTCATCCGCGGGGCTGCTTCCGCCCGCGAAGCACGTGCGACCGCCGAGCGTGAGCTCGCGCGCTACGAGCCGGAGTTCTCCCCGCTCGAGCGGCGGGCCCTGCGCCACCTCGTCGACCGCATGCGGGAGCAAGCGCGGCACCGAGCCCACGCCGACGAACTCTTGTTGCGCGCGGTTGCGCAGCTTCGTCGCGTCGCGTGCGACGTGGCGCGTCGACTGCGTCGGATCGACCCTGGCCTCGTATCGAACGGGCCCTTTCATTGTTCGGTGACCCGGTTGCGCCGCGCCCTCGGGAGTGGCCGCCCCGAGTTGTCCCGCGTCATCCGCATGCGCACCGTCGAGCGCACCGCGCAAAGCGTCGTGCCCGCGCCCCCCGTCAGCTTCGTCGGATCGCCGCCGCGGGGGGGCATCCCGCTCCTCCCTCGCGCCGAGCTCGGCGGGATCGGCGTCAGTCCCGGGGTGGTCGAGGGGTCGGTCCGGCACCTCGGGGGGACCTTGCCCGAGGCCATCGGCCCGGACGATGTCCTCGTGATGCCCGCCTTCGAGATCGCACACGTTCCGCTCGGCCTCGCGGTGGCGGCGGTCGTGACCGAGACCGGGGGCGTTCTCGCGCCCGGGGCGGAGGCGGTGCGAAACTTGGGGCGACCGGCCGTGTTCAGCGTGGAGAACGCTTGTCTCCAGCTGCGACGAGGGGAGCGGGTACGGGTCGATGGGGTACGCGGCACGGTCACCCGATTGGAGATGCCGTCGTCCGACCGCGGCCTGGGGGGGGCCGAGGAGGTTCGGCCGCGACCGTGAAGCCGGTCGTCCAATGGTCGGTCGCGGCGGAGGACGGGTCGACGGTCGGCGCGGTCTTCGACCGGATGATCGAGGAGGGAGCGCCTCCCGACGGGCGGGTATTCCTCAACGGGCGCCCGGCCGACGCGGGGGAGCCGGTCGACGTGGGAGACCGGCTCACCGTCTACCCGCGCCGAGAGCTTCGGCTCACCGCCCCC
Organism: Myxococcota bacterium; assembly: GCA_039027095.1. Lineage (GTDB taxonomy): Bacteria > Myxococcota_A > Polyangia > Polyangiales > Polyangiaceae > JAPYTK01. The sequence continues at coordinate 53,273 of JBCCLB010000003.1, forward strand.
GAGGTGATGGCTCAGCGAGACGGGGTGCTGCTCGTGTACAAGCCGGCCGGGCTCCCGTCGGAAACCACGCGTCTCGGGGAGGACTCGCTCCTCTCGGCCCTCCTCGAGCGCTTCAACGGGGGCAAGGTTCACGTCGCGACGCGTCTCGACACGATGGTGAGCGGGGTGGTGGTGGCAACCCTCGGACGGGACGCGAGTCGCCGCCTGGCCGCATGGCGCGAAGCGGGCCTCGTGCGACGTACGTACGTCGCGCTCGCGGCCGCAGACGCGGCGGGACCGGATGAAGGCGTGTGGACCTGGTCCCTCGCGCGGGGGCGAGACCGCGGCGGGCGGCACGTCGCGCGAACGGGCGTCGATGGGGCCAAGCCGGCCGAGACCCGCTACCGGGTGCTCGCGACGACCGACGCGGCCCGTCTTCTCGCCCTGTGGCCCCGGACGGGACGCATGCATCAGCTCCGCGCTCACGCGTCTTTGGCGGGGCAACCGCTGTGGGGCGATGGTCGTTACGGGGGGCAGGTCCAGCTCGTCGATCCCCGCGGGGCCGTGACGAAGCTCGATCGCCCCATGCTCCATGCCGCTCGAGTGACGTTGCCTCATCTCGCGGCGCTGGCCCCGCCGCCCCCCGACTTCGAGGCGGCGTGGTCGGCGCTCGGGGGCGACGGGGATGACCTTCGCGCGGTGCCCACCGACCACGACGACGGGGGGCATCGGTGAGGCCCGAAGGATGGGCTTCCTGGGTCCTCGGGGGTCTCTTCTCCGTCGCGAGCCTGGGCTCGGTCGGTTGCGGGGGCCCCAAGGAAGCGGGACCGCCGCCACCTTCGACGGCGTCGTCGCGCGCGGGGCCCGCCGCCGTTCCGTCCGCGTCGAACCTGGCGCGGATCGCCGAGCTCCGCCGCGCCGAGGCCACGCGGGACGGAACGGCGGTAACCGGAGACGACCTCGATGCACGCGACCCGGGCGTGCGCCGGGCCGCGATGCGGGCGTTCGCCCGACAGCGTGAGCCCGAGCACCGGGGCCTGATGCTTCGGGGTCTGCGGGACGAAGACGCGGAGACGCGGATGTGGGCGGCCTACGGGTTGGGGGAGGTTTGCGAGGGCGCGAGGGAAGCGACGGTGAGGGCGCTGGTGGCGGCGGCCGTGGCGCAACCCGACGACGCTGACCCTCCCCGCGGCGCGCCGCCGGCGTCCACGGTGACGCTCGGGTCGTCCGCGGCGCCCGTCGCGAGCGCCCCGACCCCGGCCGCGGCCCCGGGGGCGCTCGCCGCGATCACGTGGTCTTTGGGACGATGCGGGACCGATTCCGCGGAAGCGACGTTGACCGCCTGGCTCCGCATCCCCGGGTCGGCGGCGGCGGCCACCCGTGCCCTCGGAGACGTGGCGCGGGTCCGCAAGCGGTTGCGGGAAGAAACCTACGTCGCGCTGCTCCAGCGGGCCGAGGGCGACGCGGAGCACCCGCCCGACGGTCGCGCCCTTTATCCTCTGGGCCAAGTCGCCTTCCTGACCCCCAGCGTGGTCGAGCGCGCCCGCGCGGTGGCGAGCGCACGCCTCGAAGACTCCGGCATCGACGGCGCGGCCGCGGCCGCGGCCGTGCGTACGTTGGCCCGGTGTGGGGCATCGGCGCAGCGCGATGTCACGGCCGTGATCCACCGGGCGAGCTTGCCCCTGTTGGCTCGGCTCGCCGCCGTCGATTCCCTCGTCCGCTTTGCCGACGCGGGCCAGCGAGCCCTCGGACGCTCCCTCGTCGAGATGGTGCCGGGCATCGAGACCATGTTGCGGGAAGCCACGCCCCCCGCGGCCCTCCACGTGCCGCTCGCCGTCCTCACGCGCCTCCGCCGCACCCGCGAAGCGCGCGCGGCGCTCCAATCGCTGGCAGAGCTGGCGCCCCCGGCCGACGCCACCCCACTGCAGCGGCGGCGGACGTCGCTCGTCCGATGTCGTGCGGCCGCGTTGCTCGTCGAGCGCGACTACGACGACGCGCGCCTCCAGGGCTGCGACCTGTCGCGGAAAGACGACGACGAGGCGACCGAGCCGTGGCCCGATTCGCTGGGGGCGAGGGTTCGTCTCGACGCCGTGGGGGTCGATGCGGTGCGCCTCGCGGGCCCACGGCTCGAGACGTGGCGGGCCTACGCGAGACAGGGTGCCCCCACGCTCCGTGCGCAAGCCATTCGGCAACTGGTCGCGCACGAGGAGGTGGCGCAGGCCCCGGCGATCCTCACCGAGGCGCTGCGCGCGGATGCGCCCGGCGTCGTCGCGGCGGCGGCCGAAGTCATCACGGACCGGCCGGCGCGCGCTGGGGCTCCCGACGCGTCGGTGACGAGCGCCTTGCTCGCCTATCTCGGGCGCGGTCCGACGGCCGATCAAGAAGCGTTGGCGGCGGTGGTCGCCGCGCTGGCGGCCCTCGAACACGCGCCGGCGAAGCCAGGCTTGATGGAGTTGTGCGGGTCCGGATGGCCGACCCTTCGGGGCGCGGCGGAAACGGCGCTCGCGCGACTGGCGGGCCCGAAGGGCGAAAGTCCTCGGTGTCGCGCGACGGCCCCCCGGGCGGCCCCGCCCGAACTCGAGACGGTCGCCGTCGACCCGACGACGAACCGCGTCATCCGACTCGACACCGACGTGGGACCACTGCGCCTCAGCCTCGACCCCACCTTCGCCCCGTGGGCCGTGAAACGCATCCTTTCGCTCGTCGCGCACGGCCATTACGACGGCCTCGTGGTGCACCGGGTCGAGCCCGGGTTCGTCGTGCAGTTCGGCTCGCCGACCGGCGACGGGTACGGTGGCGTCGAGGGGCTTGCGGCCCTTCCTTGCGAGACCGCTCCGATCCCCTTCGGTCGCTACCACGTCGGCGTGGCCCTCGCGGGTCGGGACACCGGCTCTTCTCAATTGTTCGTGACCCTCGCGCCGCAGCCTCGGCTCACCGGTGCCTACGCATGGGTCGGGACCGCCTCGGGGCCCTGGCCCCAGCTCGTCGCCGGGGACCGCATCGAGCGAGCGGTCGTCGCGCCGTGAGCACGGAGGGCACCTCCCGTCGTTATAGTGTCGGTCAAATCGGTAGATTTGACCGACCCAAAAAGTAAGGCACCCCCAAGACAATAGAACCGGCTCTGAGGAGCGATGCTCGCCCTCGCCGACTTGTCGGCGAGCATCGCGACACCATCAACGGTTGTGGTCGAGGGTGTAGGCGAGAGCGCGAAACGCCGCGCGAAGGGACTCCCCTCGCCATGCCTCGAGAAAGCCCGGGGCGTCCGGCGCCGCGGCGACGTCTGCGCCCCGGCGCCAGGCCTCCAGTCCCGCGGCGACCCCTCGGCGATGCGCGCGCACCCGCGACGCGGCGTAGGCGGCCGCCTGACCGTCCTCCAGCGCGAACGCCCAATCGCTCGCCTGCAACAGCAATCCCTCACGAAGGGCGTGGTCGAGGCCGGGGGAAGAGGTCTCCGGGGGGGTGGCGGCGACCGCCGCGGCGAGCTGGCGGGCCGTCGCGTGGATGTGGCGCCACAGGCGTGCCGTCCGCGGGCCGACCCATACCCGATGGTCGCCCCCTCGCCCCCAACTCGACGGCTCCGGCGAGACCGGCGCGCCGGGCGGTGGTTCGAGCTGGGACACCGTGGCGAGGCCCAGTCGCGGATGGCCGTCGATCCCCGCCAAGACTTCGCGCAAGAACGTCGGCCCTTCAAACCACCAGTGCCCGAACAGCTCGGCGTCGAAGGCGACGAGGAGCGGCGAAGCGCGGGTCGTCGCCGCTTGGGCGAGCCATGTCACGAAGTCTGCGGCGTGGCGCTTGGCCTGCGTTTCCGCCTCTCGGCTTCGGTAGGGGCCGCCATCGATCCGATACGGCTTCAGGCCGGTCATCGTGCCCGCGCCGAAAGGACTCGGGTCGGCGATCTCGTGCCCGAGGTCCCGGTGAAACTCCCGGTAGTGGGCATGGCCCGGGTACCCGTGGGCCCTCGACCAGACCCGATGGGTGGCGTGGAGGTGGCGCGGCCAGAAGATCCATCCCCCGGCCGTACGGCCCGCCCGGGGGATGGCGTGCGCGTCGAGCACGCTCGGTGCGTCGAGACCGGCCCGCGTGACTTCGTCGACCACGCGCCGGTCGATGCCGCATTCGGGCAGCCAAAACCCGGATGGATCCCCTCCCAGCGCCCGCGCGAAGACATCGCGCCCCAGCCGCACCTGCGCGGCCACCGAACCGTTCACCAGCCCGAGGCCGGGGAGGTATCCGTGGGTGACGGCGGTGGTCCAGAGCTCGATCCGCCCTCGTGCCGCGGCGGCGGCGAGTCGCGTGACCACGTCGCCTCGAGGGTGCCGGAAGCGGGCGCGGGCGCCGGCGATCCGGCGGGCGTAAAACGGCGCGTCGGGTCGCCCTCGATGCCGGTGGTTCAGCTCGTCGAGGGCATCGAGGTGCGTTTCGAACCTCGCCGCCAAAGTGCGGTCGCCGAGCATCTCGAGCAGGGTTGGCGAGAGCGACAGGGTCACGGGTCCCTCGTCGTCGAACACGTCCAGCAGCGGGAGGTAGCAGGTCCACATGGCGTCGTGGAACCAGCGCTCCTCGACCGTCCACGGGGTCGTGGCGCGCACCCAGGGGAGATGGGCGTGGAGAACGACGGCGACCTTCACCGGTGGCCTCCCCGAGGCTCAGCGGAGCTCGTCGCCGAGGTCCCGGCCGGCGCGCTCTGCGTCGTCGGCATCGTAGCGGGCGTGTCGCTCGCCAAATCGAGGTCGGCGGCCATCCGGGTCAGCCACCATCGCCCGAAGCCACAAGCCCCCGTCCTCGTCGCGCTCGCCGTAGGCCGCGACCGGCAGCAGGCAGCTACCTCCGACCGCGGCCATGAAGGCGCGCTCACCCAGCACGGGGACTCGGGTGGCCGCATCGTCGGTATGGGCAAGGCGCGCCTGAACCGCTTCGTCGCCCACCCGACACTCGATGCCGAGCGCTCCCTGGCCCACCGCTGGCAACATCATCTCGGGCGCCAGAATCTCGGTCGCCCGCGCGGTGAGGTCGAGACGACGCAGCCCCGCGAGGGCAAGCACGATGGCGTCGACCTGACCCTCGTCGAGTTTTCGCAAGCGGGTGTCGACGTTGCCCCGGAGAGGACCCACCTCGAGGTCCGGCCGCTGGCGCAGGAGCAGACACTTCCGGCGCAGGCTCGACGTCCCCACCCGGGCCCCCTGAGGGAGATCGGCGAGGCCCGCCCCGTCTCGCGTGATCAACACGTCACGCGGGTCCTCGCGCGACGGAATGGCGGTGAGGTGGAGCTGGGGCGCGAGTTCCGCCGGCACGTCTTTGATCGAGTGCACGGCGAAGTCGGCGCGCCCTTCGAGCAGAGCCTCCTCGATCTCCTTGATGAAGAGGCCCTTGCCGCCGACCTCCTGGAGAGGACGATCGACGATGCGGTCGCCCGACGTCACGACGTGGAGTTCCTGCACCGCGAGCGGCGCGGCCTCCGCATCGGGCTGCGCCGCGACGAGGTGCTCGGCGTACGCGCGCGCTTGGGCGAGCGCGAGCTTACTGCGGCGGGTGGCGAGGGTGAGGGTGGTCATCGGGTTGAGGCTCGTCGTCGTCGTCTGCGGGGTTCTCGGAGGGGGGAGGGGGCAATGAATCCGCCGATGGGTCTTCGTCGAGTTCGAGGTCGAACAAATGGGCGACGAGGGTGGCGACCTCGTGGGAGCGCGGGGTCTGGGCGAGCTCTTTCAGACGCTTGGTCGGGCGGTGCATCAGCTTGTTGACCGCCGCGTCGACCATGCGCGCCAGCGCTTCCCGGTCGTCGGCGGGAAGGTGTTTCAAACGTCCGCGGCAGCTTCGCGACAACTCGGAAGCGATCACGGCGCGCGTCCGCTCCCGGAGGGCGACGACCACCGGCTTCATCTCCTGCTGACGGCGACGTTCCTCGAAGAGCTGAACCTCACGGTGGACGATGCGCTCCGCGCGCTCCGCTTCGGTTTTGCGGCCCGCGAGGGTTTCCGCGACGACCTGGGACAGGTCATCGATGTCGTAGAGGTAGACGTTCTCCAGGTCGTTGACCCGCGGGTCTACGTCGCGCGGCACGGCGATGTCGATCACGAAGAGACTTCGTCCGCGTCGTTGGCGGCGAATCGATTGAAGTTGGCGCTTCGTGATGACGTGGCTCGGGCTCGCCGTGGAGCTCACGACGATGTCGGCCCCCACGAGGCATTCCGTGAGGTGCTCCCACGCTTCCGTACGGCCGCCGACGTCCGATGCGAGCCTCTGGGCGCGCTCGGGACTCCGGTTGATGACCGCGATGTCGGCTCCGGCGCGTGCGAGAAGTTTGGCGGCGTTCTCCGCCATCACCCCGGCTCCCACCACGAGGGCGGTGTGACCGGAAAAAGCATCGAAAATTTGGCGCGCGAGGTCGACGGCCACGCTCGGAACCGACACCTGACCCGTGCCCACGCTCGTCTCGGTGCGGACCCGCTTGGCGGCGGAGAGGGCGCTTCGCATCATCGGGAAGAGGGCGGGTCCGAGCGTTCCCGTGCGCTCGGCGCGCCGCATCGCATCTTTGAGTTGCCCGAGGATTTGCGGCTCTCCGAGCACCATCGAGTCGAGTGAAGACGCGACCCGGAAGAGGTGGGTGATCGCGCGCTCGTGGTGGTGGGCCCACAGGTACGGCACGACATCGCGACCACCGAGTTCGCCGATGAAGCGCGTCACCGCGCGCTCGGCATCGCTCACCTCGCCCCGCGGCGCGACGTAGACCTCCATGCGGTTGCACGTGGAGAGCACCACCGCCTCTTCGATCTCCGGCATGCGCCCCAGGTGCCGGAGCGCGTCGGCGACGTCGTGCGGCGCGATCGCTACGCGCTCACGCACCTCGATCGGGGCAGTTCGGTGCGACAAGCCGACCACGAGCATGGGACCGGTACCGGGACGACGCCGCCTCAACCCCCGGCGGCCCCGACCATGGGGCGGAGCAGGTAGAAGCCCAACATCACGATTTCGCAGAGGAACCCGGCCACGGCACCGTACGCCGCCCGCCGCCCCCGCCATCCCGCGGCACCCCGCAGAATCAACACCGACGCGATGAGCAACCACGTGCCGTAACCGACGACGGTTCGCACGAGCATGTCGGGGGAGCCGAGCTCCAACTCCCGCGCCCACACCGTGCCCGAGCCGACCCCGAGGGTGAGCAGAGGGAACCCGAGGACGAGGAACCGATGGATCGCCTTATCGAGGGCGTCGAGAGGGGGCAACCCGCTCTTCCGCGCGAGCAAGAGCTTCTTCTGTTTCAGTCGCCGCTCCTGGATCAAGTACATGATGGCGGCGCCGCTCGCGAGGAGGAACAGCGCGACCCCCATCAAGTTCGCGAACACGTGAAACCCCGTGAAGGCGGCGGGCAGGCTCGACGCATCCGCGCTGGAGCCGAGAAAGAATGTCCCCAACGTCACCATCAGCCCCACGGGAGCCACGATGATGCCCAGCGCGTTCACCTTGAAGTTGCGACGCGCGACGAGGTAGGTCGCCGTCGCGATGAGCGAGGCGATCGACAGCAAAAAGTGGAGGCTGTGGACCGGACACACCTTCGCCACGAAGCTCGCGATGAGCACGTAGGTGAAGTGCCCGAGCGAAGCGACGCCGAGAAACAGAGGCGCCCAGCGCGTTCTCGCCGACACCTCTTCCCCGGCCGCCACGTCGAGGTAGAACAACGTGCTCGCCGCCGCGTAGAGGAGCACGGCGACGCCGAACGAGGCGAGGCTGAGGACGCTGCTCATGACGGCTGGAGTCTAGCCGATGCCGCCCGAAATGGTCCCGAAATGCCCCGCGAAGTGTCAAGCTTGGTTGACGTTCAGGAAAACGCTTCCCGAATCTCGTCGACTTCGCCGAGTTCGCGGAGCGCCGCCGCTTCATCGCCAGCGGTGCTCGGCGGTTCGCCCGCAGGGGCGGCGAGCAGCCCCGGCACGACGTCATAGGCGGAATCCTCGATGATCATGGAGGCGCCGAGGATCTCGGCGGCGAAGTCTTCGATGAGGTGCGAGGTCACGGTCACTTTGCCGCACAAACCCCTCGGATCGTCGCCCGTCGTAACCTCCTCGACCACCCGAACCGCTTCCTGCACCGCGTAGCGAAATCCCTCGGGGGTGAGCACGAGCTCGTCGCCTTCGACGTCGACGCGCCCGATGGCAACGAGGATGTCCAACACGTCTTGGGGGAAGAACACTTGGTTCATCAGCCACGGCGAGCCTGCCACAGCCATCCCAGCACAGCCACCGGGAGCCCCGTGCGCGTCGTCAACCCGGGCGCCGGCCCGACACGATGCGCTCGTGGCCCCCGTAGTCGCGGGTGCGGGCGATCCCCACGAAGCCGACCTCGCGGAACAAAGCGGCGACCCGATCTGCTTGGCCGGCCTGGATCTCGACGGCACACACACCGTCAGGGGCGAGCATCCCGGGAGCTTCGCGCACGAGACGACGGATCAGGTCGAGCCCGTCCTCGCCCCCCGTCAGGGCCAGCGCGGGTTCGAAGTCGCGAACGTCGCGAGGAAGCTCGCTCATCCCCGGGTCATCGATGTACGGGGGGTTGGACACGATGAGGTCGAATGCTCCGGCGAATCGTTGAAGGCGATCGTAAAGGTCAGAACGGTAGAGGCCGACGACGGCGCCGTGGCGGACGCAATTGGCTTGCGCCACCCACAACGCGTCGGTCGACACATCGCTCGCGAGAACACAGTTCGTGGGGCGCTCCTTTTTCAAGGAGATCGCCACGCAACCGGAACCCGTACCGAGGTCGAGGCAACGGCACCCGAGTCCGATGCGGCGCGTGCGGTCCAGTCCGACCTCGACGAGGTGTTCGGTCTCGGGACGAGGTACGAGCACCCGGGCGTCGACGCCGAACGTGCGTCCGTAGAAGTCGCGCTCACCCCGAAGGTAGGCCACGGGCTCTCCACGTCGGCGCCGCTGGTGAAGGGCGCGGTAGCGCGCCAGCTCCGTGCGGGAGAGCGGCTGGGCGCCGTCGATGACGAGGCGGATTCGATCACAGCCAAGGACCAAGGCGAGCAGCAGCTCCGCGTCGAGCCGGGCCGAGTCGGAGCCGTGGCGGGAGAGGTCTTCGGCGGCCCAGCGCAGCACCCGCGCCACCGTCCACGGCCGCTCCTCCTGGTTGTCGGCCGCGTCGGTCACGCGGATGCGAGCCGCCCCCGCGCTGCGGCCACGATGGTCTCGACCTCGGCGCGGATCTCGTCACATCGCGCCTCGGTGGCCGCCTCGAAGCGAAGCACGAGGATCGGCCCTGTATTCGACGCGCGACACAAGCCCCAGGCCCCGTCGGGAAAGCGAATGCGCGCCCCATCGATGTCGAGGACTTCGTGGGTTGTCGCGAAGTGCTCGCGCACCGCTTCGACGACCTCGAACTTGATGGCGTCCGGACATTCGACCCGTAACTCCGGGGTGGCAAACATCTCGGGAACGTCCGCCAACAGCGTCGACAATGGTGCCTCGGCCCTCGCCACGATCTCGAGGAGACGGGCCGCGGCGTAGATGGCGTCGTCGAATCCGAAGTAGCGGTCAGCGAAAAAGATGTGACCACTCATTTCGCCCGCCAAGAGGGCCGACTCCTCGATCATGCGCTTTTTGATCAGAGAGTGGCCGGTGGGCGACACGATGGCGCGTCCGCCCTTGGCGGTGATGTCGTCGTAGAGGGTTTGAGAACACTTGACCTCGCCGATGATGGCCGCGCCCGGGCGCTCGACGAGCAGAGACCGACCGAAAAGGAGGGTCAATCGGTCGCCCCAAATCGTTGCGCCGCGCTCGTCGATCACGCCGATCCGGTCCCCATCGCCGTCGAAGGCGACTCCCAACGCCGCTCCCGTCTCGAGGACCCTCGCGCGGAGGTCCTGGAGGTTCGCTTCGACGGTCGGGTCGGGGTGGTGATGGGGGAACAGCCCGTTCATCTCGCAGTACATCGGGTCGACGAGGACACCGAGTCGTTGGAGCGTCTGTACGGCGAGGGGACCCGCGGCGCCGTTCCCCGCGTCGACGACCACCCGGCCTCCGAAGGCGGGGACGTGCGCCGCGGCCGCGACGGAGGCGATGTAGTCCTCGGTGATGTCTTGGTGCCGGAGCGAGCCACCGTCGCTGGTGCCTTCGTCGGCCTCGATGAGGCGGCGTAGGGTCTGGATGTCGTCGCCGAACAAGGTCGACGTCCCCCGCATCATCTTGAAGCCGTTGTCCTGGGCGGGGTTGTGGCTCCCGGTGATCATGATCGCCCCGTCGGTGCGGAGGTGGTGGGCCGAGAAGTAGAGGAGGGGCGAGGGACCGACCCCAATGTCGACCACGTGGGCACCGGCCGCCATCAATCCTCGGGTCAAGGCTTCGAACAACCGGTCGCTCGACAGCCGGCAATCGCGCCCGACGGAGATCGTCGGACCTTCGCCGGCCGGCGAACGCGCTTCGGGGGCGCCTCCCGCGATGAAACGGCAGAACGCCCTCCCCAAGGCGGTGACGAGCGCATCCGGCAGGTCCCGGTCGGCGCGGCCACGGATGTCGTACTGGCGAAAGATGAAGGGCGGCGTCGACATGGCCGGGCGTCCTTACCGCGTCGCGGCGGGGGTGTCGCGGTCGGCCGAACCATCGCAGGTGACCCGTGCCCCGATTTTCTGGGCCTGTTGGTCGACGAGGCAACGGGCGACGCAACCGCGATGCGGTTCGTCGGTACAGGCCTTCGTGCATGCTGCCTTCAGGGCCCGCCGTCGGACGGTCGCCAAGGCCTCACCTTGCCGGCCGACCGCCGTGGCCTGGGAACTTCCCCTTGGCATCACCACCTCGGCGCGGCAGGTCGGCGCGGCTGGCCGTGGCGTCGGCTCGGACCGACACGAGAGGTGGCCCGCGAGCAGCGTCAAGGCGACGGACGCGGAGGAGACCCCTCTCGCCATGAGCCCTCGTAGTAGAGAAGTTCGCCGTTGCGGAGGCGGACCAAACTCGGAGGCGCGTACGCGGCGTCCTCGGCGGCGACGACCCATTGACCGGGCCGCCACCCGTAGCCGGTTCCATTCCAGCGCCATTGGCCATCGACCCACACCGCGTCCTCGTTCGGCGACGAAGGGATCGTCTCGACCTTGGCCGGCGACGGGGGGTACGGCACGGCGACGTAGCGGTCTCCCACGTGCGAGCCCGCTTTCGGGACGGGAAGCCGAGGCGCACACCCTCCGAACAACGCTCCCAAGATGGCGAGCCTCAAACCGAAAGCAGCCACGCGAAGATCCGCTCCCTTCCGATGAGCAACGTTTCGAGAATGGCCAGAATGAGAAAGGGACCAAACGCGATCCGCGCCCGGCCGAGGCCTTCTCCTGGTAGCTCGAGGAGTGGATCCCCGTCCAGTTCGGCCATCAGCGCCTCGCGCTCCGCCTCGGGGAGCGTCTCGAGTTCGGCCCGGAGTTCCTCCCGCTCTCGCTTGACCGCGTCGGGGTCGTCGAGCCCTCGCCCCGTCACCACCGCGATGACGGCGGCGACGGAGCCCTGGATGGCGCCCGCCCCCAACACGAACAGGGCCCCCGACCACCCGAACCAAGCGCCCGCCAGCATCAGGAGTTTGGCGTCTCCGAGACCCATCCCGGGAACGCCCCGAAGCGCGCGGTAGCCGCGATCGAAGACGACCCACACGAGAAGAAACCCGATGGCGGCCCCGAGGAACGCATCGGTGTAGTCCATCCCGCGAAACGTGGGCGTGAACAGCCCGAGGACGGTCCCCCCGATGGTGATTCGATCGGGAAGGATCATGAACTCGAGGTCGATGAAGGCAGCGGCGGCGAGCGCGAGGCAGAGCGACGAATGGGCGAGAAACACCATGGCGGCGTGGAAGAGTTCGACGCGCTGGCCGAGAGCCGCCATCGTCGCCTCGGCCGCGGCGAGACAAAGGACGCCCCCGATGAGCTCCACGAGCGCGTAGCGCGCCGGGATCCGGGTCCCACAGCAGGCCGCACGTCCCCGTAGCCACAGCCAGGATAGGACGGGAACGTTGCGGTAAAACGGGATCGGCGTCTCGCACGCGGGACAATGGGAGTCCGGCTTGATCACGCTCATGTCGCGTGGCACGCGGTGGATGACGACGTTGAGAAAGCTCCCCCACAAGAGCCCCCAGGCGACCGCGGTCGCCCGCAACACCCAAGGGGAAACGTCGCTGAGGTAGATCAAGATTCGAGCCTACCGTTCAACCCCCGGAGGCGACGACTTGTTCCGCGGGTTTCTCCTCACTGGGTCATCCTTTCCTCCGCGTGTGCTATCCGGCCCGCTCCATGCCTCGGTCCGCCATCAGAGGGGTTGCTCGCGGCGTCGCAGCGTCGTCGCCGAGGCGATGGGCGGTTTCGGTTGCCGCCATCGGGCTCTGCGCGTGTGGCGAGCCCACGTCACCCCCGGCGCCGGGCGGCCCCACCGCGACCGCCTCGGCTCCGGCCGTCCCGTTCTCTGCGCCGCCAGGGACCGCGGCGCAGAGAACGGGACGGGCCGGGGCGGCAGGCCAGCGCGTCGAGGTGCCGGCGGGCTCCTTCACCGCAGGCAGTACGCCCGGCGACGAGGGCCGACATCCCACCTTCGAACCTCCCCGGGTGGCCTTCACCCTGGGTGCGTTTGGTATCGCGCGGCTACCCTATCCCAACGACCCCTCTCTTCCGCCTCGAACCGGGGTGACGCGAGACGAAGCCGCGAAACTTTGCGCCGCGCGGAGCGGAAGACTGTGCACGGATCTGGAGTGGGAACGCGCCTGCCAAGGACCCGACGGGGACCGTTACGCGGGGGGCGAGCAATGGTCCCCCGAATGTGGTTTGGACCCGGCCCGCTGCGCTTCCGGCTTCGACGTGCTCGCCATGGGAGGAGGGCTTCGCGAGTGGACCTCGAGCGAGGTCCCGCGCATCAAAGGGGTCGTCAAACGCGATGCTCCGGTGATCAAGGGGGCCGGCCCGGGCGCCCGAGACGTGGACCATCGATGTGCGCGACGCGACGTCGCCGCCGCAGACACCTCCGCCCCCGACCTCGGATTTCGTTGCTGCTTCGGAGAGGCTCCCGACGTCGTCATCGCGGCGCCGGACTGGGAGCCGACGATGACACGCATCGACTTCCCCCCGACTCGGCTGGCGGACCTCTTTCGCGCCGACCCGAAGCTCGCGCCGCTCGCCGCGGGCGAGATCAAATACTTCAACGAGGCAGCGGCCCGAGCCACCGTGCTCCGCCGAGCGGCGGCGCGGGGTGCGACAGAGGCGTGGCCGGAGGGGACCGAGACGACCACGGCCCCCGTGGTGTGGAATCCCGCCCCTGGGGAGACGATCCTTCTCGTGACGGGGGTTTCCGGAGACGACAGCTTCATCGTCGCCTACCACCGCGCGCCCGACGGCAACCACCGGCTCGGCGCAGCGATGTTAATGGAGAACGAGTTGGGGCCCGTCGTCTTCGTCTACGACAAGTATCGGCGTCGTCAGCTCCAGTGGACGACGTGCCTCGACTGCTACGGGGACACCGGCAACATCACCTACCGCGAGGAGAACCGCGTCGCGATCACTCAGCGTTGAGCGGGGTGGCCAAGGGAAGCGACAATACGAGTCGGTGCCGGCCCTTCGCCTCGTCGATCAACATCGACGCCCCCTGGCTCTGTGCGGCCAGACGACCCGCGAGCAGGCCGAGGCCGCGGCTATAACGCATGCCTGGCTGACGCGTCTTCATGGTGTGCATCGCGGGGGCCGAGGCCTTCGCTCGGATGGCCTCGTCGACGGCGGGACCGTCGTCCTCGACGAGAACGTCGATGTGGTGGCCCTCACCCGGGGCGACGGTCAGCCTGATGTCCGTTCGAGGAGGCGCGTGCTGAAGGCTGTTCGCGATCATGTTTTCCAGCGCCAGCTGGAGGCGCGGCTTGTCCGCACGAACGACGGTGCGCCCCTCCAGGGCGCTCGTATCGACGGTCAACTCGGCTTGCGCCGCCTGGTCTCGGCACTTGTTCACGACCTCGAGGAGGAGGTCCTCGATCACGAGGTCCTCGGGCGACGCGGCCGTGGGCTCGGGCGACGAGATGAGTTCGAAATTGGCCACGATGCGGCGCAGCACCTCGCACGCGATCACCGAGTCGGTGACCGCCTCCGCGAGGTCCTCATCCACGCCGTCGAGCATGCGACGGGCGAATTCGAGATTTGTCACGATCGCCGCGAGCGGATTCCTCAGGTCGTGACTGAACAAGTGGCACATGCGACGCAACGCGGCGTCGTCGACCGATATCTCCTCGTCCATCAGTCCGCAGCGTACACACGCTCCCGCACGAAGGACAGAATACGCTCGCGCACTTCCTCCCGACGCTCCACCGGAACGATGTGGGTCGCCCCCGGGAAGATGACGAGCTCGGCATTCGGAATGGTCGCGGCCATTTCTTCGGCGAGATGCACGGGGGTAAAACTGTCGGCTTCTCCCGCGAGGATGAGCACGGGCACCGTGAGCCCCCCCAGCATGTCCTCCGCGGTTTGTTCCCCGACCGCCCTCAGCATTCGAAGGAACATGAGGAGGTCGAGGTTTGCCGCATGTTCCGAATAGCGTCGGATGTCCTCTGGGCTCACGCCGGCGTCGACCTCGCCCAGGGCCAGGGCGAGACGGGTCGTCACCTCGGGGGGCACGTTGCTCCACAGCGCCCGCGCGAGGCGAGGGTTGCGCCGGACCGCTTCGATGAGGCGCGGCAGCGCTTGCGCCAGCGCATCGCTGCCCTTGAAGGTGTGGGTCACGCGGCCTGCGGCGCCGCAGATCAGCACCAGCGCCGCGACGCCGTCGGGACGTTTCCGATACCCCTCGAGCGCGACTTGGCAGCCGAGGGAATGACCCACGAGCACCTCCCGTCGACCATCGGGGTTTTGGCGCCGCCGCACCGCGTCGAGGTCTGAGGCGAGGGCATCGGCATCGATGCAGTCGGGGTCGATGGGTGCCGAACTGCGCCCGTGACCGCGGTAATTCCAATGCACCACGTCGCCGAGCTCGCGAAGATCCCCCGCGAGGTACCGCCAGATGAATCCGTCACACGCGATCCCGTCGCATAGTACGAAGGAGAGCGCCCCGCGGCCACGGATACGGCGCGCGTAGAGGCGCGTCCCATCCACCCCCGCGACGAAACTCTCTTCACCTTCCGACATGGTCACGGGCCGACATGGTCACGGGCCGACGACATGGTCACGGGCCGACATCGTCACCGACGGGCCGGCGCGGCCACCGACGGGGCCCGGGACGACCCCTCGGGCACCATGGACCTCTCGCTATCACGGCGGCCCGTTCAAGCAACCGACGCGAGGGCAACGCCCGAACGCATCGTCGCTTCGCGGCTTCAGCTCTCGGCGCTGGTGTCGTCGCCGATGTCGTTGACGCTGGGGATCTTACGAATGTCGCTCCGCGCCAACTTCCAGGCCCTCTGCACGACCCACGAGAGCGAGCGGTCGAGCCTCGCCGCCTCGTCTTTGATCTCGGCCAGCATCGTCTCTGGAAAGTAAAGACTTTGCTTTCTCTTGTCGCTTCGCGGCGTGTTGTTGTCGGCCATGAACCTCTCTTCGTCCCTTTCGACTCACCTCTAGCGTGATGGTAGGCAAGGTACCCGAAGGTGCGCCCGCCTTCTACACAAAAGAACGTCGGCCCTCAATCTTCGCCAAGCGATTTCAGTCGGAATTACCCGATGTTGGCCGAGCCGAGGCGGAACCAGAAGCCGTCGGGGGCGGCGATGATGCGCCGGGCCGTTCACCCTCTTGGGGCGCCGTCGGCGAATCCGTTACGTCCACGTTCCCCTCGGCCCGCGGAGGGAGTTGCCCTCGTCTCAGGACGACGGTCGCCGTGCGCACCCGCGCACCTCGGCCGTCAGAGACCCGGATCTCGGCTCGAAGCGCCTTCACGCCGGTGGTGGTCGCTTCCTCCTGCGGACGCGCCAGAAAGACCCCGGTGTAGCGCGTGACGCCCGTCGCAGAGGGAACGATGCCCGCGCGCACGATGTCTCGTTCGACACCCCCGCGAAGTGTGAATTCGCCCGGCATTCCGTCCCCGCGACCCCGAACCCCACCGAGGTCGTCGATGGTGATTTCCAGCCCCCCTCGGCTCTCACCTTCGCCAGAAGAGGGGGCCGTCGCCCACGTCTCGTAGGCGACGCCGGGGGGGACCTCGACGCGACCGCGGGAGGCCACGAAGCGTCCCGACCAGGTTCCTGCCCAAGGATGGGCCCGGGCGGGCGTCGGCACGGTCGCCGACGGTCTCGAGCTTGGTGCGCCTGATGTGACGGGCGGCGGCCCCCCTGCGTCCTGCGACGAGGAGGCCCCCTGCGGGTCTTCGGATGCACACGCGACGAGGCTCGCGACCACGAGGAGGACGGGGACACGCATCGTTCCGCCACGCGTGCAAAAAGCAGACATGGCGGTCGAGGGGCAGCGGCGTGCGTTCACCCCCTCTATATGCGCGAGTTTCTCGGCGGGCGGGCCAACAATGCGCGGGCGAGGAAGCCGATCGCCACGCCTCCTTGGCCGACGCGGTCCCGTGGGTTAGAGCATCTCATCCATGGGTACGTCCAAAACCGGAGGGTTGTCGCACCTGACACGGCTCGGCGTCGCCATCGTCGCGGTGGCGGGTGTCATCGGCGCGTGCGGCAAACCGAAACCTCCGTCGACCGCGGAGGTCGAAGTCGAACCGTCGTCTACGGTGGTCGCGCCCGAGCCCGAAACGCCTCCACCTCCCACCTGCGCAAGCCTCGACGACACCTGTGAAACCGACGAGGACTCCCTTCTCACGGTCCCGGGAACCGAATTGGTGTTCGTGCCGCCATCGGGCTGGCGCTACGCTTCGCTCGAAGAGGCCACGGTGGTCGAGAAGGAGGCAGGCGGCGCGCTGATCATCATCACCGCCCACGAATACATCGCCAACGGGTTCCGACGGGCGAAGGCGCGGTCTGCGTTGGCCCGGACGCTGTTGGAGAAGGGCGCTCTGGTGACCCAACGACCCCTTCAGCTCAACCGACCCCAACAGGTGGATACCGTCGGCGAGGTACGTCTCTCGAAGTGGGTGGCGCACGATACGGAGCGTGAGGACCGCAAGGGGGACCTCCTCTCCTTCGCGGGGGCGGCGGGAGACCACGAAGTCGTCGGGGTGGCCTTCGCTCCCGAAGACGATGACGAGGCCATCGACCCGATCCTCGATGCGCTCACGACCCTGCACGAAGGAACGGCGACCGACGGAAAACCCGGGGCTCGCGACGAAGACGAAGCCCCGTGACGGCGCCACATCTCCCGGCAGGGCATACGGTAGCGGGCCGATACACGCTGGGCGAGCGGCTCGCGGTCTCCGGCGAAGCGGCTTCGTACCGGGCGATGGATGCCCAGGGGCGCGCGCTGATCGTGAAGCTATTCGATCCGGAACTCGGCCAGCGCGCGGACGTGATGACCCGCCTCGAGCACGTTCACGCCACCGTCGCGCGGCTCCCCGAGGCGGCGGTTAGGGTTTTGGATGCAGGCTATGATGCGGGGAGCGGCGCACCATTCTCGGTGAGTCCGCTCGTGACGTGGCCGACCCTCGCTCAGTGGGTGGCTCGTGGACCTTTGCAACCGCCGTACGTCGCGAGGATGTTGCGAAGCCTCGGAGAGCTTCTCGACGCCGCCCACCAGGCCGAGCTCTTTCACGGAGCGCTGAAGCCAGAGAATGTCTTCATGAGTCCCGGCGGAGAGGGGCACGTGCGGGTGGCGGACTTCGGCGCTTCCGTGGTCAGGAGCGCGAGTCCTACCCACGAATCGTACGCGGCGTCGGCGCCGTGGTGGGCGCCCGAGCAGGTCAACGCGTCGGCGGTATTGGATGCCACCACCGACGTCTTCACCTCGGCGCTCCTGGCGTTCTTTTCGCTCACCGGACGTACCTTTTGGTGGTCATGTCAGTCCCAGCCCCCGGACCTGAAGCGATGGCAACAAGAGGTGATGGGGGACCGGCCCCTCGCGAGCACCCGGGCCCGAGAGCTGCGCGCCGTCGTTAACCCGGCTCTCGACGTCGCCTTCGAAAGCGCGCTGGCGGTCGTACGCTCCGAGCGTCCTTCGTCGGTGGGCGCGCTCGCCTATCAGTTCGGCTCCCTCGCGGGCTATACCGACGACCCCACCAATCCGACCCTGGCGCTCGATGCCCCCGACCTCGAGATCATGTCGCGGCCCGGACTCCCCCCCGTACCGCTCGCGCCGCCGCGGAAACGACGTTCGCCCTGGATCCCGATCGTCATCGGCGTCATCGGGGCGACGGTGCTCGGCGGGGCCGGACTCTGGCTTCTCTTCGACCAAGCGGGGGATCGGGCCGAGAAAGCACAAGCCGACGCGGTACGGCCGACGCCCCCGGCGCGGAAGGTCGCACCGGACCCGTCCGCCATTGGTCCGGACGCGGACGCGCCCCCGGAAGAGCCATCGACGCGGCGCGACGGCCCCGATGCGTCGGCAGCACAAGACGAGACACCGGAGGAAGAGGTCTCGCCCCTGGTGGAAGTACGGATCATCTGCACGCCGGCTTGTTCCTCGATTGAGGTAGACGATGAGCCTGTCGACGATCCGACGTCGGCGCTGCGGCTTGCCCCTGGTCGCTACGTGATCCGATTGAACAAGCCCGGCTACGCGACCCGGACGGAGACGATCACCGTCGGCGCGAGCGAGCCCTCGGAGCAAAAGTTCGCGCTGTCACCGCTGAGGTATCGACGACCTCCCAAAAAGCGGTGCAGCAAGTTTTTGAAGAACTGCCCCTGAGAAAGATTCGGCCGAATCGACGACCTCGACGACCGTTTCTTCTCCGGGTCTGCCTGGCCTCCATCCCCATTTGGTCCGCTTATGGAGGCAGGCGTGGCGGCGGGAGCTGACCCAGGCACTGAACTAATTTGTAGGGAAGCTATGGGATTCTCTCCATCTCATGCTACACGGGAGATGCTCGCGAATGGGTCATCGACGCTCGATTCTCGACGCGTCTTCTTTTCCCCACCTCCGGATCGGCCCTCCGCGCGGACAAAAGAGAGAGTCACATGGCGAAGTTGGATCCCTTTTCCGCTCAAATCGTCCTGCTGGTGCGTGAGATGCCCGACGAGGCGATTCTGCAGCTGGTAAGAAATAAGCTTGGTCCCGACGGTAGCGCCGCCTCGGCGGGCGGTGGTGGCGCGACGAGCGGCCGCACCGTGTCCAGCCGCACCGTATCCAAAGGTGCTGGGTCCAAAGGTACGGCGTCCGAAGACCCCGCTCCTTCGAAGGGTAGCGGCACTCGGAAGAAGACCAAGAAAGCGCGACCCAAGAAAGCGTCCTCACGAAAGGCGGGTGCCGGCAAGAAGCGGGTCGCTAAGACGGCATCCAAGAAGACGTCGGCGAAACTCCCATCCAAGAAGGCCGCTCCCGCCAAGAAGAAGGCGGGCAAGAAAAGGCGCGTCGGTCGGCCTCGGGCCGGGGGCGGCGACCGCGAGCGTGAGCTCGATCTCGTCGAGCGGACCATTCGGTCGAGCAAAGGCCTGAGCGCCGGCGAAATCATGAAGCGAACCAAGCTGGCTCGGCCCCGGGTGTCGGCGGCGGTCCGTCAACTGAAGGATGCGGGTCGGATTCAGCAGGGCGGAGACCGCCGCTTCGCCAGATACGCGGCCGATAAGAAGACGGCCATCGCGGCCAGTGAAGCGGCGCGAAACAACGCCAGCGGGCCTCGCCGAGGTCGCTGATAGGAGCGGTCCGCCTTTCATCGTGGCCGTCGTCGCGCGAACCGGGTGGGGTCGCGCCCGCAAGCTACCGTCGGTCGAGTCGGCAGACTTGACCGACGCCATCGATGAGGCCCCCCGAGCTAGCCTCCCGTCTCGTCTGCACACCGCGTGCGCGACGGCCGTCGAGGTCAAGGGGGGCCGAAGCGACGACCGCCATCGTCGGACACGAGGGTATAGAATCCCCGTCGGCTGCTTCCGGTGACCTCGGCGGATACGACCATCACGATTCGGTCGCCCATGGTGAACAAGGCGTCGACCTCGATCCGTCCTCTGTCGCCCTGGCCTTCGCCGAGTCGGCGCGGCAAGTCGAACGTCGCACCATCATCGGTCGACACGGCGAGATAGGTGCCCCAGCGCTCGCCGCTCTTTGCCATCATCACGGCGACCATGCCGTTCGGCGTAGGTACCGAGTGGATGCGACGGTCGTGCTCTTCATCCCACACCTCGAATGGGGGCGTCTTGGGCGTCGTGCAACGTCCGTCCAATGAGCATCTCGTCACGCGGGGGGTCTTCCCGTCGGCTTCCGTACCGTCGACGGAAACGGCATCCGTTCGGCAGCCGAGCGAACCGCCTGGGCCCGGCGGCACCGAGAACGCAACGCGTGATTGCGGCGAGACGCCGATCACTTGGGACCGGTTGCCGTCGACCCACCGATGAAACGTCCACGGCCCGTGTTCGCAGTGTGGGCGGCGGCTCAGGCTCTCGGCGCGGGCGGCCCCCGCGACGACGCCGGCGATGGCGACGGGTGCCGTCGCGAGGTCTTCATCAGGACGGGGCCAGGGGTAAACGAGAACCCGCCCGCCGACGACCGAGAGGAGGTGGGGGGGGCGTCCGTAGGGTACCGTGACCCAATCGCCAGGCGGTAGCGCCTTCGCCGCGGGCACGTCGGCGCCGGGGGGGACGGCATAGGCGACCTTGGTGGCGCGCGCGTCATGGAGCAGCATACTCGCAAGCTCGGACCCGAAGACGACGGGGCGACCGACGCCGCTTCGCAATGATCCGGCGGAGGCACCAACGACGTCCTCGCCAAAGAAAGGGCCCGGTTCGGTCAGGTCGCCAACGGTGGTGAGAAAGCGAACCTCCCCTCGTCGGATGGCCGGGCCCCGTCGGTCGCCGCCGCGCGGGTCAGCGTTCGCGGACGAGCCGGTGACCAATGCGATGTGGCCGTCGGCATCGGCGGCCCAACCGGCAAACGAGGGCGCGTCGGCGGACAGCATGCGCCAAGACTGACCGCGGTCGTCGGTCACAACGGCGAAGGCGCGGTCGAGCGCACGCCCCGTGAGCAGGGCCCGGTTCTCGTCGATCACCAGAACTCTCTGCCATCGAACACTGCTGGGCGGCCGACCGGGGCGCATGGCGAGACCGTTACCGATTCCGGTGGCGACGACGTCTTCGGTGGCTTGTCCTTGCGCTTCGGGGAGCACCGGAGCTTCGACGGGTGGCTCTTCTTCGTCGCATCCTCCGCACCCGGTCAGAGCTACGGTGAGCGCCAGATGGGCCAAGGTCTTCCCCCTTCGCGCCCTTCGTGACCGCACACGCGCGAGCGGATCGGAGGCCGCGATGTCGTGGTCAATCGCGGGCGATCGGGTCTTGGCAGCAGCGAAATCCAGTGGAGTAGTCACGGTAGTCGGGCCCGTGGGCCGTGGTGGCGTAGAGGCATCCCTCGCCGTTGATTCGGGTGTCCATGTAGAATCCCCCCCGGAAGGTTCCGTCGGGGTCGTCGACCCACTCGTGCAGGTTACCGACCATGTCGAAGGCGCCAAAGTCGTTGGTGCACCGGGCGTGATGACCCGACGGCTCTACCGTGTCGGCGAGCCGATTGATTTCGGGCGACTGCATGTTCTCGTGCCATCGCCGAGCCGGATCGAGACCGAAACGTCGGGTTACATCGGCGACCGGATGACGCGAGCGCCCGTCGTCGTTGCAAAACCCGGCGGCGTGCTCCGCGCCGTAGGGATAGTTCGTATCGTCGGGCCCGCGGCAGGTGGTCACCCACTCGTTCGAGGTACAGAGGCGCTTTCCCGCGGCGCGGCAGGCTCTGGCGGCGGACGCCCCGTCGATGTACGCCTGAGGGGTCCCGGCGGCGGACGAGGCGGCGCGGACCGATGCCCCCGCGGGGGCTACATGGGGGCTCCAGGGACGCGAACCGCCGTCGGGGTCGACGACCACCAAGCTCGCCTCCCATCGATCGACGCAGGTACGTCCTCGTACCAGCACCATCTCCGGCGGACACTGGCTCGAGGTGGCGCGCGTCTTCACCACCTCCACGGCGATGGGAGGCGCGAGGGGTATCTTCGCCACGCGCGTCGCCGTCTCCCGCGTCGCGGACGCGGGTGGTGGCGGTGGTGGGGGGGCGACGGCGGCCACCCGCGGAGCTGGCGCGCACGCGGCGACGAGGGAGCCGTAGAGCAGCGCGGGAGCGACCTGGCGTGCCATCGCGAAGACGGTGCCACATTCCTGATGCGGCGACGGAAATGATCTTGCGTGGAAAAATCGTCGCTGCTAGGACGCGGTTCCTTCAGGAGGCCCCACGAAACGGGCTTCCCCGTAACGGCGTCTTTCGGCGTCGCGTGCTCCGTCGCTCCAGCGTGCCGCAACCTCTGCCCCGACCCCCGGTGCAGGATTGCGAGCCGCCGACCTCGACGGAGGTCCGGAGCCTGGCTCCCACGCCACCTCGAAAGCGTACGACGGACCACACGCTCCGACGAGGCACCCCGCCTCTCTTTCCTTTGCCGGCCACGACGCCGGTCGGGCTCTCTGAAGAGCCGGTGAGTCGAGGACCACGATGATCAGCAAGGCTAGTGCAAGGTTTTCGCGAATCGCCCCCCGGAAGGCGCGCGTCATCGCAAATCTGGTGCGCGGGCGCGACGTGGTCGACGCGATTCAGGTCCTTCAATTCACGAACAAAAGCGGGGCGACGGTCGTCCGCACCCTGATCGACAGTGCGGTGGCCAACGCGCAGCAGAAAGAGGCCGACGTCGATGCCCTCTTCGTCAGCAAAGTGACCGTCGACAAGGCTCCGAACCGCTTCTTCCGACGTTGGCGCCCCCGCGCGATGGGGCGCGCTACGCGCATCCAAAAGGGCGTCTCGCACATCTACATCGAGCTCGCCGAGCGCGAGGACTGAGGCAGAAGGCAGCATCATGGGACAGAAAACCCACCCCTACGGATTTCGGCTCGGCGTCATCAAGACGTGGAGCAGCCGGTGGTACGAGCATGGCGACGAGTACCGTCGTTGGCTCCACGAAGACGTCCGCATCAAGCGGGCGATCAAAAAGTACCTCTACAATGCCTCGATCGCAGGCGTGGAAATCGAGCGCGCGGCAAATCGCGCCAAGGTGGTGGTGTACACCGCACGCCCCGGCATGGTGATCGGCAAGGGCGGCAAAGGCATCGAGACGCTGAAGAGCGGGAACCTCGACTCCGCCGGGAAAGACGAGACCAAGTTCCCCGGGGTGATGTCGTTTACCAAGAACGAGGTGTTCATCGACGTCCAAGAGGTGCGCAAAGCCGAGACCAACGCCCAACTGGTCGCCGAGAACATCGGCGCTCAGCTCGAGCGACGCATCGCCTTCCGCCGCGCCATGAAAAAGGCCGTGGCCATCGCCATGAAGTTTGGCGCCAAGGGCATTCGCGTTCGGTGCGCCGGACGTCTCGGCGGCTCGGAGATGAGTCGCGTCGAGACCTACCGCGAAGGGCGGGTTCCCCTGCACACACTCCGCGCCGACATCGAATTCGGACTCGCGGAAGCGAGGACGAAGGCCGGGATCATCGGCATCAAAGTGTGGATCTTCAAGGGAGAAGTCCTCCCCCGAAAGCCGCGCGCGATCGGCACGTGACCCCCACGGCTTCGAACGCCACGCGTCGGCTGGATCCTCCTTGCTGGGTCCTCATGGCTGGACCCTCATTACGTTGAACCTCCTCACGCTGAACCTGCCATCACCACGGAAACACGCGCATGCTGTCCCCTCGCAAAACCAAGTTCCGAAAGCAGATGAAGGGTCGCACCCGCGGCCTCGCCTGGCGCGGCAGCGACGTATCCTTCGGAGACTTCGCGCTCCAGGTCCTCGAACCCGGTCGGATCACTGCCCGGCAAATTGAAGCTGGCCGCATGGCGATTCAGCGTCACGTCAAGCGGCAGGGCAAGCTGTGGATCCGCGTCTTCCCGGACAAGCCGATCACGAAGAAGCCCCTCGAAGTTCGAATGGGCGGAGGTAAGGGCAACCCTGAGGAGTGGGTCGCGCCGGTTCGCCCCGGCCGGGTGCTGTACGAGATGGCGGGTGTGCCCGAGGCGACGGCTCGAGAAGCGTTCCGACTCGCATCGCACAAAATGCCTCTCGCTTGCCGATTCATCACACGGGACGCCCTTTGACGCCCGCGCTGCTGCACTCCTCTTTCCGACCGACGTCGCCAAGGGCGTTTTGATCGCGCGCAACACGTACTGAGATGCCCAAGACGTACTGAGACCCTGGCCCAGGCTTTTCGATCACCGCCGTCCTTCTGGCCCCACCATGAACACGCAAGAGCTTCGCGAGTGCACGCCCGAACGGCTTGCCGACCTGGAGAAGAACCTCCGCCGGCAAATCTTCGATGCGCGCATGAAGAACCACACCAATCAGCTCGACGACACCGCATCACTGCGACGGCTGCGTCGAGACCTGGCGCGGATCAAAACGATCATGACGGAAAAGGCGCTCGCCGAGGCGCCTCTCGACGACGCCCCCCCGGCGACCGTTTCGGAGGACGCCGACACGGATGCCTCTTCCGAGGAGAACGACGATGAGTGAAGAAGTTTCCCCGGCGACCTCGTCCCCGACCACCGATCCGGCTGGTTCGGTTGCGGCTGGTTCAGCTGTGGCTGGTTCAGCTGTGGCTGGTTCAGCTGTGGCTGGTTCAGCTGTGGCGCGGAGGCCACGCAAGAAACTGATCGGTGTGGTGCGTAGTGCCAAGCAAGACAAGACGGTCGTGGTCGAGATCGTCCGCTTCTTCATGCACAAGAAGTACAAGAAGTACGTCAAGACGCGGACGCGCTACCAAGCGCACGATCCCGAAAACTATTACATGGACGGGGACCGGGTCGAAATCACGGAGACCCGGCCACTTTCGAAGCACAAGCGGTTCGTGGTGTCGAAGCTTGTGGCCGGATCGGCCGAGCGCCGACTGCAGGAGCTCGAGGCACGCCAGTCTTTGAAAGGCCAAGCCGCCCCCGCCACGTGAGCTTCGCGGCTCGCCATCATCATCCGGCGCCGCGCGCGCGGATCCATGAGGAAACGAATCAATGATCCAGGTCGAGAGTAAGCTCGAGGTCGCCGACAACTCGGGCGCGAAGCAGGTTCGCTGCATCAAGGTTCTCGGCGGGTCGAGGCGCCGATACGCCGGACTCGGAGACATCATCGTCGTGAGCGTCACCGAATGCCTCCCCAACACCAAGGTGAAAAAGGGAGACATTGCGCGCGCCGTGATCGTGCGGGTGCGTCAGGAGCACCGGCGCGACGACGGCAGCTACATCAAGTTCGACAAGAACTCGGCGGTTCTCATCACGAAGGACAAGGAGCCAGTTGGTACGCGAATCTTCGGGCCCGTGGCGCGCGAGCTTCGCTATCGCCGGTTCATGAAAATCGTGTCTCTCGCTCCGGAGGTACTCTGATGCAGCGTCTGAAAGTCGGCGACCTCGTCCAGATCACCACCGGGAAGGACAAGGGCAAGCGAGGCAAGATCCAGCGTATCTTGAAGGGGGGAGACCGGGTGCTCGTCGAGGGCTTGAACATGGTGACCCGCCACCAGAAGCCGAATCAGCTCGATACCGAGGGCGGCCGCTTCAAGAAGGAGGCGCCCCTCTCCATCTCCAACGTCATGCCCATCGACGCGGATACCGACCGGCCCACGAGGATCAAGATCGCGATCGACGACGACGGCAACAAGACCCGGGTGTCGGTAAAGGGAAACGCACTGAAACAGGGCTGAGTGTAACCGGCAGCGTGTAACCGGCAGAGCCTTCCGGCGGCTGAGCAATCCAGCTGAGGTTTCTGCGACAAAGG
The DNA here is from genome assembly GCA_039027095.1 of Myxococcota bacterium. Taxonomy (GTDB): domain Bacteria; phylum Myxococcota_A; class Polyangia; order Polyangiales; family Polyangiaceae; genus JAPYTK01. The sequence goes on from JBCCLB010000003.1 coordinate 78,991, forward strand.
TCTTCGAGCATGTCAGACGAAACGAACCAAGCGTACCCCGAGGGCTACACCCCCCGCTTGAGGGGCCACTACGAGAGCAAGGTCATCTCCGGCCTGAAAGACAAGTTCAAGTACGGCAACCCGATGCAGGTGCCCCGCCTCGAGAAGATCGTGGTGAACATGGGGTTGGGTCAGGCCGTGGCCAATCCGAAAGTCGTCGACGCCGCCGTCGAAGACCTACGACAGATCTGCGGTCAGCAGCCGACCATTCGGCGCGCACGAAAGTCCATCGCGGGGTTCAAGTTGCGCGAGGGCCTGCCCATCGGCGCCAAGGTGACGCTGCGACGGTCCCGAATGTGGGAGTTTGCGGACCGGCTCATCACCATCGCCCTTCCTCGGGTCCGCGACTTCAAGGGCGTCAGCCCCAAGGGGTTCGATGGTCGCGGAAACTTCACGATGGGCATCCGGGAACAGATCATCTTCCCCGAAATCGACTACGACAAGGTCGACCAGATCCGGGGCATGAACATCTCATTCGTCACGACGGCCGTGACCAACGATGAAGGACGGGAACTACTCGCCCGGCTCGGCATGCCCTTTCGCGGTGGTACGCCGGCGAAGGTGAACTGACTTCGAGCGGTCGACCCGTCGGAGATTCTCGAGGAGACGACATGGCGCGTGCATCTCAATATGCGAAAATGAATCGGCCTGCGAAGTTCAGCTCTCGCAACCGCAATCGCTGCAAGCTCTGCGGACGGGCCCGGGGCTACTACCGGGACTTCGAACTCTGCCGCATCTGCCTTCGCGACCTGGCCCTCAAGGGGGAGCTCCCAGGCGTCACGAAAGCGAGTTGGTGACATGGTCAGTGACCCCGTATCGGACATGTTGGCGCGCCTCAGGAACGCCATCAGTGCACGGCACGACCGGACGCTGGTTCCGGCCAGCCGGTTGAAACTTCGTGTCGCCGAGATCCTCAAGAGCGAGGGTTACGTCTCCGACGTCCGTGAGGTGAGTGGCGACCTCGGTCACAAGGCGATCGAGATCGTCTTGAAGTACGGCAGCGACCGGAAGTGCGCCATCGACGGCCTCCGCCGTGTCAGCAAGCCCGGTCGACGGGTCTATGTCGGTCACGACAAGATCCCTCACGTGATCGCGGGGATGGGAATCTCCATTCTCAGCACGTCGAGCGGCGTCATGACAGACGAGCAGGCGCGACGCAGTCGCGTCGGCGGTGAAATTCTGTGTGAGGTGTGGTGATGGCGACGTCGACTCCCAACGCGACCGCCCCGGCCGAATCGAAGACGTCGCGCGTCGGCAAGCGACCCATCGAGGTCCCCGCAGGGGTCACGGTCGCGATCGACGGCCAAACGGTAACCGTCAAGGGGCCCAAGGGCGAGTTGCGCCACGAGTTCCCGTCTGAGGTGAAGATGGACCAAGCCGCCGGGCAGATCCGCGTGTCGTGCGACGCCCCGGGGCGCAACGCTCCGCGGCTCCAGGGTCTCGCGCGGGCGCTTCTGGGCAACATGGTGTTCGGATGCGCTCGAGGTTACGAGAAAGCTCTCGAACTCCACGGCACGGGCTACCGCGTCGAGCTCAAGGGCAAGACCCTCGTGTGCACCCTCGGGTTCAGTCACCTCATCAACTTCGACATCCCGCCGGGCGTCACCATCGACATCCCGAAAGACAGCAAGGGGCAGGCGCTCACGATTTCGGGGGCGGATAAGGCGGTGGTCGGCCAGACGGCCGCGACGATCCGCGGCTTTCGTCCGCCGGAGCCCTACGGTGGCAAGGGTGTGCGGTACCGCGGCGAACGTATCCGTGAAAAAGCGGGCAAGTCAGGGAAATAGGTCATCATGGCGGTCATCACGAAGCAGCAGAGCCGACAAAAGCGGCAGCGGCGTATTCGGAAAAAGGCCCACGGCACGCCCGATCGTCCGCGATTGGCGGTATTCCGCAGCGCGAAGCACATCTACGCCCAGGTCATCGACGACGTGTCGGGCCGGACGCTCGTCAGCGCGTCGACCTTGGCAAAGGACCTCCGCGGGGGCCTCGCGGCGGGTACGAAAATGGACGCCGCGCGCAAGGTCGGTGCGCTCGTCGCAGAACACTGCAAGACCCAAGAGGTGCGACAGGTCGTCTTCGACCGAGGTGGGTTTCTCTATCACGGACGGGTCAAAGCACTCGCCGAGGCGGCCCGTGAGGGCGGGCTCGACTTTTGAGTCGTCCGACCTCCGTGACCTGCTGCTAACTCCGGGAGTTGAATCATGGCTTTCGAGCACATCGACGAAGAGCGTCTCAAAGAACGCGTCATCTACATCAATCGCGTGGCTAAGGTGGTGAAGGGCGGGCGACGCTTCAGCTTTTCCGCCCTGGTCGTCGTCGGCGACGAGTCGGGCCACGTTGGCGTGGGTCTCGGCAAAGCCAACGAGGTGCCAGAGGCCATTCGCAAGGGCAACGACCAGGCGAGAAAGAACATGTTTCTCGTACCTCTCGACGGCGCCACGATCCCGCACGACGTCATCGGGCGCGCGGGCGCCGGTCGGGTTTTGCTGAAGGCCGCCAGCCCGGGTACCGGCGTCATCGCCGGGGGGCCGGTTCGCGCCGTGGTGTCTTCGGCGGGAATCCACGACGTCCTGACGAAGAGTCTCGGCTCTTCCAACAAGCACAACGTCGTCAACGCCACTGTCGATGCCCTGAAGCGGCTTCGAGGTCCCGAGGCGTTCGCCCGCAAGCGCGACATCAGCCGGGACCGGGTGCACCACCAAACGCGTTCGGTGGTGGAGAAGAGCGCGCGTGACAAGAGCGCGATCGCCGCGCTCGAAGACGCCAAGCAGGAGGCCTGACGATGGCGGCGGACATCGAACTCCGCGTCACGCAGACGCGCAGTCAAATCGGGAGCCCGGAGAAGATCCGCAAGGTCCTCAAGGGTCTCGGCCTCGGTCGGATCGGTAAGACGGTCACCGTGGCCAACACGCCGTCCTTCCGAGGACAGATCAAGAAAGTCATTCACCTCGTGCGGGTCGAGGAGCTCGGCTCCGGCGAGCCGCGCATCATCGCCTGAGCAAAGCGTCGACCATGAGCATCCTTTCGAATCTCAAGCCGCCCGCGGGAGCCAAGCGCAGCCGAGAACGTGTCGGTCGTGGCATTGGCGGCAAGGGCAAGACGTGCGGTAAAGGTCAGAAGGGCCAGAAGTCGCGGGCCGGGTCCATGGGTCGGCTCGGTTTCGAGGGTGGGCAGACGCCGATGTACCGGCGCCTCCCCAAGAGGGGCTTCAACAACCACGACTTCGCCACCGAGGTCGCCAACATCAACGTGGGTCAGTTGGACGCGTTCGATGATGGCGCGGAGGTCACGGTCGACCTCCTGCGGCTTCGCGGCCTGGTCAAGGGTCGCTTCGACGCCGTGAAGGTGCTTGGCAACGGAGAGGTCAACAAGAAGCTCACGGTGCGTGCGCACGGCTTTTCGAAAGGCGCGCGCGCCAAGATCGAGGCGGCTGGCGGCGTGGCGGAGGTCGTGTCACGTTCCGCCGCATCCCCAGCGTCTGGTTCTGGTAGTCCGGAAGGCGACACGAAGCCCGAAGGAGACTGACGGACGTCGGGGCCGCTGCCCATGACGACCCCGCCGGAAACGGCCCCGCCGGAAACGACCCTGCCGGAAACGACCCTGCCTGACATGATCTCGCCCCACACGATGGTCCCCGAGAAGACACCCTCGACACGGGTCCGAACCCAGACCTGAGCCACGGGAACCGCGCATCATGTCGACCCTCGCTGGCCTGTCGAACTGGCACAAGGTGCCAGAGCTTCGCAAGCGTATCTTCTTCACGCTCGCCATGCTCGCCGTGTACCGGGTGGGGGTCTTCGTCACCACGCCTGGCGTCGACCGCGCGGCGATGAAGGAGTTCATCTCCAAGTCGGGGGGCCTGCTCGGTCTCATCAACTTGTTCAGCGGAGGGGCCCTTTCAAACCTCTCCATCTTCGCTCTGGGCATCATGCCCTACATCTCGGCGTCCATCATTCTGCAGCTGCTCGGAATGATCTACGCGCCCATCGCCGAGATGAAGAAAGAGGGCGAGGCGGGCCGTCGAAAGCTCGACCAGTACACCCGGTACGGGACCGTCATGTTGTCGACCGTGCAGTCGTACTTCGTGGCCAACCTCATCGAGGGCACCGCCGCCAGCGAAGGCGGCCGGGCCATCGTGAACAACCCTGGATTGGGTTTTCAGCTGATGACGGTGCTGACCCTCACCACGGGCACCATCTTCCTCATGTGGCTCGGTGAACAAATCACCGAACGAGGTATCGGAAACGGCATCTCGTTGCTCATCATGGCCAGCATCATCGCCGGGGCACCGCAGTCGATGCTGGCCTATCTCAAGCAGCAGCAGAGCGACCCCCAGCCCCTCAACATGGCGGCATTGGTCGCGATCTTCGTGGGCTCCATCGCGATCGTCGCGTTCTTCGAAAACGGTCGCCGACTCATCCCCATCGTATATTCGCGCCGCCAAGTCGGGCGGCGCGTCTACGGCGGGCAACAAGCGCACCTGCCGCTCAAGGTGAACACGGCGGGCGTGATCCCGCCGATCTTCGCGTCGTCCCTATTGATGTTTCCGGCCACGCTGGCCAGCGCGGGCGTGCCGGGCATGCAAGGTGTTCAGGACATCATCAACAGCGGCGGTTGGGTATTCAACACAGGCTTCGCGATCCTGATCATCTTCTTCTGCTTCTTCTACACCAACGTCGTTTTTCAGCCCGTCGACGTCGCCGAGAACCTCAAGAAGCAGCAGGCCAACATCCCCGGGATTCGACCGGGCAAACAGACGGCGGAGTTCATCGACCACGTAATGCAGCGCATCACGGCCTGTGGCGCCACGTACGTTGCGTTCATCTGCGTGGTCCCGTCGATGTTGGGACAACTCATTCGCATGCAGATCACCTTCGGGGGAACGACGATCATGATCGTCGTCGGCGTCGCCCTCGACACCATTCAGCAGATCGAGGGCCACCTCATCAAGCGCAGCTACGATGGCCTGACGGGCCCTGGTCGAGGTCGGATCCGGGGTCGTCGCTTCGCTGCGCAGCAAACGTGAGGCGCCGGGGAGCACATCATGATCATCGTACTCGTGGGACCGCCTGGTTCAGGCAAGGGAACGCAGGCCAAAGTCCTTTGCGAGCGCTACGGGATCCCTCACCTCTCCACGGGGGACATGCTCCGCGCCGCGAAGCGAGAGGGCCGCTTGGACGCAGCCTACGTCGCGATCATGGCAAGTGGGGGGCTTCTCCCCGACGAGGCGGTCATCGGGTTGATCCAAGACAGACTCGGCGACGAGGATTGCCGGTCCGGGTGTCTGCTCGATGGCTTCCCGCGCACGGTGCCCCAGGCCGAGGGACTCGCGGCCATGCTCGAGAGCCGAGGGCGAAAGCTATCGAAGGTGCTCCAGCTCGATGTCCCGCGAGACCAGCTCGAACAGCGGTTGGTGCTTCGTCGGACTGATAAAAGGACTGGACAGATCTACCACCTTCTCTATAATCCGCCGCCCAAAGATGCCGAGCTAGAGCATCGAGCGGACGACCGGCCCGAGGCGGTCGGGCGCAGACTGGACGCGTATGCGTCGATGACGGCGGCCTTGCTGCCCTTTTATTCAGATTTAGGGCTCCTCCAGCGAATTGACGGGGTGGGAACCCCCGCCGAGGTCACGGGGCGCATCGCCGAGGCCCTGAAGACCGAAAGCTGAGAAGACCGAAAGCTGAGATATGGCGCGAAGACGAGGAGGCGGCGGCCGACGCAGGCGTAGAAACCACGCGCCCAAGGCGCCCAAAGAGGACAAGCTCGAGTTTCAGGGTACCGTTCGGGAAGCCCTCCCCAACGCGATGTTTCGCGTCGAAGCGGACAACGGCCTCGAGGTCCTCGCCACCATCAGCGGGCGCATGCGACGCTTCTACATTCGTATTCTTCCCGGCGATAACGTAACCGTCGAGGTTAGCCCTTACGATCCCTCCCGCGGACGCATCACGTACCGTCACAAGAACTGAGAGAACCCGGCATGGCTCGCATTGCAGGCGTCGACCTTCCACGACGCAAACACATCCTTTACGCACTCCCCTACCTCTACGGCGTAGGTCCGACCCTCGCGGCTGAGATCTGCCGCAAAGCCGGCGTCGACCCCACCAAGAAGGTCGACGAGCTCACCGACGCGGAGGTCAAGGGCGTTCGGGACACCATCGACAGTGAGTACCTCGTCGAGGGTGACCTCCGCCGGGAGGTGCAGATGAACATCAAGCGCTTGATGGACCTCGGGTGCTATCGCGGCCTCCGCCACCGACGCGGCCTTCCCGTTCGAGGCCAGCGGACCCACACCAACGCGCGGACGCGGAAAGGTCCCCGGAAGCGCATGGTCCAGCGAAAAGGAAAGCGCTGAGCGCTCGAAGCGTTTCGTCCCCGTCAGGAGGTTAACCCATGGCCAACCCGAAAAAGACCCGTGGCAAGAAGCGGGTCAAGAAGAACATCCCGACCGGGATCGCTCATATTCGATCGACGTTCAACAACACGATCATCACGATCACCGACGTGCACGGGAATGCCATCTCCGCGTGTTCCTCGGGCGCTCGTGGGTTCAAGGGGTCGCGCAAGTCGACCCCGTTTGCGGCGCAGGTCGCAGCGGAGCAAGCAGCACGCGCGGCGCAGGACCACGGCCTTCGGACGGTGGCCGTGTTCGTCAAGGGACCGGGTTCGGGTCGGGAAAGCGCGCTCCGCGCGCTGCAGTCGGCCGGGCTCCGCGTCACGCTCATCCGTGACGTGACGTCCATCCCCCACAACGGATGCCGGCCGCCCAAGCGCCGCCGCGTCTGACGCACTCGCAGCAAGCATCATCGATCATCGAAGCCTCCGGGCTTCGAACTGGGTCTTCGGGCCCAAACGCGGGCAGCGGCGGCCCTAGCGGAAGAGTGCTTCCGTTGCGGCGAGACCGACGCGCGACACCGGAAAAGACACCTCGGAGGCAGGCTTCATGACGGAAGAGCAGACGACACGACAGCAGGAATACATGGCCCGGAATTGGCGCGAGCTCATCCGGCCGCGCGGGGTACTTCTCGACCCTGACACTTCGACAAACTCTTACGGTAAGTTCGTGTGTGAGCCGCTGGAGCGCGGGTTCGGCACCACCATCGGCAACTCGCTGCGGCGCGTCTTGTTGCGGTCCCTTCAGGGCGCTGCCGTCACCGCCGTTCGCATGGAGGGCGCGCTTCACGAGTTCACGACGATTCCCGACATCGTCGAGGACGTCAGCGACATCATCCTGAACCTCAAGGAGGTCGTGTTCAAGGCGCAGGACGCAAAGCCCTACACGGTTCGTATCGACAAAGAGGGGCCCGGCCCCGTCCTTGCCGGCGACATCCAGCTCGTCGACGGCCTCACGGTGCTCAACCCTGACCACTTGGTCTGTGTCCTCGACAAGCGCGGCCCCTTCCAGGCGGAGCTGACCGTCAATGTGAGTCGAGGCTACGTCCCGGCGGAGCGCAACAAGACGGCGATGATGCCGATCGGGACCATTCCGGTCGACGCACTCTTCTCGCCCGTTCGCAAGGTCAACTACTCCGTGACCAACGCTCGGGTCGGCCAAATCACCGACTACGACAAGCTTACGCTCGAGGTGTGGACCGATGGATCGGTCGTGCCCGCCGATGCGGTGGCGTTCGCCGCCAAGATCCTCAAGGAGCAGCTCAACATCTGGATCAACTTCGAGGAGGTCGAAGAGGTCTACCCGCAACCGGGGGACGAGGAAGAGCCGCTCAACGAGAACCTCTTCCGGTCGGTGGAAGAACTCGAGTTGAGCGTACGCTCCGCCAATTGCCTGCAGAACGCGAACATCCAGCTCATTGGGGAACTCGTTCAGCGGTCGGAGCAGGACATGCTCAAGACGAAGAACTTCGGTCGAAAATCGCTCAAAGAAATCAAAGAGATCTTGGCGAGCATGAACCTTTCGTTGGGCATGAAGATCGACAACTGGCCTCAGCTCCTCGAGCGCTGGAACCAACAGAAAAACCAATAGGCATCCCGTCACGGGACCGAGGGAACCAACATGCGTCATCGAAAAGACGGACGCCAATTCGGCCGAAACACCAGCCATCGGCGTGCGATGTTTCGCAACCTCGCCGCCAACTTGGTCAACCACGAACGCATCGTGATCACCGACGCCAAGGCGAAGGAGGTACGCCGGGTCACGGAACGTCTCATCACGAAGGCGAAGCGCCTCGGACCTGTCGCGCACACCCCGCACGACCAGCTCGACGCGACGGGAAGGGCCAAGCGCCTCGCGGTGGCACGAAACCTCGGGGGGTTCCTTCCCCGTTGGGGGGTCGAGCGGGACGGCACCAAACGGGACCTGATCGAAAAGGTGATGGTCGACCTCACCCGAAGGTTCGCCGAGCGACCCGGCGGCTATACGCGCATCATCAAACTCGGCGCGCGCAAGGGCGATGGCGCCCAGATGAGCGTCATCGAGTTCGTCGATGCTCCGCCCGTGGTGCCCGACGTCGCCGAGGGCGATGATGCAGGAGCGGGCGAGCCGGTCGCGAGCGAGGAGACCGCGGCTGCCGCCGCGACTTCGGAAGCCCCGGCCGACGACGGTGAGGGCGGCGACGACGCGGCATCATCGGACGGCGACGACGACGGGCCGGCCGAGGACGAAACCGCCACCGAGGACGCCTCCGACAAGGCCTGACGAGGGGCGGTGTCGGCTGAGGCTCGGGGGGGCCAGCCGACGCGCCGCCGTGGGGAATTCAGGTCGATGGGCCTCAAACAGATCCAGCTGCGGGTTCACGGTCGTGTCCAAGGGGTTTTCTTTAGGGCTTCAGCTCAGCGAGAAGCGAAACGCCTCGGCCTCACGGGATGGGTCCGTAATCGCAAGGATGCGACGGTCGAGCTCGTCGCCGAGGGCGAAGAAACCGGGATCAAGGACTTGATCGCGTGGGCTCAGAGCGGTCCGAGCGCGGCACGCGTCGACAAGGTCGACATCCGGTGGCGCTCCTTCGTCGGGGACTATTACGACTTTCGGATCGTGGAATAGTGGGTTCCGCCGGGGGGGGGGCCGCGAATGCGTTGGGGGCCACTGGCGTTTTCACTCCGACAACATGAGCGCGTTGAACTGCGTACGAGGGGCATGGGGCCTCGTGGTCGCTGCGGCCATGACACTGGCGTCCGCGGGCTTAGCCGGAGACGAAACGACGTCGGCGGAGCGGGTCGGAGCGGCCGGCGGACCCCCGTCGGACGAGGTCACGATTCCACTTCCCCCGCTTCCCCCGCTGCCGGGGCTGGAATTGCCTGCTCCTGACCCCGAAGTCGCGGCTGAGGTTCGCTCGCGCTTCGACGAATTGATGGCCACCGACGTGTCGGGGCCCCTCGACGATCCGGATCTCGCATTCTTCACCACCGATCTCGACGCGGCGGTGGTTCCCGTCATCGCCGCGGAGCTCGAGTCGCTGAAGGAGCGACTCGACGGGCGGGCCGCGTCTCGATTCCTCGAAGACGCCCGACGGCGGGGACGCAAGGCACTCCGGGCGGCAGAAAAGGACGGGAGAGAGCCCGGGGCCGGAGATTGGCTCACGTTTGTACTCGCCTCGGACACGGCCTCCGGCGCGGCGACGCGTGCCGACGTCACCCGGTTGTACGGCGCCTTGCGCATGCTCGAGCACGTTGCGAGCGTGTCTGCCCTCCGGGTCATGATCGATGCGTACGGACGCTTCGGTGAACTCGTCCGCATCGACATCCAGCGGGCCTTAGACCGACTCGATCACCGCGCCGTGGCCGCGCTCTTGGAGGCGAAGCAGCACGACGCGAGCAAGGTCCGCCGCTGGGCGACCAAGCAGCTCGACCGCATGGGAAAAGTGACCGCCGGCGAGGCGGTGAGCACCACCGACCCGGTGATCATCGCCGATGTGTTGCGCGCCTTCGGGCGTATCGGAGACCTCGACGCCACCCGCGTCATCCTGAGTTACTGCAACGCAGACCGCACCCTCACGCGGGAGGCTGCCCGCCAAGCCCTGAGCGCGCTCGGCGAGCCGGCCGAGTGGCACATCAAAGACGTCTACAAGAACCTTACGGGGGAAAAGCCACCGCGGGCCTGGGATTGGCGCCGCGCGGCCCGCGAGCTGTTCCGAACGTACGATGCGCAGCGGCTCTCGGCGGTCTATCGCCTCTTGGCGGAGGGGGACGCAGCGTGGCGCGAGCGTGCCCCGGCTCGGGCCACAGCCGCCTACGACAAGGTCCTGGCCCGCATGCCGTCCCTATCGTCGCGGCACGAGATGGTGCCCGCGTACGTCGCCCACGCGCAGGCGCTTGCGGTCGAGCGCAAGGATGAGGACGCGATGATGCGACTTCGCAAGGCACGCCGGCTCCTCGAGGACGGGGATGAGGCGTCTGCGCGCGCCGTCGAGGCGGAACTCGTTTTTTTGGAGGCGCGCGCCCTCTACGACGCCGGCGTACCGGATCGAATTCTGCTCGAGCGCGCCCTCGAGCTATCGCCGGAGCGGGAGGAGGCGCGGCAAATGCTCGAGGCGCTCGAGGCAAAGAGCCAAGCCGAGGTGAAAACGGCACGGCACTATGGCGTTTCCGTGGGGGTGGGGCTTGGGGCCCTCGCGCTCGCCTTCCTGTTTCTTCGCGGTGGCGCGTCCTCACGGCCGCGACCGCCTCGAGCGCGGGCGTCCTCCTGACGGGCGACGAGCAGCGAACCTTGCTCCGGTCCTCGCGCGGTGAAAGAGTCCGGCCATGAACAGGGGCCGGATCGGTTTGGCGGTCGTCGTGGCGCTGGGGTTGACCGCGGCGTTCGCCGCGGGCTGCGGCGAAGAAGGGCAGGAGCGTCGTGCGGGCGACGAGGCAAAGTCCCGCCGCGATAAAGGAGACCCACCCGAGCCGAAACCAAGCGCGACCCCTTCGGCCTCCGTCACGGCGACGGCGACGGCGACGGCGGCGTCGCTCGGGCCCGCGGTGGACATTCCCGCCGGTACGTTTCGCGCCGGAAGCAAGTGCATGGACTTGCCTCGGAGTCGCCGTCACGAGCTGGAATTCGAGGAGGTGAGCATGGGTGCCTTTTCGATGGATAAGTACCCGTATCCGAACGAGCCCGGCCAGCCGGCGAAGCTCGACGTCACTTGGTTCGAGGCGAAGGAGCTCTGCGAAGCGCGCGGCCAGCGTTTGTGCACCGAAATGGAATGGGAACGCGCCTGCAAAGGCGAGAAGAGCTCGACGTATCCCTGGGGGCCCTCGTTCAAAAAGGGCGTATGCGACGGTCAGCTCGACCACCTGATCGGCCAACGAGAGACTTGTGAAAGCGCCTATGGCATGAGCGATGTGATCGGGCTGGCGCTCGAATGGACCGCCAGCGACTGGAAGCGGGGCACCTCCGATGGGCACAAGGTGGTCCGAGGGGCGCGGGAGAAGGTCGTGAGCTGGCTCAGCGCGCGCTGCACGCACAGCCGCAAACGGGATCCGAACCTCACGTACGACAACGTGGGCTTCCGTTGTTGTCGCGGCCCCGTCAACGCGGCGGAGGTCGTCATCCCGCAGCGCAAGGAGCGTACGGTGCAGCCCTTTACCGAGCTCGATGGTGACTACCAGAAGATGCTGCTTCGCTCGATGCCCAAAGACCACCGAGAGATCGCCGGGGTCACCCTGGGCTTCGAGCGCGCCTACTATTGGCATCCTCGTGACAACGAAGAGATGGTGATCGGGGTTTGGGAGGGCAAGCCGACATCGGGGGGAGCTTTCTTCGAGCTCGTGGTGTTTAAGGTGTGTACCGGCCGCGCGTGGTTGACCGCACGCATGAAAGGCCCGGTCGCCGAGATCGGAAAGCCGAAAGTCGGGGTGAAGCCCAATCGCCTCGCTTTCGACGTGACCACGGGATCGCGGACAGGAACGGTCAAGCTCCGTGAATGGTACGGCACCGTCAAACTCGACCAGCCAGACTGGGTGAAGACGGGAAACATGCTGAAGGTCGACGCCACCGCTCCGAAAGGTGGTGAGGGCACCAAGCCGACGTCGCTCGCGCCGCCGACCCCCTAGGCGGCGGTTGACAAGCTCCCGGGAGCCATCGGATTGCCTCCGCCCTCGCCGTCGATTCTGCGCCCGAACCCACGGATTGCCCGTCGCTGATGGCGCCCCCCACCCCGAGGTCAAGCGCCGTGGAGCCTTCCGACGGCCCTCGATCGGCGCCGCCGCGAGAGCGGGCCGCCGTCGAAGTCCTTCGCCGGATCGCGGCCGCGGTGGGCCGGGTCGAGCTCGATGAACTCCTGCGCCTCATCGTCGACGCGACCACCGACGTGCTCGCGGCCGACCGGGCGACCGTTTACTTGCGCGAGGGCGACCAGTGGGTGGCTCGGATCAAGCGGGGCGGGGAGGACGTCGCCATCACCTTGCGTACCGGTCAAGGCCTCGCCGGGCACGTCGCGGCCACGGGAGACCCCCTTCGCGTCGATGACGTCTATGCGGACCCTCGCTTCGACGAAACTTGGGACGACATGAGCGAATACCGCACGGAGACCATGCTCGCGGTACCTCTGTTCGACCCGCGGGACGAAGTGGTTGGCGTGCTCCAGGTTCTGAACAAGCAAGATCCGGAGGGGCGATTGCGCGCGGTGCCATTCGAAGCGCGGGATGTCGCCCTGCTGGAGGCGCTCGCGGTGCAGGCGGCCGTCGCGGTCGACATGGCCGGCCTCGTGGGGGAGCTGCGCGCCAACATGGAGCAGCTGGAGACGACGAAGCGTCGTCTCGAACGCTCTTATCGAGACCTCGAATTGCTCTACGAGCTCGAGACCTCGATGAGTCGGGCGGAGAGTGTCGACCAATTGGCTCGTTCGGTGGTGACCCTCGCCGGCCGTGCCTGCGGCGCGGAGGCGGGCGCGTTGCTGCACGTGACGGAGGAAGAACATGTGCTCTACGCGGTCAATCTCGACACCCCACACGAGGTGCGACGGGTGGTCGTCCAGCCCGGCGAAGGGGTCGCGGCGCGGGCGGCGCGTCGCAGCACGGTGCTGCACCTCGACTCCCCGCGTCGCATCCGGGACCCGCGGCGGGTCCGGGAGCTTCTCGGTATCACCCCGCGGCACGCGCTCGCCGCCCCCCTCGGCGATCGTACGTCCGTCACCGGAGCGCTCGTCCTCTACAACCACGATGAGGGGCCCTTTCGAAACGCCGACCGCGCCCTTCTGAAGCTCGTGACGGCCAACGTTCAGACAGAACTCAGATACCTCGCGGCCCGCCGACGGCGAGAGCGCGCGGAGCGGCTGGGCGAGATCGGGAGGTTGCTGAGCGGGATCATGCATGACCTTCGGACGCCCCTGACGGTGATCAACGGCTACCTTCAGCTCATGGAGGTGGCGGAAGAGCCCGAAGAGCGGGCCACCTACGCCATGACGGTTCGCGAGCAGTTCGACATCATCGCGGGGATGCAGCGCGACATCATCGCTTATGCGCGCGGGGAGACCGACCTGTTGGTGAGAAAGGTCTATCTCGATCACTTCATCGAGCGCACCGCGCGGGCCTTCGCGCCCGAGGCCGATGGCAAGCAGATCGAGCTGGTGACCGAGGTCGGCTTCAAGGGGACGGCATTCTTCGACGAACGAAGGATGTCGCGCGCTCTGGGCAACCTGATCCGCAACGCGTTCGAAGCGGTGGAGGGTGATGGACGACGCGGGCGGGTCAAACTCGTCTGTCGTCGTCGGGGTCAAGACTTGATCTTCGTCGTGCGCGACAACGGTCCGGGCATTCCCGCCGCCATTCGGGGCACGATGTTCGAGCCGTTCGTAACTCAGGGCAAGAAGACGGGGACCGGCCTTGGGCTTGCCAATGTTCGCGAACTGGTGGAGGAGCACGGCGGGCGGGTCGACGTACGCTCGTCGCGCCGAGGCACCACGTTTGAACTGGTGTTGCCCGAGGGATTGGTCGCCCCGGGGCTGCGGGGTGGTGCGCCCCCCAGGTCACAGCGCTTGCCCGTCGTCGGTCCCGAGGGGAAGGGTTGACGCGCGACGGAGTCGCGGTCGGGACCACCGCGCTGCCGGCGCCGCGGCGGACGGTGGGCTCGCGGCTCCTCGTGTCCTTTCTCGTCGTGCTGGCGGCGTTTGCCCTCACCCTCGGATGGAGCTTTCGGGCGCTTCGCGAATCGGCCGATGACGGCCAGAGGGTCAGAGATGCTTACGTACCATTGATCGTCACGATCGGCGAAGCCCTCGCGGGGCAGAACGTGATGAATGCCCAACTCAATCATATTACTTCGGCGCGGAATCCCGCGGATGTACAGCAATGGATCGACATCGCACGTCGGGTTCGCCCTCGGACCTTCGCCGAGCTGATCGATCAGGCGGAGCGGGGGCTCGCGCCCGAGGATTCATTGCGGACCGACGTACAGGCGGAAGCCCGTGCGCTAGACGACGCGCTGGGGGCCACCGATGCCGCGTACCGTGACCTATTTCTCGCCATCGAAAAGGGCAACACGATACGGGCGGAGGGTCTTCGCGACCAACTGGTCGCGGCCGAAACCGATGCCGCGAAGCGTCTTCGGGCGCTGCGCCAGCGCGTGGCCGACCAGCTGAAGCAGCGGGGGGAAGAGGCGGAGCGCCGCGAACGTCGGTCGCTCGCCTTGTTGTTGGGGCTCTCCATGCTGACGTTTCTCGTGGGGATCGCGACGTCGGTATACGCGCGACGGGTCTTGTCGCCGCTCGGTCGGGTCACGGCGCGGGCAAGGGCAGTGGCCACCGGTGACCTCACGCCGCGCGAGGTGGTGGCGACGGATGATGAGATAGGGGAGCTGGCGTCGACGTTCGAAGACATGGTGGCTGCGATTCGACGGGCGCGAGCCGACTTGGTGCAAGCGGAACGGCTCGCCACGATCGGCAAGATGGCGGCCCACATTACGCACGAGGTGCGTAATCCGCTCTCTTCGATCGGGTTGAACCTCGAGTTGCTGGAAGAGGAAATGGCGGGGGAGGCACCCGAGCCCGATGAAACGCGACAACTCCTCCACGCGATCGTGTCTGAGGTCGACCGACTCTCGAGTATTTCCGAGCAGTACCTGTCGGCGGTGAGGGAGCCGCAGGTCGCGCTCGCGGTGGAGGCCATCGACGACGTCGTCGGCGAGACCCATGCGTTCGTGGGCCCGGAGCTCGACCGGGCCGGGCTTACGAGTCGGTTGGTGATCGAGGGGGAAGACCTTCGGGCAGAGGTCGACGAAGGGAAGCTGCGACAGTCCCTGCTCAATCTGATTCGCAATGCGCGTGAAGCCACCGGAGAGGGGGGGGAGGTGGTCGTCCGGGTCTTCGGTGACGCGACGCACGTCGTGGTCGCCGTCGAGGACGACGGACCGGGGATTCCCGAGGACGCTCGGGCTACGATTTTCGATCCGTTTTACACGACCAAGCGCCACGGGACGGGCTTGGGCTTGGCCGTGACGCGCTCGATTGTAGAGGCCCACGGCGGGTCGGTGACGTGCACGCCTCGTGCGGCCGGGGGAACTCGATTCGCCATGCGACTTCCGCGCGTCACCTCAGTGGATGAAGCGAAGAAGTAAAACCATCGTGACGAAGCCGAGCAGCACCAGACCGAGCATTCCGATGATGAGGGTCGCGGCGCGGGGGCCGGAGGACGACGCGGGGGCCGGGCGACGGGGGCGAGCCGGTCGGCCGTTCTCGGGGGTCGGCATCGACGAACCGAACGATGGGTCACTCGCGTTGGCGGCGTCGCGCGCGGCGAGCACCGCAATACCCTCATCCACCAGGGTCGACTCGTTGGCGACCGATGGGGCGTTGATGGGCTGCGTCGAGGCCGAGGGGTGAAAGGCGGAGGCGACGCTCCGGTTGGCGGGTTGGGCCGCGGGGGCGCCTCCGGACGGCGTCAACGCGGGAGACCCATTCGGCGCCGGCGTGGCCCCGAGGGGAGCGGTCGCCCGTCGACCCACGGCTTTCGTCGCCCGGAGGTTTTCCCGCTGGCGGAGCGCCGCCTCCAGACCCCCATCGCCGAAGAGGTCCTTTTGGCCGAGGACGCGGGTCTTGACCTCTGATGCCGACTCCTCGTCCTCCACGTCGTCGCCAAAAGACGGGGGCGGATAGACACCCGACGGGTCGACGTCGAGCATCGAGGCTGCGCCCTGGGGTCTCAGCTGCCGCCAGGCGTCCAGGGCGTCGAGTGCCGTTTGAAACCTTTGGTCTGGATTTCGCGCAAGGCCGCGGGCGATGAATGCCTCGAGTCGCGGGTCGATGGGGTCGCGCATCACCGACGCGAGCGTCCGCGGCTCGGACTTCGTCTTCGCCTCCATCATCCCGACGACGTTTTTGGCGTGGTAGGGCAACTTGCCGCTCATCGCCTGGTAAATGAGCGTGGCGCAGGCGTAGATGTCGGCGCGATGGTCGACGCTCTTCGCCTTGCCGATCTGCTCGGGCGGCATAAAGGAGAACGTCCCGAGGCTCTGGCCCCATTGCGTGAGGCTGTCCGTGCTGAACTTTTTGGGGAGCTTCGAGATCCCGAAGTCGAGGATCTTTACCCTCGTGCCGTTGCGCCGGCGTTCGAGAAAGACATTCGACGGCTTGAGGTCTCGGTGCACGATCCCCGACGCATGAGCGTCGGCGAGGCCCATCCACACCGCTTCGACGATGCCCCATAGTTCGAGGTAGGGGATGGGGCCGGTGCGCTTGAGGCGCTCGACCAACGACTCCCCCTCGAGGAGTTCGAAGACCAGGACGATGCCGTGGTCAGGGTCGTCCTCGACGTCGATGACCTGCGTCACGAAGTCACTGCTAATCGACCCGGCCGCGCGGGCCTCCCTCCGGAACCGCTCGATGGCGCTTTGCTTCGTCTTGGACTCGGCGCGAAGGAGCTTCAGGGCGACTTGCCGACCGGTTCTCGTGTTCTCCGCGGCGAACACCTCGCCCATGCCGCCCTTGCCGAGCTGGCGCAGCAGCCGGTAGCGCTTCGCGATGATGGTGCCTGGTTCGGCCGGCAAGGGATTCGTTTCTCGGAGCGACGGGAGGAAAATGTTGGGCGCGGGATGGAGGTTTGCGTCGCGCCCTCAAAATCGAAGGGAGAACTGAGCCCCGCCGCCACCACGCGGGTCGAAGGAGGGAGCGAAGGCGTAGTCGACCCCCGGGTTGGATCCGGTGTCGGCGCCCGCGTCTCCCTCGTCGGCCGAGGGCAGCACCAAAGCCAAGACCAAGGTCGTGACCGCCCCCGCCGCCGTAACGCCGAGCAAGACATCCGCGACCAGGTTGGTGGTGCGCAATTCGTCGGCCGCGCGCTCCTGTTCCGTCACCGGCTCCTGCCCGAGGATTTCGTCGTCGAACTCGGACTTTCTCGACGTCGATAGGCCCATGAAGACGGCCATCGGAATGGCGACGGCCACGGTGGCGCCCCCCGCGATCCAGACCGGGATCGGGATCCCGGCGGGATCGCCATCGCCGGGGCGGGGCGTGACCGCGACCGCAGGGTCGGGGAGGGGCGTCACCACGGGTTCGGAGGGAGCGGGCTCCGCGAAAGAAAACGCGTACTCGTGCGTGCTGCCGTTTTCGATTTGCTTGACCCAAACCCGCTCGGTGCCGTCCTCGGCGATGGCGGTGAAGCGGTGACTGCCCGGATGAATGCCGAGGGTGATAGGCGTGGTGCCGACCACATAGGTGTTTCGCACGGGGGAGTCGCGGTTCGGCGTCCGGGTGTCGGTCACCTTGACGCCTGGGCGATCGGCCGAAAGCGTAACGCGGGCGACGGTCGCTTTGGTTCGGGCCAAGTCGCTTTCGTATTGGGCTCGGTCGGCGGGGGCCAGATCTTCGACTTCGGCGAGGACGATTTCCAGGTACTCGATGACCTCGCCGTCACGCTCGAGCGCGATGGCGCAGTTCGCCAAGTTCTGGAGCGCGTTGAGCGAGCCCGAGAGCGCGTAGGCCTTCTTGAACTCGGGGTAAGCCTCCTCATAGAGCTTGCCCGCCGGGTCGTTGAGAAAGGCGACGCCGGCCGCCATGTGATTTCGAGCGCGGTCGAGGTCCTCCTCTGAGGGGGATGCGTTCGGCGTGATGGACTGCGCCCACACCGAGGTCGCACCGAGGGTCAAGCCCACGATGATGGTCGCCGTCACCGTAGCCAAACGTCCAAACGTGGGGCCCATGAACGCAGGTTAGCCCGAAGTCCCCCGAGGCGGGAAGCAAGCGTCTCATCGGTGCGACATCATCCGTCGAGGTAGGTGTCGCCGAGCCCCTTCGGATGCAGATCGTTTCGTGTGGAAACCCCGTAGTCCGCTCGAGCTTTCGGTGTACAGTCCGGGCCCTTTTTCGGGTGTGGGTTGCCCCCGCTTCCGCGTCGGTGGTCACGGCCCGGAGGCAGTGGCGCCACGCGTTGGCGACGCGGGTCGCCGGGATCACGATGAGCGCAGAAGAACTACGAACCGCCCTCGATCGCATTCACGACAACCCTTTCGACGAGTCTGCGTGGACCATCGTCGAAGAGATCGTCACCGGCAGTGGAGGGGACGACATCGAGCGTTCGCTCGAGTTCGCCCGCATGGGTCAGGAACAGGCGCGAAATTGGCCGGTCGTGGCGCGTCTGCTCGAGCTCGAGATCGCGGTGGATGACGATGACGACATCGCCATCGCAAAGCAGCTCGAGCTCGGCCGCATTCATCGAGACGAGTTGTTCGACGACGGGTCGGCCCTCGTGGCCTACCAGGGGGTGCTCGAACGTCGCGCCGACGACGCGCGGGCCGCCCACCAGAAGGACGACATCATCGCCGCCCAGGCGATGGCGGAAGACGAACGCGACGAGGCGCTCGTCGAGGCACTCGACACCGACGATGACGAGGTGAAGGGCCGCATGCTCGCCCGCGCCGCGGAGTTGACCTTTCGTCACCTCGGGCGCGACGGTGAGGCCCGCGATAAAGCGATGGGCTACCTCGCCCAGGCCCTGACGTCGTCGCCGGCGCCGCCGCCGCCGCGCCTGCGTCTCGCGGCCGCGATGTACCGTCATTGGGCGTCGTGGCCGGAACTGGTTGCGGTGCTCAAACAACTCGCGGGAACGGCGGCGGACAACGCCGACCGCCTCGCCGCCTCGTCGCAGCTGCTCGCCGTCGCTCGCTACCAGCTCGGCGACACGGCGACGGCGGTCGATGCCGCCACCGCCCTCGTGGATCTCGCGCCCGGTCACCCGGCGGCGATGAGCCTGCTCGTGGCGCACTATACGGAAGCAGAGGCCTGGGACCACCTCGCGGCGCTTTACGAAGATCAGCTTCGTTCCGGGGCGGTCGCGAAGGACGAGGAGTTGGGGATGTGGGTCCAGCTCGCCATGCTCAACTGGAAGACGCGCGAGCGGCCCGACGCGGCGCTGCCGTACTTCGAGAAGGTTCGTCGCGTCGATGCGACCCATGCCGGCATGCTCGCTTTCTTCCGGGCGTACTGCCGTGAGCGCGGCGATGCGGCCAAGCTCATGGGCATCTTGACCGATGCGCAGCGCGCCCTCGACGACGAGGAAGCTCAGACCAAGCTCGCGGAGGAGATCGCTTCCCTCGCGGAGGGACAGGAGAACGCGCGACGGGCTATCGAGCAGTACAAGAGCATCCTCCGCGCCGACCCCGATCACACGGAGGCCCGCGACAAGCTGAAGCAACTCTACCTAGAGACCGAGTCGTTCAACGCGCTCGTCGAGATCTTGCGACAGGAGTTGACGCGTATCCCCGAGGACGCGCCCGAGGCGAAGGTCTTGGTGCTTCGGGAGATCGCCGACATCTACCGCGATCGAATGGAGTCGGACACGGCGCTCCTCACGGTCCTCACCCAGATCCTTCAATTGGCGGATGACGACATCGCCGCGGTTCGGGAGCTGGTCCAGGTTTACGAGTCGCTGGGCCGCTGGCGTGATCTGCTGCAGAGCCAACAACGACTCGCGGCGCTGACCGAGAATCAAGCTGAGAAAGAGAGCCTGCTGCGCAGCGTCGCCCGGCGTTGGTTGGACCAGTTCTCCAACGTGCAGAACGCCATCGGGGCGTACGAGGCGCTGCTCGAGGTGGTCCCAGGCGACAGCGAAGCCAAGGAGAAACTTCGCGAACTCTACAAGAAACGACGCGCCTGGGACAAGCTGTACGACCTCTACGACGCCGAAGTCGACGACCTCGAAGGAGACGCTCGCGTCGCGTTGATGGTCGAGATGGCCAAGCTCGCGGCGGAGCGCCTCAACAAGGGGACCGAGGCGATTCGGCTCTTCAAGGAAGTTCTCGTCTTCGACCCCGGGGCGGAGGGCGTGCTCGACCAGCTCGAGCGCCAGGCCGAGCGACAAAAAGACTACGCCACGGTGGCGCACGTGCTCGAGCGACGCATCGAGGCCGCCGACGACGTCAAGAGCCAGCTCGCGCTGCTGCAAAAGCTGGGGGTGCTCTACAGCGACAAGGTCGAAGATCGCGAAAAGTCGAACGAGGCCTGGCGTCGGGTGCTCGAGCTGTCTCCCGGCCACAAGCGCGCCCTTCGGGTCCTGAGACAGGCGTACGTGGACGCCGAGGACTGGGACGGCCTCCAGGACCTCTACCTCCAACAAGAAGACTTCGAAGGCCTCGCGGACTTTCTCTCCACCACGGCGGACCGCACCGACGACGCGGGGATCAAGGTCGCCCTCAGCTTTCGGGCCGCGCGCGTCTACGAGGACCAGATCGGAACCCCCGAGCGAGCGGCTCGATCCTACGAGCGCATCCTCGCTGCGGAGAAGGGCAACGTGGAAGCCGCCGAGCGCCTTCTGCCGATCTACGAAGAGGAGGAAAAGTGGCCGCGACTTCCCGCCCTGTACGACGTGATCCTCGGAGCGACCGATGACGTCGCCACGCAGATAGAGCTGCTCGAGAAGGTGGCAAACATCACGGGCGGACCGTTGTCCAACAAGTCGGCCGCCCTCGGGTACGCGCGCCGCGCCTACGAGTTGCGCCCCGATCCGGAGGGCCTCGAGAGGCTGCGGACGTGGTCGCAGCAGGCCGGGGAGTGGGACGCGTTCACCGCGGTCGTCGAAGGCCGTCTCGAGCGGGGGGACGAGGCCGAGGCCCGGGGGCTCAAGCTCATGCTCGCGGAGGTCTACGCCGGAGAGGCGGAGCGGACGGACGAAGCGGTCGCCATCTACCGCACGTTGCTCGAGGAGGACCCTTCCGACCGAGAGACGATGGCGGTGTTCGAGTCGTTGCTACGAGCGACCGACCGCCGTGATGACCTCCGATGGTTGTTCGAGCGCAAGGTCAGCCTCGCGGAGGGGCCCGAGCGGTACGAAACCCTGGAGGCCTGGGCGGCGGTGGAAGAGGAAGCCTTCGCCGAGCCCGCTCGCGCGATCGCCCTATTGCGACGGGTCGTCGATGACGCGCCCCGCCGTACCGGCGCGCTCGGGTCGCTGACGCGGCTGCTCCGCGCCGGCGACGAGCACGAGGCGGCCGCCGAGGTGATGAAGATGCACCGTGACGCGAGCGAGGGCGACGACCGCCTCGCGCTGGAAACGGCTCTCGCCGAGCTCTACGAAGGTCAACTCGGTCGTCCGGAGGCGGCGTACGAGGCTTGCGTGCGCGCCTTGGAGATCGCCCCGGACCACGCGCCCACCGTGCATCTGCTGGAGCAGTTGCTCGAGCAACCGAGCACGCGGGTTCGCGCCGCCCGGACCCTGGAGCGCATCTACGCCGATCGAGGCGAGGCCGAAAAGCGCGTGTTGGCGCTGCGCGCCATGCTGGACGTCGAAGAAGACGAGGAGACACGCCAGCGCCTCGCGCGGCAGCTCGCCGAGGTCCACGAGCGAGAGCTCGATGAGCCGGGCGTCGCCTTCGATGTGGTTCGAAGCGCGATTCGTGAGTCACCCCTCGACGTCGAGCAATGGGAACGGCTCGGCGAACTCGGCCACGCCTCGGGGCGGCATGCCGACCTCGCCGAGGCCTACGCGACCCACCTCGACGGGGGGGCCGACGACGACGGCGACGAAGCGAACGAACCCGAAGGGCTTCCCGACGAATTGGCCCTCACGCTCGCCGCCCGCGCGGCGGCGCTTCACGAGGAGCATCTCGGCGACCCCGAGGGGGCGATTCCCTATCTCGAGCAGTGCCTCACCATCGATCCGCAGGACGCGGCGGCCTTCGATCGACTGAAGGCGATTCTCAATGCCGTCGAGCGTTGGGACGACCTCCAGGCCCTCTACGACCGAACCATCGGCGTCGTCGAGGCAGATTCGGACAAGACCGAACTCCTGCACCAGGCCGCCGTCGTGGCCGAGGACATGGTCGGTGATGACCCTCGTGCCATCGGTTACTACGAGCGCATCGTGGCGCTCGACGGGCTTCATCAGCCCGCCAACGACGCGCTCGAACGGCTCTACGGGCGGGAGGAGCGCTACGCCGATCTCGCGGCGCTGTTGGAGCGAAAACTAGAGACGGCGATCGACGACGAAGTGCCCGAGACGCAGCAGCGGCTGGTCGAGCTGTACCTCCATCGTCTCCAGCAGACGGAACGGGTGATGGGTCATCTCGAAGCGGTGCTGGCCGCCCGCGAAGACGACCTCGACGCGCGGGCGCTCGCGGAGGAGTGCCTGGACGTTCCGGCCCTGCGGCAGCCGGCGGCGGCCCTGCTCGACACGGTGTACCTCGCCGTCGATGACCCTCGGGACTTGGTGCGGGTGCTCAAGATTCGTCTCGAGGGGGCGGATGACGACGACGACAAGCGTGGGTTGCTGCGACGGATCGCGACCCTCCAAGATGAGCGTCTCCGCGATGACGAGGGGGCGCTGGCGACGCTCCGAGAGCTTCTCCCGCTCGAGCCGGACGACGACGGGGTACGAGACCGCCTTCTCGACGTGGGCCGCCGGCTGGGCGACCACGCAGCGCTGGCGGCCACCCTCTTGGCGGCGGCCTCGAGTTCGGAGCTGGTGGCGACACGGGGCAGTCTGCTGATGGAGGCGGCATCGATCCATCGCGACCAGCTCGACGCGCCCGGAAAAGCGATTGAGATCTTCTCCGAGGTGCTCGGCATCGAACCCGATGACCCCGAGTTGGTGATCCCCGCCGCCCGTGAGCTCGCCGAGCTCCATCAGGAGCGCGGCGATCACCAGGCGCTGGCCCGCGTCCTCGCGACGGAGGTTCGGCTCACCGACGAACCCGAGGCCAAGAAAGAGCTGTACGCGCGCATTGCGAACATTCACGAAGACCTGCTCGAAAATGACGTCGAAGCCGTGGCCGCGTGGCAGGCGCGGGTCGAAGACGATGCGTCCGATGCAACGGCGCTGCGCGCGCTGGAACGACTTTACGCACGCACCGAGCGCCACGGGGAGCTCGTCGAGACGCTTCGCCAACTCGAATCGATCGCCGAGGATGGGGACGAGCGTCGACGATGCATGGTGGGTGCGGCCGAAGTCCTCGGCGGTGAACTCGGTCAGACCACCGACGCCATCGCCGCATGGCGGTCGGTGCTCGATGACTTCGGTCCCGATCGGGACACGCTCTCCGCCCTGGCGCGTCTGTACGACGGCGCCGAACGGTGGGACGACCTGGCCGAGATTTACGAAACCTGGCTCGGCGTCTCCGAGGAGGCATCGGAGCAGATCGAGCTGCTCGCGTCGCTGGGCGACGTGCGCCGGGTCCACCTCGACGACCCCAACGGTGCGTTGTCCGCCTATCGCGACGTCTTGACCCGGGAGCCCGACCAGGCCGCGGCCCGGGAGGCGCTCGAGCAGATGCTCGATCACGGCGAGCCGGACGTTCGCCGCGAAGCCGCCGAGACCCTTGCTCCGCTCTACGATGCCGATGGGGAGGCCGAGAAGCTCCTCAGGGTGCTGGACATCGAAGTCGACGCGACATTTGAACCCGCGCGGAAACTCGACACCCTCGAGCGGGCGCTGCAGACCGCCGAGGACACCCTCGAATCGCCCGAGCGGGCGTATGCCTATGCCGCGCGCGGGGTGAAAGAGGCGGCGGGGGACACATCGTTGTCCTTCTGGGTCGAGACGGCGGAGCGGCTCGCGGCGGCGACCGACCGTCAAGCGTCTCTGTTGGCGCTGTACGAGGAGGTGGTGCCGGAGGTGCTCGAAGCCGAGGTCCAGCAACGTCTGCGCTTGCGCGCGGGGGAACTCGCGCGGGACCGGATCGAGGATCCGGCGCGGGCGGTGGGGCACTACCGCGCCGCTCTGGATGCTCAGGCCGACGACCAGCGGGCGATGGTCGCGCTCGAGGGACTGTACGCCGATACCGGTGACAACGCTGCCTTGTTGGAGGTGCTCCAGCTACGCGCCGATGCCGTCGCGGGAGATGCCGAGCGCAGCGAGCTCCTGTTCCGCGTGGCCGAACTCCGCGCTGGCCCCCTGAGCGCCGAAGATGAGGCGATCCGAACCTACGAAGAGATCCTCGACCTCGAGTTCGACACGCGGGCGGTGGAGGCGCTCGAGAAGCTCTATCGGTCTTCGTCTCGCTACGACGACATGGTTCGTCTCTACGAGCGGCAGCTCGATGCGGCGGAGGAATACGATACGCCGGACATCAGGGTAAAGATGGCGCGCGTCGTCGGCGCCCACCTCGGAGACGGGCCGCGCGCCCTCGACGAACTCGCCGAGGCCCTCCGCGTCGACCCCGACCACGCCGAAGCCATCGAGTGGCTGGAGGGGAGGCTCCAGCAAGACGATGACGACGACACGGATCATCGCGCTCGGGTCGCGGAGATGCTCGAGCCCGTCTACTTGTCGCGCCACGATTGGAAGCGCCTGGAGGGCGTGCTCGAGGCGCGCCTCGAGACGACCCACGATCCCGGCGCGCGAGCGGAGTTGTTGTCGCGGTTGAGCACGCTCTACGAAGAGCAACTTGAAGACTACGCCTCCGCGCTCGACATGGTCGCGCGGCAGCTCGACGACGATCCCGGTAACGAAGACATCTGGGCGGAGGTCGAGCGCCTCGGGCGCGTCCTCGGCGAAGGGAGCGAGGGTCGCGTCGCGGGGATCTTCGCCCGGGCGCTCGACAAGGTTGCCGCGGACGAGCCGCAGACGGCGAAGCTCGCCGCGCGCACCGGAGCGCTCTACGCTGAAGTCGGCGAGAACGAGCTGGCCCTCGCCTGGTACCGCCGGGCCTATCGCTTCGAGCCGGAGAGCGACGAGCTCTTTCGGGCCATCGACGAAGTGCTCATACGGCTCTCGAGCGAAGAGGGTCGGGCCCACGAGGGGGGATACCGAACCGAGGCCTCCGAGGAGGAATTCGACGGCGACCGGCGCGCCGAGCGGATCCAGCACTACCGCCACGCCCTCGACAACGTATTCGACGATGAGCGTCGCGTGTCGCATCTCCACGTCGTCACGGAACTGCAGCGCTCGCTCGGGCGTGAGGATGACGCGATCGCGACCCTCAACGAACTCCTCGACATCGACGCCGAAAACGAAGCGGCCCTCGACGGATTGACCGAGCTCTACGCCGCGGAGGAACGACACCAGGATCTCGCCGACCTCTACGAGCGGCGGGCCGAGATGGCCCCGTCGTCCGAAGTGGCGGCGCCCTATCGACTCGAACTCGCGCGCCTGCTCGGCCGCGACCGAGATGCTCGCGACCGAGCCCTCGACCAGCTGGAGGCCATCGTCCAGGACGGACCGGAGCATCCCGAGGCCGTCGCCGAACTCGAAAAACTCCTCGAGGACGACGCCCACAAGCAGCGGGTGGTCGACATCCTGCGACCGCTCTACCAACGCCAGGACGACTGGCGCGGTCTGATCCGGCTCAACGACGAGCGCCTCGCCCTCGTCGCGTACCCGGTCGACCAGGTCGAGATCCTCGCCGACTCCGCCGCGCTGTGGGAAGACCGGGGACAGGACGAGGAGAAGGCCTTTGAAATTACGCGGCGCGCGTTGCTGCTCGCGCCGGACCATGAGCCCACCCGATCCAACCTCGAGCGTCTGGCCGAAGAACTCGACGCCTGGGGCGACCTCGCCTCTACCTACGATGAGGCGGCGTCGTCGGTCGCCGACGAGTACGTCAAGCGCCAGCTCCTCGAGTCGCTGAGCCACATCTGTGACGAGCAGCTCGACGACCCCCGACGGGCGCTCGATGCGCTCGGCAAGCTCTCCGCGCTCGACCCTTCGGAGCCCGAGCCGCTCGAGAAGATGGACACCCTCGCGATGTTGTTGAGCGACTGGGAAACCTTGGTCGGGGTACTTCGGCGCAAAGCCGAGAACGCCACCAGCGACGAAGAACGTGCGTCTACGTTGCGTCGCTTGGGCTCGATCCGCGGCGACATGCTCGAGGATCCGGACGCGGCTGTGCGCGTGTACGAGGAGGCCCTGGAGGTAATGCCGAGCGACCTGGAAACGCTCGATGCGCTGCTCGATCTCTACCGGCCGGGTGACGATGCCGAGCGGCTCGTCGTTCTGCTGGAGCAGCGGGTCGAGTATGCGGAGCTCGACGAGGACGCGCTCCGCCACCGCCTGTTGCTCGAAGCGGCCGAGGTGTATCGGGCTCGACTCGACCGTCCGGACGAAGCCGTCCGGGTCCTCACGGCGGCCCTCGACGCGCGGCCGGGTGACGTCGACGTGTTGCGCTCCTTGGAGGCGCTCTACGAAGCTCGTGAGCGTCACGACGAACTGCTCGAGAACCTGAAGACCCAGGTCGAATACGCGGAGGACGCCGAGCGTCGCCGTGCCCTTCGCAACAAGATCGGCGACCTCTACCTCCGCCAGTACGACAACGCCCACGATGCGCTCGACCAATACCGGGCCGTGCTCGACGAAGGAGACGATGACCCCCATGCGCTCGCGCGCGTGCGCGACATCGGAGAAAAGTACGAGGAGCTCCGACTCGACGTCAGTGCGTTGCTCGAGCCCTTGCTCCAAGCGGCGGGAGCGCACCAGGCGCTCGTCGAGGTGATGGAGCTGCGCTTCTCGGGACAGACGGACCCGGAGGAGCGTGCGCAGACCCTTTCGGGCATGGCGCTCATCCAGGAAGAGCAGCTCGATCGCCCCGGAGACGCCCAGGCCACCGTGCTGCGGGCGCTCTCCGAAACGCCCGACGACGAGGCGCTTCACCGAGAGCTCGAGCGACTCTCCGAACTCGCCGACCAATGGCGCCCGTACGCGGACGCGCTCGAGGCCCGGGCGGGCGAGATCTTCGATGCGGTGGTGCAGACCGATCTCTACCGTCGTCTCGGGACCATCGCCGAGGAGCGACTCGATGCACCGGAACGCGCCATCGAGGCCTACCGCCGCGCGAGCGAGCAGGCGGAAGAACCGTCCGGCATTCTGGTCGCCCTCGATCGCCTGTACGTGGCGACCGAGGGGTGGGAAGCGCTCGGCGATGTACTCGAACGTCGGGCCGAGCTCGAGACCGAGGGGGCGACGCGGGCCGAGCTGCTTCACCGTTTGGGGGCATTGCAGGTCGATCGGTTCGAGCAATTGGATCGGGGCCTCGCGACGCTCCGGCAGGCGGCGGATCTCGATCCCGAGCACGCGGGCGTCATCGCGCAGCTCGAGCGGCTGACCGAGGAAGAGCACCTGTTCGAAGAGGCGGCCGAAGCGCTCGACGGCATGTACCGCGTCGCGGGCGATGCCAAGGCTCGCGCGCGACTCCGCAACAAGCGGATCTCGTACGCCCCGAACGGCGCCGAGCGGGTGCGTCTGCGGCTGGACCTGGCCCAGATGCTGGAGGACGAGACCGACGACACGGTCGCGGCCCAAGAGGTGATCCAAGAGGCAATTCACGACGACCCCAGTGACCCCGAGCTCCTTCCGCAACTGGAGCGGCTCGCGGCCACCAACGCGGCCGCCGACCCGGACGCTTGGCGTCGGGCTGCCGACGCGGTGGGCTCGGCGCTGACGCGATCGCTCGAGGCGGAGGAGGCCGGGGCGGGCGACGGCAACGTCACGCCCGAGCTGTCACGCGACCTCTACCTGAGGACCGCGGGCTGGTATCGCGAACATCTCGACGACGACGAGACGGCGGCGGCGCGCCTTACCCAGGCCTTGGAGCAAGACCCGGGTTGCGTCGACGCCCTCACCGCCCTCGAGGAGATCCAGCGGGATCAGGGCGCCACCCGAGCGCTCGTCGACAGCCTCCGGCGTCTGGCCGAGCTGTCGGACGCGGGCGGTGGGGTCGACCGATCCTCGTCCGACCTGCGTCGCGAGGCCAAAGGGCTCGCCGATGAATTGGAGGAGCACGACCTCGCGGAGCAGATCCTCCGCGACATGCTCGCGGTCGACGATGCGGACGTTTGGGCCCTCACCGAACTCTGCGAGGTTTGCGCGCGGAAGAACGCGTACGACGAACTGCTCGGCCACCTCCGGAGGCGCATCGAGCTGATGCCCGAGCCCGACGCCCTCCGCGGGCTAAGGCACCGGGCGGCCGAAATCGCGGCCAAGCATCTCGACGACCCGGAGACCGCGCGCGACTTCTACGAACAAGCGTTCGAAGACGACCCGCAGGACGAGGTGGCCTCCTCCGGGCTGCGGGAGCTTTACGCGAAACTCGAGCGCTTCGACGACATGCTGCGCTTTACGGAGCGATTGGTGGACCTCGCCGACGAGCCGGCGCGACGCGCCGAGTTGCGGCTCGAGTGCGCGCGTCTCTGCATCGAAAAGCTCGACGCTCCGAGCGAGGGGATCGAGCACCTCAACGCCATCATCGAAGAGATGCCCACCTTCGCGGGGGCCGTTTCGATGTTGGCTGAGATGTTGGAGCGGGAGGGCCGTGACGACGAACTCGCGGAGTTTCTTCAACGACAGATCGACGTCTGCCGCGAGGAGGGGGCACAGGAGCAAGAGCTCGGGCATCGGGTCAAGTTGGCCGAACTGTACGAGACGCGCCTGAACGACCCCGAAAAGGCGATCGAGGGGTACGTTGCGGTGCTCGACACCGACGAGGCCTTTCGACCGGCGCTCGCCGCGCTCGCCCGGCTTTACGAAGCGCAGGGAGACATCGAGCGCGCAGCCGAGACCCACGAACGACTGCTCGAAGGCGCTGCGGACGAGGAGCGGGGGCCGCTCGCGCTCAAGTCGCGCGACCTCTACGTAGCGGCCAAAGCCCCGGAACGAGCCATCGCCGTTCTCGAGCGAGCCCTCGCCGCCGGGCCCCAGGACGCTGTCGGCGGCGACGCCGACGAGGTCGTCGCGCAGATGCGGGAGGGCCTCAAGGGGCTGTATCGCGAGACGGAGCGGTGGTCGGAATTGGCCGACGCGACCGTGGCCGAAGCGGAGCGCAGCGCGCGTACCGAAGAGAAGGTTCATGGATTGCGCGAAGCGGCGGAGATCCGGGCCGAGCGTCTCGAAGACCACGCCACCGCGGCCGAGCTCTTCGAGCGCGCGCTCGCGATCGAACCCGACGACCGGGAGCTCATGTTGCGACTCTGTGACGCGTACACGGCCAGCGGCCGCAGCGACGAAGCCATCGAGGTGTTGGGCCGCGTGGTTGCCTCCTATGGTGGAAGACGGAGCAAGGAGCTCGGGGCGATCCACCGACGGATCGCCAAGGCCCATCTCGCGCGGGGGGATCGGGAGGCGGCGTTGACCGAGCTCGAAGCCGCCCGAAAGATGGACCCGGGCAGCATCGAGGTGCTGTTCGCCTTGGGGAGCCTGTCGATCGACCTCGCCGAAGGCGCCGAGGACGCGCGAGACCACTACAAGCGAGCGGGCAACGCCTTCCGTTCCCTCTTGTTGCAACAGCTCGGGGCGGATGCGCCGGTCACCAAGGCCGACGTGTTTTATCACCTCGCCCTGGTGAGCCAGGGGCAAGGAGACCTCAAGAAGGCGCGGCAAAATGCGGAACGGGCGCTGTCCAACGACCGCGAGCACGAGCGCGCCCAAGCCCTTGTCGACGCGCTCGCGGCCGACACTTGAGGCTCGCGCATCGGTGGCGGGGCCTCCCGTGAGGTCAGCGGGGAGGGAGCGCAGGCAGCGTACCCGCCGGGAGGGGTCCTCGAGGCGCGGGACGCAGGACGTGACACGCGGTCGGCTTCGTGGCTGACGTTGCCGGCCCGGGGGAGGCGGCCAACGACGGCGCGAGGACGAAGGCATCCGCCGCCAGGTAATTGGCCACGTAGTAGGGGAAGTCGTCGACGGAGGCCACGGTGAGTCGACTCAACGGGGCGACCCCCGAGTCGAGAAACGGGGTCATCAACTCGTTCGTCGCGACGCTTTCCCGCCAGTGGCCGTCGCCCGAGCCCGGACGGGCGCTGTTTTCCACGGGAACGCTCGCGCCCCCCTGAAAAAACTGACCGCCGATCGCGTCGAAAGCGGCTCGCGTGCGGGGTCCTACGTGATGGGTGTCGGCGCCTGGAGCATCGGGGACGGAGGGGTTGCGGAGAAAGCCCTCGTAACCCCAAAGCGTACCCACGCCGAGCACGTGGCCCATCTCGTGGAGAATGACCGCCTCGAACGCACCGGCATCCACGAGATTGGCGACGTCGGCGCTGTCGAAGCGCATCAATCCCGATACCGGGGAGCGGTCCTGGCTGCGGATGAGACATGGACCCGCCGAGCCGAGAATCCCTCCGGCGCCATCGATGGGGGTGATGTCGGCGAAGATGACGATCCCGCGGGTGGTCACGTCGCCGGTCGGCGCGCCCGATTCGATCCCACACCCCCGCGCGAGATTGGGAAGGGTGCTCGCCAGGGCGGGAAGACCGTTGAGGATGACCGCTTCCCACCGGCGCTCGGCCCGTTCGAAGGCGGCTTGGAGATGCGGCTCGAGCGGGGTGAGGGGCTCGATCCGTACTTCGAAGTCCGACGCGGCCTCCGCGACGAACGTCAACCCAGATCCCTCGGAGGCGACGTCCACCTCGAGCGTGTTGAAGCCGGTCTCTCGGGGCAACTGCCAGGCGTCGAGATGCACGACGCCGGCCGCATCGGTCGTCGCCATGGCGTTTCGGGTGGGAGGGCCGGAGGCGACGCGGAAGACGCCCTCGTCGTCGTCGAGGCGCACTTCGACGCTCACCCCGGAGAGCGGAACCCCCTCGGCATCCTCGACCCGGAACGCCGGGGCGTCGCCGACCAGGGCCCCGGGGGTGCCGCGCTGCATGACCGCAGAGAGGGCCACGATGCGGACCCCGTCCGGGCCCCCGGGGGCGGTCGCGGTCCCCCCGACGCCGTCGCCTTCGCCCCCTTGGCCGTGCGGTGGTCGATCCGTCCCGCCGGCTCCGGGGGCGCCGGGGCCACTCCCTCCCGCTCCTACGCGCTCCGTAGGCGTACCTCGAGGGTCCGAGACGCCTTGTTCCACCCCGGCGCCCTGGGAGGGGTCGAAAAAGCAACCGGCGGCGACCCCGGCGAGGCTGGAGAGAGACAGGAGACGGAGGGCGGTGAGGGGTCGGGGCATGGGTCCTCGCGGGCAAAATCGTGCGAGAGGGACAACGACCCCCGCGGGCCAAACTTGAGGCTACGCTCATCGGATGCGCCTCGCCTTCATCGATGGCCACCCGTACCCCCCGGAAGAAGCTCGCGTGAGCGTCTACGACCGGGGGTTTCTCTACGGGGACAGCGTCTTCGAGACGATTCGCACGTACGGGGGCCAGCCCTTTGCGTTGAAGGCGCACTTGGTCCGGTTGGCCGCGTCGGCGGAGAAGATGGCGATGTCGCTCCCGGTCGCGGAGGCGGCCCTAGCCGCAGAGGTCGTGGCCGCGCTGGATGCCGCCGGCAACGAGGAGAGCTACGTCCGCGTCATGATTTCGCGGGGCAGTGGCCCGCTCGGCCTGGATCCGTCTGGGGCCGACCGCCCCCGACGGGTCATCCTCGTGGAGCCGCTCCGACCCCCCCCCGAACGTGTGTACCGAGAGGGAATCGACACCATCTGCGTGGCGACGGTGCGGGCTTCCGACGGCGCCGACCACGCCAAACTGGGCAACTATCTGGCTTCCTTGCTCGCGTTGAAACGGGCGAAAGACCGCGGGGCGGACGAAGCCCTGATCGTCGACCGGAGGGGACGGGTCGTCGAGGGAGGCACGTTCAACGTGTTCATGGTGCGCGCGGGTCGCGTGCTCACCCCGCCCGACGACGCGGGGATTCTCCTCGGGGTCACCCGGGGGGAGGTGATCGCGGCCGCCACGCGCATGGGGCTGACCGTCGAATACGTCGCCCTTCCCCCGGCGGAGATGATCGCGTGCGACGAGGTCTTCGTGACCTCGAGCATTCGCGAGGTGGTGCCGATTCGGACCATCGACGGGGCACCGGTAGCGGGACGGAACCACAGCGGCCCGAACTTCGCCATCACCCGCGCCCTTCATCGTGCCTTTCGGGAGCGGGTCGGGGCCTCGGACCTCCCCCCCGGGGCCGGCTGAATCAAGTTCAGACGAAGCCTTCCCCGGGATTGTTCAAAAGCACGCAGAACGAGCGTTTGGAAGTTGCTGTCGACGAGACGGCGACGGAGGACGTGCCTATCTCCGTGGGGCTGCCACGAGCCGTGGTGGCCCCCCATACTTTCTCGTCTTTCAGGAGCAAGCTACTCATGCCTTCGATTCGGTTCATCGCTTCCGTCGCTACGATTTCCGCCGCCGCCCTCTTCGGGCTTTCGGGGTGCATCATCGGAGAGTGCGAGGACGGTCAGGCGAACTGCATCAGCCTCGAGCCCGGGACCACCTACACCGACACCGATGAGCTCACGGCGACGTACGTGGCGGGAAACGACCTCTTGGTCTCGGGCTTCAACGGGCAGATCGAGATCCGCACCGGCAGCGCGTCCGGCCAAGTCGCCATCGAGACGGTGCGCAAGACCCTCGAGGAAGGCTCGGCGGAGGGGGAAGAGCGGGCCGAGCGCCAGCTGGAAGAAGAGCTCCGCGTGACGGTGAGCGACGACGGTGACGTGGTCGTCCAGACCGAGCGGTTGAGCAACGATGGCAACCTCGCCGTCGACCTGACCATCCTCCTGCCTTCGGATTTCGATGGCCGGATTCAGGTCGTCCAGAACAACGGCTCGGTGGACTTGGATCTGGCGGGCGTGAGCCCGGCGGGCGTATCCGTGCTGAACGACGGTGCCGGCGGCGTCGCCGTGGCCGGCGCGCAGGGCGTGGTGGACATTCAGGGCGGTTTCGACGTCGAAGTGGGATTGGCCTCGTGGCCCGAGGCGGCCAGTCGGGTGGTGAGCACGGGCGGTCTCGGCGACGTGACCGTGCAAATCCCCGCCGACGCCAACGGCACCCTCCAGGCCACGGTCGACGATGCCGCGTCGCTCACCGTTCCCGAGCCGCTGCCGGCGGGCTGGGTCGACAACGGTGGCGGCGCGTTCACCCTTGGCGACGGCACCGGCGCCGCGCTCACGGTGACGGCGCGTCGCTCCATCACGCTGCTCTGAGCTGCTCCGAGGGCGAAGCCATCGGAACGCATTTAAGCGGGGGCGGCGGGGATGGGCACCCTGAGCTGTCCCTGGTTTTGGGACAGGACGTACGCGATCGCTTTTTGGAAGAAAGCGAGCAGAAACGGGATTTCGTGGGGGGGAGAGGTGATGAGCCCGGCCCGCTCCACCGCCGTGGCGACCTGGATCACGTGGCGTGCGGCGTCGTCGCCGGAACGGGCGCGCACGGAGATCGCGGCGTCCCGCATCCACGACGACACCGCCTGGCGTAGCTCGGGGGTGAAGAAGCGGTCGGTCGCGTCGGCGACTTCCTTTTTCAGCGCCGCGTTGACCTGCTCCGGCTCGGAAGCGGCTTCTTCCGAGCCCACCGAGGCGCCGACCTTCGTGAGCAGCTCGTCGATGCTCTTGCGGTCTGGCATCCAGGCGCGAAACTCCGGCTCGTTGTGGAGGCGCTCCGAATCCGCGGCGGCGCGTTCGAGCTGCGCCGCCTCGGGCTCGTCGGCAGTGAGGTCGGCGACCGGGTGGGGGGGCGGTGCCTCCGGAAATGGCTCGAAGAGAAACGCACACGAGTCGAACCCGAGGGGCATGAGCGCGCCGCTCTTTTCGTTGGTCGCTTTCGCCTCTTCGATGCGCGCTCGCGCCCACGCGAGGGGTACCTCGACGGGGGCGGCGCCGTACTCTTTGGCCACGCGGTCCTTCCACGCGCGGATCTTTCGACCGGCGAGACGACCCTGGGATGCGCGCACGACGCCCACCCCGTGCTTGGCGACGCAATCGGCCACGACGTAACCACCGCCGGGCTGACGGTGACTGATCGAGATGAACATCGTGCCACTCGCATCCGGAGGTACGAAGGTTGCG
Source organism: Myxococcota bacterium (assembly GCA_039027095.1). Lineage (GTDB taxonomy): Bacteria > Myxococcota_A > Polyangia > Polyangiales > Polyangiaceae > JAPYTK01. The sequence continues at coordinate 113,084 of JBCCLB010000003.1, forward strand.
ACCGGCTCGGCCTCGGCCTCTGCCGCCGTCGCTTCCGCGGGCGCCTTCGCTTTGACCTCGGGCAAGGTGACGCCGCGGGCGCGCAACGTGCGTGCGGCACGCCGTACGGCCTTGCGGGGCGCGCCGCTCAACGCTTCGCTCGCGGCGCCGACGGCGATGGCGACGAGGTTGTCGGCCTCGACCCAGGCCTTGACGAGCCCTTCGGCGCCGCCCGCTCCCGCCGTCACCAGGGCGGCGACGGCGTCGTCGGCTCCGGCCCCGACCCACGCGGGGTCGAGGGTGGTCGCGGGCTTCGCACCGACCTTCTCGGACTTGCCGTTCTGCTTCCGCTTGCCCTTGGCGCGCGCCGCGAGGGCTTCTTTGGCGGTCTTCGGCCCCTTCGCCTTCTTCTTTCTCGCGTGGCCTCCAGCTTTCGGCGCTGGGTGCAGGATGAGGGTCGTTTGGGTGTGGTCCGCGATCTTTTTCGCCTTGGCCTCATCGTCGCCCAGCGGCGGGGGCGGGGGAGGACCGGGCTCGATCCCATCGACCGGGTCTTGTCGGTAGACGCGGGCGCGCCGCAACGGCGACCCGCCGCCGACGGCACTCGAAGCGGGATTGGCGGACTTGGCATCGGCCGGCTTTCGCTCCCGGTCGCCACGCCGCCGTCGCGGCTTGCGCGGGCCCCGCGGCTGCGACGCGCGGTCGCGCTCGGGCTCAACCGTCTTGGCAACCGCCCGTCGGGCGCGCACCCGTCGAGGAACCTCGACGCCGGTCCCCGCGGACGTGGAGGAAAGGTCGTCGGGAACGGTGACGACGACTTCGGCGGCGCTCGGCTCCGGCGGGCGAGAAGGCCCAGCCGAAGAAGCAGCCCGGGGCGTATCGGCCTGGGAAGTATCAGCCGAGCGGGCATCCGCCGAGGCTGGTGGCGTGGGGGCAGGAGGAGCGGAACCTTCCGCTGTGGCCCCGTCGGGCGTGTCCTTGGTGTCGGTCATGGTGTCTCCAGGCGAGCGATGGCCTCGATTTCGACGGTAGCTCCCTTCGGAAGGGCGGCGACGGCGACCGTGGCTCGGGCGGGGGCGGACTCGAGGTCGAAACGCTCGGCGTAGATGGCGTTGACCGTTTCGAAGTCGCCCATGTCGATGAGGTAGATGGTGGTCTTCACGATGTCGTCGAAGTGCGCGCCGGCGGCGGAGAGAACCTCGCCGAGGTTGTCGAGCGCGCGTCGGGTCTCGGCCGCGACGCCGCCCTCGACGAGGGCGCCCGTCCTCGGATCGAGTCCGATGGACCCACTGCAGAACAAGAGGTCGCCGCTGCGGACCGCTTGGGAATAAGGACCCACGGCGGCAGGCGCCGATTCCGTGTGGATGACGGTCTTCGACATCGATCGGACCAGATACCGCGACGCCGCCGGACTGTCCACGGCCTCGCTCGGGGCGTTCAGAGGTCGCGTCGCCCGGCGATGGCGCGCCCTATCGTGACGGGGTCGGCGTACTCGAGGTCCCCGCCATGGGGTACCCCGCTCGCGATCCGGGTCACGGTCACGTCGAGGTCGCGCAGCTCCTGGGCGAGCAGGAGCGCGGTGGCCTCTCCGTCGACCGAGGGGGGGGTCGCGACCAGCACCTCCCGCACGCGGCGGTCGTCTTCGTCCTCGTCGAGGATTCGGTGCCGCAGCGCCTCGAGCGGGAGCTCGTCGGCGCCGATCCCTTCGAGAGGGGACAGCAAGCGACCGAGCACGAAGTAATACCCGCGATACGCCGCCGACCGCTCGATGCTCATCAGATCCTGAATGCGCGCGACCACGCAGAGGGTGGTGGCATCGCGGCGGGTATCGGTGCACACGTCGCAACGGGGGGGGGCATCCCCTACGGTCTCGGCCAGGTTGCCGCAGCGATGGCAGCGTCCGATGGCGGCGGCCATCTCGAGGAGGGCCCGGCCGAGGCGTTCGGCCCCATCGCGGTCCCGGGTCGCGAGAAAAACGGCAAAGCGCTGAGCGGTCTTTTCACCCACGCCGGGCAGGCGCGCGAGGAGAGACACGAGTTGCTGAACCTTGCCCGGGAGCATCGCGGCGCGGTCCCGAACCGTCCCACCGCCGTCCCAGCAGAGCAAGCGCAGAGCCGGTCGGGCGGAGCCGGTCTCCGCGGCGCAAGGATCCCTTGCTCGGGTGGGGCGCCGTTGATACCCCCGGAGGGGCATGAGCTACGTCGTCCTCGCCCGAAAGTGGCGGCCTCAAACCTTCGCCGATCTCGTCGGTCAGGACCACGTCTCACGGACGCTGGCGAACGCCATCGCCAGCGACCGAGTTGCCCACGCATTTCTCTTCACCGGGGTGCGAGGGGTCGGAAAAACGTCGACGGCCCGCATGTTGGCCCGCGCGCTCAATTGCGAACGGGGGCCCACCGCCGAGCCGTGTCTGACCTGCGACGCCTGCGTGCAGATCGGCGCCGGCACCGACGTCGACGTGCAGGAGATCGACGGCGCGAGCTACACCGGCGTGGAGGCGGTGCGGAGCCTCCAGGAGACCATCCCCTACCGGCCTGCCCGCGATCGCTTCAAGATCTACATCGTCGACGAAGTGCACATGCTCTCCAACGCGGCGTGGAACGCGTTTCTCAAGACGCTGGAGGAGCCACCCCCGCACGTGAAGTTCATCTTCGCGACCACCGAGGTGCAGAAAGTCCCGGTGACGATCCTGAGTCGTTGCCAGCGCTACGACTTCAAACTCATCGCCACGAGCGCCATCGCCACCCGCCTGAAAACCGTGCTCGAGGAGGAAAAGATCGCGGCGGACGACGAGGCGATTCGCATCGTCGCGCGTGAAGCCGCCGGCAGCATGCGGGACGCGATGAGCTTGCTCGACCAAGTCATCGCCTGGATCGGGGGGACCGACGAGCGGCTCTCCGCCGAAAACGTGGCGCGTGTTCTCGGGGTAGCGTCGCGTTCGGTGCTCCATCGGCTCGCGGCGGCGGTGGTGGACCGCGACCCGAGTGTTTGTCTCGACATCGTCGCGGGCCTCGCGCAGCAGGGGTTTCCGCTCGCCCAAGTCGCGCGCGACTTTCTCGAGCATCTGCGCATGGTCGTCGTGGCCAAGGTGAGCCGGGAGCCGACCGCGCTGCTGGAGGTCGCCGACGACGAGTTGGCCGACATCGCCGCCTTGGCGGAGCGGGCGCAGGTCGACGATTTGTCTCGGCTTTATCTCGGGTTTTCAAGAGCCTACGACGACATCGCCCGAAGCGCGCAGGTCCGCGGGGCCTTCGAGATGGCGCTCGTCCGCCTCGCCCATCGGCCCCCGCTCGTCCCGCTGGACGACCTGCTGGAACGCCTTTCGGCCCTCGAGCAACGCCTCAGCGGAAGCGGCCGTCGGGGTGGAGGCGGGGGGCCGTCGTCGACGACGAAGTCGCGCGGGGGCCGGTCTTCCTCGGCCGGCAGGGGTGGCGCCCCGACGCGGGCCGCGCCGCGAGAGGCGGGCGCGGAGGGCGTCCCTGTGCCTACGCCGCCCTCCCCCTCGAATCCCGAACGGGCTCCGGCCGCCCCGCCGGCGGGAGCAAGCCCAGCTTCCGCGACGGCACCATCATCGGTCGCGTCCGATTCCCGCGCCGTCACGTCGCCGTCGCCGGTGGCGGTCGAGATGCGTGACACCACCGGAGGCGCTCCGCCTGCATTCGTGGCGCCGCCGTTTCCCGTTTGGAAAGGCGGACCGCGCCCCTCCCCCTCGCCGTCGCCCGAGCCCGATCCGCTCCCCAGTGAACGCGCCGACGTGGAGCCAAAGCCGCGCAAGCCGCCGGTTTCTCCGCTCGTATTGGAAGCCTGGGAGGCCATTCTCGACCGCGTCCGGGTCGATAAACCGCCGGTCGCGTCGGTGTTCGAGCACGCGGCGCCGCTCGAGGTCACGCCGGAGCGGTTGCAGCTGGGATACCCGCCCGGGTCGTTCTTGCTCCAGCAGGCGCAGTCTCACGTGACCACGTTGGAGGCGGCGGCGAGCCAGCACTTTGGCCGGCCGACGACGGTCGAGATCGACCTCTCCAAGCGTCACGGTGAGGTCGAGACGGTCGCCGAGCGCAATGCGGCCCAGGGACGCGAGCGTGAGCGACTCGCGCGCCGTCGGGTCGAGACCCATCCGCTCGTGGTGGCGGCCCGAGAAGTGCTCGGGGCCCGGATCCGCGACGTGCGCCTGCCGCCCGGCTGACCGTCTCGGAAAAAGCACCGCGGGCGCGGAAACGATGTAAGCGGGCAGGGTGAAGAAGCTAGCCCGTTGGATGCCCGGTCTCGTGTTCGCCACGGCGGCATGTGGTGGCGAGTCGCAACCCGCCGAGGGTACGGCCGACCCGTCCGCGTCCGCCCCCGCCGCGTCGGCGCCGTCGGCGGGCGCGTCGACGGCGGCGGCCGCGCCCGAGGCTGCGGCCAAGAGGCCCACCAACGTCCTGCTCATCACGATCGACAGCCTTCGCGCCGACATGCCCTGGGTCGGCTACGACAAGGCGATCGCGCCGCACCTGACCGCGCTCGCGGAGGAGAGCGTGGTCTACACCCGGGCCTACTCGGTCTCGAGCTACACCTCGAAGACGGTCGGCGGACTCCTCTCCGGGCGACACCCCTCTACGCTCTACCGAGGCTGCACCTTCTTTACGGAGTACTCGGAAGCGAACGTGTTCTTTCCCGAGCTGCTCCAGGCGGCGGGCGTTCGTACGCTGTCGGCGCACGCCCACCTGTACTTCGACCGAGGTAAGAACCTGCGCCAGGGGTTCGACGATTGGCGCGTGGTGGACGGCTTGAAGTGGAACGCCGAGACGGACGAGTCGGTGACGAGCCAGAAGCTCACGCCCCTCGCCATTGAGATGCTCTCGGCCGTGCCCGCCGAGAAGCCGTTTTTTGCGTGGTTTCACTACATGGATCCACACGACAAATACGTCCGCCACGACGAGGTGCCGAACTTCGGCCGAAAGGCGCGCAACCTCTACGACAACGAGGTCTTCTACACGGATCGATGGGTTCACGAGCTGCTCGAATGGTCACGTCGGCAACCGTGGTTCGACCACACCGCGGTCATCGTGTCGTCGGACCACGGCGAGGCCTTCGGTGAGCACGACATGTGGAAGCACGCCTTCGCGCTGTGGGAGGTGCTCACCCACGTCCCGCTGATCATCAAGGTTCCGGGAGGAAAGGCCCAACGCATCGATGCCCGTCGAAGTCAGCTCGACCTCGCCCCCACGATTCTCGACCTTCTCGAGGTCCCCATCCCCGACGGCCAGTTCGTGGGCAAGAGCATGGTGCCCGAGTTGCGTGGGGCCGAGCCCGACAATCGAGAGCCCATCCTCCTCGACCTACCCCCCGATACGTACAACCCGCCGACTCGCGCGGCCATCGCGGGGGACTTCAAGCTCATCGAAGATCCGGGCCCGAAGTACAAGCTCTACCACCTGACCAAGGACCCGGGCGAGACCCGAAACCTGGCCCGCGACCCCCGTCACCGCGACGACCTCGCGCGGATGAAGCAAGTGTTCGCCGAGGCGTGGCGACCCCATCCGCGGCGTACGCCCTACGGAGGCAAGAAGCTCATCGGAGGTGGCCGCGCCAATGGCCCCAAAGGCCCCGCCGACGACGCGGCCGCCCCTCCACCGCCACCTTGACGTTCGCGCGGGGCGCCGCGAATCCTTTGGGCACCAGGCTCAGGGCGGAATGCCCCCGCAGCCGGGCTCGGCGAAGCAGTTCCCGTTGAAGCATTCGCCGATGCAGATGTTGCCCCCCTGGGTGGCGGCACACCCCATGCCGTTGGGGGCGTTGGCGGAGCAGTTGTTGGCGCCTTCGTTGCAAAACCCCGTACACGTTCCGCTCGGGCCGCAGGGGTTACCACTATGGTTGGCGCAGACGCCTGAGCCGTTGCACGTGTCCGTGCCGTTGCAATAAGCGCCATCGTTGCAGGGGCTCCCGCTGGGATCATTGGCGGTGCACGAATTCGTGCTTTCGTTGCAAGACTCGGAACAGTCGCTGTCGCCGTCGCCGACACTCCCGCAGGGAGACCCGGAGTGAACGCTGCAGCTGCCGTTCAGACAACTGTCGGTCCCGTTGCAGTAGAGGTTGTCGTTACAGCTACTGCCGTTGGGGTCGTTGGCGGTGCACGAGTCGTTGGTCTCGTTGCAGGCTTCAGAGCAGTCGGAATCGCCGTCGCCCACGCTTCCGCAGGGGTTGCCGGTGTGTTGACTGCAAGAGCCGTTCAAGCACGTATCGGCACCATTGCAGAACGCTCCGTCGTTGCAGCTGCTGCCGTTGGGGTCGTTGGCGGTGCACGAGTCGTTGGTCTCGTTGCAGGCTTCGGAGCAGTCGCCGTCGCCGTCGCCCACCCCGGCGCAGGGGGAGCCGGCGTGTTGGCTGCAATTCCCGCTGAGGCACGAATCGCTTCCGTTGCAGTATTGCCCGTCGTCACAGCTGGTACCGTTGGCGCGGTTGACGGTCACGGCGACGCCCCCGCCGTTGCACTGTCGCAAGAGGCATTCGTTGGCAAGCTGCTGACCCGCGGGGAGGGGGGTCCCGGAAGGCGTGTTGGACACGCCGCACACGCCCGCATTGCACGTGATGGTTTGACAGAAGGTGTCGTTGCCGTCGCAGTCCGACGGCTCGTTGCAACCGACGCACATCCCATTCGCGTCACAAACGCTGATGCTGCCGCAGGAGGTCCCTTCGGGCAGGTTGTCGTTCTGGGGCGTACCGGCGACGCAGACGTCTTCGGTGCACGCGTTTCCGTCGTCGAAGGGGTCGGTGTCGTCGGGGACCGTGGTCTCGACGCCCGCGGCGCACACGACGGCCTGGCAGTCGCCGACGGTTTGGACGCCCTCGAGAGGCCCGTCCGGCACGGCGACGTTGTCGCATTGCCCGATGTCCGTGTTGCAGCCATCGGCGGTGCACGGGTTGCCGTCGTCACACACCGAGACGTCGTCGGCGGTGCATGAGACGACGCACACTCCGCCTTCGCACAGGCCGTCTTCGCCGCCCCCACTCTGGCACTCCACGCCATCCTCGAGCGCTTCGTTGCGACAGGTACCGTCGACGCATCGATCTTCCGTGCACGGACTCGCGTCGGCGCATTCGCCGTCGGCGTTGCAACCCGACGTCTGCTCGCCCCCGGCGCCTCCGCCGGTGGTGGTGGTCGGCCCCACGCCGACCGCGCCCCCCTCGCCCGGAGCGCCGCTGGAATCGGATTCGTAGTCGAACACGAGAGAGCAGCCGGCGATGAGCAACGCCGCCATCACGGGCATCGAAATGGAGCGCAGCGCGGCGAGCGGAGGGGTCATTAGAGGTCTTCTCGGATGTCCCGACCGGAGGGCGGGGGGGGGGGAGGGCGGTATCGCCGCGGCGTCGGCGGCCGGGGTCGGGCGGCCGGCGCGGGGGTTCTCGTGGTCGCGGCGGGCGAGGGCGCGTCGGTCTGCGACGGGCGATCCGCGTTCGGGCGGACCGACGCGTCGCCGTCGTCCTTCCCCGTCTCGGTCGATGCCCTTTCGTCGGGGGCGTCTTCGTCCGCGGAGGAGGCCGTCGCGTCCCCGGGCCTCGGGTTGGTCGAAGACGGCGTGTCGGTTGGAGATGGATCGTCTCCCGACGAGGACCGGTCCTCGTTCTCGGCCGGAGCCGCGGTCGTTGGTGCCCCCGTCGAGGTGGCGCCAAAGAGAAAGGCACCCGCGCCGACGGCGAGGACGGCGCCGAGGGCGACGCCGACGAGCCAGGCGCGGGAACTTCGACGCGGGGGGAGCGCGAGCATCGAATCCAGCGTGGCCGGCGACGGGGTGATCAACGTCGGGGGCTCGGGGAGATTTCCCGGGTGGAGGACGGTCCGGGCCTCGTCGTAGTGGGCGGGCGGCACCGGCCCGGTCGCCGCGGGATCCGAGGTGGCGTGCAGTCCGGCGGGCCGGACCCGCTCGGTGGTGGTCTTGGCGCCGTCCTCGTCGCGCGAAGGCGCCGGAGGGCGCGGCGCGGGGCGGCCCGAGGAACCCAGCTTGCCAAGGGCAGCCGCCCCGGCTCCATTGGGGTTTCCTTCGAGCCAGGACGGGGGCGTAGGCCCCCAGCTCGCGCCTCCCGAGGAGCCCTCGGGCCGCGGGGGGACGACCGTGGGGTGCGCATCGTCGTCGTGCTCTATCCGCTCCAGCCATTCGGGCCGCGCCATCACCGCGCGGATGTCCTCGCCCATGGCGCGGGCGCTCGGGTAACGTTCGTCCGGATTTTTGGCCAGGGCTCGATCCACGACCCGGGCGGCCTCGGGGGTCACGTGGGGGGCGACCTCGGCCAAGCGTTTCGGGTCGTGCCGAATCAGTTTGGCGATGAGCTCGTGGATCGTCTCCGCCGTGTAGGGGGTTTTCCCGGTGAGGGCCCGGAAGAGGATGGCGCCCACCCCGTAGATGTCGGACCTGGCGTCGGCGCCACTCGCTCCCTCGGTGAGTTCGGGCGCCATGTAGTGCGGGGTACCCACCAAGGCCCCGGTTTGGGTGAACCCTTCGCCGCTCAGGGCCGAAAACTTCGACACGCCGAAGTCGAGCACCTTCACCAAGTCGTCGGCCCCCCCCTCGTAACAGATGAAGATGTTGGCCGGCTTCAGGTCGCGGTGAACGATCCCCGCTCCGTGCGCCGCGGCGAGGCCATCGAGAAGCTGGGCGGCCAGAGGAAACGCCTCGGCGACGCTCATCGTCCCGACGCGCTTCAGGCGTTGCGACATGCTCTCCCCGGCGAGGTACTCGAGGATCATATAGCGCTCGCCGCTGTCGAGGGTTCCGACGTCGAAGACTTCGACGACGTGGCGAGAGCGGACGCTGCTTGCGGCCACCGCCTCGCGCTCGAAGCGTTGGACCATCTCGTCGTCGGCGGCGTGGGCCCCCCGGAGGACCTTCACCGCGACCTGACGCCGGATCGTCGTGTGGCGGGCGCCGTAGACGGTGCCCATGCCGCCCCGCCCGAGAACGCGCTCGATGCGGTACTTCCCGTCGAGGGTGTCGCCGAGGCGCAGGTTCACCGCGTCGCCCTCAAAACCTTCCTCCCAGACCGACGTAGCCGCCCGCGGGGACGACCCGTGCTGAGGTGTCGGCGGGAGCGCCGCCGAGGGCGCGGAGCACCGGGTAGAGCGCCACTGCGTCGCCGCGGGCGCCTTCGTCGCCGTCGTCGTTGACCTCGAGCACGATCAACACCACCGAGACGGCGGCGGCGGCCACGGCGACGCCGGTCAGCACGTCCGCGGTGACATTCAAGGTTTGCCCGCGCGAGCGTAGGTCGTCGGCGCGGGCGACGTCGCCCTCGTCGCGTGCGTCCTCGAACGAGGAAAAGTTGCTGAGCGCGAGGCCCCCCGTGACCGCGGCGGCGACCCCGGCCGCCCCCGTGATGCCGATGGCGGTCCACATCCCCACGGGGGTGGGTCGCGACCCGTCGGCTGACAGAGAAGAGGAAGGCAGAGCGGAGGACGGCGACGACGATGGATCCTCTGGCGTCGTCGCTGCGGACGGGTCCGCCGGGAGCGGGGCCGTCGCTTGCATGTCGACGCCGCGCGCCTCTTGGTCGCCGGGCTCGAGTTCGATCTCGATGCGCACCGGGGCGTACCCTGCGGCTTCGACGGTCAGTTCGTGTCGGCCGGCGCGCAGCCCGACGGTCCATGTCGCCGCCCCCGGTTCGTAGCGATTCTCCACCACCGCCGGGTTCGATCGACGCCGGTCGATCACCATCGCGCCCGGAGGGAGACCCGTGAGCCGCACCCGGGCCATACGGCCCCGGAGCAGCTCGAGGTCCTGGAGGATGGCGCGTCGCTCCGCGGGGCTCTTCGCACCTGCGTTCTCGAGGTACTTTTCGTAGGCGGCAATGGCCTCGCCGTCCCGCTCGAGTTTCGCCGCGGCGAGTCCGAGGTTGCCGAGGATCTTCGGGGACGGCGAGTCGGCGTAGGCCCTTTGAAACGCCTCGTAGGCCGAGCGGTAGTCGGGGGGCGAGGCCTTGAGGTACCCGACCCCGGAGCGAAAAAGCGCCCGGGCCGTTTCGCTCACCTCGGGGGAGCTGGTCTGGGCGCAGGCGTGCCCGGCGTCGAAGGCACCCAGCGACGACGCAGCGAGGACGACGGCGACCACCGCGCTCGCGGCCCTCCGTACCCCCCCCCGCCGACCGTGGCGAAAGCGCAGACCCACAATGAGAGACTAGCGGCTACGGAGCGGCAGCAAAAGATGTCTTCCTCTGCGCGAAGATCTTCTGCGCGAACATCCTCAGGCGCGTCCCCAAGCCCGAGGGGGCCGTCGGGTCAGGGAACGCGGGGGAGACCCGGGTCCGGGAGCGGAGGATGGCGATGGGAGAGTCGGCGGGCGAGTTGCACCTCCCACAAGTCCAGGAGCGGCGTTCTCGCCACGGCGCCGAGCATGTCGTTTCCGGCGTCGCGCCCTGCGACCCGCGCCTGCATCGCAACGTAAAAGCGCGCTTCGGTCTTCTCGGGGAACGTCGTGGCCGCGGCCATGAGTTCGTCGTCCCCCGCTTCCCCGCGGGCCCATCGCGCGAGGTCGTAGGTCCACCCCGATCCACGGGTGTGGTCGACGAGAACGCGATCGACCTTTCCGTCGGGGCTTTGGCTCATGCTTTTCTCGAGGAGCATGACCCACAGGGCGGCGTAGACGAGGGCATCGCGGTCGACCTCTGACTCCAAAGCCGTCTGAAGCGCCGCGCGCCCGCCATCGAGATCCCCGGCGACGAGGGCTCGGCCCACGGCCCCGAGCACCGTTTGGGTGAGGGCCGCGCGGTCCCCGCCTGCAAGTTCGATGGCGCGCTCGAACGCGCCCCGCGCCCTCCGGGTTTGCCCGAATTGGTCGAGAATCCGGGCCAGCGTCCTCTGGGCCCGGATGGCTTGCTCCGGTTGCCCGAGCGCGGGGCGCACGAGATCGAGGGCTCGGGTCAGCGCCCCGCTCGCCCGCGGGAGCTGGTTTTGGTCACGCGCGATCTCGTACATCAGAAGCCAAGCGTCGGCGCGGTCGAGCGAGGCGGCGCCGGTCGCCGGGCGGGCACTCGCCGCTCGGGCCAGCTCCAGGGCCCGGGCGTCGTTGCCCATCTGGCGTTCCAATTGGCCGAGTTGGACGAAGGCCCGGGCAGAAGGATCGAGGGTGAGCGCCCGGGCGAGCAAAGGACGGGCGCGGTTCACGTGACCATGGCCGAGCTCGATGTGCGCCATGAGCCGTCGCAACTGGGCCGCCGCGGCACGAACGCGCTTTGCACGAGGCGCCTGCTCTGCTCGTTCCAGCACCGGTGCGCTCGCGGCGAAGATGCGTCGCGCCGCGGCGAGGCTCGGTCGGTCCCGTTGGCGCGACAACGCCTCACCGACGAGCTCGAGCGCGTGGTCGAGGGCCACCGCGGGGGCCGCGGGACCGAGCGCCTCCACCAGGATGAGCGGGGCGGCCTCGCCCATCTCGAATTCGATCAGCTGGAGCGCCAGGGCGTGGGCGATGGTGAGGCTGCCGCGGTCGCGTCGGTACGCCTCTATCGATGCGCCCCAAATCGCCGCTTCGAGCAGGTCGCGTGCGACGTGCTCTTCGCCGGGGCGTCGCGCGAGCCCCACGAGATGACGGGTCAGGGCGCGCCAGTCGTCGGCGCCGCCACGCTCGGCCGTCGCGCCCAGCTGGGCGTAAAAAGTGGGGTCGGCGATGCGGCTGGCGGCGGTCCGTTCGAGCGCGGCGAACGCTTCGTCGGCCCGTCCGAGACGGAGGTAGACGGCGGCCATCGTCTCCGCCCCGACCTGGAGGACGCGGTAGGCCTCCGACACCTCTCCGCGCGGTGGAAGCACCCGGGACTGTTGGTAGGCGATGTTGTACGCGACCGCGCGGGCGATCGTGCGGTCGATGGCTGCCGTCGCGTCCGCGACTCGGGCGGCCGTCGGGTCGACGATGGCTTCGCCGATGGCGGCCCGGGCGTCGGCGACGAGCCGCGCCATGTCCCCCCCCGTGCGGGTCTGCGCAATCCATCGCGCGAGCGCTTCGAGATGGCGGTCGAGGTCCCGGCGCGCCTCCGACCCCGGGGGGGTGAGGGGACGCAGCAACGTCATGAGCGCGAAGGCACGGCCCTCGTCGCCGCGGGCGCTGAAGCGACGGATCGCGCCGCGCAATGCCGCGACCGAGGAGGCGTCGACCATGTCGGGACGGCGCTCGCCTCGGCGCAGGAGGTACATCGCCCCGATCACGGCGTTGGTGCCGCGAACCTCGTAGCCCTCGTCGAATAGCGTGGCTGCGTGCGCGAGTTGGGCCTTGACCACCCCGGCCAGCCTCGCCGAGCGCGCGGGGCTCGGCGTCCCGTCTCCGAGCAACCGCGCCACCTCCGGGGCGAAGTTGGCGTCGGTGACCACCGCGGCCGGGCGCGGTGGCTCCGGCCGGGCGACCGCGGACGAGGCTGCGCGATGGCAACCCGTCGCGAGGCCGAGAAGCGTCGTGCACAGCGTCAGCGCGACCAGGGACCTCACCGCGGGACCCTACACCGAAAATGCAGACCGTCGACCCTGAACGCTGCGCCTCACCCGCTTGACCAAACCCGGGCGGCGCGCTCTGACGTGCGGGTGTCTGCCGTCTCATCGTGGGGTCACCGCGCGCGCGCCGCTTGGGCGGAGGCGAGCGCCGGGGCGCGCGTCGCGCGCAAGCTCGGACGCGACGCCGTCCTCCGTCCCGGCGCCGTCGCCGCCGCGCTGCGCGAAGGGGTTCGGGGCCGGGGGATCCCGAGTTGGCTCCGATTTCATGCCGCCAACACCCCCGACCGCATCGCGCTCACCGCCAAAGATCGCGACCTGACGTTTGCCGACCTAGACCGCGAGGTCGAAGCGGTGGCGCGAGGGTGGCTGGAGGCGGGGCTCCGGCGGGGCGATGCGGTGCTTCTCCTGCTGCGCAATCGTCCCGAACTCGTCGTCGCCCAGCTCGCGGCGGCGCGCCTCGGGAATCGCGTGGTGTCCGGGTCGTGGCGGAGCACCCCCCGAGAGCTGGCCCACCTCGCGGAACACAGTCGGGCGCGCGGGATCGTGCTCGAAACCACCCTCGTCCCCGCATGGTCGACCGTCGGACCGAATCCCCGGAGCGCCGGTCGCGTCTACACGGTGGGCGGCCCCTCCGACGACGGGGACACCGCCCCTTTCGCCGCGCTCCGCCATGCGGCGCCCGCGTCGGCGCGACCGATGCGCGATGCGACCCTCCGGGCTTCGGTCGTGATGTACACCTCGGGGACCACCGGCGTGCCCAAGGGGGCCGTCCGCCGCCTCGACCGCGGTACGGCGGCGCCGATGGTCGCCTTGTTCGATCGAACCACGCTCGGGCTCGGGCAGACCCACATCACCGTGTGTCCGCTTCATCACGCGACGGCCATGGGGTTCTCCACGCTCGCATTGGGGCTCGGGGGCCGGGTGGTGTTGCTCGAAGGTCCCTTCGATCCGGGTCGCTTCTTCGAAGCGATGGCGCGCCATCCTGGCGCCCACACCGCCGTCGTCCCGGTCATGCTCCGGGGGCTGGTGACCTTTGCGGAAGGCGCCGCATCCTCGTCTCTGGCGCGCCCTCGCGCCATTTTCTGCGGGGGGGCGCCCCTGCCGGGACCGCTCGCCCGACGGGCCATCGCCGCCTTTGGGCCCATCCTGTTCAACTTTTACGGTGCGACCGAGACGGCGCTCGTCTCACTCGCCGACAGCCACGACCTCCTCGCCGCGCCGGGCACCATCGGTCGGGCCTTGCCCGGCAACGAGGTTCGCCTGCTCGGCCCCGACGGCCGAGAGGTTCCCGACGGCGAGGTCGGGGAGCTGTTCGTCCGCAGCGACAACCTCGTCGACGGCTACGATCGCGACCGTGCGGCGACCGCCGCGGCGATGCGCGACGGATTCTTCTCCGTGGGCGACCTCGCCCGCCGCGACGCGCGCGGCTACCTGTTCCTCGAAGGTCGTCGCCACGACGTCATCATCTCGGGCGGGGTGAACGTTTATCCCCGCGAGGTCGAGATGGTGCTCACGGGGCATCCCGCGGTGGTCGAGGCCGCCGTGATCGGCGTGGCCGACGAGGTGTGGGGCGAGCGGGTCCACGCCGTGGTGGTGACGCGGACCGCCGTCACGGAGGAGGCGCTGCTCACCCATTGCCGGGGCCAGTTGGCGGGCCCCAAGCGTCCCCGGTCGGTATCGTTTTGCGCTGCCCTTCCCCGGACCCCAACGGGCAAAATTCGCCGCTCCGACCTCCTCTGACGTACGTCGGGGCTCGTGCTATCGACTCGCGGTGAACGATCCGTACCAGGTGCTGGGCGTCGACCGCTCGGCGACCGCCGACGAGATCAAGGCGGCCTTCCGCCAGCTGGCGATGAAGCACCATCCGGATCGCAACGCCGACGATCCTCGCGCCGCGCAGCGCTTCAAGGAATTGAACGCCGCCTACCAAGTCCTCGGCGACCCGCAGAAGCGGGCCGCGTTCGATCGGTTCGGGGGGAAGGGGGGACCGGGCGGTCCCTTCCGGGGCGGGGTCAGCGTCGACTTCGCCGACCTCAACCTCGACGGCTTCTTCGGGGAGATCCTCGACGCGCTCGGCATTAAAGTCGGCGATCGTGGTGACATTCAAACCGAGTTGTCGCTTTCGTTCGAGGAGGCTGCGTTCGGGGCCAAAAAGACGATTCGGTACGACCGGGTGGCCCACTGCGAAGACTGCGGAGGAGGCGGGGCCCAACCGGGCACCCGGACCCGCACGTGCGGCGCCTGTCAGGGGCGGGGCAAGACGCGTCAGGTCCAAGGGGTGTTCCCCATTCCCATCGACCGTCCGTGCACCGCCTGCGGCGCGCGGGGGCGCGTGCCCGAAACGCCTTGCCGCGACTGCGCCGGAACGGGGCTCCGACGGAAGCAGGAGGAACTCGAGGTCGACGTGCCGCCGGGGGTCGACAACGGCGCGGCCAAACGGATCGACGGGATGGGCCACCGGGTACGCAACAAGAGGGCCGGCGGCCTGACGGTCACCTTTCGGGTCAAGCCGCATCCGTTCTTCCGCCGCGCCGGCGACGACGTGGTGTGCACGTTGCCGATCACGTTCGCGCAGGCGGCCCTCGGCGACGAAGTGGAAATCCCGACCCTGGATGGGAAGGGCCGCATGCGCATCCCCGCCGGGACCCAACCGGGAACCTCGCTTCGTATCCGCGGCAAGGGGATCCCCAAGCGATTGGTGGGCGGGAGGGGCGACCAGTTGGTCGACGTTCACGTCGAAATTCCCACCGCCCTCACCGACGCCCAGAAGGCGATGGTCGAGCGCCTGGCCGAGGAATTGGGAGAGTCGGTCCAACCCCAGCGTCGAACCTTTGCCGACAAGTTGAAGGACCTGTTCAGCTAATTCCGACCATCTGACGCGTCGCGGCGTAACGAAGTCACGACCGCTAAGCTGGCTGTAGCGCATCGAGGTTGGTACACGTACGTCGATGACGGGCGAGGGTAGGAAGCGATATCTGGACGTGCTGAGCGACGGCACGGGGGCCACGGCGGAGCGGGTGTTGCGTGCCGCGTTGGTCCAGTTTCCCGAGCCGGAGGTGGAGATCCGGCGACACGCGCGCGTGCGCGACCGGGACCGCGCGGAGCCGATCCTCCGGCGTGCCGTCGAGGACCGCTCTCTGCTCGTGTTTTCGGTGGTCAGTCCCGAACTCAGTGCCTACCTCCACGAGCGAACGCAGGCGTTGCACCTGGAGGCGGTCGACGTCATCGGGTCGGTGATCGAGCGCTTGGGCGTCTTTCTCGCGCAGCAACCGATCCACCGCCCGGGCCCGTTGTTGCCGCTCACGGACGAGTACTTTCGGCGTATCGAGGCGGTCGAGTTCACCGTGAAGAGCGACGCCGGCAAGGACCCGCGTATGTTTACCGATGCCGACCTCGTGTTGCTCGGGGTGTCGCGGACCTCGAAGACACCACTGGCGACGCTTTTGGCTCAGCGCGGACTACGCGTCGCCAACCACACGGTGGTCGTCGACAAGCCGCTGCCCGACTCGTTGCTCGCGCTTTCGAGTCAGCGCATCGTCGGTTTGACCATCGACATCGATGCGCTGTGTGCGATTCGCCAGGAACGACTGGAGAAGCTCGGGATGCCGGCCGGAACGCAATACGGCGTCCGCCCTCATGTCGAGCGGGAGGTGCGGTACGCCGAAAATCTTTTCGCGGAACACCCGTCGTGGCCGGTCGTGGATACGACGGGTCGAAGCATCGACGAGACGGCAGGCATCATTCTCGAGCGCATGAGCGAGCGACGACCGACGCCGCCGCGCCGGAACCCCGTGGCCCGCATCCCCACGTGACGCCGGGCCCGTTCTGCATGTCCCTCGAACCTTCGCGCCATCCGGCGGGCGAAGACGTGGCCTCGGGGGAGGGTCTCCCCGTCCCCGTCTTCAGGCGGCGCAGTCGAAATGGGGACCGAGCGTCCGGGCGAGGGAGCCCATGGCGCGGCGGTGCGCGCGGCTGACCGCGTGGTGGCTGACGTCGAGGTCACGGGCGATCTGACGAAAGCGTTCCCCGCCGAAGTAGTGACGCTCGACGACGGTACGTTCTCGCGGCGGGAGTCGCGCCACGGCCCTTCGGACGATCGCCGCCTCTTCTTCGTTGCCGGCGGCCGTCTCGGGGTCCTCCTCGCGCGTGATGGCGACGTCGTCGACATGATCGATGGGCTCGATGCGGCCCGCGAGGCGGGACGACAAGGCCATGAGCGACGTCACCTCCGCCTCGCGCGCCGAGCGGGAACCGATGCGTCGCGCCCCGTCGTCGTACACGCCTCGCGCGGCGACGGAGGGGGCGCCCCGACTTAGGTTGATCCGGCGCAAGGCCAAGCGGACCAGGTCGTACATGGCCCAGCGCGCCCTCTGCGTTGCGTAGCCCTCGAAGGGGCAAATGTCGGGGTCGTGGGCATCCATGGTGAGGGCGACGGCGAGCCATCCCGCGGCGAGAAGGTCGTCGCGCTCGACGACACGACCGGTCTCCATCCACGTGCGCCGCGCCAGGACCCTCAATTTCGGCGCGATGCGGCGCAGGCGAAGGTCGTCGGGATGTGTTTTGGCCAGGGGGGGAAGAAACGGAGGTAGGGCTCGAGCAGCCATGATGGAGCTCCCGGGTGAGATGGTCGTGAACGGGGGAGCGAACTTTCGGCTCCCTTCACCCTACATGTCGGCACAAGGTGGTTGGGTGTTGCGGGAAAAATGGGAGAGCGGGTGAAGTTGGCCCACTCGGTGGGGTCGTGAGAGCCCTCCGGGATGGGTCGGGCCCTGCCTCGCCACGTCGTCTCGTGGCTCGCCGCACTGGTGACGGCTTTGGTCGCACGGCCAGGGGCCGCTTGGATCGAAAACCACGTCCTCGGTGACGAAGTTCGCATCGACGTGGGCCGAAACGGGCGGGCCGTCGTTGCCCATCGGTTGGTCGTGAAGACCAACGGGAGCGTGAGGCTGCGGTCTTTCTTCGTCGACGGGGTGAGCGACGACGCCGTTCCGACCGGGGAAGCCCATGCGATCCCGGAGCGGGACGCCTTGTCGTCGTCGCTCGAGAACGCCGTGCCGCTCGTCGTGACCCGGGCGGTGTCGTCGACGTCGGGGCCACTGCGGCTCGAGCTGAAGGTCGACGACCGCAAAGGGCTCCGACGGGGGACCTATGTGTTTGCCTTCGGCTACACCACGGACTTGCGCGCGCAGGGCGCGATCGAAGCCGACGGTGCGATGTTGCGCGTCACCTGGCAGGGGCCCGAGTACCCCGATGGCTTCGACAACGCGCGTGCCGCCTTCGTGTTTCCCGCCGCGGCCACCGCGCCCAAGGTCGCGCGCGCCCCCGAGGACCCAGACCTCTCATCGACGTTTCTCGACACGGTGGCGCGGAGCGCGGAACACGATGAGCTCCGCCTTTTGCGGACCTATGCGCGCGAGCGAGAGCGGATCACGTGGTCGGTACGGGTCGACCGGAGGGCGCTGGACGTCGACGTCGGCGCCGCGCCCGCATCTCCGGCGACGACGGATGTCCCCGGAGCGCTCGGCCTCGACGGCCCCCCGCCTCGGGGCGTGTTCGCGCTCGACCGTCGCCGTCTCTCCTTCTTTGCCGGCCTCGCCCTCGTCGTCGCCCTCCTCGTGGCGCTCCGGCGCCGTGAGGTCGCGGCGCGTCCGGGCCTCCTCGTTCGTCCTCTCGTGCCGGTCCCCACTTGGCTCGCGGCGCCAGCGGCGGGCTTGGCGTTTGCCGCCGGGGTCGCGGTTCAGGTGGCGACCCACGGAAAAACGACGGCGGGCGCGGTTGCGGTGGCGGCGGCAGCGCTGCTCGTCGCCCACGGAGGGGGCATACGGGCCGAGACGGTGGTGCGCGGTCCGGGCACCTGGCTGTCGCTCACCGAACGGGAAGGATTGGGGACCCCTCCTCGCCCGCGCGAGGGATGGTTCGATGCGTCGTCTCGGCCCGGTCGATGGGGGTTCGGCTTCTGCCTCGCGACCCATGCCGTCGCGACGGCATGGGTGTGGCGCCATCACTGGTTGGCGGGCTTGCACCTCGCGCTGGACGCCGTCTTCTGGTTGGCGCTTTGCACCACCGGCCGCGTGAGCGCGATGCCTCCCGACATGGCGGTCGAGCCCGCCCGGTGGCTGCGGCGCTTCGTCCGCCGCCTCCGTCGCCACCCCGACGTTCGCCGTCGTACAGAGGGGTTGCGCATCGTACCCCGGGTCAGGATCCCCACCGGTGAGGTCGACGCTGACGAGCTTCGCCTTCTCGTCCTCCCGCGGTGCCCCCCGCGTGGGTTCCGGGGGGTCGAGGTTGCGCTCGTCTACGCGAGTGGCTTCGGCGCCCGCGTCGCCATGCCCGAAGTGTTGCTCCGGGTCGACGAAGAGAGCCCGGCTCATGTGGCGCTCGCGTCCGTCGCGTCGAGCGCGCGGGTGGTTCCCGGTCGGCGTCGAGAGGAACGCGTGTTCGTCTTTCGCCCTCGTTTGCCGACGGTACGCATGACGGTCGCCCTCGTGGTGGCGCTGCTGGTGCGCATCGACGACGTCCCTCGAGAGGCGCCGCGTCGTCGCCGACCGTCGCGAGCGCGGCGGGTGTCGACGGCAGACGCGACCACGACGCCCGCGGTGCCGTCGACGGCGACCGCCTGACGGGTTCAAGTCGGCGACGGCGTCGCCGTTCTGTCGCGTCACCATGCATGGCGCTTGCTCGTCTCTGCCTCCACGGTCCGCGGGCCGGCCGCTCACTCCCGCCCGCCACCCGGTCGTGACGGACGAACCGAATGCGTTGACCGCGGCGCGCGGGGTGGCCCACGACGTGGCCAACGTGCTCACCGTCGTACGGACGTCCGCCGTCATGTTGCGGGAGGTCGCCGGCCTCCGCCACAACGAGGATCTCGACGCCATCGATCAGGCGGTCGACACCCTGACTGTCCTCGTCGACCAACTCAACCACCTCGCGACACCGATACGTGCAGACGAATCCGAGGTGTTCGACCTCGCGGAGGCGCTCGTGAGGCGGCGACCGATGCTCGAGCGTCTCCTCTCGCCGCAACAGCGTTTGGTGCTGGAGGTCCCCGACGCCCCCATCATGACGCGGCTCGACGCGACGGCCCTGGAGCAGGTGCTCGTGAATCTCGTGGTCAACGGCAGCCAGGCGATCGATGGCCAGGGCACGATTCGGGTCTGTCTGCGCGGGGAACGGAACGGCGCCATACTCGCCGTCGAGGACGATGGTTGTGGCATGCCGGAGGCGGTCCGCCTGCGGGCCATGGAGCCCTTCTTCTCCACCCGAGCCGGCGGCCGCGGGCTCGGACTGGCCATCGTTCGCGCTGCATTGCACCGGAGCGAATGCCGTCTGGCGATCGCGAGCGTGCCTGGACGCGGCACGCGCATCACCGTGGCGATTCCCGCGCCTCGAGAGACCCCGCCACCCTCCGCCCCGACCCCGCGATGCTCCGCCGCGCCGTCGTCTGAATTGTCCGCGGCGACCGTGTACATCGTCGACGACGACCCGCTGATCCGCGCCGTCTTGACCCGGGCGTTGGCGAAGCGCGTCGCCCATGTGGAAGCCTTCGAGGACGGCGCGCGAGCCCTCTCGCACATCGAAGCGCTGGCCCCCGACCGTCAGCCCCACGTCGTGCTCACCGACCTCGCGATGCCGCGCCTCAACGGTCTGGAACTCGCCCGGGAACTCAACGATCGCGGCTTCCCGATCCCGGTGATCATGGTGACCGCCTACCCTCCCTCCGAGGCGGAGGACCTGCTCCGCGGCGGCCTTCTCGCTGGTCTGGTGGGAAAACCGATCAAGCTCGAAACCCTCCTCGAGCTGGTCGCGAGCCTCCTCCCGGGCCGGGGCGATGACGCACCATCCTCCCCGGGCGAGGGCGCGCCCCGATCCGCTCCCGGGACGGATGGCCGGTGACCGCACCACGGCCCATCGTTCGCGTCCTCGGGCGCCACGTCGTCTCGGCGGCCGTCGTGCCGTTGTTGGTGGTCGAGCTGTCGCTCTTGCTCCTCTATTTCGTCTTCGGCGACCAAGTCGCCGGACGCTGGCGCGAAGAACTATTGTCTCGATTGAGGCAAGAGTTGCATCGGGTAAGCGATGCGCGCGCGAAGATTCTCGACGGGGAATTGCGGGGGGTGATGCGTCAGACGGAGGCGATGCGTCAGACGACGCGGTTGCTCTTGCAGCGTCGGGTGGAACCCACCGGCGCTTGGTCCCGTGACGGGTTCGTCATGGCGCCTAACGGCGCGCTCTTTCAGCGCGAAAACGATGGGGGGGCTTCCGTGTTCTTCTCGAATCGAAATGAGGTCGAATGGGAGATCATTCGCAGGACGGAGCCCCTGGACGAGCTCATGCGGAGTGTCGTCGACGAACATGAGATCGTCGTCGCGGCGTACGTCAACACGCCTTCCGACTTCAACCGCTACTACCCGTTCATCGAAGACGCGGCCGACCAGTTTCCTCCCGACATGAACATGGAGGACTACGCTTTCTTCTACCGTGCCGACCACCAGCACAATCCCGAGCGGCGAACGGTGTGGACCGAGGCCTACCTGGACCCGGCCGGAGCGGGCTGGATGGTCTCGGCGGTGGCTCCGGTATACCGAGCCGAGGGCGCGCTGGCGGCCGTGGTCGGGCTGGACGTTACCGTCGACAAGCTCGCGGCGTCAGCTCTCGACCTCGACCTGAAAAGTGCAGCGCCGGCCCTCCTCGTGTCGGCCGACGGTGCCATCATCGGACTCAACCACGACGCCGCGAACCGGTTTCCGGCCGGATTGAAGTTGTTGGAGGCGGCCCCGGACGGGGTGAAAGGGGACGAGCGTCGGCTCGAGGCGGAAGCCACGCTGCGTACGCTTCTCGACGATGGGGAGGCGGCGGCCATCCTCCGCAAGGCTTGGGAGCGCCCGAGCGGCGAGTTGGACTTGAGGGTCGGGGGCGAGGCCTACGTCGTCACCCATGCCGAGGTCCCGAGCACGGGCTGGCGTCTGGCGGTGCTCGTGCCGCGCGACGACGTGGTGGCCCCCGTGGCCGCCCTGGAGGCCACCACCCGAAACGTGGGGTTCGCCGTCGTCGGCGCCATGGCGCTCTTTTATGCCGGCTTCTTCTTCGTCGTGTACGCGCGTTCGCGGCGCCTCGCGAACGCCGTCGCGACGCCGCTGGAGGATCTCACCCGCGCCGCTCGAAGCGGCGGGGATCGCGAGGCGCTGCCGCCCCGCTGCGGGCTCGCCGAAGTCGACCAGCTGAGCGAGAGCTTCGGGAGAATGTTGGGCGAGACCGACCGGTACCAGCGACAGATCGAGAGCATCAATCACGGTCTGGCGACCGAGGTCGCGCGCGCGACCGAGCTGGCTCGGGCCCAAGACCGGGTGCTGTTGTCGCAGGCGCAACGGGCTGCGATGGGCGACATGGTGGCTTCGGTCGCGCATCACTGGCGGCAGCCCCTCACGGTACTTCAGCTGCTGATCGACGAGATGCGCGCCGAAGCACGCAAGCGGAGCCCCGGTGTGCCCCGCGGCGCGCCAAGCGCGGAGCTCGACGAGATGCTCGGCGAAGCGGAGGCGACGATCGAATCGATGAATCGGACCATCGATCGATTTCGGGCGGTGTACGAGGATGTGGGGGCGGAAGAGGTCTCCGTGGGCGAAGTGGTCGACCGCGCGCTCGACATCGCGGACGGCGCGCTCAAGGAGCGTCGGTTGGTCGTGCACCGCGAGGGGACGCCGACGGCGGAGACGCGTCGCGTGTCCGGGAGTCGCGAGCTTGGACAGGGGTTGATTCAGCTCTTGTCGGTGGTCTGGGCCACGTTGTCGTCGGAGGTTGGTCCCCGCGACGTGCGCCTGCACATCGACGCCGACGGCACGTGGGTGCGGGTGTCGCTCGAGTTCAAAACGACGCGACGGCGCGCTTCTCCCCTGACGATCGGCGCTCCTCGGGCCGAGTTTCCCGAGGAGGTGGCGCTGTACGCGAGCCGGGGCCTTCTCGAACGCCTCGGCGGCGGGGTGTCGGTGGAGGACGACGGCATCACGTGCCGCATCGTCGTCGAGGTTCCGGCGCGGGCGGCGCATCGCGCGGCGTGACGGGGGCTCCGGCGGCCTGGAACCACGTCGGACGCGTGGTATCGTCGCCCCTTGTGGCGGCCGATCGCGACCCTAGGACTCGGACTGCTCGCCGCATGCGGCGGGGGTGACGGCGCGACCGCGCCGCTCGGGGCCGGCGGCAACGGGACCGACGGAGGCGGGGCGGGGGCCTCGGGGGGCCTCGTCGGAGGGGGCTTCGACGACCGCTGCGACGACGAGACGCGGTCGATCTTTCTCCTCGGGCGCGCCCGCGAACTCGTCTCCTTCGACCCCGCGACCGAGCAGCTCAGCGCGATTGGCGTGCTCAATTGTCCCGTCGGGGCTGGCCCCAATGTGCCGAGTCCGACGCCGTTTTCCATGGCCGTCGACCGAACCGGCACCGCTTGGGTGAGCTACAGCAACGGCGAACTCTACGCGGTGGACACCCACGACGCGAGCTGCCGGGGCACCCCCTTCGTGGCGGAGCAGCTCGCCGCGTTTCGACAGTTCGGGATGGGGTTTGCGTCGCGTAACCAAGGTTCGTTGCGCGAGCGTCTGTTCCTCAGCTCGTTCGCGCCCGGCGATGGCATCGCGAAGCTCGATCTCGAGACCTTCACGCTCGAGCGGGTCGGGTACTACGACGGAGGCCTGCGGGGGCCGGCCGCCCTCACCGGCACGGCGGATGCGCGCCTCTACGGCTACTTTCTGTCGACGCCGGTACGCATCATCGAAATCGATAGCGAAACCTCGAGCCAGCTCAGCGAGACAGCGCTTCCCGACCTCGACGTCGGCAACGCGTGGGCCTTCGCATTCTGGGGCGACTACTTCTATCTGTTCACGGCCAACCCGGGGCAGAGTTCGCGGATCGAGCGGGTCCGGCGCGGCACCGACGTCGTCGAGCTCGTCAGCCCTGACGCCGGATTGCGGATCGTCGGCGCCGGCGTGTCGACCTGCGCTCCGACCGAGCCGCCCGTGGTCCGTTAGGCTGGAACCCTAAGCTGGGACCTTCTCCGGGGCCCTGCTCTGGCCCAACCCCACCGGCCCGAGGCCGGCGGTTGTCATCGGTGGCGGCTCCCGGCAAGGAACAGGCGATGGCTAACGAGACGGCGGTGGTACTGAGTTGCCACGGAACGGTCGAAAAGGTGGAGGATATCCCCGCCTTCGTGCAGAACATACGTCGGGGTCGTCCCGCCCCCGACGAGGTGATTCACGAGGTCACGGAGCGATTCGAAGAGATTGGCGGCTCCCCTTTGATGCGGATCTCACACGCGCAGGCGGCGGCGCTCGAGGCCCGGCTCGGGCTCCCCTGTCGCGCCGCCGCGCGCCTCTGGCACCCCTACCCATCCGAGGTCTTGAAGGCACTGCACGCGGAGGGGATCCGGCGCGTGGTGTCGCTGCCGTTGGCCCCGCAGTCCGTCCAAATCTACAACAAGGTCGTCGTGGAAGCGGCGGCCGAGCTCGGGATCGAGGTCGTAGAGGCGCCGAGTTACGGGGAAGAACCATCGCTCGTCCATGCGTTCGCCGACGCCATCGTCGATGCCCACGGTCAATTCGACGACACCTCGAAGTTGGCGCTCGTGCTGAGCGCCCACAGCCTCCCCACCCGGGTCATCGCCATGGGCGACCCGTACGAAGACCAATTTCGGGCGATGGCCAACGCGGTCGTGGCCGAACTCGACCGTCGTGAAGTCCACCGCGCCGAAACGCGCATTGCGTTTCAGAGCCAAGGCATGGGCGGCGGCGACTGGATCGGTCCCGACCTCGACGAGACCTTCGCCCGCCTCCGCGAGGCGGGTGTCGAGCGGCTCTTGATGGCGCCGATCGGATTCGTCGCCGAGCACGTCGAGACCCTCTACGACATCGACATCGAGGCCAAGGAGAACGCGACGAAGCTCGGGTTCAACCAGCTCGTCCGCATGCGTCCCATGGACACGCGCGACGGCTTCATCGACACCCTCGAAACCGTCGCGCGTCGCTTGCTCTAGCTTCGCCTTCGGCTCCGGGTTGCGCCCTCGACGCAACCCGCGGCCCCCACGAGGAGGCGCGGGGCTCGGCCGCGGTCACGACGCGAACGTCACCGAACGGAATCGAGGGGGCGCTCGGCGACGTTGAGGGGCCAGTTCATCAGGCCGGGGAGGAAGGTGCCCCGACCCATCGTGGTGAACGAGGGGTAGAAGAAGTAGAGCGTGTCATTGGCGATGGCGGCGTCGGCGCCGGTCGCGACGCCGGCGTCTTCCCAAGGCCGCGAAAGGTCTTCGCAGAAGCCCCGCTCCGGATCCGGGGTCCACGTCATCCCGTCTTCCGAGACGGCGCGAAACCACCCCACGACGCGAAGGGTGAGGTTGGCGGTGACATCGTGGATCTCCGCCTCCTCTTCGGGGGTGTCCATGACGACGTACATCTCGAACGCATCGAGGCTGGGATTGAAGTGAACGGTGGGTTGAATGGGGGCACCGCGGGTGAGGCCGCTGCCCGGGCCAAAGTGCTGCCAATTGATGCCGTCGAGGCTGGTGCTGTGACACACGCCGCCCCCGCCGTCGGGGAACTGCTGCACACAAAACGTCCACATGTGCCACGTGTCGTCACGGATGACGACCGTGGGGTCCGTCGGATAGTTGCCGGGCACATCGGGGGCGCCGGGAAGTACACTATCTATCTTAAAGAGTTCCCCTAGCGCTCCGCGTGGACTCAAATTGGGTGGGATCGGTTCGAAGCGTCGACCATCCTCCGAGGTGGCGAGCGCGATGGTGTAATCGGGCTCCTCCTGGGATGCTCCGCCGTAGTACATGAAGAATCGCTGACCCGTGGCGGACGTTTCGTCGTCGATTCTCACGACGTCACAGGTCTCGACGGAATAGGTATCGAAGGTGCCGATTTGATCCAGGGCGAGCGTCTCGTACGGCTCGAACGCTTCTCCTGGCGCCCACGTACCGCCGAAAATGCCGGCCGGAGGAAGGTTCTGCTCCTCCGCCGTGAAATCCGCGAAGGTGAAAAACACACGAAACTTCTCGATCTGCGGGTCCCAGACGGCGCAGGGGTCGGCCGTGACGGCGACGGTGTTGTCCCCCGTGCTGGGCGAGACGAGCTCGCGTGGATCGACGATGCGTGGGTAGCTTCGCTCGAAGTGACCCTCGCACCGGGCTTCGCCTCCCGCTCCCCCGCCACCATCGCCTCCGCCCGTCGTGCCGTCGCCGCCGGTCCCAGCGTTGCTGCCGCCGGTTCCCGCCCCGCGGGTCGCGGACGGAGCGACGCCATCATCGTTCGTGCAGGCCGACGACGTAGCCCCGAGCAACACCGCCCCCAACAGCACGGTACCGTGCAACGCGAGCGCCGATGCCTCCCGGGTGCAGGTACGTCGTCGCGGCACTAGGCCCGAGGCGCCCTGCATACTCAATGGATCTTTCCCTTCACAACCGCGGGCTAGCAAGCTTGCGCCCACGACGCTCGACGTTTTCGAATCCACAGCAACTTCGCGGCGGAGGAGGAGGCGGCGACGGCGGCGGGTGATACGCTGCGGTCATGTGCGCAGCGTACCGAGCCACGCGGAACGAGTTCGCTTTCTTGCGGTATGGCGTTCCCCGACGACGCGTCCTGGCGCGTCCGGCATCTCGGTGGGCGGTTTGTCTGACGTGCGTCGCGCTCACCATGGCGACCGGGGCCCAGGCTGACGATCCGGCCGACCTCGCGGAGGCGCGGCGGGCGCTCGCCGGTGGCCGCTACGAGATGGCCGGACAGTACCTCGAGAAGGTGAATCGTCCCAGTCTCGAACGAACCTACCTCCGTACGCGTTGGCTCCTGTGGACGGGCCAATACCGCGAGGCGGCGTCGGAGGGAGAGAAAGCGCGCGCCTTCGGTGACGAGGGGGTGCGGCGCGTCGCCCCGTGGCATGCGGAGGCGCTGGTACGCGCGGGCAAACGGTCGGAGGCGATGGCCCTCTTGCGCCGGCTCGAAGCGGATGACCTCGCCCATCGTGCTCACCTCATGCTGGGCGAGCTGCTCGTCGCGACCGGAAGAAGGGGCGAGGCGGAGCCCGTGCTGATGAAGCTCGTGTCGGCCTACAACCAGGACGTCATCACCAGCCGTGACGCCGAAGGGCTGACCCTCGTCGCCCGGGCCACCCATCTGCTGCGGGCGCACCGAAACGCCAACGATGCATACAATCAGGCCGAGAAGGCGGGCGGGAAGCGTCGGGTCGAGACGCTCCTCGGGCGGGCCGAACTGTTCCTCGAAAAGTACAACCCCGGCGGTGCGGGGAGGGTGACGCGCGAGGCGGTGGCCCTTGCCCCCGGTGACCCCCGGGTCCGGGTGATGACGGCCCGGGTCAAGCTCGAGTCGGCGCTCGACTTTGCCGCCGCCGAGGCCGAGATCGAAAAAGCCCTGGCGATCGACCCTCATCTCGCCGAAGCCCACGTCGTGCGGGCGGGGCTCGCGCTGCGGGTCGGCGACATCGAAGGAGCCGATGCGGCCCTCGACCGAGTGCTGACCAACGACCCCGAGAATCTGGACGTGCTGAGTATGAAGGCGGCGACGCGCTTTCTCGCGGACGACCGAGAGGGATTCGAACGCTTCGAGCGGCGGGTCCTCGACCTGAACGCCAACTTCAGCAAACTCTACCGCATCGTGGGGACGTTTGCGTCGTGGGAGCACCGCTACGCCGAGATCGTCGCGATGATGCGAAAGGCGGTGAAGCTCGATCCGGATGACGCGCAGGCATTCGCGCAGCTGGGCTTCAACCTGATCCGGAACGGTGAGGAATCGGCGGGGCTGGAAGAACTCCGCCGGGCATGGCGTCGAGACAAGTTCAACGTTCGCGTTTTCAATACCCTCAACTTGTACGAAGAAAAGATCCCCGCCGAGTACCGAACCGTAGAGGGTACGACGTTTCGCATTCGCTACCACAAGAGAGAAAAGCCGGTGTTGGAGCGCTACGTCCCCCAGATGTTGGAGGCGGCCTGGAGCGACATGGTGAAGCGGTATGGATTCACGCCCAAAACTCCGGTGGGAATCGAGCTGTACGCCGATTCTGAATCATTCAGCATTCGCACGAGTGGACTCCCCAACGTCGGCATTCAGGGGGTCTGCTTCGGGCAGACGCTGGCCGCGCTGTCTCCCGGAGCCGGCAGCTTCAACTGGGGAATGATCTTGTGGCACGAGCTCGCCCACGTCTTTCACATTCAGCAGAGCGACAGCCACGTACCTCGCTGGTTCACCGAAGGCCTCGCCGAGTACGAGACCATCATCGCGCGGCCGGAATGGAAGCGGGAAGAGCACCTCGCGCTCTACCGGGGTCTCAAGGCGAACAAGATCCCCAAGGTCGCGAGCTTCAACCGCGCGTTCACGCACGTCGATGACCCCCGAGATGTCGTGATGGCGTACTTCGCGGCGAGCCAGATCGCGGTGTTTCTCGCGGAGGAATTTGGGTTCGAGAAGGTGGCTGCGCACCTCCCCCAGTGGGCGCAAGGGAAACGAACGGCCGACATCGTGCCCGAGGTTCTCGGCCTGAGCGCGGACGAACTCGACCGGCGCTTCAACGCATGGTTGGCCCGCCGCTTGAAGCGCTACGAGGAACAGTTCGTCCCCGATGCGCGGCCGGTGACCTCCGTCGAGGAAGCGCAGAAGGCCGTGAACGAAAAGCCCAACGATCCGGATCGTCTCGCGCGTCTCGCGCTCTCGTTGTTCTCGGCGGGGAAGAAGAAGGAGGCGGAGGCGACCCTCACGCTGGCGAAGAAGAAGGCGCCCGGGGCCCCGGGCCCCCGCTACCTCGAGTTGCGGATCCAGATGACCGAAAAGCAACACGATGCGGCGGCGCGCACGGTGCAGCGCCTCCTGCGCGACGGGCACGACGGGTACGCCGTCCGCATGAAGGCGGCGGACCTCGCGGAGATCGCCGAGGACGAAGACGGCATGCGCAAACACCTCGGCCGGGCCCACCGTCTCGATCCGAGTCAGGCCGAACCGTTGCAGGCCCTGTACGACCTCGCCCAAGAGGGTGATGACGAATCCGGTCAGCTCTGGGCCCTGCGCGAACTCGCCAAGCTCTCGCAACACGATCGAATCGTGTACGAGCGGCTGTTGAAACTGCTGGTGAAAAAGGGTCAGTGGGACGAGGCGACGAAGGTGGGGGAGTCGGCGATGTATCTCGACGTGATGAACCCGGAGATTCATCGGCTCTACGCACGGTCCTTGGCGCGGACGGGCCGGCACATCTCCGCCATTTACGAATTGAACAGCGCGCTGAAGGCCCGCCCTGGCCCCGAGGCGGCGGCGGCGATTTACCGTTCGATGGCCGAGGGATACCAAAGCCTCGGTCGCGAGGATTACGCGCGTCGCGCCGAGGCGCTGGCGGTCAGAATGGACAAGCGCCGCCCCGCCGCGCCGTGACGACTTCAGCCGTCGCGGAGCCCCAGGCTCTTGCACTTCTTGTACAGGTGGCTCCGTTCGAGCCCCAGGGCGCGCGCGGTGGCCGCCATCTGTCCGTCGTGAGCGGCGATCGCGGCGTCGATGATGCTGCGTTCCGCCTCCTCCACCATGACCTTGAACGGAACCCCGGGGCGATAGAGTCCATCCGAAGGGGGGCCGAGGCCATGCCCGAGCGCGGTGCCAACATCCCGCTCGTCGATGGTGTCGTCGGGCGTGAGGATGACCAGGCGCTCGATCACGTTGCGGAGCTCCCGCACGTTGCCGGGGAAGCTGTAGCCCGATAGGGCCGCCACGGCGGACTCGGTAAGCGTCATTTCGGGCCGATCGTTGTTGCGGCAGGCCAGGGTGAGGAAGGCGCGGGCGAGCTCGGGGATGTCTTCTCGCCGATTGCGCAGGGGAGGCAAGAGCAGTGGGAGGACGTTGAGGCGGTCGTAGAGATCGGGGCGGAACGACTGGCTCTGCATCGCGGCCTCGAGGTCCCGGTTGGTCGCGGCCACGACGCGGACGTCGACCTCGATCGTCTCGTTGCCTCCCACCCGCTCGAGCTCGTGTTCTTGGAGTACCCGAAGGAGTTTCGCCTGCATCGCAAGCGGCATGTCTCCGACCTCATCGAGGAACAGCGTGCCGCCGCTGGCACGCTCGAACTTGCCCCGCCGTTGTTTCGTCGCGCCCGTAAAGGCCCCCGCCTCGTGCCCGAAGAGCTCACTTTCGATGAGTTCTCCCGGGACGGCGGCGCAGTTGATCTTCTCCAGGGGGCCATCGGCCCGCGGCGAGGCGCGGTGAATGGCGCGGGCGACCAGCTCCTTGCCGGTACCCCGTTCGCCCCGAATCACGACCGTCGCCTTCGCGCGTGCGGCGCGACCAATCTGCTCCTTGAGTCGCTGCATGGCCGGGCTCGACCCCAAGAGTTCGGAGCCGACCCCCGTCCTGGTGCGGAGCTCCTCGGCTTCCGCCTCCGCGCGGACCAAACGGAGCGCATTGTCGATGATGACGAGAAGTCGATCGGTCGACAGAGGCTTTTCCAGAAAGTCGGACGCGCCGAGGCGGGTGGCGCGAATGGCGGCGTCGATCGTGGCGTGTCCGCTCATCATGATCACCGGCATGTCGTGGCCTTCGCGGCGGGTGCGTTCGAGCAGCGACACCCCGTCTCCATCCGGGAGGGCGACGTCGAAGAGGGCGAGGTCGTAGCTCCCGCGCCGGATGCGATCCCATCCCGAGGCGACGCGGTCGGCGACGTCGACGCGATAGCCCTCCAGGGACAGCGCGGTCTTGAGGGAGGAGAGGATGGCGATCTCGTCGTCGACGACGAGGATGTGTCCACTCGGCATGCCCCTCACAATACACCCGCGACCACAACCGTTGATGGTGTCGCGATGCGCACCGACAACGTCAAAGAGCGCCCAAGAGCGCCGACGGCAAGGCCGCGAGGGCAAGCTTCGCTCCTCAGGTCCTGACGCCGGGCCCGTGGTAGGCTTCGCTGGTGGCGGATCCATCCCCCAGCGCCGAACGCGGAAGCTTCGAGCAGATCTCCTTCGCGCTGTTGCTGATCCGGGCCCTCGACAAGCGTTGGTCGGGAATCGTGCGGATCCAGCCCGACGATGACGGTGACCCTCACCTGCTCGAGCTCGACCGGGGGCTCGTGTGTCGGGTCTTGGTGCCCGACGGGTTTGCCCGGCTGGGCGAGGTGGTGGTGGAAGCGGGCGTGATCATGGCCAACGAGCTCGAAGCGGCCCTCGCCCGCGAGGGACGGCTCGGGGCCGCCCTTATCGAAGCCAAGCTCATCGACGAAAAGACGCTCCAGCGAGCCCTGGTGCTTCAGCTCCTGAAGCGTTTGGTGCGCTGCTTCACGTTTCCCCCATCCGTCGTGTGGACGTTCGAACCGAACCGGACCCCCTTCGAGGGAATGCCGCCGGGCGTCCGGATCGATACCCTTCGGGTGTTGTGGGCCGGCTTGAGTCAGCACGACGAAATGGGAGGCTGGCGCGAGCATACCCTCGAACGAATCGGCGCCTCGACGTTCACGGTGAGGAGTGACGTGAATCTGAAGCGCTTCGGGTTCACCGGTGACGCTCGGCGTCTCGTGCGGGTGATTCGCGACGAGCGCAACGGGCTTCGCGACCTGGTCGAGCGAGGGCTCGCGCCAGAGAAGATTCTACGCACCATCGTTTACGTCCTCGCCATCACGCGTCATCTCGACTTCGCCCCGGCGGGGGGCAGCGCCACCCTGAGTGGTACGCAGATCGAAGAGTCGGACGCTTCGATGTTCGACGAGACGACGTCTTCCGAAGGGTCGGTACCTCCGTCGGCCGCGTCGTCCGGACGGAGGGACGGAGCCGTAGCGCCGGCCGCGGTGAGCAGAGGCGAAGAGGGAGCACCCGAGGCCCGAACACTGGAGACGGCCGATAGGCCGTCTGAGAGCGGCGACACTCCTTCATCCGATGCCGCGGGTTCGGACACGGAGCCGTCTGAGGCGCGGGCGTCGGGTCCAGGGGCCGGGAAGAAGCCTCGGCGGGTGGCCAAGATCAAGCTGCGGCGGGTGGCGCGCGCGCGAGCGGCGGCGCCCGACCTCCCCGGCACCGGAGAGCATCGAACCCGGGGCGCGCGACCGGCGCGGCCGCCGTCCGATGTCGATGCCGTAGCCACGGCGAGCACGGAGCCGGCCATCGATTTTCACGCCCAGCTCCAGCGTGATGTCCGGGCGAGATTGCGCCGCCTCCCCCGGGAAACACCGTTCGAACACCTCGGACTCGACCCCGCGTCTCTCGAAGGCAAGAGCGAGGACGAAATCACCGAGATGGCGTGGGCGGCGCTCGACCGCCTGAGCAAGCGTTGGCATCCCGACACGTCCACCGACGAACATGAGGGTCTTCGCGAGGACATGGGAAAGATCCATGGCGCGCTGGTCGAGGCCTTCGAGACGATCATCGATCCGAAACGTCGAGCCGATGCGCTCGGTGAGGTAAGGCGCGGTCGCGGAGGACGTGATGCGATGGCCCACCTCAGTGAAACGTTGGTTTCGGCCACGGCCGATAGTGCGCCGGCAGGGACAAAAGACGCCGCGCAGGCCGCAAAGGCGACACCCCCGTCCGCGGACCTCGCGGAGGCGGCCTCCGCCTCCTCAGCTCCTGGGTCATCTTCCGGCGGGTCATCTTCCGGGCCCCCCGCGCCGATCGTCGCGCCTGGCGCGAACCCCGAGGCTCCGGCTGGCTCCGCGGCCGGGGTCGCGGCAGACGACGATGACCATGCCGAGATCCCGACCGGCAAGCCGGAGCGCGCGGTGGCCCCGCCGTCGAGCGGCGAGCGGACCGCAGCCAAGGTCGGGTCGAAGGCCAAGCGGACCAAGGGCCGTTTCGATGCTCCGTCGGCCCGCTCGACCGCCCTCCACGAACGGGCGTTGGTGGCCTTTGCCGAGGAGAAGCTGACCGAAGCCCTCCGGCTCGCGCGGCTCGCCTGTCAGGAGGCGCCAGACCATCCCGACTACGCGGCCACGGCGGCCTGGGTTCGGGCGAACATGCCCTCGGCGCCACTCGCGCGGCTGCTGAGCCATCTCGACCGGGTGTTGCGCGACCATCCCGAGCACGTCAGCGCGAGGTACTACCGCGGTGTTTTGCGCGCGCGGCAGAACGAGCCCGAGGGGGCGCGAGCGGACTTCGAACACGTATTGACGCTCGACGCGGAGCACGACGGGGCGGCAGGCCAGCTGGCCCAGCTTCGCGCGACGCGGAGCAAATCCTCGCGCGAAAGCGGATAGGGGGTGCTATCAACGCGCTCATGGACCGATCGGGTCGTCGCCGCGGGTCGGCTTCTTGGGGCAGGCTGGGCTGGCAGGCGGGGTGGGGCTGGGCTCGCGAGAAGCGGTACGCGTTGTGCGCCCTCGCGACCGGGGTGACCCTGACGGCCTCGGTATTGTCCGGGGCCGCGCGGGCTGACCTCACCTTTCCCAAGCCCGGCGCTGTGCCTCCAAAGGCTGGGTCTCCAAAGGCTGGGCCTCCAAAGGCTGGGCCTCCAAAGGCTGGGTCTTCGGCGGCTGGGCCTCTGAAGGCTGGGCCCGCGGCTGCCACCACGCCCGAGAACAAGGCGGCCGTCCGGTCCGGTGAAGCGGTCGCCACGGTCGGTACCGCCACGGTGAGGGCCGCCGAGGTCGAGCAGATCATCGAGAGCATTCCGCCGTACCAATTGAAGCGGATGGGGCCGCCGGCCGAGGTGGCGAGGGTCGTCACTGAAAATGTGGTCGAGGACCTTCTGGCCGAACTCGGAGCCCGTGCCGACGGCCTCGACCGACGCAAGGACGTCGCCGAGCGGACCCGGAGCATCTACGCCTCCGCGTTGCTCCAGGATGCCCGCGCCAGCGCCGCCGAGGCATCCGTCACCGACGAGGAAATCGAAGCCTACTATCGGGCGAATCGCGCACGGTATCGGGCCGAGCTCAGAATTCGGGTGTGGCAAATCGTGGTCGGCACGAAGGCGGAAGCAGACGCGATCCTCGCCCAAATCCAGACCGACCCCGGCTACGCCTCCGACCCGGTCGAGGGATGGAGCAAACTGGCCCGCGCCAAGTCGCTCGACAAGGGCACGGCCATGCGACGTGGGGACCTCGGGTTCGTGCGCCCGGACGGAAGCACCCCGCACCGAGACGTCGCCTTTCCGCCTGAGGTGTACACCGCGCTCGTCGACGTCGGTGACGGCGAGGTGCTCTCCACGCCCGTTCAAATCGGCGAGGATTGGCTCGTCCTTCAGCGGAGGGGGAGCGTGACGACGCCGGAGCGTACGCTCGAACAAGAGCGAAAGACGATCCGGGGCCTGCTCAGTCAGCAGAAGGTGAAGGAAGTCGCATCGGGCCTCGTGGCCCGCCTTCGCGCGCAACATCTTCGCAACCACCATCCCGAACGCGTCGACGTCATCGAGATCGACCCCGAGGGGGATCTCGCGGCGGCCGAGCGTCCGGGCAGCCTGCGGGCGACACGCGTGCCGGACGCACCCGTTGCTCCCGAGGGACCACCCGGCAACCTCCGCTGACCGGTCCGACGGGCACGACAGCCCGACCACCGCCGGGCGTGAGCGGCGGTCCGGAGGCTCAGCTCACCCGCGCGAGCCATCGTCACGCGGTTCGAGGTGTTGCAGGGCGACCCGGGCCGCGGCCTGCTCGGCGGCCTTTTTCGACCGGCCCTCCCCGCGATGGCGGGTGCCCCCCGGCAGCGTCGCCTCGACGGAAAAAGTGCGCGCGTGAGGCGGCCCGTGCTCATCGACGACGACGTAGCCGGGGGGAGCGAGGCCATCCGCCTGCAGCCGCTCTTGAAGGCGGCTCTTCGCATCCCGCTCGATGCCACCCCGCGCGACGAGGCGGTCGAAGTCTTCGCCGACGACACGTCGACTCAGCGGCCGGGCCGCCGGCATACCGCCCTCGAGGTACACGGCTCCGATGATGGCTTCGGTCGCATCCGCGAGCACGTTCGGTCGGTGGCGCTCGCCCGCTGCCTCCGCGCCCCGCCCGAGGCGGAGCGCCGGCGCGATGTCGAGACGCGCGGCGGCGCTCGAAAGGGCGGTCGCGTTGACGAGGGCCGCACGCATGACGGTGAGCCCGCCTTCGTCGACGTCGCTAAAGGCGGCCATGAGCATCTCCGAGACGCAAAGCCCGAGCACGGAGTCCCCGAGAAACTCGAGCCTCTGATTGTCGGGCTCGCCCGGGTTCTCGTTCGCCCATGAGGGATGGGTCAGCGCCTCGGACAGCCGCGCGGGAGGCGGGTCGAGGCCCAGTCGCCCGCAAAGCGCGAGGTCGGGGTCTTCGGGGGGAGGAGGCGTCTCGGACGTGGATTCAGGCATGAGCTTCGCCGTTCTTTCCTGCGAACTTCCGGTCTCCCGAGCTGATTTTCGAGATAACGACAGCACCAACGCGCGGCAAGGACGTCGATGACCTTGTGCTAGCGTCGTCACCGGTGTCGGACCTCTACGCCTGTCCTTTTTGTCGTGAGATGTTCGCGCGGGGAGAGGTGACCTCGTGTCCGCATTGCGATATCGCCGTGCGGCCGCTCGCCGAGCTGCCCCCTTCGTACGATGCGGCGTGGGTCGATCCGCGCGAGGATGCGGTCCCGCCGGAGGACGAACTCCTTCCTTGGGGGTTTGCGGGTCGGGGCCGAGGCCCTCTCCTTCTGCTCGGCTTGGTCGGCATCGGGGTGTTCTTTGCCCCCTGGCTGCACGAGACGGCCCCGGAGATCCGCACGTGGTCCGGATTTCGTTTCGCGGTCGCGCTGCCGTGGTTGTGGGCGGCGGGGGTGGCCTGGGCCGTGATGGTACCCCTCGTCGCGTCCCGACGGACCATTCGCCAGATGCGGGGGGCTCGGGTGGCGGTGTCCTTTCTCGTGGCCATGGTGTTGCTCACGGTGGTGGTGCGTCTCGTGGCGGCTGTTCCGACCCACCCGCTCATCCCCATTTCCGTGACGTGGGGCTGGGGGCTCTACGCGACCGGGGGGCTCGCGGTGCTCGCGCTGGGGTTTGCCCTGTCGTTCGGGGGAAAGGTCGACGACATGCCTTCACGCCAGGTGCGACCCCTCGGGGAGACGCTGCACTAAATTACGTTCCCATGGGTTCGCTACCCCTCGACGCGCCCCGCTCGAGACTGGCCCCCTGAGAGGATGGGGGCTCGCGTCCGTCGACGTCTGCGCGTGTCCACGGTAGCCGGGCCTCCATGGAGACGATGTTCGCCCGACGCTCCTTCCTCACGTCCGCGGTAGCCGCGGCCGCTGCCTCTCTCGTCGCCGGCCCGGCGTGGGGAGGGAGTTATCTGAACCGAGCTTCGCTCTTGCTCGAAGGTTCGAAGGCCGACCGAACCATGGCCATGCCCCGTTTTCACGACCCCGAACTGCTTCGCATGGTGCACGGCGTCGCGGCCGCGCGCACCGAGGCCGGTCAGGCGATGCACGTTCCCGACGAGGTCGTGGGCATGCACCCGCATCTCGTGCTCGTCCTCGAGAACTGCGAGCGCGGATTTCTCGCCGGCGTAGAGCGGGACCGCAAACGATTCGTCGAGCACCTGTTGCGGGCCCGGGCCGAGGATCTCGTGTTTCGCACGCTCGTACGCAAAGCCGGGTACACCCTCCCCAGTTGAGCGGGGCAGTTGAGCGGGGTACCGATGACCATCGGTAGAGACGATCAGAACGCGGCGCCGACCTCGAAGCCGAAGGTCCATTGGTTCTTCACCGCGTCGTCTCCTTCGGTTCGTGGATCGTCCTCGAGTTTGTTGAGCCGAAACGTCGTGTTGCCACTCGGGTCGTCGGGATCGAGCGCGTCTTCGACGACGGTGTCGCCGTCATTGACCGCCCCGGGACGTACGACGTCGGTCGCCACGTGAAAGCCGAACTGAAGCATCTGATAGCGGAGGGTGGACCCAAAATTGATGCGATGCCGAGCGAGGCGCACGCGGTCGAACACGACGTTGTTGTTGAAGTCCGCGCTCGAGCCGGAGCACACGGGCTGCCCGTCGAAGACGCCGCCCTTGTCGGGGTCGGGCGTCGCCGGATTGTTGTCCCCTTGGTAGCCGCAGAGGGCGTTCGGGTCGGTGTTGGGCGTGAGATCGACGAGGCCCGAGTCGCCGAACATGAAGAGGAACTGATATCCGACGCGGGGTTGCAACACGACGGTGCCCGCGATGGGTATCGGCTTGGAGAGCTGGGCATCGAAGGAGGCCACGGTCAGCTTGAGCTCGCTGCTCCCCGTGATCGTCCGCACCGAACCACCCACGCCGACGTCGGGGAAGTACCCGGGGATGGAGGAGCGAAACCCTTCGAACAGCGAGAGGCGTACGTCGCCGCCCGCGGACACGATTTGCGTGTTCACCAGGTAGCCAAAACCGGCCCCGAGCTCGAGGCCGAAGGGGAACCCCTTGGCGAGAAACACTTGGTAGTTCTGCAGGATGCTGTCGGGGTCGTCGTTGCGGACGGAATCCTGACCCGTGCTCTCGTCGCGCGGGCCCTGGGTGCCCTCTCGCCAGTAGTGGGCGCCACTGTCGATGGTGGTGTACTGACCGAGCACGCCGAAGCGGTACCCTCCGAAGCCGGTGGTTCGGGCCGAGTACGTGGGAAGGGGCGCGATGGCGGTACCCAGCTGAGCGACGAGTTTGGCGAACGCCGCGTGGTTCAAACGGCAGCGGTTGAAGCCTGACGCTGGATTGGAGAATTGGCCGGTGCCGTCCGCGCTCGAGCCGGTGCGGCAGTTGTCGTCGAGGGTGAGGCGCGCGAGCGCCGGGTCCATGCTGTCGGCGGATGCGACGCGGGGGGCGGCGACGACGACGAGGAGCGAAAATCCCGTCGCTCCCGCGCTCGCGATGGCCCTGACCCCTCGTCGCATGAGGGGCCGCACGCTAGTACAGGCCCTTCCGGGTCACCATCCCCAAAGTTGAGCCGCTACGGGCGCTCATGTCGGAGCCGAGCGGGGGAAAACGCACCCAGTTGCCGGTACGCCTCGAAGAGAACCACGGCCACCGCATTGGCCAAATTGAGCGACCGGACCTCGCCCACCGTCGGCAAGGCGAACGTCGTCTCACGATGCCCATCGAGCAGTGACGGCGGTAGGCCCACGCTTTCGCACCCGAAGACGAGGGCATCACCGGCTCGGAAGTCGGCGTCGAAGACGGACCGATGGCCTACCGCGGAAAAAAGGAGCACCCGGGCGCCCGGGTGGGCCCGCCGAAAGTCCCGAAAGTCGGGATGGCGGTGCATCTCGACGAGCGGCCAGTAGTCGAGGCCGGCGCGCCGCACCGCTTTCTCGTCCGTGCGGAAGCCGAGCGGCTCGACGAGGTGAAGCGGGCACTGCAGCGCCGCGGTGGTGCGCCCGATGTTGCCGGTGTTCTGGGGGATCTCCGGCGCCACCAACACCACGCGCGGGGGGGACGCCAGACGGCCGGCGCGAAGCCGGGGAAGGTTCTCCTTCACCATGCGGCTACTTCCTACACTGTCGGTCAAATCGGTAGATTTGACCGGCGCAAATAATAGGGCACCCCCGAGGCAATAGAAACGCCTCTGAGGAGCGATGCTCGCCCTCGCCGACTTGTCGGCGAGGGTCGCGACACCATCAACGGTTGTGGTCGAGGGTGTAAGTGCGTTCTAAAGGGTCCGCTACACCTCGACGCGCGCCGGGGCGGGGCATCCCCACCTACCTATTTGGGGCTCGGCCTGACCACGAGGCGGGGCTCGGCCACGTGGATGCCGGCCTCACGGAGACGCTCGCGCGTCACCGCGATCGCTTCGGGGCTCTTGTCGATGCCCACCCCCGTACGCCCCAGCGCCGCCGTGACCGCGAGCGTGGTGCCGCTGCCGACGTAGGGGTCGAGGACGGCATCGCCCTCACGACTCAAGGCGGTCACGATGCGCCGCAACAGCGCCTCGGGCTTCTGGGTCGGATACCCGGTGCGTTCCCTGGCCACCGGAGCCACCACGCCGATGTCCCACACATCCCCCATGGGGGTCCCCGGTGACGCATCGTCGGTCTTCGAAGAGCGGCGACGTCGCCCTTCGGCGTCGACCACCGCGCGCTGCTTGGCGTTGCCCCAGGTCGCAAGCGTCGAGGGGGCCAGCGGTTCGTAGAGCTGACGAAATCGAGGCGTGACCCGGGGATCGCGCACGTACCGCAAGAGCACGTCATGAACGCGCTGGAAGTTCCTCGTTTTCGCGGGCCACCTTCGGTAGCGCCAGATGATTTCGCTCGCGAACGCGCCCCGTCCGAACAGGGTATCGCAGACGACTTTGAGGTAGTGGCTCGTGGTCGGGTCGACGTGAAGGACCACCGAGCCGTCTTCGCTGAGCAACGCTCGAATGCGCTCGAGACGGGCCCAAAGGTGACCCAGATAGGCATCGAGGGAGGCCCATCGGTCGTCGAACGCGGTGGATTTATCTGGCACCACCGCGCCGTCGCGGCGCCGCGCTCTTTTTTTTGGATGATGTATTCTTTGAGTGAAGAATGGAGGGTCGAGATAGATGAGCTCGAAGCGTCGCCCTTCTTCCACCAAAGCCTCCAACGCACTCAGGTTGTCCCCCTCGATGAGGGTCGCCATCGGTTGGTCGATGGGAGGAGAGGCCACGGAGTGGGGCACGAGCTCGGCGGGGACGGCGAGGGGAATCGTTCCCCGATCGAAGGCGAGCTCGACCAAGGTTGTTTCGTCCTTTCTCGAGCTTCAGCGGGGCGTTGCCGGTCGCTCGACGGCGGGCGGAAGGTCCGGGAGGGCGAGGTCGACCTTCCACTGGTCATCCTCTCGTACGCACGGGATCTCGGCCCGCTCTGAAGCGCGAACGCCGGAACACGCCACCGAGGCAAACCGACCCACGACCTGTGCCGTGTACGTTCGGGGTACGAATCTGAAGGCGACCCATCCCGGGACCAGCATCGCGGAGGCGGCGATCTGCTTCCCGCTCGCCGCGCCGTAGCGCTCCGCGCGGGCGGCGAGGTTGTCGCGGGCTCGCTCGCTCAGGGCTTCGTAGATGGCGTCCGCTTCCGATGGTCTTCCGTCGAAACCCTGCACGCGCTCGACGAAGTCTCGAACGACCTCGGCCGGGGTGCGACGGGTCTCGCCCTCCCCACAACCCCAAGTCGACCCCACGCCGAGGGAAAGACTCGTCAAGATCAGGTCGCGTCGATGAATGGTCAACGGTTCTAAAGGGTGCTCATGGTCCGCTGCGACCAAAATGACGAGAGGGCGAGACCGGGACCCGGCTCCGCCCTCCACGTGCGTGCTTCTCATCTTCGCCGGTAGCGCCGGGACTTCGGCTCGGACTCCGGCTCCGCGAGCGCTCAGTTCGTGAAGAAGATCGCCTCGATCTCGGCCTTCACGTCTTCCTCGGTCTGCTCTCGCGCGATAGCGATCTCTTTCACGATGAGCGTGCGGGCGTTGTCCAGCATACGACGCTCCCCGAAAGAAAGCTGCTTGTCGGTCTTCAGCCGGTAGAGGTCGCGAAGCACCTCCGCGACGTCGTAGATGGAGCCCGTCTTGATCTTATCCATGAAGCCGCGGTACCGGCGGTTCCACGTTTGATTGTCGAACGCGATCGTTCGCTCGCGCAGGATGTCGAAGATCTCCTGAATCTCCTGCTCGGACACGAGCTGTCGCAGGCCGACCTCGTCGGCCTTCTTGACCGGCACCATTATCTTGTTGGCCTTTTT
Organism: Myxococcota bacterium; assembly: GCA_039027095.1. GTDB lineage: Bacteria > Myxococcota_A > Polyangia > Polyangiales > Polyangiaceae > JAPYTK01. The sequence goes on from JBCCLB010000003.1 coordinate 153,101, forward strand.
GTCGTCGTCGGCGCCCTTGAGGATTCGAAGGACGTAGAAACTCTGCCGGTTCCCGGCGATGTCCTTCTCTTCGATGCCCACGACCTCCGCCACGCCTTGCGCGGGGTAAACCGCCTTGTCGCCGACCTGGAATGCGGTCTCCGATTTTGCCTTCATGGTGCTTACTCTCCTTGATGAAGCCCGGTGCCTCGTAGGCCCACGGGCGGGTCCCCGCGCGAATCTGCGCGGCAACCGCTTGAACCCTCCGGAAACGCCGCCGGTTGCGGGTCTCTTTCAGGGGTTCCGTTCGTTACCTGACGTCGCCCATCGAGTGGTCTGGAGCTGGCTGAGGGTGTTCCTGCATGGTCCATCCCGGCTCATCCAGACGCGAGTCTCGATGAGATGCCTCCGATGAAACACGGCCGACCCAAAGTCTGACCGCCTTCACCCGGCCGCGACCGGAATCCCCACGAGATTCACGAACGGCCAAGGAGATGCTTTTCGCGCCAGGCGCGCCGAACCCTAGTGAAAGAGGCTCAACCTGTCAAGGTTCTTGCCCGTCCATGGCGCGATGCGGTTAACCGCCGGCCGCCGACTGGAGCCGCTCCTGGGCGAGACCCCAGCGCACGCCTCGTTCGGAGACCGTGAGCGCGGCCGCGCCGGCGTGCGCGCACAGGGCGTGCACGATGCGCCCCCCGGCGACGATCACGTCGGCGCGTCCGGGCGCCAAGCCGGGGACGCTCTTCCGCGCTTCGACGGACTTTTGGGCGAGATCCGACACGATGCCGCGGACCGCCTCGGTCTTCAGGCGGGTCCCGTGCAGCGCGCCGGGCCGGTACGGCGCCAATCCCGCCGCGATCGCGGCGAGGGTGGTCACCGTCCCTGCGACCCCGACCAGCTCGAGGCTACGGATATCGGGGACGTCTGGGTTCCCAAGCGCCGTCGCCACGTATGCGTCGAGCTCGCGCAAGGCGGCCTCGGTTGGGGGGTCGTCATCTCGGATGAAGCGCTCGGTGAGGCGCACGGCGCCGATGTCCAAGCTGGTGGCTTCCAGCCCTTGGCCATGGTCGACGATGATTTCGGTCGAGCCCCCCCCTACGTCGAACACCGCGTGCCGCGCCCTCCTCGTCTCGAGACCCATGGTCGCCCCCGCGTAGGTCAGGTGCGCCTCGCGAAGCCCGCTGACGATGTCGGGCCGGGTCCCGAGCGCGCCTTCGGCTCTCGCGAGGAAGTCGGCGCCGTTGCCCGCGTCGCGCGCCGCGCTCGTCGCCACCGCGGCGATCTCCGTGGCGCCCCACGCCTCGGCCCGGGCGGCGTATTCCCTCAGCACCTCTACCGTTCGCGCGATGGCGTCGGAACTCAAGTTCCCGTCCGCATCGACGTCTTTTCCGAGCCTCGTGATCTCAGCGCGCTCTTCGAGCGCCGCCACGTCGCCGTCGCGCGCTTCGGCGACGAGCAAGAGAACGGAGTTGGTGCCGATGTCGATGGCCGCGACCCGCCGTCCTCGGCGGTTGCCATCGATTCGGGTAGGCGCGACGCCGCCTGCGCTCATGTTCTTCCCCTCGTCAGCTTACCCCTCGTCAGCTCGCCGCGTCGGCTCACTGGGTGAGCGAGTTGAGATCGAGCATTTCTTCGAGGGCGGGGAGAACGACCAGCTCACATCTCCGGTTCTGCTGCCGCCCCTCGGGGGTGTCGTTGTCGGCGATCGGGTCCGTGTCGCCGTACCCCGAGGCACTCCAGTGGTCGGTCGACAGCCCCCCGCCTTCTTGGTCGGTGGGCTTGACCAGGTACTTGAGCACCTCACGGGCCCGCATCACGCTCAGGCCCCAATTGTCCTTGAACACCCCGACGTAGGGCTTGTCGTCGGTGTGCCCGGCGACCTGAAAGTTGCGCTCGCGCAGCGAAGCGTCTTTCCGCACGACCGAAGCGACTTGAACCAAGATATTCTCGCCCTCCTCCCGCAGGGTCTCTCGTCCCGAGTCGAACAAGACGTCGCCCGGCAACTGGATCACCATCCGGTTGTTTCGGACGACCACCTTGAGACCGAGCTTGGTCAGAGATTGCAGCTTGGCGCGGAGGAGTTCGAACCGTTGCTTGATCTCCTCCAGTTGCTGGGCGCGCTTCTTGTATTCGGCGAGCGCCCGAGCTTGCTCCTCCATGTCCTTGCGGAGGTTCTCGACGTTGACACCCGCTGCCGCGAGTTGCTCCTTGAGCTGCTCCTCTTTGGCCCGAGATTCATCCAGCTCGCGCTGAAACTGCTTGTTGCGCGCTTCCTCCGCATCGAGCTGCTTCTGCAGGGACTCGATCTCACGGGTCTTCGCCCGCATCTCATCCTCGGAGTAGCCACAGCCCGCCGCAAAACTGGCCAAGAGCGCGAACGCCAAGAGGCGCACCACCCGCCGACCCGCCATCGCCCCGAAGAGCATCGCGGTCCACGAGGGGCTGCGGACCGGCCCCCCCGGGGCCGTCCGTCGGCGGTCGGATGGCGCGCGCCTGTCGATCGCGGGAGTCACCGGCTCCGAGTCGTAGTGCCCCGCCGACGAAAGCTCAAGCCGGCCCTGCGCCGCTGCTCCCGCCGCGCGAGCTTGAAACCCACCGTTCAGCGCTCTCGTTAGCGCGTGGAGGGCAGGGCTCGATTTTGTCCGTCGCGTAGGTTGTTGAATTTTAGTTCTTGACGCACTGCCATAGATGGCAATATGTGTCGTGCAACGTCTGTTGCCCTGCGTCATGCGTGGGGTCGCCAACAGGAGGTCCACGATGGCCGCAAAGAAAACTGTGAGAAAGACCGCCGCGAAGAAAAAAGCGGCCCCCAAGAAGAAGGCCGCCCCGAAGAAGAAGGCGGCCCCCAAGAAGAAGGCTGCCCCGAAGAAGAAGGCGGCCCCCAAGAAGAAGGCGGCGCCCAAGAAGAAGGCAGCTCCGCGCAAGAAGGCGGCGCCCAAGAAGAAGGCAGCTCCGCGCAAGAAGGCGGCGCCCAAGAAGAAGGCTGCGCCCAAGAAGAAGGCCGTCGCCAAGCGGAAGACGGTCGCGAAGAAGCGCGCGAGTAAAAAAAAATAGGTCAAGGTTCGGCCACGCCGGTCCGCGGTAAGACGTCGAAGGGCGGCCGCGGCCCGGCGAAAAGCTCCGCCGCGAAACGGACCACCGCAAAGAAGTCCAGCTCGAAGTGGGGTGCCGCGAAGAAGGCTGCCGCGAAGAAGACCTCGGCAAAAAAGCGCGCCGCGACGAAGGGCGTTTCGAAAAAGCGCACGACGAGCAAGCGCCAGACTCGAAAGGGCCCCGCCAAAAAGGCTCCGGCCAAGAGGGCTCCGGCCAAAAAGAGCCCGCCCGGCGAGAAGGTGGCGCCTCGAAAGCCCGACGCGAAGAAAAAGCAGCCCCCGACGAAGGCCCCATCCGCCCGCAAGCCGGGGACACGCGCGACGGCGGCGGCAACGAAAACACCGAAGGGTGAGCCGAGCGGAGCGAAAGCGACCGGTCGACCCAAGGCCGCGGCGCAACCGAAGGCTGTGCGCGGTGCCAGCCGGACGCAGCCGCAGCTTCCTCCGTTGCCGCCGAACTTTGGTCCCTACGGCGACGACGACGAATGACCGGACCTGCCCCGACACCTCGGGCTAGCTCGTCGGTTCGCTACGCTGGGAAGCCAAAGGCTGCCTCGAGGGGCACCCGCGGAGTGAAAACCCATTCGTGAGCAGGCACCGCAGAGGAAACGCTGGGATCGTGACGGTAACGGACCGATGAGCACCCACTTACCTGGGGTCCCTCGTCGTCTCGGTACGCTCTTCGTCCCGCGGGTCCGCTCCCGCTGGGTTCGGCCCTTCGGAAACGCCCGGACGGCGCGCTTGAGCCGTGGGGGCGTCGTGCGTCGGCGGTCTGACCTCGAAGGGATAATCGAGCATCGTCGGCTTGCCGGTGGGTGACGGAGGAAAGGGCATGCGCCGCGCGGCGTGCGCGAAACACGCTTCGAGGCGTCGCCGTCTCGGGGTGGACGTGAGTTCCGTCGACGTCGTGGGGGATTCCGTCAGGACGACGCGGACCGCGCCGGCCGCCCCGTCCGGTTCGATCACGATGTTCATGCTGAGGGCGGGGGCAGCCAGCTCTTCGTCTCGTAGCCAGTCGTCGAGGCAGCAACGAAAGCCAACGTCGTCACGGACCCGGGCGACCAGGCGGCGGAGCCGGTCGATGTAGTCGGCGTCTGGATCGGTCTGGGCGTTGTTGAAGACCACGCCGTCGGACGGGGGCGGGGCCACCAGTTGCACCTTCGGTTCGTCGCACGCGACGACCCGCGCAAGCGCCGCCGGGTCATCTGACGCGGTGGTTTCGGGCCCGGTGGTTGCCGAGGGTCGGGGACGCGCGGCGAAAGCGGTGGTGCCGGATGGGGTCGGTCGCGTGCGTGCGGATGGACCACCGTCCGAGGGCGTCGCTTCATCCTCTACCGTTCCCTCGTGCGACAGAACGCCCGAAGACGTCGCACTGCACGCGAGCACAGCCGACCCTACGACGACCGCGGCGACGAAGCATCGAACCACCTCCAAGGTCTACACCGGTTGGTGCCACGTGCAGGGCGATTTCCCGACCCGAGCGACGACACGACGCTGAGATGTCGCCGTACGCTGCTACCATGTCCATTCCGACGGACGGGGCGCGTGCATGGCGAGAGCAGAACCTCCGGCTGGCCCTCCGTGGGATCTTCCCTTCGACGAGGCCCCCCTCGTCTTCGTCGACCTCGAACTGACCGGCCTCGACCTCGACCGTGATCGCGTCGTTCAGATTTGCATCGAACGCGTCGTCGGAGCGCGCGACGAGGGCCGGCTCTGCCGCATCGTCGCGCCAGGGGTCCCGCTTGGCCGCTCCACGCGATTTCACGGGATCCGCGACGCGGACGTCGAGGGTATGCCTTTTTTCTCCGACCTCGTCCCCGAGGTGCTCCCGCTGCTGCACGGGACGTGCATCGTGGCGCACGGGGCGAAGTGGGATGTGGGCTTTTTGAAGCGCGAGTTCGCCCGGGCCAAACGCACGTGGACGTGTGATCACTACCTCGACACGCTCGCGCTCGCGCGCCGACTCGTAAACGCACCCCGCTACAGTCTCAGCGCCCTGGCCACGCACTTCGCCATCGACCACCTCCAGCCTCATCGCGCCGACAACGACGTCGCGACCACGCGGCGGCTGCATCGAATCCTGCTCGCGCGCTTTTTGGAGACGTGGCCCCGGTCGCGGGGGCGGCCCCTTCTGCGCGACGTATGGCGTGCCGGCGTGGGGGCGCGCGCCGTGACCCCCGAGGTGATGCGAGGTCTCGAGGTCGCCCTCGCCGAGCAAACGCCGGTGTGGGTGCGCTACCGGTCGACGCAACGTCGCACCGCGCGCGATCTCGTGTTCCAGCCCACGGCGCTTCGGTCGGACCTCGACCCACCTGTGGTTCTCGGCTATCTGCAACCCAGCCGCGGGCGGCGAGAACTCCGCGTGGACCGAATTCTCGAGCTCCGGCGCCACCCTTCCACATCCGCTGACCCCGACGATGAGCTCCGCCGACCCGCCGCAGGCCCCGAAGTCGATGATTCCTCACCCCGGCGGTAGGCACCACCATCGCCGATGGCGGGCGCGGGGGGCGCTCGGGGTCCTCGCGCTGAGCGTAGGACTGCTCGCCGGCTGTCCTACCGTCGTCACGACACCCCAAACGGTGCGGTCGCCCAAGGCGCAGAAGTGGTTCGAGCGGGCCACCCGCGAATACCGGGCGGCGTCGGTCGATGCGGCGCACGCGTCGGTGCGTAAAGCCCTCGACATCGTGCCCGACGACGACGGGGTCAAAGTGCTCGCCGCCCGCATCGCCCTCGCCCGCCTCGAACTCGACGAAGCGCTTCGTCTGCTCGAAGGCGTGGGTGGCGCGCAAGCCCTTCGAATCCGCGCGCGCGCCTACTGGTACCAGGGCGAGATCGAGCAGACCGCGAAGTCGCTGGATGAGCTCCTCGACAACCCCGATGTCGACGATGCGTGGGCGCGGCAGATCAACAAGCTCGCGGCGCGGGGCGCGGGCCGAAAGCCGTTCGACGTGACGACGACCGAGGGGCGCCTCGAGTCGGTCCAAATGGCGAAGGTTGCCGGAGCTCCTCTGTTCGTGGTCCCGCTCGAAATCGACGGCGACAAGGGGCTCGCGGTCGTCGCCACCGGCAACGCCGAGGTGATGCTCGACGCGACGACGCGGTCCGAGCCGAGCTGGGTCTCTTTGCGCTTCGGCAAGCGTCTCGAGGTGCGCGACGTCCCCGCCCTCACCGAAGACTTGTCCGAAATTTCGCTGCGCCTCGGCGCCCCCATCAAGGCGCTTCTGGGCGCGAACCTGCTCCGCCATTTGAACGTGACGTTGGACCACGCGGGTCGACAATTCGTGGCGCGCGACTTCGTGCCTCCGCCGCCACCGGTCGCGAGCAAGGTCGACGTCTTCTACCTCAGCGGGGGCGGCATGGTCCTCGGCGGGGCGCTCGGGGACGACGCCAGCGAACCGGCGTCGCTCTTCGTCGACAGCTCGATGGCGCACGCCGTGGCGCTCGACGAGGCGGGGTGGAAGAAGGTCGGGCTCACCGTCGACAAGCTCGAGTCGGTGGGCGGCGCGACGCCGCTCAAGGTGGGCAACATCCCGCTCATGCAATTCGGCTCGTTTCGGATGCCCAAGCTACCCGCGATCCTGGGCACGTCGATCGGGTCGACCGAGCGCGCGCTCGACGTCGACATCGACGGCGCGATCGGAGCGGCCCTGCTCTCCAACTTCCGCCTCACCTTCAGCGATCGCGGTCGCATCCTCTGGGTCGAGCAGCTCGCGCCATCGGCCTTGGGGGGAGGCGCGCCTTCGTCTCCCGGGGGCGCCGCGCCGCCGACCGGGCCTCCGGCGGCCAGACCACCGACCGGGTTGCCCGGCGTTCCGTCGAACGGTGTGCTCGTGCCGGGGGCGGGAGACACGCCCGCGCTCACGCCGGGCTCGATGGTCCCTCCGCCCTCCGAGGCCCCCTCCCCCGCAGGAGCCACACCGTGAGCGCCGCCACGGTCGCGGTGTACGCGGGCAGTTTCGACCCCGTGACCAACGGCCACTTGGACGTCCTCGCCCGTGCCTGTCGGTTGTTCGATCGCGTGGTGGTCGGGATCGGGATCCACCCCACCCGGAAGCCGCTCTTTTCGACCGAAGAGCGGCTGGCGCTGCTCCGAGAAACGGCCGCCCCCCTCGGCCCCGTCGAGGTCGATGCCTTCGAGGGGTTGCTCATCCACTACTGCCAGCGGGTGGGCGCGCGCGTGCTGATCCGAGGGCTACGTCACGCGATGGACTTCGAATACGAGCTTCAGATCGCCCAGGCGAACGCCGACATGGTGCCCGAAATCGAAACGCTGTTTCTGCCCACGGCCCCCGTGTGGGGCCACATCACCGCGTCGCTCGTGCGCGAAATCGCCAGCCACGGGGGCGACGTGAGCCGCTACGCCCCCGAGCCCGTCTGCCGCGCCCTCCGGGAAAAGTTCGCGGGCCGATCCGTCGCCGGGGCGGTGGTGGACGGGGTCGCGTCGGCGTCGCCTTCCGGCTGAGCTGGCCGCTCCGCGCCCGCGCCTCGGGGTCGGGCCTCGTCAGTCGGGTTTTGGTTCGAGCGAAACGCGCGAGACCACCACCGAAGCGTCGCCATTCTGGGAGGGCAGTCCGCGGGCGCCCCGGGCCGAGGTGAGCGGCGCGGCGGACCCGGGCAGGTCGAAGGTCACGTCCATCACGAGCAGCGAGGTCGGCGGCGCGGCGCCGAGGATCAGGTCGAACGCGACTCCATCGGCGGGGCTGCTCGTGCTGGCGACGGAGCGAAACCCGGGGAAGAGCGGGGAGTCCGCGAGGGCGAACGGCTGCACGTCGACGCCGTCGACACGGGCCCTCGGCAGGGGAACGCTCGGCGGTACCATGACCGCGATCAGGTGGGCCCCGCGCTGAGACCGGGCCCGGAGGCGGACCCGGGTGTCGTCGACGGCGACGACCTCGACGCGAGGCGGCGAGAGCCCGACCGTCTTGGTGGCGCCGGTCGCGGCGCGGGTGAAGGCGAGAAACGGGTGCGGCGAGGCGGATGGCGCCCCGAGTTTTCCCGCCTCCCGAACGCTGTCGGGTACCGCGCCGAAGCTCGCGTCCACCCACCACTGCGCGGTGTCTCCCGCCTGGTAGTAGGCGATGCTCATGCGCTGCGGGTCGGCCGCATCGGCGGCCGGTTGAAGCGCCGCGGCCACGACGAGCGCGGCGGTACCGGTGAAGGCCGCGAATCCCAACCTGCGCGCCCCTTTCGAGGCGCCCGTATCGGTGGTCGCCTCTGCGTCGTTGGCCCCCCGCCGCATTTCTTCGACCCAGTGGCCTGCGCTGGTGGCGAACCACAACCCCAACATCGGACCGACGGCGAGGACTCCGGCGAGGTTGAAGACGTCGCGGAGCCCGAGGAGCGCCTCGCCCCACAGGATCGCGGCCAGGACCTGAGGGCCCAACATGGCGTGGATGCGGGTCGAGGCAGCACACGAGGTCGTCGCGAGCGCGATCGCCCCCGCGAGTAGGGTGGGGATGACGAAGAGGTGGCTCGCGGCGGGGAGCGTCGTCGATGAGAGCGCGCCGAAGAGCGCCCACAAGCTCCATCCGGCGGTCGTCGCGGCCCGAGGACCACACCCCCCGGTCGTTTTGCGGAGCACCGCGGCCCCCACCGCGACCGATCCCAGGACCACCCCCGCGGCGCCGAACCCCGCCGCCGCGTGCTCGGGCGCAAGTCCGTCGACGCGAGCGTAGAGAAGGAGGGCGACCCCGACGCCGAGGCCCAACGTCAGGAGCGACGTCGCCAACAGGGCCCCCAGGCCGCGGGAGTAGCGGAGGAAAAATCGGGGCTCCCGGCTCGCGGCGCGGGCCATGGCCCCCAGCACCAGGGCGGCGGCGAGCCCGGCGAGGGGAACCGCCCACGTCGCGGGGTACCACCACAACCATCCGAGCAGCTCGAACCATACCGCGTCGCCGGCCTCGTCCTCCGGGGAGAGGGGCGCCGCCAGCAGCGCCCGCGTCAGGGTGAGAACGTTGTCCCCGTGGTGCTGAAGACTCCCGCGGTCGAGGTGGGCGAGATCGTCCTCCGGCGTGTGGTAGCGGGAGAAGCCCCGGAGAAAGGCGAAGTTGAATCCCGGTTTGCCGGCGTCGCGAAACACCGAGAAGTCGGTGTCGTTGGGGAGCTGTTGGTACACCGCATCCATCAAGGACGAGGTCACGGCGCGAGGCAGCGTCCGGAGGTACGGGGCGAGGCGCGCGCTGGGCCCGGCGGTCTCGAACATCATGCTCGGCCCGCGGACCCCTCGGGCCTCGAGGTTGAGAACCACGTCGACGCGGTCCATCGCGGGGTGCTCATCGACGAACGCGCGGGCGCCGAGCAGGCCGAGTTCTTCGCCGTCGGAGAAGAGCAAGATCACCGAGCGCGACCGATCCACGTCCCGCCGAAGGGCGCGCGCGACCTCGAGGAGGGCCGCCACCCCGGCTCCGTCGTCGGCGGCGCCGGGCGACGCGGGCACGGAGTCGTAGTGGGTGGCCAGCAGGATCGCGCGGTCGGAGGATCCGGGGAGCTCCGCGACGACGTTGATGAGGTCGGCGCACACGGCAAAGCGATTGCAGCGCGCGGCGCGTTGTCGCGTGGGCGCGAGACCCAAGCCCCGGAGGTGCGCCTCGAGTCGTTCGCGCACCGCGCGGTGGGCCGCGCTGCCGGTGGGGTGCGGCGTCGTGCCGACCACCGTTTCGAGCGCCGCCGTCGCCCGTGCGGCCGAGAAGCGGTCGGGCGGCGCCCGATCGCCACGAGGGGACGGCGGCCCGAACCGCCATGCGACGAGTCCCATCGTCAACGCCAGCACGGCCAAGGCGACGGCGGGGCGACGAACGATGGACGGCAATGACATGACCCGGTGGCGCTCGACCCTGCCACAATGCGTGGGCGATGCAGATCGAAACCGAGGCCCTCATCTTCGATATGGATGGGTTGTTGATCGACAGCGAACCGGTATGGGGCGAGGTCGAGCGGGAACTCGCCCGCGGGCATGGGCTCACCGCCTGGTCCGATGAGGTGGCGGCCCGATGCGTGGGCAAGGGGCTCGCCCACCTCGTCGCCGTCATGCGCGAGGTCGCAGGACTTCCGCTGTCGGTTTCGGCCGGCGTGGAGGCGCTGGTCGACGGATTCATCGCGCGCGTCGGCACGCTCTCGCTCCAGCCCGGGGCGGGGGCGCTTCTCGATGCGTCGGAGGGACTCCCCCGAGCCCTGGCCACCTCGTCGCCGCGGCGCCTGGCCGAGGCCGTGCTGGCGCACTTCGGACTGGCGTCGCGCTTCGACGTGGTGGTGACCGCTTCCGATGTGGCCCACGCCAAACCCGCGCCCGACATTTTTCTCGCCGCCGTGCGGGGCCTCGGGACGCGGGGCGTGGTGCTCGAGGATTCGCTGGCCGGCGTGACCGCCGCGCGCGCGGCCGAGCTGACCGTGATCGCGGTCCCCGAACACGCCCCGGAGCGCTTTGCGCCACTCACCCCCTACGTGGCCGCCGATCTGATCGAGGCCCGGACCTGGCTGCACTTCAAGCGGGCATGAGAAACGTCTCGGGACGGCGCGCGCGTCGCACGAAGCGAACCGAGAGCGCGACCGCGACCGCCGTGAGACCCGCGACGAATCCCCACCACAGGCCCCGAACGCCCCAGCCCAGGCCGAAGCCGAGGCCGAGGCCGATCGGCATGCCGAAGCCGTAGTGGCCGACGAGGTTGTAGTACAGCGCGGCCCTCGTATCGCCGAGCCCCCTCAGCGCCCCCCCGGCGACGACTTGAAGACCGTCGGACACTTGAAATAAGGCGGCGACGTACATCAGCGGCACCGTCGCTGCCGCAACGTCGGGATCGTCGGTGAGGATGGCGATGAGCGGTCGCGGGACGACGACGAACGAGAGCGCGCCGAGCGCCATGAAGGCGCCAGCGATCAGCAGGCTCGCCTGCCCCGCCGCCCGCGTGCGTAGCCCATCGCCCGCCCCCACCGCGAGGCCCACCCGCACCGCGGCCGCCGACGAGATCCCGAGCGGGACCATGAAGGTCGCCGAGGCGAGACTGATCGCGACTTGATGACTCGCGGCGGCGAGCGGGCCGATGCGCCCGGCGAGAAGTGCGGTCGCGCTGAAGACCATGACCTCGGCGAGACGTTGGAGTCCGACGGGGAGCCCGACCCTCAGCGCCTGCCGCAGCGCCCCGGGGTTCGGTCGGATCGCGCCGCCGGCGCGAGGACCATCGAGGGTCCACACCGCGCGGATGAGGATGCCGAGCTGCACGACCGTCACGCAGGTCGACGTCACGCCGGCGCCCACCACGCCCAGGGCGGGCACGCCTACCGCCGGGAGGCCGAGGCCGACGAAGGCCTCGTCGCCAAACACGAGGGCGATGTCGAGGGGGACGTTCACCACGTTCGCGACGAGGGCGGACACGACGAGCGGTCGGGTCCCCCCTCGCGCTTGGAGGTAGGTCACGAGGGCCGTGATCACCAGGTAGGGCACCAGCGCCCCGATCCGGGCGTAGAGGTAGGCGCGCGTGGCGCCCGCGGTCTCAGGGTCGATCCCCATCGCTTCGAGGGCGGCGCCGCCGAGGAGGGCGACGAGGGCGAGCGGGACCGCGAGCAGCAGCCCCAGCCAGACGCCCTGCGCCATCGTGGCGCGCGCCCGCGCGGCGCGACCCGCCCCCAGGGCCTGCGAGATCAGCGGGTCGATGCCGAGCACGACCCCGGCGCCGGTGATGGCGGCGGCGAAGTACACCGCGCTGCCCATGCCTACGGCGGCGAGCTCGACGTCGCCCCGTCGACCCACCACCGCGGTGTCGACGAAGCCGAGGAGGATCTGACCGAGGTGGGCCACCGCGATCGGGGTCGCGAGCCGCGTCACCGCTTTCACCTCGCGCCAGAGCCCGGCCATTCGACGGTCGCCTTTCCCGCGGGGTCGCGGGCCCCGTGGTGCTACACGCTACCGACCATGGCGTCGCCTCCTTCGATCGCCGCCGAGCCTGCGGCGCCGCTGCGGTGGCGCGGGCCGTTGCTGCTCTTCGTGGCCACCGTGGTGTCGGTCTTCGTGACGGGAGCTGCGTTCGAAGCGCCGCCCGAGGCGGATACGTTGTGGCTTCTCGTCCACGCCCACCTCGGCTGGGCCTTCGCCGTGCCGCTCATCGCCATTCTCGCCACCCACGAGGCCGGGCACTACGTGGCGGCGCGGATCCACCGCGTGCCGGCGTCGCTCCCCTGGTTCATCCCGGTGCCCCTGCTGAGCCCGTTTGGCACGATGGGGGCGGTGATCAGCATGAGGTCGCGCATCCGCTCGCGGAACGCGTTGCTCGACATCGGAGCCGCGGGCCCGATCGCGGGCATGGTGGTGGCGTTGCCGGTCCTGGTGTGGGGCCTGATGTTGAGCGAGGTGCGGCCCATCGAGGGCCACGGCTTGATGGAGGGCCAGTGCTTGCTCTACGTCGCCCTGAAGCACGGCGTGTTGGGCGCGATCCCCGAGGGGCACGACGTCTACCTCCACCCCACCGCCTTCGCGGGGTGGACCGGCCTGTTCCTGACGATGATCAACATGCTGCCCGTGCTTCAGCTCGATGGCGGGCACATCGCTTATGCGTTGTTCGGCGACCGGCAGACCCAGATCGGCCGGGCCGTTCACTACAGCCTGCCGGTGTGGTTTCTCTTCAACTACGTGCGCTACGGCGAAGCGGCGCCGGGGATGCCCTGGCTCGTCTGGTTCGCGCTTCTCATGCTCATGCGGCGCGCCGCGGGCGGGGTGGAGCACCCCCCGTTCGACCCCGGCGAGACGCTCAGCCCCGGCCGACGGGCGGTTGCCGTCGGCACCCTCATCATGTTTACGCTTCTCTTTATGCCGACGCCGCTACGCGCCTACTGAGGTCCTTCTCCCCAATCGTCGGTGCGGGCCCGTCTACCGGACTAGTGTCGGTCCAATCGGTAGATTTGACCGACCCAAAAAGTAAGGCACCCCCAAGACAATAGAACCGGCTCTGAGGAGCGATGCTCGCCCTCGCCGACTTGTCGGCGAGCATCGCGAGACCATCAACGGCTGTGGTCGAGGGTATACTGGGCCCTGTCCGTTTTCAATGGGCTCGGCGTTCCTCGTGGGTCGAGGCGGACCGCGTAGAGCTCGAGGGCAGGGTCTTGAAGGAGGGCGACGAGGCCCCCACCGTCTGCTGCGGGGAGAAGGCGGACGTTGATCGCCTCGAAGCCCCCGCGGCTCGGGGTGTCCGTCAAGAGGATGTCCGGCGTACGGTGGAGGCCTGACAGGCCGCCCCGGCGCAGCCGCAGCGCGTCACCGTCGCGCTGCCACAGCAAGGCGACCTCCCCGTCGCCGGTGGGCGCGAAGGCGGCATGGGTATGGTCGTGGTCGCGGGGCAGGGGATGGCTCACGGTGCGCGGGCACGCGTCGTCGTCGTCGTGGCACCGCCAATGGACGAGCCGGTCGCCCTCGACGGCGAGAAGCTCGGCGTGGTCGGAAAAACACGTGAGGCTTGGGATCGACGACGACGTTCCGACGTCGATGCGGGTGACCTCGCCGCCCTTCCGCCCAAACCGGACGAGGGAGAATTGTCGGTCGGTCAAGCCGTTGCCGAACAACACCCATACGTCGCCCGCGGCGGGGTGACATCGATCGAGCGGTCGACTGCCGGCGGGGAGCATGGTCGGCGGAGGAGGCGTGGCGTCCCGCGGCTCGGCCTCGCGTACGGGGAGTCCGGTGAGGGCGTCCCCGTTCGTCCCGTCGGGAAGGATCCAATAGACCCGGTCGCGGATGAGAAGGGTCCGCGCCCGCGCCGGCACCGACCGCAGACGTCGCTTCCGGGGCCGGCGGCCCGGGATCAGCTCGACGGCGCGGTGATGCTCGACCTGGCCGCGGGGCCCATCGGTGGTGGCGGTGAGCACGCGAATGACCTCTCGATCGGCGAACGCTTGGGCGCCGAAGTACGCCGTACCGAACAAGAGGGTCCCGGTGGCGGCGTCGTAAAAACCCGGGGACGGTCCATCTTCGAGGCGAAGCAAAGACAGCGTGTCCCCGGCCGCAGCCAGGCGAATCCGTCCGCGCGCGGCTGCGGGGTCGAGGGGAACGTCGTGGCAGGTGACGCGGACGGGTTCGATGCGGCACAGCCGCACGTGGTCCCCGTCGCGGACGGCGAGGCGGTCGCCGTCGGGATGGGCAAACACCGTCACGTCCGTCCGCGCGCTCCCCGCCCGGGCGAAGGGACGCAACGCGGCGGCGTCCAACCGGGGGCGAGGCACCGGCGGCGGCGGAGGCACCTCGCCCGCACCGGGACGGGCCAGGGGCAGGGACGCTTCTTCCATCGCGGTCACGAGCGCCACGAGGGACGCCCCTTGCTCCTCGGGCGCATCGACGATGGTGGTCGCCCGGGGCAACGCGCCAAAGTGTTGGCGAAGGGCGGGGGCGTCGCGCGCCCGATCGAACGCCTCCGCCAGCGGCCGGCAGCGCCCCGGCCACGCGGCGTCGGGGCGATGGCGGTCGCGGAGACGAAGCAACCGGATGCGCTCCGTGGCGGCCACCCCACTGCGCTCCGGCGCCGAGCCCAGCAGACAACGACGGAATCCGAGCCACGTGTCGGCGACGTGCTGCATCGACGTCGCCTCGAGGTGCCGACCCGTGGCGATCCACCCGGCGGTCGCCAGGCCAACGGTCACCAGCGAAGAGAGCGCCCACACGCTCCGGGTCCGCCGGCGGTTACGGCGGGCCCCGACCACCGGGGGCGGGGGAGGCGAGGATGGGTCACCGGGGGGAGAAACCATGCGCTCGCGGAAGCTACCGAGCGCCGGCCTCCCGGGACAAAAACCCCGGCCAAAAACCGGGTCGACGCGGCATTCGGCCTCGCACCGCGCGCGTGCAGGGGGCAGGATGGCGTGCCGCAGAGGGCGACCATCGTGGCCGAAGGAGATCCGAAACCAGGAGACGTCGTCGATGGGCGCTACCGCCTCGACGAAGAGATCGGCCGTGGCGGGCACGGCCTCGTGTTTCGGGCCGCCGACACCGCTCAGGGCGACATGGCGTGCGCGCTCAAGATCCTCAACCAGGCCACCACCGAGGACCCGCAGTACACGGTGCGCCTGTGGCGAGAGGCGCAGTCTCTGGCCGCCCTCTGGGGCACGAGCGTGGTTCGGGTCTACGGGTTCGGTACCGACGAAACGAATGGGTTCGTCTACATGGTGATGGAGTTGCTGGAGGGAGAGACCCTCTCGCAGCATCTCGCCGGCCTGGAGCTCTTCGACGACCGGATGAGTGCCTATCGGGTCCTCACCGCCCTCGACCCCGTGGCGCGCGCCCTTCACATGGCCCACACCAAGGGGATCATTCACCGCGACGTGAAGCCCTCGAACATCATCCTCCTCCATCCGGAGCGCGGGGGAGGCACCCGGCTGATGGACTTTGGCCTCGCCAAGATTCACGGGGCCATGGCGCTGACCCAGGCGGGCATGGTGGCGGGCTCACCGAGCTACATCTCCCCCGAGGTGTGGCGGGCCAAACCCTTCGACCATCGCATCGACGTCTACAGTTTCGCGGCCGTGATCTTTCGCGCCCTGGCCGGCAAACCGCCCTTCGTGGGGGAATCGATGGTCGACATCTTGATGGCGGCGACGATGGGGGCTCGCCCCACGTTGGCCGACGTGAGGCCCGAGCTCGGGGCCGATGCCGACGCCTGGTGCGCCAAGTCGCTCGCCATCGAATCCGATGACCGGTACCCGTACGTCAGCACGATGTGGAACGACTTCATCCGGCTGGTGATGAACGGGCGCGGACCGAGCGCCGAGCACGCCCGGCGCCAGTTCTCCGTCCCTCCCGACTCGTCGGCCGGCTCGTCCCGGCCCTCGGGTCGGTAGCGCTGCGCGTGATGGGGCGGCCGGCCGCGAACCGATTCAGCTGCCGTCGGCCACCGTCAGTTCGAAGCCCGGGCCCCACACCGGGCCGGTGAGCACGTCGCGCCAGCGCGTCTCACCGAGGACGTGCGCCCGCGCGAACCCCAAGAGGTAGCCATTCATCACCGGGATCGCGACGGTGGGGTCGATGAACTCGGGGCCACAACCGTCCTGCGGGGCCGAAGGCTGAAAGGCCAAGAGCGTGGCTTCGTCGAGATCCGTGCAGACCGTGATGAAGGTGATGTGCCCGCCGTCGGGCATTTCGAGCCACAGGTCACGAGGGTCGTCCAGACCGTCCCAGGCGGGAATGGCGGTGGTGGCGTCGGTGGTGGTGATGTCGCGACGACCGCTGATCATCAGGGTGGGCACGGACAGCTCGCCGAGGACCCCGTCGCGCATGCCGGTGATGAACGCGGGGGCTTGCGGCACGATGGCTTTGACCCTCGGATCTCGGTAGCCGGCCCGAAGGGAGGCCTGGACCTCGGGATCCGCGTATACCGCGCAGTCTTCGTCGGCGCCGTCGGCGTTGGCACAGCCTTCGATGAGCGGTTCGGCATCGGCGCTTGCGCCGGCAACGGCGAACGCCGTGTAGCCGCCGAAGCTGTGGCCGAAGACGAGGGCGTCATCGACGCGGGCCGAGCCGGCGAGGGGAGAGGCGTCGCCGTCGAGCCAGTCGAGGACGGCCGAGACGTCACCCGGTCGGTCGACCAACACCCGCGCGAAGGGCGAGGCCCTTCCGCCCAGCGCGTCGAGGGCCGTATTGCCCGTGTGATTGACGGCGGCGACCACCCAGCCGTGGGACGCGAGGTGCTCGCCGTACGGGTAGGCCACCAGGCCGTCTCCGCCATTGCCGTGGGAGTAAACCGCGACCGGATGGGTGCCTCGAGCCACGGTCGGCGCGTCGAGCGCGCGTTCCGTCGGGAGGTCTACGATGCCGGCCAGGGCGTAGGCCGCCGCGGCTTCTCCTCCATCGACGGCGGGGTACCAAAGTCGAACCAAGAGCTCGCGGTCGGTCGGCGTCCCCACCGGATCGTACGAGAGCTCGGTCTCGATGAAACCGACGGCGTTGGGGCCCGCATCGAGGAGTTCGCGTTGCGGGGGCGGAGCGGGATCGGCCGGCTCCTCGGTGCATCCGGGGAGGGCCGCCAGGACGGCCGCGAACGAAGCCACGTGGATGGCGCTCGGTCGTCGTGACCGCCGCGGGACGGAGAAGGGACGAGCCATGATGTACGGGATGTAGCAGGTGGGGCGGCGCGGGCCCTCCCCGATACGGTCTCGGGTCAACGCGCCTTCTTCACCGCCACCAACAGGGCAGGAAGGACGAACAGCGAGGCCAGTAGGCACCCGAAGATCCCCAACGACATGGATGTGCCCAGGGTTTTCATCGCGCCGTAGTCGCCGAGGATGAGCGCGGCAAAGCCGCTGGCGGTCGTGAGCGAGGCCATGAGCACCGCCGAACCCGTGCCGCGGATGACTTCGTCGAGGTCGGCGACCCCCCCTCGCTCGTCGGCGGACTGGCGCCAGCGGTGCACCATGTGGGCGCCTGCGTCGATGCCCACCCCGAGTATGAGCGGAAGCGCCACGATGTTCGCGACGTCGATGTCCATGCCGATCAGCGCCATCGTCCCGAGCATGAAGCAGGCGCCGATCACGACCGGGACCCCGGCCAGGAGCGCGTCGCCGACCCGGCGAAACCCCAC
Source organism: Myxococcota bacterium (assembly GCA_039027095.1). GTDB lineage: Bacteria > Myxococcota_A > Polyangia > Polyangiales > Polyangiaceae > JAPYTK01. The sequence continues at coordinate 170,715 of JBCCLB010000003.1, forward strand.
GAGCAAAATGACGATGACAAATCCCGCGGAGAGCAGACTCGACCAGCGAAACCCGTCGCGGATCATGCGCATGTGTTCGTGGATGCTCACGGCGAGGCCGGATGTCTCGGGGGCGACCGCCGTGACTTCGGCGGCGAAGGCGGCCGCGGTTTCGGCGTTCCAGACGTCACCGGTCGGGGTGGCGTAGACGGCGAGTCCCTCCCCGTCACGAGACATGAATCGGGCCTCGAACACCTCGGGCAGGTCGCTCGGGACGTAGTGGCCCCGCGCGGCCACGGCGCGGCCGGTTCGCCAGGAGCGCTCGAGCAGCGCCGCCATTTCGCGCTCGGCGGCCGCGAGGGTGGGCGCGTCGTCTTCGAGCCCGTCGAGGCGTCGGTTGAGCGCGACCGCCGCTTCGCGTGCTTCGGTGAGCGCCGCCAACGATGTCTGGTCGCCGGCTTGTCGCAGTCCGAAGGCCACTTCGTCGAGGAGGTCGATCAGGTCGGTGACCTCGGCGGCGATCTCGCTCGTCGAGCGCACCCGCTCTCGTAGCTTGTCGAAGTCGGGGTCCCGGAGCCCGTCGAAGCCAGCGCGGAGCGCCCGCAGCCCTTCTGCGTCCAGCGGGGGAAGGAGATCGCTGGCCGTCTGGACCGAGGCCACGCTCGGAAGGTCGCGCAACTTGGCCGCGACCGCTCGAGCTTGCTCCACCCCGTCGGTGGGCGTCGAGGCGAGCACGGGACTCATCGAGCGGTCGCGTTCGATCTCGCGCAGGGCAGAGGCGCTTTCCGTTTCCGCGGGGATGAAGTCGAAGTAGCGGGCGTTGAAGTCGAGGCGTGGGATCTGCGTCGCGAAACCGATGGCGACCGCGGCGGCGAGAATGGGGATCGCGTGGCGACCACGGCGAATCAGTCCGGGGAGGTGGGTGATGCCCCGCAACTCCGGCGCCTCGATGTTCTTGCCGCGCCCGGCGGCGAAGATGAGCGCGGGGAGAAGCAGAAACGTGACCACCAACATGAGCGCGAGACCGGCGGCGGTGATCGTGCCGAGCTCCGAGTACGCGGTGAACTCGATGGTGGTCGTCATCATGAACGCCATCATCGTGGTCACGGCGCCCATGAGCATGCCGGGGCCTGCCTTGGCCAAGGCCCCCTGGATCGCGATTTCGACGGTGGCGCCGGCCCGGGTGAGCTCGCCGTAGCGATTGAGGACGTAGACCCCGAAGTCGATGCCTAAGGCCAGCAGGACCGGGATGAAGGTCGAGGTGACCAGGTTGAGGCCGCCGACGATCCCCTTGGTGGCGGCCAGGGTGAGCACGACCCCGACCCCGAGGGGGAGCAGCGACAGGATCGTGTAGCGAAACGACCGGAACGCCGCCAAAAGCAGCAACAGAATGGCCACGGTCGTCGCGCCCGAGGTCTGCACGATCCCTCGCTTCACGAGCACCAGCTCGTCGGCCGAGAGCGCTGGGAGTCCCGTCACCCGAACCTCGACCCCGTCGGCGCGAGGGGTGGCGTCACGGATGGCCCGGATGCGGTCGACCAAGGGCTTGACCGCATCGCCTTCGGCGCTGGGGAGGTCGGGAAACAGGGCGAGCATGTGGTAGCGCCCGTCGCCGCCGACGAGGTAGCCCTCGTCGTCCACCGTGCCGTCGGGGCCGACGTCGGCGGTCTCGACCCCCGGCAACAACGCGAGCGCATCCCCGCCCGCGAGTTGTGTATCGAGGGCACGCAGCATCTGGGCGAGGTGGGCCATCCCCTCGCGGAGTTGGTGCTCGGGGCGGCCACCACCACCGTCGGGGCCGGGTGGAGGCGGCGGTGCCTTTCCCTCTCGGGGTGCCCCTCCTTCGATCCCTGAGGGAGGGACGGCTCCGGGGTTGGGCACGGCGTCGGCATCGCCCTCCAAACCCGCTTCCAGCTGCTCGGAGATGGCCGAGACGAGACGCGGGATCCCTCCTTCGATAATGTCCGCGGGCTCTCCGTGGAACCGCGTACGCATCTCGCGCAGCGTTTCCGGTTTGGCGAGCAGCATCAGCTCGGCCACCTGCCGCGCCTGCACGCGCCCGAGCACACGGCCCTTCAGCTCGGGCACCTCTTCGTAGGCGCGACCGAGACCGTCGACGGCGTCGCGTCGGGCGGCGTCGTCGCCGCCGGTGACGACCACGACCAGGGCATCCGGGTAACCGAAGCGATCGAAGAACCGAAGCGAACGCGCCTGGAAGGGATTCTCGGCCGACACGAGCTCGTAGCGGGACGTGCTCACGGGCATGTCGGCCGCGTAGAGCCCGCAGCCGAGAAGCACCAGCAGCGACAACGCGATCGTCACGCGGGGACGCAGCAGACCCACGGCCGCGATCTTTCCCAGCCACCCCGGGCGGGCGGGCGGGCGCGGTGAAGGAGGTGCTTCAGCCATTGGTGCGTGCACGCTTGTACCGGCGACGCGCCACCCGCGCCACCCGCACGTGACCCTCATCGAGGGGGCTCAGTCGTCGCAATCGAGCTCTTCGGGGCCGCCGAGACTTTCGACGAGCGCGTCGAGAACACGGGTTTCCGCGGGGCGGAGCCGGTCGCGGTGAGCGCGCGTCCGGCACACGAGCGGGTAGGCGGGGTCGAGGTCGCTGAGACTCACGTAACCCTCGGCGAGACGAAGGGTGTTGACGGGATCTTCGGGGTACAGAGCGACCTGTTTTTCGAGCAGCTCGAGGCCGACCTCGGAATCGCCGTGGCGCACGAACGCCGCGGGCGCGAGTACGTACAGCGTGCCGAGCATGCGGCGGGCGGCGCCCCGCCGAAATCGAGGATCGAGCGCATGGCTCCGTCGCGCCCACGTCTCTACCTCGGTGATGAGTCGCGAGGCGCTGAGCCCCTTCACCTCGGCCAGTCGCCCGGTGATCGAAGCCCGCGCGTAGGCGTAGGCGGCGGTCTTTTCCGACCATCGCCCCACGGCCTCGTAGGCGGCCTCCCGATCTTCGCTGGTCATCGCCTCCTCGTCGATGAGGGTCTCCACGTCGTCGGCCAGGGCGGCCGCATCACGACGGGAGGCGGCGCTACGAAGCTCGGGCCGGAGCTGGACCACGTCGAGACAGGCGGTGCTCGCCAGAGCGGCGAGGGCGGCGACGAGCGGCCGGGTCGACGTCACGACGCCCACGGGACTTCCGCTTAGACCCCCCTTCAGTACTTGTCGATGACGCGGCGGTACCCGGCTTCGGATGCCGGCGCGAGCGACCGGATCCCCACTTTGGTGCAATGGGTTGCGCCGTCGCCCGCACATAGCGAGGACAGAGAGCTCTTGAAGCGCTCCCGTTGCCCGCTCGATGCGTTGGAGAAGGCGACGACCGGCATCGCCGGGAGCTGCGAAGACGACCACACCGACTTCACGGCCGCGCCCCCGTCGACGTGACCCAATTCGGCGTACTGGGCGTCGTCGATGAGGGCACAGCGCGCATCCCCTCGGATCACCTTTTTCAGGGTCTGTACCGGTCGGCGGCTCTTCACCAACTCGAAGTCGGACAGGGTGAACGCGCCGTCGGCGACGACGTTGTCGACGAATCGCCGGTCGCCTCCGTGATTGGTCGCCAGCGTCTTGCCCTTGCAGCCGGCGAGCGACCCCTCGTCTTTGCTCACGACGTGGTAGGTGCGCCCGCCGGTCGCGGCGGCATCGACCGTCCCCACCACGGTGAGGCCCCGTTCGCGCCAGGCGAGGTACGCCGGGAGCGACATGATCCCGTATTGGGGACGGTTGGCACGGATGTAGCGGGTCGCGCGGTCACGGCTCGTGACGAATTTGCCCGATGCCGACGCCCAGCCGTTTTTCTGGCGGGCGACCTCCACGAGCTTGTCGATGTAGGGCTGCGCCTGGGCGGTCGAACCGATCGCGTGCTCTTTCAGGACGATGATCTTCACGTCCTCGGCGGCCGAGGAGGCACCGGTCGCCGCGAGCGAACCGGCCGCCACGACGACAGCCCCACCGACACCGCGCCAACCAACACCGCGCCAACCTACACGGCGCCAGCGAAAGGGCGAGACGAGACGACGCAGCTGCGAACGGAGATGTTGAAGCTGGGGCAAAGGAGACCTCCGGAGGTGGGTCCGCACCGACGGACCGGATGAACCTCAGCGTTAGCATGACCCCCGTCCGACTGGGTCGGAGCGCACCGGGTTCGCATCATTCCGACGCCCTCGGCGTGTCGCTGGCGTAAGGTCTCGGCCCGCCCCCGCGTTGGTTCAGGGGCCGAAAAGGATGGCCCCGAAGGTGGAGACGATGCGCAAGGAGGACCGGAGAGCGGAGCGACGCCGAGAGGGGGGGGCGGCCCGCGTCGGCGTATCGCTCGGCGCCCTCGTCTTCGTCGGACTCGCTTGTGGGCCCCGCGCCCAGCCGCCCGCCGCGCCCGCGGCGCAAGACAACCCGCAAATCGTCCGCCCCCCTGGCGCCGCCCCCGAACGGGCCCCGGATGGCGAGGACCCGACCGAAGTCCTCCGACCTGGCGCGGCGGCGCCGCCGCCGCCGCCGCGGCCGTACCCGTCACCAACGCCTTTTCCCGGCTCCGGTCCGGCCCTCGCCCCGACCGTCGAACCGCGCGTGTTCGCCCGGCCCGAGGATGCGGAGCGAGCCGTCGACGATGACGAAGAAGAGGTGCTGCAAGCGTTGCGCGACGACGGAGCCCGCGACGTCGGGGCGGGCGCCTGCCTCCGCGCCTGTCGCGCCCTGGACTCGATGCGCCGCAGCGTGGAGGGCCTCTGCGCCCTGACCGGGGATGGAGATCGTCGGTGCGCCGCGGGTCGCGCCCGGTTCGAACGCGCCTCGAACTCGGTGCGCGACGCGGGCTGTCGCTGCGGATCGGAGTGACCGTCCGGTAACGCAATCCGGGGGCGCGCGGGGGCTCTTGGCGACGCCCGGGCAGGCCGGTACGTTCTCCCACGATGCGCATCAAAGACATGTTTCGCGGTCGCGAGCGGGTCGTCTCCTTCGAATTTTTTCCTCCCAAGACCGAAGAGGGCGTGGAGAAGCTTTACGGTACGGTGGAGGAGCTGAGGGGGTGTCGCCCCTCGTTCGTCTCCGTCACCTACGGCGCCGGGGGCAGCACGCGAGACCGCACCATCGCCCTCGTCACGCGCATCAAGCAAGACCTCGAGATGGAGCCCCTCGCGCACCTGACGTGCGTCGGGTCCACGAAAGACGAGGTCGAGCGCGTCCTCGACCGCCTCGCCGAAGCGGGGGTCGAAAACGTCCTCGCCCTCCGCGGCGACCCGCCCCGAGGGACGACGAAGTTCGAAAAGACGGAAGGCGGGTTCGCGCACGCGAGTGAGCTGGTTCAGTTCATCCGCGACAAGGGGTACGACTTCTGCGTTGGCGCGGCCGCCTACCCCGAGGGCCACCCCGAGGCCGACGACCTCGACGATGACCTTCGGCATCTCGTGGACAAGGTTCGCGCGGGCGCCGACTTTCTCGTCACGCAGTTGTTCTTCGACAACCAGGACTACTTCCCCTTCGTCCGAAGGGCGCGCGGGGCGGGAATCAACGTGCCCATCGTGCCCGGCCTGATGCCGATCACCGACTTCAAACAGATCAAGCGCTTCACCAAGATGTGCGGCGCGCGCATCCCGCAAGAACTCTATCGGCGCCTCAAGATCGTCGAATCCGACCCGTCGGCGGTCGTCGCGACGGGCGTGTATTGGACCACCCGGCAAGCGAAGTACCTCCTCGACGGAGGCGCCCCCGGTGTTCACTTCTACACGTTGAACAAGAGTTCGGCGACCCTCGCCGTACATGCGGCGCTGGGCCTATGAGGCTGGGCCTATGAGGCTGGCCCTATGAGGCTGGGCCTATGAGGCTGGGTCACCAACCGCGGAGCCGGTTTTCCTCCGCGCGATAGAGACGAAACGATTCGCGCACCGCCACGAGGGCCGCGTCCGCGCCTTGAAATGCATCGATCTCGACGCTCTTTTCCTCCAGCGTCTTGTAGTCTTGAAAGAAGCGCTCGATCTCGAGTGCGATGTGCTTCGGCAGCTCCGAGATGTCGGAGTACTCGTTGAAGGACGGGTCGTTGACGTGGACGGCGATGATCTTGTCGTCCTTCTCCCCGTTGTCGCGCATCTCCATCAAGCCGATCGCCTTCGCCTGCATGATCGACAGCGGCTGCACCTGTTCGGTGCCGAGGACGAGGACGTCGAGCGGGTCTCCGTCGTCACAGTACGAACGAGGCAGAAACCCGTAGTTGGCCGGGTAGATCACCGAGCTGAACAAGACGCGGTCGACCCGCAGCAATCCCGTCGGCTTGTCGAGTTCGTACTTCACCTTCGAGCCACGGGGGATCTCGATGACGACGTTGAAGTACTCGCCGGCCGTGTCGGGGTTGTTGGGGAGATCGTGCCAGGGATGAGCGGACATCGCCGCGAGGGTAGCGCAGCCGGCGCTTAGCCCGAGGCCGATTCGTGGTCGCGCAGCGCGTACAAGCGCTCGGCGAGATCGGCGCGGTCGGGGGCGCGCAGCACGGCCTCGCGGAGGGCGTCGAGCGCGGCGGTACCGTCGCCGCGTCGCTCGTAGACGGTCGCGATCAAGGCGAAGCGGTCGGGGTCGTCGGCGTAGTCCGCTTCGGCCTCGTCGAGGACCGAAAGGGCCTCGTCGAGCGCGCCCCCGGAGATCAGCCGCTGGGCGGCACGCGCAAATCGAGGTTCGTCGTTGGGCTCGGTGCGGCCCGGTGCCGAAGAGGGAGCCATCGTCACCGGGGCCGCGGACATCCGAGGGTGAGACAGGCGGCGGAGCCGGCGGACGTCGACGCGGTCGACCGCGTTGGGGTCGACCGCGGCCATCGTAGGGTGGGTCACCCGGCGGTGCGTCGTATCCCGCGGCGCGCTTCTCGGCGAGGCGGGCGCGCTGCGACGGGCCGGAGGCGGCGTCGTCGTCGTCCGAGGTGCGCTCCCAGAGGTCGAGGCCGCCACGGTGCCCACGTCGCGGACGGAGGGTACCGGGGCATTTCGCCCCGGCTGCGACGCCGGCGGCGGGGCATTTCGCCCCGGCTGCGACGCCGGCGGCGGGGCATTTCGCCCCGGCTGCGACGCCGGCGGCGGGGCAGAACGCCCCGGTATCGTCGATCCCGAGGCAGAACGCCTCAGAACCGAGGGTACCGGCGCGGACGGCACGGGCGCTGAGGGTACCGGCGCGGACGGCACGGGCGCTGAGGGTACCGGCGCGGACGGCACCGGCGGGGACGGGACCGCGGCCGACCCGGCGGCCCGTGCGCCGGGTTCCGTCGGCGCGCCTCGTCGCATGAGCGGCGCCGGCGAAGAGGACCTCGGTCGTCGGGGTCGCCACGACGGCGGCGCCTTCTCCGGCGCCGAGGGGGCGAATTCGGGATCGGCGGCGGGCCGGACATCTGGCTCGGGAACCGATGCCTCGGGCCACGGGGCCGAAGGCGTGCGTTGTCGTCCCGAGAGGCGCGCGTCGAGTCGGCGCAATCCCTCCTCCGCGGCTTCGCGGATCTGCCGACCTACGAACAGTTTTTTCTCCGCGTGCTTCGCGAGAAGGTCGCGTGCACCTTCGCCTTCGACCTTGGCCAACGCGAGGAGGGTGGCCACCTTGATCCTCGGTTCCTTGCGGCTCTCCAGCAGATTGCGGAGGGCAGAGGCCGTCGCGGGACTGCCGAGGCGGCCCGCGGCGACGACCAACGAGTGGAGTTCGTCCTCGGACACGTCGACGTCATCGAGTCGAACCGCGAGAAAGGGCGCGGCCCCGACGTCGTGCCGACGCATGACCAGGTTCAAGGCCGAACGCCGCAAGCCCTGGTCGTCGTCGGCGAGGAGCGGGTAGACGTGGTCGCAAAACCGGTCGTATTGCTCGTGGGATAGGAGGGCGAGGCACCGGGCCCGCACTTCCGTCGCCGGGTGGTCGAGCGCCGCGGCCCACAGCGCCGGGGGCGGGGGCTGCTCGGGCGCCTCGAAGGCGACGTCGAGGAGCCAGGGGCCGAGGTCGGCATCGGCGCGCGTCAGCCCTTCCGTCAGTTTCTCCTCCGACAGGGGCAGAACGAGCAGCAACTCCTTCATCGCATCGCGCACGGGTCCGGGCGCCAGGTCGAGGGCGCGGTCCAACAGCGCCTCGGCGCCACGCGAACCCGCCCCGACGAGTACCGCGTGGAGTTCTCGCGACGGAAACCTCTGGAACTCGTCGAGGAGGGGAAGCAGGATCTCGGGATCATCCAGCCACTCCGAGCGGGGGTCGTGAGGCGCGGTCGACGAACCGGAGAGGAGCGCGCAGACGTCGTCGAAGCGGCCCCGTCGCACCAGGGATGCGAGCGCTTCTCGGGCCGTCCCGAGGAGTTCTCGTCGCTCCGCGTCGCCCTCGCACGCCTCCGCCGCGGACAGCAACGAGGCGAGGGCCCGGTGGCGTTGGCCCGCGTCGCCGGCCTGAAGTTCTTCGAGCCAGCGCGCCCGTTCCGGGCCGGCGGCATCGGCCTCCGCGGCCACCAAATCCGGCGTCATCGTCTCCTTCGCTGCTTCGGGAACGTCGGAGACGGCGCCCGGCCCCGCCAACGTCAGCCAGATGTGGTCGAGGTCGAACGCGTCGAGGTCAGCGATGAAGTCTGCGCGCAGAGGCGCTTCGACGGCCCGCGCCCAGGCGTTGGTCAGCGCGATCAGCTCTCCTGGCTCGAGTCCCGCTTCCATGACGAGTTGCCGCACGCCCATGCGGTACAGGGGGCGGGCGAGCTCGCTCGCTTCCTCGAGTCGAACCCCCTCGAAGCTCAGTTCTCCTCGCACGAAATCGAGCGCGAGCATGTCGTGCACTTGGAGGTAGACGACGAGCTGTAGGTGCAGATTCTGTCGAAGCTGCGGTAATTCGGGGTGGTTGAACCCTCCCCGACGGAATCGGTCCACCAGACCCCGGAGGTCGGCGGCGATGCGAGCGACCGCCCGAAACCGCACGGTCTCCCTCTCTTCCGGTACCTTCACCAAGGCAGACGATAGCAATGCCTGGTGGTTAGGTCCCGTTTTCGCTACCCGTCGGCGGGTCCGCGGTCGGATGGGACCCGGTAGCGGGCCAGGATTTCGGGTCCCCGACGACGCGCCTCCGCGGGGTCGAGAACCAGCACCCCGTGGTCGCTGAGCGCGATCTCGACGGCTCCCGCGCGCGTGCCTTCGACCATCTCCACGAAGTGCGCCAAGTCCCGGGGGACGGTGCCATTGACGGTCTTTACGGTGGCGTGGTCTCGCCCCTCGTAGCCGGCGTTGATCTCATCCGCCAGAACCGCGCTCAAGACGATGAGCTCTCGTCGCGTGGCGGTTCGCGTGCCCTGGTAGTAGGCCCGAACCAATTCCGACGGGGCTTTCTCCCACCAGTCCCGCCAGGTGCGAAGATAGTCCACCGTGAGCGGCTGAAACACGAGGCCGCCGTAGATGAAATAGCTCGGCTGCGTGTCGTACTGCGGGCGGGCCACGAGGGCCACGAAGGGGGCGAGGGTCATCTCTCGGGTCGAGGTCTCACCGTCGCGACGGAGGGTGACCTCGAGGGCGTCGCCCACGAATCTGTCCCCGAGCACGGCATCGAACGTCGTCCGCACCCGGCCCCGGTACTGAATCGTGGCGTTGTCGGCGATGGGGTGGCCATCGATCGCCAGCAGCGCATCGCCGGGTTGGAGGACGCCATCGGCGGAGCCACCCGACTCCACGGTCGACACGAGCACCCCGCTCTGTCCTTCGCCCAACCCCGCCCAACGGCGCAAGCGGGGATTCTCGAGATTCTGGACCGAGACGCCCAGGCCTGGGATCTGCGCGGGGAGGCCCCGCTCGGCGCTGACGAGAAACCGCTCGATGATCGCCGCGGGAACCATTTCGCCTATGTTTTCGGCGTCTTGCCAGGACTGAAAGGCGATGCCTGCGATCTCCCCGTCGAGGTAGACCGGGCCCCCGCTGTTGCCCTCGTTGATCGCCGCGTCGACGGTGACGGCGAGAAGGTTTCGTTTCGAGTGGCTGTATCGCTGCACCTCGATTCGGGAGACGACCCCTTCGGTGATGCTGATCTCCTCGCCGCCCACCGGGTACCCCACGACGCTCACGCGATCCCTCAATTGGGGGAGAGGCCCTAGGCGGGGCGGGACGACCCCTTCATCGAAGGAGGGGTCGTCGACCCGCAATAGCGCGAGGTCGCAATCGTGGTTGATCGCCTCGACCGAGACCGTCCACTTGCGGGGCTCGCTCACCTTTTGCACCTGGAGAAAGGTGGCGTCGGCGACCACGTGAGCGCCGGTGAGCACCCGGCCTCGGCCGAGGATCACCCCGGAGCCGGTCCCACTCTGGGGGGCCTCGGTCTGCCATGGATTTTCGTAATCGGGCCGTTGGGTGGTCGCGTAAATACGCACCACCGATGCCGCGTCTACGTCCTCGTGGTCGTCTTCTTCGGAGCGGGACATGGGGCACTTACCGGGCGAAACCGCCGCCGCGGCGGGGCACGCTGCCTACCACGACGGGTCGCCCGTGGCATCGACGACGGTGTCGGGTCGCTTCGCTTCGCGCTCGGCTGCGTCCGTGGCACAACGCGCCCGTCGTGCACCGTGCGCTCGGTTCCCCTTCCGCCTCGGGGTGGTTCGTCCTTTTGTGGGCCCTGCTCGGCTCGGGTCCGGGTTGTCGTTGCGATGGCGGAGGGGAAGACGCAGCGCTCGCCCCGCCCCCCGAAGCGCCCGCGGAGGTGACGTCGAACGCCTCGGCCGCGGTCAGCGCCTCGACCCGGACGGGGGGAGGTCGCACGCGGAGCCGTCAGAAGGTGCGCCCGGGCGTCCCTCGCTTCTGCCGGGCCGCCTGCTGGGTCTCGGGCCAATGCGGGGCCGAGGGCAAAGCGTGCGTGGCCGTGAGTGAAGAGGATTGCCGCGCTTCCTACGGGTGCCGGGTCAATGGCCTTTGCACGTGGGAAGGCAAGGGGTGCTTCGGCAAGAGCGACCAAGACTGCCGCGCATCGGAACGTTGTCGAACCGAGGGCTTGTGCGCCTACGTGGGCGTCGGCACGACCAACTGCCGTCCGGCGACCGACGACCATTGTGCTGAATCGGAGGCCTGCGCGCGTTATGGCCGTTGCCGCATCGGCGCCGACGGGTACTGCGACGACCCCGACCATCCTCGGCCCACCCCCTCTTCTGCATCGTCGGTCGCACCAAGCCGTTGACACGTCATCGAGCGTGATCATCTTGGGTTCGTGGTCGACGACGCAGCCTGCGGGCGTCGGTCACCATCCCCTCCGGCAGCCTACCATAGCCGCCGACCCACGGACTGGTCGCCACGACCCGACCTCTCGCCTGGCCGCGAGGGCGTCGACGGCGGCGGGATACCTCCCGCCTGAACCCCCGCCCGCCCGGACGACGCGCGCCATCGCCGTCGTACCTCCGGGTCCACGGGCCCGACGACGTCGCCACGCTCCGGGTCCGCCACCCGTCCTACATCCCCATCTGGAGAACAATCATCATGCTCAGCTACGACACCAACGGTTTCAACCACCTCTTCACCCGTCCCGCGAGCCTGGTCGACCGGCTCTTCGCCGACCTCGAGACGCGTCCGCGCTTCGAAGCGTCAGGCCCGCGGGTCGACATCGTCGAAACGGAAGACGGTTTCGAACTCACCGCCGAAGTCCCCGGCTTTACGGCCGACGACCTCGACATCACGATGCACGAGGGCGTGCTCAGCGTCGCGGGGAAGGTCGAACCCGGCGACGCGACGCCTCGGCCGGCGTCGCCCGGTCGCGTGCTCGTGCGAGAGCGTCGTACCGCGTCCTTCGTCCGCCGGTTTCGGCTCGGCGATCAGGTCGACCCCGAGGGCATCGACGCCCGTGTACGCGACGGCCTCCTCACGTTGAAGCTCCCAAAGCCGGCGACCGTGCAGCCGAGGAAGATCTCGGTCCGCGGCGAAGCTTCCTGACCCCGTCGCGCGCACGCGGCCGAAACGAGACCGCGCCCGGGAGCTCTCGACAAGCTTCCGGGCGCGTATGCCTTGGGCTCGACCCCGGCGGTCAGCGCTTGCTGTACTGGAATCGCTTCCGCGCGCCCGGTTGGCCGTACTTCTTGCGCTCCTTCTTTCGCGCATCGCGCGTCAGAAAGCCGGCTTTTTTCAGGGTCGCCCTGCGCTCGGGGTCGCTGGCCGCGAGTGCGCGCGCCGTACCGTGGCGAAGTGCCTCGGCTTGGGCACTGTGACCACCGCCTTTGACCGTCGCCATCACGTCGACTTGGTCCCCCACCTCGAGCAGCCGAATGGCTTGCCGCATGATCATCCGCGTGGTCCCGCGCTCGAAGTAGTCGTCCCCGGACTGCTGATTGACGATGAAGGCGCCGGTGCCCGGCTTGACCCAAACCCGCGCGATGGCGCGCTTGCGCTTCCCGGTGGCGTAGACAGTTTCCGTCATGGTTCGCTTTCCTCAGATCTCCGTCTCGGCGTTACCGTCTCAGAGCCCCAGCATGTGCCTCAGACCTTGAGCGCTTGCGGCGCCTGGGCCGTGTGGGGATGATCTGGCCCCGCGTAGATCTTGAGCTTCTTCAGGAGTTTACGACCCAGCTTGTTCTTGGGGAGCATGCCCCTTACCGCCTTGTGCACCGGCAGTTCGGGACGGCGTTGTGCCAGGTCGTCGTAACGGATCTGCGTCAGACCGCCCGGGTATCCGCTGTGGTGGTAATAGAACTTCTGGTTCCACTTGTTGCCGGTCAGCTTGATCTTCTGGGCGTTGACCACGACCACGAAGTCGCCCGTGTCCACATGCGGCGTGAAGATGGGCTTGTCTTTGCCGCGCAGCTTGTTGGCGACCACCGAGGCAAGCCGCCCCAAGGGCACGTCGGTGGCGTCGACGACCCACCAGCCACGCTGCTGAAGGGCGTCGGCAGGCTTCGCCGAGTAGGTCTTCCGGTGCGGATTCATCATCACAGCCTCAAAGGCCCCACGAGGGGTCGCGTGTTCTACTTGCCCCCCTCCACCTTGTCAATCGACGATCCACGCCCCTCGGAACCGGCACCCCCGGGTCCGACGAAGGCGACGCGCACGTCCACGCCACGCTGGCCCCGGGCGGAGCGACGAAGCGACGAGCAGGGCCACGCCACGCTGGCCCCGGGCGGAGCGACGAAGCGACGAGCAGGGCCACGCCACGCGGGTCCCGGGCGGAGAGAGCGGGATTTGACTCGAACTGTACGGAGTCCACGTGTGGACGGAGTCCAGTGAGAGAGACGGTGGGGTGAGCCGAAGCGGGGTGGCGTAGCGCGCGGGTGGGCGACGCTACGTAACCGGAGCAGAGTCAACCCGTTCGGATTCCGCGGGTCCGACGAAGCGACGAGCAGGGCCACGCCACGCAGGTCCCGGGCGGAGAGAGCGGGATTCGAACCCGCGGTGGGTTGCCCCACACACGATTTCCAATCGTGCACCTTCGGCCACTCGGTCACCTCTCCAGGCGACCCGGGTGTAGGCGAGGTCGAAGGCGGCCGTCAACCGGGGTGGTCCGTGCCCGCGCCACTCGTTCTCGAACGACGAGAGGAGCAAGGCCCTGGGCGTCATTCTTTCGCTCGCGCCGATTTCAGCAACAAGCGGCCCGCCCTGAGCTTCTTGCTCTTTCCGTCGTCGATGACGATGCGACCATTGATGAGCACGTAATCCATGCCGCGGGCGTATACGCGAGGTCGCAGGTACGTGGCGCGCGCCTCGACAGCCGCGGGATCGAAGATGAGCACGTCGGCCGCCCACCCGGGGGCGAGCCGACCGCGGCGAATGCCATCGAGCCCCACCGTCGTCGCCGCCAGGCCGGTCATTTTGTGCACGGCCGCCCCCAGTGAGAGCAACTTTCGCTTCACCACGTAGTCTTGAATCACCTTGGCGAACGCGCCGTAGCCACGGGGATGCGAGGAGTAGGGGCCACCATCGGTGCCGAACATCACCCACTTGTCTCGCGCGAGTCGGGCCTGGAGGGCATCGTCCATCACGAAGTAGGCGGCGCTCGCGCCGCCTGGGCCGACGTCGTCGATGAGCACGTCCTCGAACGGCTTGTCTTTGGCCGTCGCCACTTGCGCGAGCGTCTTGCCGCGGAACGGGTCGCTTCCGAAGAGGGTGGCTTCGGGACCGCCGCGCCGCTGCACCTTGGTGCGAAGAAACGTGGCGAGCTCCTCGCGGCGCGTGCGCTTGACCTTGTTGTAGTCGTGCGGCGGTTTGGCGAAGTCGGGAAAGACGATGCTGATCGTGGTGTAGCTCGCGTTGTAAGGATAGAGATCGGCGGTGACCTTGACGCCTCGGTCCCGCGCGTCCTGAAGCTGGGCCAAGAACGCCTCGGCCCGAGCCGCGCCCTTGCCGTACACCACCTTGATGTGGGCCACGTGAACGCGGGCGCCGCCACGCTCGCCCTGGGCGATGAGTTCGTCGGCCGCCGCCTCCACGGCATCGTCGTCCTCACTGCGGAGGTGGCTCATGATGACGCCGTCGTGAGCCGCGACCGGGCGCGCGATGGCCACCAACTCGTCGAGCGATGCGAGGCGGCCGGGCGTGTACTCGAGACCGGTGGTCAGCCCCCACGCGCCGGCGTCGAGATCGCGCTCGATCTCGCGGACCATGCGTTCGACGCGTGCAGCCGACGGGTCGGTGGAGGCGCCCACTCCGGTCAGGTTTCGGACCGTTCCGTGCCCGACGAAGGGCGCCACGTTGAGGGCGAGGCGTTCGCGGGACGTCCGGCGAATCCACGTGCGCGTCGCTTCGTTGGTCGGGCTGCGACCGTCTTGTCCGATGCAGATGGTGGTGACCCCCATACGGAGAAAGTTGTCGGGTGGGGCATCAGCGGCGCCGTGGCTGTGGAGGTCGATGAAGCCGGGGGTGACCGCTCTCCCCGCGGCGTCGATGCGACGGTCGGCGCGTTGCTCGGGGTCGACCGCGCCCACGTGGACGACGACGCCGTCGTCGATCACCAGGTCGGCCCGGAGGGCAGGCCCGTCGCTTCCGTCGTAGACGACGCCGCCGGTGATGAGCACATCGACCGCCGCCTCCCGCCGAAACCGCGACCCGTCCGGCGGCGGTGTGGGCGCGGGATCCGAGGTGCGGCTGAGCGGCAGCGCCGGCCGCCCCGAGGGCGATGGCGGAGATGGGCTCGGAAGTCGCGGTGACGTCGCGGTGGCGAACGTCGTGGCTCGCGCCTCGTCGAGAGGAGCGGGTGACGGTGAGGGGGAGGCGGCGTCGTCCCCACGGCCGCAACCCAAGACGACCAAGACCGCCAGCCACCACGAGGCGTGACGAAGGCCGCGAACCACCGGGACGAGCGCCATGAGAACGCACGCCCGTACCACCGATGGTGCCCCGGGACAGCTTTCCGCGCAGAACCCGCGCCGCTCAGCGACGGGCGGCGCGGGCGGAGCTGCGTCGTCGTTTCGGGGGCGGCTGCGACAGCTTGGGCAGGGTGTAGCTCGATGGGGTGTCGCCCGATGCGGCCCGGCCGCCATCGGCCGCTTGGGCGGCGGGAGGGCGCGACGGGGACGGACCCGGGAGGGCGCGTCGCAGCGGGGGTGGCGGCGGCAGCGGCGGGCTCACCGGGACGATGGCCGAGGCCGGCCCCACTTCGCTCGGCAGCGCGGGCGGAGGCGGCACCAGCTCGGCGTCCACGTCGATCGTCGGGATCGCATCACGGGCCGCGACCCCGGAGTCGTGGGGCAGTGGTGCGGCGGTGCAGGGGGGAGAAGACGACGCCGAAGCACGAACGCCCGAGGAGGCAACGCCCGGCGGTAGGATCGACGGGACCTGCACGCCGACGGTCTCGGTCGCCGGGGGGGGAATGGAAGTATAGCTGGTTTGCAGGTCGAAGTCGGCACTCCGCCCGGGCTCGAGTCCGAGGGCGCCGAAGAGGCCACGGCTGCGCGAGGTGAGTGCGCCGTATTTCTGTACGATGGTCGCGGCGCTGACGAACAGCTCCTCGCGCCGCCCGTCGCCGAGGTCGCGCTTGAGCTGGAGTTCGCCGGGGGTCCGGCTGTGGCTGACCATGTCGCGCGCGAGCGGCGCGACCGACTGAATGATGACCATCGCCACCTTGATCGGCGTCGGCAGTTCCGTGACGCGCTGCTCGTGAAAGGTAGAGGCGAGAAGGCGGTCGCGATGATGCACGAGGTCGGCGACCCCCTCTTCGATCTGTCGCCACAACTTCTTGACCTTCAGCGCGTCGAGCTGGCTGAGTTCGACCGGCTCACCCTCGGCGTCGCCCTGACCATCGAGACGTTGCACCGTGGGCTGACCCTGGCCGGCGACCCGCATCACGAAGCGGAACCCGGCCGAGCCCTCACGCGGCCTCCGCCCCAACTCGAAGGCGTGCCGCTCGCTCGTCCGGGTGAGCTTCGTCACGAAGAGGCGATCGAGGACCTCCTCCTTCATCTTCTCCCTCCCCCGCCAGTTTTTGCCCATCAGCTCGATCCCCAGCTTGCGCTCGAGATGCCCGACCCGAACCGCTTGCGACCAGAGGTGCCCCTCGGGGAACGCTACGGAGAGCGTCGCCGTCAAGCCCCGCTGCATCACCGCATAGACCTGAGCGGCCGCGGTTGCGGCGTCGGTCTCTCCCGCGCGCCACCGCAATCCCCACGCGGTGTACGGTAGTTCGTGACGGGTGAAGAACCGGTCGAGCGGGGCCATGATGTCGGCGGGGCCCGTGCCGAGAAAAGCCTTTTCGATGGTGCTGTCGCGCCAGCCATCGATGCCGCGACGCGCCCGCTCGAAGTGGGTGCTCGCGCTCGCTTTCACGTCGGCGATGACCTTGGCCGTGGCCTTGCTCAAGGTGTCGTCCTCGAGCGCCGCCTCCAATTGCCCGGCCATGCGGTCGACGTCGGCGTGCTCCTTCGCCGCCGCCGTCTCGACCTGGCGCTGGGTGTGGCGGGCGCGATGGAGTTTCTCGTCGATGCCGATCAGCGTGACCGCACAGTCGGTCGCCGCGCCCAGGGTTTCGATGAAATTCTCGTTTAGGGGAAACGCGCTCGAGTCGCCGTACAGATACCTCATGTCCCGTCTCTCGCGATCGAGTGTAAGCAACGACTGCGCCGCCACACAGCCAGTCCGTCGCCGTGGAAATCATCCGCTGTGGGGCCCGGGTCGAGGTGCGACCTGGCGCGGTACTGAAACTTTCTGATGGCGGTGCGGCGCATGTGGATTCGAGGGCGTCACGAGGTGGATCGCTCGCTACCATCCGCCGAACCGCCGTGGATCCAGCTCCGAGCGCCGGTCGGGACGCCGCGTGCGACCGCGGCCTGAACCTCGCCTCCGGCGAACGCACGAAATACCGCTGCGGGGCATCGTGGCCGCGCTCGGCTCACGTCGCGCGACGGCACCGTTCGGGCTAGCGTGAGGATGACATGCCGAGCATCGCGGCATTGCTGGGCCCCACCAACACCGGGAAGACGCATCGCGCGGTCGCGCGCATGTTGGAGCACCCCACCGGGATGATCGGCTTACCGCTACGGTTGCTCGCGCGGGAGGTCTACGACCGCATCACCCCGCAGGTGGGGGAAAACGCGGTGGCCTTGGTCACCGGCGAGGAAAAGAGGCTGCCGCCGCGCCCTCGCTACTGGGTGTGCACCGTGGAGTCGATGCCCGTGGCGCGCGAGGTGGCGTTCCTTGCGGTCGACGAGATTCAGCTCTGTGGCCACCCGCAACGAGGGCACGTCTTCACCGAGCGGCTGCTGCACGCGCGCGGCACGGAGGAGACGTGGTTTCTGGGCGCAAGCACCATGCGGGACCTCGTCTCGGAGCTCGTCCCCGCCGCGCAGATCCGACGCCACCCACGACTCTCGACGCTTCGCGCTGCCGCGCCCGCGAGCCTCCGGACTTTACCGAAGCGCAGCGCGGTCGTCGCGTTCTCCGCCGGTGAGGTGTACGCGCTCGCCGAGCGGATCCGCGAACGGCGAGGCGGCGCGGCCGTCGTGATGGGCGCGCTCTCGCCGCGAACGCGCAACGCCCAGGTCGCGATGTACCAGGCGGGGGAGGTCGACTTCCTCGTGGCGACCGACGCCGTGGGGATGGGGCTCAACCTCGACGTCGACCACGTCGCCTTCGCCGCGGTGCGCAAATTCGATGGCTTCGAGTCGCGGGCGCTCACGCCCGCCGAGCTCGGCCAGGTCGCCGGCCGGGCCGGGCGTTACACCCGCAACGGCACCTTCGGGGTGTTGCAGCCCTTGTCGTTGCCGATCGCCCTGATGCGTGCGGTGGAGGGCCACCATTTCGCGCCGCAGCGCCGCGTGATGTGGCGCAACGCCGACCTCGACCTGTCTTCGGTCGCCGCCCTGAGTGAGAGCCTCGATGCGCGGTCCCCCCGACGGGCCTTGGTGCCGGTGGTGGGCGCCAGCGATCGCGAGGCCCTGAGCTTGATGGCGCAACAGGAGGAAGTCCGGACCCGCGCGCGCGACGAGGAAGCGGTACGGCTCCTGTGGGACGTCTGTCGGATTCCTGACTTTCGACGCCTCATGGCGGAGCACCACGTCACCCTGTTGCGTGAGCTGTTCGTTCAAATCTACGACGACGGCCGGATCGAACCGGACTTCATGCACCAACGGATCGCGCGTCTCGAACAGGACCGGGGCGACATCGATACCTTGTTGATGCGAATGGAATCCATTCGTACGTGGAACTACGTCGCTCACCACGGCGCGTGGGTGCGCGATCCTCTCGCGTGGCAGGAGAGAACCGCCGCCGCCGAAGATCGCTTGAGCGAGGCGCTCCACCGTCGTTTGATCGAGCGCTTCGTCGCGACCCGAGGCAAACACCGCCGCCGCGGGAACCGAGGACGTCGGCAGAAAGGGCCGGCCCCGCCGCAAGGGGTACCGCCCCCCGAGCCAGAGGCGGAGGTCGTCGGGCCCTTTGCGGCCCTGGCCGGGCTTCGAGCGCGCCTTCCCGAAGACGATGGCGCGCCGGAGAGGGAGGACGACGACCTCGTCGACGAGGTGGTGGCCGCGCCCCACGAGCGCATCCTCGGCGATGGTCGGGGTCAGGTGTGGTTGGCCCGCCGCGACCACTGCGTCTGCCTCGCGCGGCTCACGCCCGGGACCGACGTGATGCATCCCGAGGTCAAGCTTCAGCTCGACCGGCCGGTGGGGGCGGGCGGGCAGCAACGTCTTCGTCGCCGCCTTCGCGCCTGGGTGCGCGACACGGTCGAATCCCTTCGGGGCGTTCTTCCCGAGCCGAGGAGTCCAGGGCTTCGCGGCCTCCGGTACCTGTTGGAGCAACGCCTCGGCACGGTCGCGCGCCCGGAGGCGCACGACGCTTTGGCCGCGCTCGAGGACGAAGAGCGGCAGACGCTGCGGGACGAGCTCTGGTTCGGACGGCGCCATCTCTACGTTCGCGCGCTGCTCCAGCCCGAGCCCCTCCGCCTCCGCTCGATGCTCGTCGCCGCCCGTTGGGGACGCCGCTTCGCGGCCAGCGGTGAGCGGTGTTTGCCCCTTCCCGTCCAAGTCGACGATGCCACGCTGGAGGCCGCGGGGTACGGCCGGGTAGGCCAGCACGCCGTTCGTGTCGATGTCCTCGACCGCGTGCTGCGTCGCCTCGACCGCGCCGCCAACGCGCGACGCGGCCCCCACTTCGACCTCCCGCCCGAGGTGGCGAAATGGTTGCGTGTCTCTCTCGATACCGCGGAGGCGGTGGTCATCGCCCTCGGCTACCCCCGGGAAGCCGAGGGCTTCGTGGTCCCTCGCCGTCCCTCGCGACGGGGAACCCGTCAACGCGCGTCACGCCCCTCGCGGAAATCGAGACCGCGACGAGGGACCCCTTCGTCGTCCTCATCGTCATCGTCTCCCGACGAGTGACGTTCGCTCGGGCGTGAACGCGCGCAGGTCGCAGCGAAACCCGGACGTCACCGCATCGAGGGTGAGGTGGACTGGCTCGTCGTCGAGATTGGCGTGGAAGAAGCCCTCGAGCGCCACCCGGTCACTCTTCCGACGCATGCGCAGCACGACCGCGGCCAACCCGAAAAAACTCCGCTGCCGGTGGTGTTTCGCGGTGACTTCGGTGCGAAACGAGAAATGAAGCTCGGCGGGGGAGTTCGGGTCGGAGCGACCCGTCCCCCGCGGGCGGAGCCATGGGTCGGGAGCGGGCCGATCGGCCCGGACGCAACTGAAGCAAAAGGCGTCGCCGTGGCGCCCGTGTCCCTCTTCGCCATGGTGAAGTGGTCTGGGCGACGACGGCATCGTCGAGAGGGCTTGCTCGTAAAGCGCCCAGTACAGGTCGGGGCTACCGGCGAGGTGGGCGCGGGTCGGCACGGGGCCCGGTGAAGGTCCAGCCTGCCGACCGCTCCGGCGGGTGATGGACAGCAGCTTCATGCGGCTCGCCGCCACAAAGTCGAAGCCGGCGCAGACGGACCGACGAATCGGCTCGGGCCACGATGGGGGAAGGGGAAGGCTGGGCGCGTGGTCCGGGTCGTATCGATGCCACCACACCATGAAGCCGAGTTCCTCCTCCCCCACGACCCTCGAGGCCGTCGGTTGCCCGTTCCGATGGAGCTCGGCGACGTAACGCGTCATTCTTCCTCGTCCGGGGGGCCGTCACGCGCTTCGCTCGTGCTCGCGGAGGGGCGAGGCGAGCTCCGGGGGAGTTTCGCGTCGTCCCAATTTCCGAACATTTTGCCCTGGCGCGTTTTCGCGACGAGGTGGGCGAGGCGCTTGAGAAAATCGGGGTTCGTGCGGCGAAGCTCGTCGACGTAGCCGATGCGGACCCGTCGGTAGAGGTCGGGAAAAGAGCAGAAGGTCCGCCAGACGTCGGGGTCCTCGGAGAGCGCGGTACGGATGTCGTCCGGAACGACGAACGGGGCGTCGAGATCGGGAAGAATGGCGCGGCCGGCCGGGGTCATTCGTCCCGCTTCGATCAGGCGACGGGCGCGATGTTTGTTGAGCTCGGTCCAGTGGCTGCGGGGCCGCCTCGGGGTAAATCGTTGCGCGTCGAGGCCCTGGTGCTTTTTTCCGATCCCGTCGACCCATCCAAAACAGAGCGCCTCCTCGACCGCATCGAGATAGGTAAGCTCGGTCGGAGGGGCCTCACCCTTCTTCAAGCCGTACCGGCGATAAAGAAGCCAGATCTCGGTCCGGACGGCGTGGTGTCTGGTCAGCCACGCTCGCCAGCGAGCCCGCGTCTGGGGGCGTATGGTCGGGCCGACCTTCATGCTTCATCGTAGCCTTGGCTCGTTCAGAGTCACTGGTCACAACCGAGGGCGGTCAGCCGTTTGCGGACGGCATTCGCGGTGAGCGATGGTGACGCATCTTTCCAGCGCTTCGACGCCATGAGGTACGCCCGGCAGGCCTGTCGCGGACGCCCGGCGCCCTCATGACTACGGCCCAGCGCCATCGCCGCCTGCACGTGCTCCAGCGGAAACGAGATCGCTTCACAGCTGCGGACGGCACGGTCGAGGTGGGCCACCGCGCGGTCGTAGTGTCCGCTCCACGCATCGATGCGTCCCATCCACGCATCGCCCGGAACACCGGGGTGATGGCGAGGCCGAGGCGCGTAGCGATCCGCGACATCGAGGGCATCCTGGGCGTCTTCTTCATCGCGTGTGGGTGCTGCATAAAGGTGAAGCCAAACGTGCCGCTTCACGTCGCCGTCCACGCGTTGGTTCCACGCCGCGACGTAGGCATCGCGGTCCGCCTCGAACGTGTCGCGGTTGCGATGCCCATCCATCATCGATGCGCGGAGGAGCCGGACGGTGGGGTCGGTGCGCAGCGCGGCATCATCGGTCCCCGTGGTCACCCACGCCCGTTCCAAGGCGCTCCTCGCCAGCGAGCTCGCGGACGGAGCACCCATTTCCATCCGTAACCCCACCTCCAGCATGAGCGCTTCAGCGGCGAGGCGGCGGTCTTCCGCCGCGCCCGTTTCGACGGCCGGAATCGGAGCGGCCCGGGCGCGGGCGAGTTCCGCTTGCGCCGACCCGAAGTCTCCGTCGAGGATCGCCAGCCTCGCGGCGTCGAGCGCCACCAGCCGCGCCCGGGTCGGCCCATTGCGGCGCCGGTGGCTCTCGGCCAACTTCTCCTCGACGTGCGCCCGAGGGTGCCCAAGCGCGAACCGAGCCTCGGCGAGGTAGCGCGGCGCGTCGGGGTGGGCCGGGTCTTCGTTGATGATCGTCAGGGCATCCTCGGCGACCGCGTCGCATTGACCCGCGTCTTGATTCAGCTCGATCCTTCCCGCCAAACAGGGGATCGCCATCGGGGCGGCGGCGAGGCAGTCGTCGTAGCGGGCCCGCGCTTCGTCGACCCGCTCTGCGTACGCCAAGCGCCGCGCTTCCTCGGCCCGTTGTTTCACCCACGTCGGCGACGGTGGCGAAGGTTCAACCTCGGACGGCGGTTCGCTCGGAACGGGTGCGCGGACGGCGCGACGCGGGGCCGCGAAGGGCTCCGTCGCCTGCTTCCCTCGGTACACGAAGATGCCGCCCACCAACGCCGCCGCCGCGACCGCCGCCGCCGCCGGGGCGCGCCACTTGAAGGTCGTCGACCGCGGCGCGGGCCTGGACGCCGCGGCATAAGCGTCGAGCAGCGCATCCATCGTGGGGTACCGGAGGTGCGGGTCCTTTTGCGTGGCCCGTCGAAGCACCTGGGCCAGCGCCGCGGATACCTCGGGGCTCGGTACGACCTCCACCGGCTGCCCCATCACGGCGCGAACGACGTCGGCGAGGGTGCCGTCGGGCCACGGGACATCGCCGACGAACAGCTCGAAGGTCGTGATCGCCCACGCGTGCTGGTCGGCCCGACCATCGACGGGGAGGCCGGCCACCTGCTCTGGCGCCATGTAGGCAGGGGTGCCCAAGATCGCTCCCGCGGCGGTGAGGCGCCCGACGACGGCGGTCATCGCGTACGGGTCGGTGGTGAGGACGTCCCACGTCGGGGCGTCGTCCCAGTCCGGCTCGTCGTCGTCGTCACCGCCATGGCGCGCGATCCCGAAGTCGAGCACCTTCACCGCGTCGTCGTCGGCGCGCACCATGATGTTGTCCGGCTTGATGTCGCGGTGGACCAAACCCGCCCGGTGCGCCGCCGACAGCGCCCGGGCGACTTGCATCATCCACGCGATTTTCCGCGACGCCGCCACGTCAGCGCGGCCGACGTAGGTCCGGAGGGGGTGCCCGACCACCAGCTCCATCGCGATGAAGAGCTCGCTCCCGACCAGACCCACGTCGAACACTTGCACCGCGTGCGGGTGATCGAAGGCGGCTGCGGCCCGCGCCTCGCGCAACAACCGCTGGCCGAGCTGGGCCTGGGGCCCCGCCCCCGGTGAGAGCACCTTCAGGGCCACGTTTCTTCGGAGACGACGGTCGTAGGCACGGTAGACCCGTCCCATCGCCCCCTCGCCCAGCTCCTCGGCGATGACGTACCGGTCGAACTGCGCTCCAGGCTCCAACACGGCCGCGGATGCTAACACCGAACGTCGGAGAGCCGGCCCGGCCAGGGCTCTCGATGCGCCACGCGTGAGAATGCGCCTCGCGCCGGCGAGGCACGACCCTAGGCCCACTTAGTCTTTTACGATCCCCCTGGCCTTCGCGGTCTTCACGAGTCGGTCTTTCACCAGTTGGAAGCGTTTGCGGAGTCGGGCCGCCTCCCGGTCGACATCGTGATCCGTCCCGTCGACGAACACCGTCGCGAGCTCCCGCCAGCTCAGTTGGCGATCGAGGCGCAGGACGAGCAAGGTTCGGTCGTCAGCCGGCAGCTCCTCGCGAAGGCGCTGGAGCGCCGTTTTGCTCTCCGTGCGAAGGAACGTCAGGGTTTCCGTGCGGATCCGATCGGCGACGTCCGCGGCGCTCGGGGACAGGGGGACGTGGCGTGCGCCGCGCCGTCCCTGCGCGCGACGAACATCGGCGGAGGCCGCGCGGCCGATCCGGTAGGCCCAGGTGCGCATCGAGCACTCCCAGCGAAACGAGGGCATCGATGTCCACAGTCGCTCGCAGAAAAGAGCGAACGCGTCCGAAGCCGACGTTTCGTCGCCGTGAATCGCCACCAGTAGCCCCATGACCTCGGGGCCGTAGGCGCGCAGGGAGAGCGTCAAGGCGCCGTCGTGGTCGCCTTCTTCTTGCCGACGCCGCATCGACGACTCGTCCACCGAGGCATGGGACCACGGCCCGGACCCGAAAAAAAGGCGCGCCGGAGCTTCACATCGAGGCCGTGGCGGCGACTGCCTCTCCGACAACTCATTCGGAGGTCGAGAAGAAGATGAAGAGAAGTTGCCTCGAGGTCGGTCCGGCCCTGGTTTTGATAATGCTTTGGGGGTGCGGAGACGACGGTTCCGAGGTCCTGCCCGGGCAAGGCGGGGGGGGTGAGGGGGGGACCACGTCGACGATGACACCTGTGACGTCATCCTCCTCGGGTGGTGGCGCGGCCGCCGATACCCTCGGCCTCGACCTCCGGGTCGTCGCCGGAGGGCGAGAAATCCGCGACGCGATCATTTGCGTCGCGGGGACGGATCGATGCGACACCACGCGTTTCGACGGGCTCGCTCGTCTCGAAGTGGCAAAGGATACGACCGCCGCGGCCTTCACCGTGGAACATCCTGAGCTCCGCTCCACGCTCTTTCCCGCCGCGATTCACGGGCGGCCCGAGGTCTATCGTCTCGAAGGCCTCACGCGCACTCAGGCGACGTTTTTTGGCATCCCCGACGACCAGGGGGCCCACCTCGGCCACGTGGTCTTCACTTCGGGCGCGACCGTCGTGGCCGCACCGGCGCCCCCAGATGGGGTCGCCTACGGCAGCGTCACCGACGGTGCCGACCCTGCCGCGAGCGGTCTCGATGACACGTCGGACGGCTACGTTCTGATCGGCATGATGCCCGGGGAGGTAACGATAACGATCGAGGGGGCCGAAGACCCGTGCGACCTGTCGCGGCAGTGGCCAGCGGATGCGGCGGGGTCGTTTCGCGCCCCGCTCGAGGCGGGTTACCTGACCGTCCCGTTTCCGGTCCCATGCACTCCGGGAGGGGCCCAATGATGCGTAGATTCTCCGTGGTGTCGGCACTGTTCGTCCCGGTAGGGGTCCTGGCCTTTGCTCCCTCTGGTTGCGACGGTGGTGAGGATGGGGGGCCCGGGGGGGGCGACGCGACCACCGCCTCGGGGACGACGACGTCGGACGGCGGCGCGGGAGGCGAAGGCTTGG
Source organism: Myxococcota bacterium (assembly GCA_039027095.1). Taxonomy (GTDB): domain Bacteria; phylum Myxococcota_A; class Polyangia; order Polyangiales; family Polyangiaceae; genus JAPYTK01. The sequence goes on from JBCCLB010000003.1 coordinate 195,757, forward strand.
TCAATCCCCCGACGTGCAACCCTGTCGCCGACGACTGCGTCGAGCCCGGCACCCAGTGTCGGGTGTTCTTCTCGGAGGGTGGCGTGCAGCTCGCGCCCACGTGCGCCCCGACCCTCGGCAGCGCCGCCGAGGGCGAAAGCTGTGAACGCCCCGACGGGCAGCCCGGAGAGGATACCTGTGGCGCCGGCCTCTACTGCGGGATCTGGGGACAACCAAAGTCGGACCCGCAGACCCTCGCCTGCCGCGCGTTCTGCAGCGACGATGACCCCTGCCCCGATGGCTCCTGGTGCCTGGCTCTAAACGGCGGCTTTCATGGGGTCTGCCTCCCCGAATGCGACCCGCTCATGGACACCTGCGGCGATGATTCACTGACCTGCTCGTGGATCAACGACGCCCGCGGCGGGGCGGGGACCACCTGTTGGTTCGGCGGGTCGGGCCAGGGGGGAGATGTCTGTGACTTCCTGGCCGAAGAACATCCCCCGTGCGGTGACGGGACCAGCTGCCTCAGCGTCAACGGCGTCGCCGCCTGTCGCCCCTTCTGCGATCCAAATGCTCCCTGCACGGGAGATGCCGCGTGCTCGCTTCTGCCGAACGTGGAGCCGGTCGGCTGGTGTGCCGAACACGACCTCTCGTGTCTCGGAAGCGTGACCTGGCCCGCGGCCACCCCGGGGGTCCTCCAGCTGGACCTTTCCGTCTTCGAGTGGTTTGCCGACGGCATCCCTATCGCGGGGGCGTCGGTCAAGGCGTGCCCTCGCTTCGACCTCGACTGCGTCAATCCGCTCGCCGACGGCGTGACGAATGGCGATGGCGAACTGGTGCTCGAGGTGACGGTGGGCCCCGAAGGGTTCGATGGCTATTTCGACATCGATGCCGGCTATTCCACGCTGGCCCATCTCGCCGAACCCATCACCGAGAACGGGTCGTTCAGGCTAGGCGGTGCGGCGGCACCGTGGTTGGCCCGGGCGCAGGCGGTGGAGACCTCGCTCGACCCGAGCCGCGGTCACGTCTTCATGTCCCTCGCGTCGTGCGGCGGTGCCTTCGGCAGCGGGGCGACGATGTCGGTCGCGGCCGCCGACGCCTCTTCGACCACCCAGTACTGGGGTCCGGGCGGCCTTCGCTCGGAGCTCACGTCGACGGATTGGCGGGGATACGGGCTCGTGTTCGACGTCGTCCCCGGGATGACGACCATGTCCGTTCGCATCGGAGATGGCGGGCCGCAGCTCGGCACGACCGACATTCCCGTCCGGGCCGGGGCCGTCACCACCGTATTCATGGAGCCCACCCCCTAGGCCGGAGTAATCTGGGCCTATGTACCTTCGCGCCGCCGCCGTCGTGGGTTCGCTCGCCGTGGCTCTGGGGGCCTGCGACGACGAAGGGGCGGCGGGCACGTCGTCGACGACACCGGGCGGCGAGGGGGGGACCCGCGCGGATGAGGGGCCTTGGACGCTCGACAACTATTGCGCGCGCGCGGCCCCGAAATTCTGCGCCGCGGTGCGTTCGTGTTGCGAAGAGGACTTCGATTACGAGGCCGCGGGCTGCGCGGCCCGATGGACGCAGGAGCTGTGTGAGCCCGCGGTCGCGATGGTACGGAGCGGCGCCCTGCGGTTTCCCCTCGGGGACGCGCCCACGCGCGCGGCGGGCGACGCGATCGTGAACCGGTGCTTCGATGCCTTCGCGGTGTACGCGTCCACGTGTGGGGAGGCGACCTTCTACGACTACATAGCGTGGCGTGACCAATCGCACGTCGACTGCCGAATGTTCGACGGTTTCCAACCGCTCGGCGCGCCGTGCGACCGTCGCGTCGACTGCGCCAGTGCCGGCCGCAGCGCCTTCGTCGGATGCTTCGACGGGCAATGCGCCGTGGGGGAATTATTTCAACCGGGCCGTCCTTGCCCTAGCTCCGATACGATATGCGATGGTGATACGTACTGCAACGCGCCGCCGTCGGGGGGGTGGGGTACCTGTGTCGCGAGCCAACCCCTCGGAGCGCCGTGTCTCGGCATCGACGACGTCTCCGATTGCGGCCAAACGGCGCACTGCGACCTGATCGAGCGTGTGTGTCGACCCAACGAAAAGGTGACCGAGGGGCCCTGCTTCGATGGGCGGCGCCGAGAGTGTCGGTCGTTGGCCTGTCGCGCCTGGACGCCGACGTGTGCCCATCCCATCTCTTGGGACGACTATCCCGACCTCGGGCGCGTCCACCTCGATGATCAGCTTTGTGGGCGCCCCGAGGGCGTGAACGGTACCCCATGAGACCTAGGGCGACGGGGGGGGGCGTCGCGGTCGCCGGTGCGATGGCGCTCGCGGGCTGCTTCTTCGATGCGCTTTCCGTACGCGCGACCTCCGGAGCGGGGGGCGCGGGAGGAGGAGGCGGGGCGGGAGGCGGGGGTGGAGGCACGGCGGTCGCCCCGACGTGTACGGAGTTCGTCGCCTCACCGACCTTCACGCCGGGCTGTGCCGCTTGCGCGGTCGCGTCCGGATGTTGTGAGGCCGTCGACGTCTGTGCGAACGATGCCGCCTGCCTCGCCTACCGTGATTGCGTCGAACGTGACGTCAATCCGGTCCGGCGCGCTTTCTGTGAGACGGTCGTCCCCTCGGGCCGGGCGGTGTACCAAGACGGTTTCGTGTGCCTGCTCGACGCTTGCCGCAACGATTGCCTCGCCGCGAATTGGACCTGCGCCGACGATTGGGTCCTCGGGCGCCCGCTGGAAGACGATGGGTCGTGACGGTGGCGCATACGGGGACGACGCCGTACACCGATTTCGTCGCCCGAACGTGCGCGCCCTTGGACTTGGCGTGCTCGGCGCCGCTGTTCGAGGCCGCGACACCATCCGGGTTCCGGGAAGCGTATCTTTTCGTCGACTTCAACTTTCTCGGATTCATCGAGATCGACCATCCTGATTCGTTGCCCGTGAGATTTTACCCCGGGCCGCTCTGGCGGTCGGAGCGACTCGTGAGCGTATCGCCCCGCCGTGACGTCTACGCCGCGCTCCTCGATGGGGTCGGGTTGTCGGTCGACCCGACCCGCGGATACATCGCCATTCAAATCGAAGACTGTAACGAGCTACCAGCGGCGGGGGTCTCCTTCGCCGTCGCGGGGGCGGGCGTCGTCGACCCGCCCGCCGCGGTGTATCTCGATGGGCTGACCCCGCTCGTGGGGGCCACCGCCACGAATTTCACCGGTCGGGTCTTTTTTCCCAACGTGCCCGCGGGCACGGTCACCTACACGGGGACCGACACCACGTCGGGGGTGATCGTATCTCGAGGCTCGGTCGAGGTGAGGCCAGATACGGCCACCATCGTCGTCGCGACGCCCACCCGGGTCCCCTGATTCGGGGTCGACACGTTCAAAAGCGTGCGCGGAGTCTCAGGCTCCCGGCGGTGACGTCGACCGCCACGGGAGGGGCCGCCTGATCGTCGTCATCCGAGGTGAGCATCACCAGCGTCACGCCGACGCTGGCGGCGACGGCGCCGCCGACGAGGAGGCCCGTGGTGGGGAAACGCAGGTCGTTCACGCGGTCGACGCGGTCTCGGTCCTGGGGCGCGCAGCCCTCGTCGGGACAGTCGAGCGCGCCGTGTTCGATGCCCAGGTACGTCCCCATGACCGTCCCCGCGAGGAGCGCGGCGCCGCCGACGCCCACGAGGCTCCACCCGGTGATGGGTTGGGCTCCATTCCCGGTCGGGCCGGCGCCAGAACGGGGCGCTGACTTCCCCAACGGACGGCTCGGGGGCGCGTGGGCATCCCGGGGCTTTATGGGTGGGGATGGAGGTGGGGGGCCGACGACCTTTCCTTCGGGCACGGGAAGCATTCTCGTGACCGCCATCCCGGGAGCGAGGGTCACGGTGAGAGCTAAGCGATCGTCTTCGCGGGCCACGACGAACCGATGTGAGCCGGGGTCGAGGGGGATGGGGGCACCGATGAGCTCGGAACCGACCGTCCGGCCATCGATGAACAGCGCAATCTCGGCAGGGGCGATGCCACTGGGGAGGATGGGCCTGAGACGAGGGATCGTGGGTTCGAGCGCGTCCCGCTCGGCTTTGGCGTCGGCCTTCGCCTGGGCGTGCACCTCGGGCTCCAAGTTGGGCAGGGGGAGGCGCAGCACTTCGAAGTACCGCTCAGAAGCCGCCACCCAGCGCCCTCGTTGCCAGAGCGCGCGGGCCGACCACAATCCTAGCGTGGGGACCGGCAGCAATCGGTATGCCCGATCGAGCTTGTCTTGCGCGAGCGCGAACTCTTCGCGCTGGTAGTGAGCGACGCCCTCATACCCGAGTCGCCGTACGCTCGCCCGAGTCGACTCGTCGAGCTCTTGCGCGGCCACCGGTACCCCTCCGCTCGCGGTGGCAACCACCAAGAGCGACGCCGCCAACTTCCGCATCAGATCCCGAGGTTAACCCGAGTGGGCCGCGCCGAGGGTACGGCGGGAACGTTGATGTGGGGGCGGACGGTCGGGCGCCGGGTCGAAGCCGCGACCGTTGGGGTGGCGGCCCTCGCGGGGACCGCCGGCGCAGCCGCGTTCGAGGTCGGGCCCACCCGTGGGGTCTTCGCACCCAGAGCGGTTGCGGATGGTGCGGCCCTTGGAGGCGAAGGCGTTGCATGGCCGGTCGTCGACGTTGCTTCGACCAATTTCAGCCGCGGTTCTGGCGCTGGCGGAGGAGCTTTCCCGGCGTCATCGGGAAGACCGGCGGCCAGCGCGATGGCACCGGCCCCCAGCAATCCCGCGGCTCCCCAGAGGAGGCCCCGACGAATGGGCCCCTTCTCGCGCGAGGGACCACGCACCTCTGGCGCGCGTCGGCTCTCCGAGGATGCGCTTCGTTCGAGCGCGTCGAGGAATGCCTCGATGTCGGGAAACCGCGCCTCCGGGTCTTTCTCGAGGCACTGAAGCACGATCGGCTCGAGCGGCAGGGCCGCGCGGTGAAGCGCCGACGGACGAACGGGCGCGTCGCGGCTCGTGGCGATGATGACCTCCATCGATGAGTCGCCCACGAAAGGGCGTTGACCCGTCGTCATCTCGTAGGCGATCACCCCGAGCGCGAAGACGTCGGTGCGATGGTCCACGGCCTTCCCCTTTGCTTGCTCCGGGGACATGTAGCCGGGGGTTCCCATCACGCGTCCGTCTTCTGTCGTGATGGGATCGGACGCGCCCCCGGGCGCTTTCGACTCGGCCCGAAACTTCGCCAGTCCGAAGTCGAGCAGCTTCACCTCGCCATCGGTCGTAACGATGATGTTGTCGGGCTTGAGGTCACGGTGAACGATTCCCGCGTCGTGCGCCGCGCGGAGGCCGAGGGCGACCATCCGCATCAAGGCGCGGCTCGCTTCGACGGACAGAGGGGCCCGAGCGGCCAGATGGGCCCGCAGCGTCTCTCCTTCCACGAGCTCCATGGCGATGAAGACGTCTTCTCCGCACATCCCGATCTCGTGGACCGTCACGATGTGGCGATGGGTGATCGCCGCGGCGGCGCGGGCCTCCTGCATGAACCGACGACGCCGTTGCGGGTCCGACATCACGTCGGGTCGCAGAAGCTTGACCGCGACCCGACGCCCCAACTTCTGGTCCAGCGCCGCGTAGACTTCGCCCATCCCGCCGCGTCCGAGGCACCCCTGCAACGCGAAGTGCCCGAGCCGCTCGCCGCTTCGGTCGACCCGACCGACCGGAGGCGCCTCCGCCAAGGCCCTGAGAAATGCCTCCGACGACATCGCCTTGGCCGGGAAGGGATCTACGACGGGCTCCGCCACAACCGGTGAATATACCTCGGGCGTGGTCAGAACCACACCTTCCCGGCGTTCGGGTCAGGCGGCGCTTGAGCCGCGACAACAACGTCGGCGATGAACGGCGAACGCCATCAGGGCGGCGCAGAGCCATCCGAGGGGGCGCGGTCGGCCGGGGCGCGGGCCGAGCGGACGGCGGGGGTCGTCCACCATGACGAGGTCGCCCGCGAGCCGGCAGCCGCAGCCATCGTTGAAGTCGTCGCCGCTGTCGGCGGCGTCGCCCTCGGCCGAGTCACCATCGCCGTCGTCGCTCGGGGCGGCGTCGTCGAGCAGGAAGAGCTCGCCGTCGCGCTCGAGGAGAACGGGACGCGCCGCGAGGGGCGCCCCGACGGGTTGGTTCTCGTCGGCCGCGGTGGCGAGGGTGAGATCGAAGCGCCACGCCTGGCCGGTGGCGACGTCGAAGGGGCGTCGCATGCCATCGTCTTCGAGAAAGTGGTTCCCGTCGGCGTCGACGACGATGTCGATGCTCGGCGGCCAGTCCGGACCCTCCTCCAGCGTCCCGAGGTCGGCCTCCGGCACGGGCGGCGTGTCCCAGAATCGGTTCAGCCGCCAGGCGCCACGTCGGTCTTCGCCCGCGGCCCCGCGGCCGAGAGACCGCAGCGAACCCGCCAGCGCGAGAGGTTCACACGAGAGGGAGGGGTCGAGCGCACCGACGTCGAGCGGGGCGCCTTCGGCGGAGGCGACCACATTGTACTGCGTCCCGTCGAACAGGCTCAGCGGCGCCGGGCGCGCGAACCCAACCGCGCACACGCCCTGGAGGTCGCACGGTGCGTCGCGGGGAGCGTCGGCGATGACGAAGCCCTCCACCGAGGTGTCCTCCTGCGAAAAGCGCAAGGTCAGCGCGACGGGAACCCCGGGCGCCAGGGGGTCGAGGGCCCAGCCTCCGATCTCATCGCAGCGTAGCGTCTCGAGCGCGCCCGTCGGGGGGGCATCGATGAGCCGCTGGTACGCGCCGACCAACGAGGTGTAGGGAGGGACAAAGACGCTGCCGAGGCCGTCGATGGATTGACGAATGTTGAAGTGCAAATGAATCGTCGTGGGGGTCCCGCCGAAGGCGTCGGAGATGTACCCCAACCGGTCGCCACGTTTGACCTCTTGGCCCGTCGAGACCTGGACGTTGGACATGTGGAGGTAGTCGTAGCGGGTGCCGTCCTCGGCGGTGAGGTACACCGAGAAGCTCCCCACGTTGGTGATGACGCCGTCCGTGACGGCTACGCCCCAGTGCGTGTTGTCGTCGCAGGTCGCGGGACGAATGTCTTGCCCCTGATGACCCGTGCCGGCCGGGCACAGCGGCATGTTCCACGTACGGGTCTCGCAGTAGTTGTCGCGCCACGGATAGCTGTAGTTTGCGTCGGCGCATTCGTTGCCGCTCGGACCCATGAAGCCGCCCACCCCGTGGACTTGCGAGTTGGCGTACGCGGGGCCCTCTTCGATGGGGAATCGGATGCTCGGCGCGTAGACGGTCACGTCGTCTCGGCCGCTCCCGCTGTCCTCCACCAAGTCGCCCGGGGGCTCGAAGTCGAACTCCTGCGCCGCGGCGGCCGGCGCGGCGAGTCCGACGGCGACGACGACGTTGAAGCACGCGCCCGCCCTCACCGCGTGGCCTCCAACGCCGCCCGGTGGCGGGCCCCTCCGACGTACCGGAGGTTCGCGGCGAGCGCATGGAGATGGCGCGCATCCTGGCAACGGGGCTCCGTGGGCGCCCGACACGCCACCTCGAGGGCGTAGGTCACGCCGTATTCGCGCCAACTCACGCTCCAGATCCCCTCGTTTTGCGTCGTGAAGGCGGCGTGGCCGCGTACCGCGTCGGGCCCGAGCTTCGATGCGTCACCGATCGTCGACCCGTGGACCACGCGGGTGGCGTGCACGGTCACCGTCGTCCCGTCCGCGCCGCGGCCCGAGACCGCAGTCCACTTGGGCCGCGCCATGACGAGCAGCTCTGCGGGATCCCCCTCCAGCAGGGAGCCGGGAATCAAAACGGGGAGGGCCGATGAGACCACCGCCGCGCGCGACCGCGGGGTGAGACGGGCGAACGCTGCGCCATCGAGCTCGCCGACGGGCGGCCAGTCGACGTTGACGTTGCGCGTTTGGGGGAGGACCAGCGGGCGGGCCCGCGCCGTCTCGACGGACGCGGGCCGCTCCACGTCGCATCCAGACCCGATTATCAGACCGAGCAGCGCGGGTAGACCTCGGCCCCACGGTGCCAGGATGCCCTTCGACGTCACCGGCCCCGCGACCTCATCGACCGTTCGACCTCATCGCGGGAGCCTACCCCGACGGCGCTAGGAACGGCAGTCGGGATCCGGCTCGGCGCAATCGTCTGCGCAGTATCCGTCGCGGTCGCAGCCCACCCGAAGAAAGGCCTCGATCTCCAGACGATGGTCGGCCACCGAGGTGTCGATCGAGCTGGTCTCGCAGTCGGAGCGAGAATGAACGCCCGCGACCTGCTCGACGCCCTCATCGACGATGAGGGCGGGACCGCCAGAGTCGCCCTGGCAGGTGTTGGCGGTGGCCACGCCCATCTCGAAGACGCCCTGGTACACGGCCGTGACCTCGGTGGTCGCCTCGCGCTTCGTGCCGCCGTCGTCGGCGCCACTCTCGCTGATGCCGAACCCGCTGATCCGTACCGGCGCCCCCACCATCTCGTGGCCCATGGGAACCTCGCGCAGGGGAATGGGCGCCACGGTCGCGGGTTGAACCAACCGGAGAAGCCCGATGTCGAAGCGAAAGCCGTCTTCGCTCCAGTCGGGGTGGGTCCACCCGTGGCGGACGCCCACGAAGGCCCCGTCTCCCTCGACGTCATCGCCAAAAAAGACCTCGATGTCTTCGAAGCGCTCGAGCGGTACGTGAGGCGGCAGGCAGTGGGCCGCCGTCAAGACCACGTCCGGCTCGATGAGGGTGCCCGTGCAAAACTGCTGACCGTTGACCGTCAGTGCGACGATGGCGGCATCGGTCGCGGCCGAGACACGGTCTGGCGCGTCGACGTCGGCTCCGTACGCACCGTCGAACGTGTCATCCGCACACCCGACGACACTCGACACGAGCGCCGCGACCACGACGGAAGAAACGGAACGACGGTAACCCACGACGACCTCACGCACAGTGTAGGGCCGATCCGACCCGTTGTCCCGTCCCGGTTGGCCCGGGGAACTCCGGTTCGTGGACCGCCGACCGCCTCGACCGCGGCGCTTCGTCCGTGGGCGGTCCGCTCTTTCCGGGGTTCGAGGGAATGACGGTCAGGCCGCCGAGACCCCGAAGCGCACGGAATCGACGCCCCGGCCGGTGATCAGACGTTCCTCCGCCGCCATGACGAGCTCGACGGGCGTCTCGCCGTGGACCGGCGCGGTGGCCGCGCCGAGCGCGACTTCGAGCGTGATGCCCTCGGGGAGCGGCGGTCGCTCGTCTTCGCGCCGCAGCGTTTCGAGGAGTCGCTCGGCGAGGGCCGAGGTCCCGGACACGTCCGTCGAGGGAAGGACGAGACCCAACTCGGCGCCCCCGAGCCGGGCGACCACGTCGAATTCGCGGGTGTGGTGGGTCACCATCCCCACCATCCAGCGAAGGATCCGGTGCCCCGCCGCCGGCCCCGACACGTAGGTCAGCTCCGCGAGGGGCAGCACTTCCACCACGAGGATGCTGGTGGGCGCGCCGAAGCGATGGGTGCGCGCGATCTCCTCGCGAAGCCTTCGGTAGAAGAAGCGAGCATCGTGCACGCCGGTCAGCGGGTCGCGCCGCCGCTGGTCTCGTTCATCGCGGAGGCATTCATTCTCACGCCGGAGCTCGCGAATCTCGGAGCGGAGCCGCTCGACCGTGGGTTCCCCGGCGGCGGCGTCGGGGGCGGGCAGCGAGTCGGGAGGGTCTTCGACCCGAAACTGGCGCGAGGTATGCCGCCGTTTTTTCTGCGGGGCGCGGGCTGCGGAAGGGAGGCGGTGCATGATGGCGTCCTGACGCGGAGAACGACGTGCGACCCTCGGGCTTGAGTGGCTTTCGTCTTTCCCCCCTATCGCTGATGCCCGATGCTGCTCCGGTCGGGTGAAGAGGCAACGTGCCGATTGAGCTGCGCATCGGTCAAAGCGTCGACCGCTATCGGATCCTGCGCGTCCTCGGTCGGGGAGGCGGCGGAAGCGTTTACCTCGCGGAGGGCGCGCCGGGGGAGGAGAAAGTCGCGCTCAAGGTGATGCACGACCACGACCTCGCGGGGGTCGCCCGTAAGCGTTTCGAACGCGAGGCGGAGTTCGTGATGAAGCTCCGCCACCCCCACATCGTCCGCTTGGTCGACTTTGGCTACACCCGCGAGCACGGCCTCCCCTACATCTGCTTCGCCCATCTGGAGGGCCTGACCGTCAAGGAAGCCCTGCGGCGGGACGGTCCCTTCACGCTGTCGCGCATCGTCCGTGTCACGGAGCAGACCCTCGATGCGCTCGAAGAAGCGCACCGCCACGGTGTGATTCACCGCGACATCAAACCGGCCAACATTTTTCTCGAGGAGCGGGCGGGGAACGAGTCGGTCCAGGTGCTTGATTTCGGGCTCGCCAAGGCGCTCGAGGGCGAGCTGCTCGAAACGACAGGCCTCACGCGAACGGGCTATCGTTTGGGAACGCCGCGCTACATGTCGCCCGAGATGGCCCGCGGGGCCGCCGTGGTCGAAGCGAGCGACCTCTATTCCCTCGGTCTCGTCGTCGCGGAGATGATCAGCGGCGAGCCCGTCGTCACCGATGATCTCCACGTGGCGATCATGCTCGAACACGCGAAAGACGAGCCGCTGCCGCTCTCGCCGGCGGTCACGGGATCGCCCCTCGCCCCGATTGTTCGGCACGCGCTCGCCAAACGCGTCGACCGCCGATACCGCGGGGCCGTCGAGATGCGGGCGGCGCTACGCGAGGTGGCGCGTCGGCCCTCTCCCCTGCCTTTGGCGGAAGAACCTGATGCCCCGACGATTCAGATGTCTCGCCCGCCGGCCGACATCTCGATCGGCTCCCTCGACACGGCCAAGATCCGGCGCCCGCGGCCGCCCCGACACGAGGAGGCCCCCCCTGCCGCGCGGAACCCCGCGATGCCCGACGAAACCCGTACCGTCGAGATCGAAGGGGATGCCCCGACGCATGCGTGGCGTCGCCCCGCGGCGCCGATCCGGCTCGAACCGCCGCCCGAGTTGGCGCTGTGGGTCGCCGTGGCCGTCGGCGTTCTGCTCGCGGTGGTCGCGTTCGTGCTCGTGGTCGCGCTCGTCGTGTGAGCCCCCCCCGAGCGCGACGCTCGGCTTCTTCGACGTCGAGCGGTTCCGTTGCCGATCGGTTCAGTTACACAGCATGGCCATGGCCTTGCGCCCGGACTCACAGGAGCTCGCCATCGACTTCATCGCCTCGGCGTTGCCTTTCAGCTTGTCCATCGACTCGCGCATCGTTTTCACTGCGTCCCGGGTGGCTTCGGGTACCTTCGCGCAGTTCTCGACCAGCTTGAAGTACGCCTGGCACTCCGAGGGAATGCCGTCGGCACTGGGGCCGTCGTCGGCGGGGGGAGGTGGCATGCTCGGGCCTCCGAAGCGCATGACGGCGGCCATGGCCCCGATCGAGACCATCGGCATGTTGAGCGCCGAGATGCGGTACCCCCATCGGTCGCTGCCGATGTCGAGGCTGATCCCGGCCGCCGAGGTCATCCGGTTGTCGCCTTCGAAGCGAAACGCGTCCGTCTTGATGCCCGCGGACTCTTCGGCTTCCTCGAGCTGCTTTTGCAACCGGTCTTCGCCATCGACGTACTCGAGCATCGTCGCCGCCATACGACCGGTGTCTTCCCAGTAGATGCCGTAGGGTTTGCCGCCGAGTGCTTTCATCGCGCGCTGGTGGGCGGCCACGTCGGCGAGCGTCTCTTCCTTGCCGAGCGCCCGCGTAAACGCCTCGGCGAGGCCTCCGCCGGCGAGCAGGAAAAAGCCATTCTCGAGGCGCACGCGGATCTCGGGAGCTTCATCACGCTCGGGTTCGGCGTCGAAGCCCTCGCCTACGTCCTCGAGCTCGTACATTTTCTCCAGAGGTCCGTCCTCGAAGGCCTTCTCTCGGAGGGTCGCGACGAGGTCCTTCGCCTTCTCTTCGTCCTCGACCGCGACCACGATGCCGAAGCCGAGTTCGCCGATGAGGTCGGTGGGACTGGTCTTCGGGTCGAACTCGAAGCCCGACTCCGCCGCCACCGCGAATGCGATCTGGTCGCCGAGGGCGTCCAACACGTCCTCGAGCTTGAGATCGAGCTCGTCTTCGATCTTGTCCAACGCTTCTTCGAAGTCCTTCGCGTCGTCCTCGTCGAGGTCCTCGAACTCCTTGAGCATGCGATCCTTGGCCTCTTCGCCCGACAGATCGCTCTTCGTCGACATCGCGATGTACGCGAACGTCTCTTGCGGCAGGTGGTCCTGAATGTCGATCGCGACGGGGGCGGCGTAGTCGTCGTCGGTGACCTTGTCGCCCCGGAGTTCCCCCTGGAGGGTGATGACCATCCCCGCGCTGGCGAAGGCCATGGTGGCGCCGATGGGCGCGACGCCATCCAGGTATCCTTCGACGAATTTCTCGAGTTCTTTCTCGTCGATCTCCTCGGCCAACTCGCTGTCGATGTAGAGCAGCGCGCTGGCGTCCGAAGCAAACTCGGTGCCTTTCCACTTCTCGCCGCCCTGGAGTGAAGGATCGCCGTCGATGGCCACGTGTCCCACGTCTTCGATGATGTCCGGATGGCCGATCGCGAGGAGTTTGGCGTCGGCGAACCAAACGAACGCGTCGCGCTCGCTGTCCTCCTTGAACGACATGGTGGAAAACGACCGACGCGGTCCGGACCAGTCCTTCATCTCCTCGTAGTCTACATCGACCCGTTCGACCGCGTATCGCTTCCCCCCGGCGACGTCGTCCAGCTCCTCGAATCGGTCGGTGCCGAGAAGGGTCTCGACGGGCGCCGCGTCGCCGAAGCTCAGCAGAAACACCGCCTCGGGGCCCTCGTCCCCGTCGAGCGCCCGAGCGGCCACGGCGATCGATTCGAGGTTGGTCAGGAGCGCCTCCGCCTCCTCTTGGTTGAGCTCGAACGCCTCTTCGAGGCCCTCTTGGATCTTGTCGACCGTGGCCTCCGCTTCGAGCTCGTCGCGGTCGACGATGTCCATCGTCGCGAAGTCGCGCAGCGCCGCGGGAGCACTCGGAATTTCGAAGAAGATCTGCGTGTCCTCGGGGACGCTCGCGCTCAGCTTGGAACTCGCGCCCGCGAAGAAGAGAAAGTAGAGGCCCACGCCGCCCCCCACGACCGCGAGTAGACCCACCAGACCGAGAATGAGGCCCATCGGCGACTTCTTTTTCGCCGGGGGGCCTCCTCCTCCCATCGGGCCCGGTCCGGCGGCGCCAAAGCCCGTGCCCGCCGCCGCGGCCCCGAAACCGTCCAACGCCTGGGCGAACTGGGGCACTTGTCGGAGGGGTACCCACTGATTCGAGCCGGCCTGGGCCACGTGACCATCGGTGAGCTGACCCGACTGGATCATCTGTAGGATCTGGGCCTCTTCGAGGGGGCCCTCCTGCTGGCCGCCTCGGTTCAAATACCAGGACATCGCTCCGCTTATACCGGGGAACCGTGGACAAACCCAAGGCGTGTCACCGCTTCGACCGCGTGACTTTGCGCTCTACGGACAGTTCGTGTTTCCGCATTCGGTAGATCAGGGTCTGCCGGGTGATCCGAAGATGGCGGGCGGCCCGCGAAACGTTCCCGTCAAACCGCTCGAGGGCGTGCGCGATGACCGCCTTTTCGATCTCGTCGAGCGCCATTCCGTCCTCCGGGATGCGGAGCACGAAACCGCTGAGCCGCGGGGGTGACGCCTCCGACGCAGGGGACGCGGGCACCGAACGCGCGAACGCCTCCGCCCCCTCGGGACGCGAGGACGGCGGCACCGACGAAGGAGGCGGGGCGATGGACGACGAAGGGGCCTGAGAGCGCCCGATGCCGAAATGATGGGCATCGACCTCCGGGTCGTCGGAGAGGAGGAGAATGCGCTCCAGTTGGTTGCGGAGCTCTCGTACGTTCCCCGGCCAGGGGTAATCCTCGATGAACCGTCGTGCCGCCGGCGTCAGGACCCGAGCGCCGGTTCCGTAGCTCCGGCCCAGTCGGTCGAGAAACTGCTCGGCCAGTCGCACGCGGTCGGCCCCTCGCTCGCGCAGCGGCGGGATCCTGATCCCGACGACGTTGAGCCGATGGTACAGATCGGCCCGGAACCGTCCGCGCCGCACCTCTCGGCGCAGGTTGTGGTGCGTGGCGGCGAGGACCTGAACGTCCACCTCGACGTCTTGGCTGCCTCCCACCCGCCGCACGCGTTTCTCTTCAATCGCCTTGAGGAGTTTCGCCTGGACGCTCATCGGAGCGCTGCCGATCTCGTCGAGGAAGAGCGAGCCGCGCTGCGCCGTTTCGAAGAGCCCCATGCGCTGCGACTTCGCGTCGGTGAACGCGCCGCGCTCGTGGCCGAAGAGTTCCGACTCGAGCAGGGCGGTGGGGATCGCGGCGCAGTTCACCTCGACGAACGGACCGCCACGCCGGCCGCCGCGGTCGTGAAGATAGCGCGCGAGCATGCCCTTTCCCGTGCCCGTCTCGCCGGTGATGAGCACGCCGGGGGCCGCGGCGCTCCCTGTGCGCAGGCACAGCTGCCGCACGGTGTTGCGGACCGCCTTCATGGCGTCGCATTCGGCGACCAGCGATCCGTACCCCTCCGACGCGTGGCGCTCCTGAAGGTAGCGAAGGTGAAGGTCGCCCCGTCGGGCGCCCGCGGCGACGCCGACCGCCGTGAGCAGTGCTTCCGGGTCGCGCTCGGGGGCTTCGAGGTACTCGACCGCCCCGTGTTCGAAGGCGTCGTAAGGACCGGCCACAGGGTCCTGTCGCCCCGATACGATCACCCGTGTGTTGGCGTCGGCCTCGTGTAGTCGAAGGAGAAACCGCGCGGGGTCGACGTCGACGAGGGGCAGGGCCGCCAGCACGACCTGTCCCCCGCGCGACGCCACGAGATCGAGGCAGTCGTTGCCGCTGCGGGCCCAGCGCAACTCGTGGCCCCGACCCCTCAACGAAGCCGAGATTGCGGCGGCCTTCGCCTCGTCGGCGCAGGCGAGGATGACGTCACTCACGACGCGGGAGCGTCTCGTGTCCCGCGCCGCTTCGTCAAGAGGATGGGTCGCTGGCGTGGGAACTCAGAAGACGTTCGAGTCCACGAACAGGTCGGCGCGGTCGAAGATTTCCGGGGCGGAGAAGAACGGAAACCCAAGCGGCTGGCCGAAGGTGATGTCGCTGATCGTGCTCCCGTTGGGCGTGAGGGTGACGCCCGAGCCCTCGCCGAAGATGATGCCCTGGACCACGTTCTGCTGATTGATGTTGCCGAAGAACGGACGCCCCTCCGCAAAGTAGTTGAAGACGGTCGTCGGCTGAACGGTTCCGTTGGGGTCAGGCTCCGTGATCGGCCCGCTCAGGGTGAAGGCGAACTTCTTCGGTCGCGGAACGTCGATGGTCAGCTGCCCGTTGGAAATGTCGTACGTCATGAACGGCGTCCACCGCGCATTGACCCCGATGAGGCGCAGCCGCAGCGCCAGCAGCGGATTCGTCGTGGCGTACGCAAGCTGATAGAAGTCACCGTTGCCGGGGGTGATCGGGGGCACGATCCCGATGCCGATCTGCGCGAAGATTCCAGGACCGTAACTCTGCCCCTCCACTTCGATGTCCGCACACGAACCCGCCTGCGCGACGAGGATGCGCGAGACGCCGTCTTGGAACGGGTCGATGGGGATGTAGTCGTCGGGCACCAGGGCATCGACGACGGTGTTGTTGAACACCGGACCGACCCCGGCATATTCGTCACAGTCGACGTACGCGGCGTCGAAGCTCCCGAACGCACTCGGGTTGAAGAAGAAGTTCTGTTCGACTTGCGCCAACTCCTCCTGCATCGCCTCGTCGGGAACCGGTTCGGGCTCGGCGCAAGCCGACACCGAGACCACAAATGCACACATCAACAAACCATGCTTCTTCATATTTTAACCCTTACTGCTCCGATCTTG
The DNA here is from genome assembly GCA_039027095.1 of Myxococcota bacterium. Classification (GTDB taxonomy): domain Bacteria; phylum Myxococcota_A; class Polyangia; order Polyangiales; family Polyangiaceae; genus JAPYTK01. The sequence goes on from JBCCLB010000003.1 coordinate 211,558, forward strand.
CCCTCGCGAGATACAAGGATGGTGCCAAGGCCGTAGCGGCCAGGAACCGTAGGAACGTGTAAATCCGCCACCAGAAGAGGTGTTGGATATCCAACACCTGATCCTCTCGCAACGATCGGTGCGGTAGGAACGGCGCTCCGGCCGCGGTCACCCGCCGAACTGAAGACCCAAGGACAGCCGGTACTGTTGGTACACGAACGGCGCGCCGCGAATCTGCGGGGCCGGAACGATCAGCTGCGCCGGGTCGATCACGAAGTACACCTGGTCGGCCACCTCGTAGCTCATGCCGAGAAAGTTTCCCCCGACGAGAGGTCCGACGCTGCCCGCCGGCGCGCCCACCAGGTCGAAGAGCAGCACACTGAAACCGACGTGCAGCGATATTCGCAGTGCGACTGCGTCGCTGACCGGGTAGCGATAGATGAAGGTCCCGTACCCGTTGAAGGCGCCGCGAGAAAAGCGCCCTGCTTCCAAAGAAAGCCAGGGATTGTACTCGGCGTCGAGACCCACCACGAAACGTTCCGTCAACGCGTAGCGGCCGCCGACCACCCCCGCGAGGGCGCCATTGTCGAGGCTCGCGGCGACGCTCGTGTGGAGGCCCCATCCTCGGTGTCGGCGCGGCGGCGGCTCGAGTGCCACGGGCTCGTTCGCGGCGGCGGGCGCGGCCGAGACGGCGAGGGCGACGCCCAGCAGGCCCGCCCCCGCGCGACGGGATGAGAACGTCGTCATCGCAGCACCTCACCGCTCGCGGCGCATCGTCGTCGAGCCCGTCGACGTCGACGAACGCCGGTCGCGAGTACGAGAAGGGCGAATCCCGCGCCCGACGCGGGACCGATCGGGGCGGCGCCCGGCCGACGTCCTGCCCCGACGAGGCGACACGTGCACAGTCCGTCGGCGTACACGACCTCCGGTGCATCGCACCATCCGTTGTCGAGGGTGCAACCCGGCTCGTACGACATGTAGGTGTCGAGCACCGCGTCCACGGCGCGCTTTTTCGCCTCGATGTCGTCGCCGTGGTCGAACACCGCTTCGAAGATGGCGTCGGTGGCTTCTCGGGCTGTCGCGAGCCGGCGCTCGCGAAATGCGTCCAACCCGCCGCACAGGTCGAGGTCGCGCATGTGCCCGGGGCCATCCCGCGCTTCATCGAGGGTGCCCTCGACCTGTTCGACCCAATTCAGCACCACGGTGATCCGGCGCTGGTCGGGCGTCCGAAAGGTGTGACTGAAGGCATCTTGGAGCGTGTGGAGGGCCTGCCCAAGCCGCAGGTAGAACGTGGGTAAGGAAACCCGGGTACCGCCGCGAAACGCGAGGTGAACCCGGAGCTCGGAGCGAAGGTCTGCCCCCACCGTGCCGTCGTCGGCCAGTCCTTCATCCAGTGCTTCGAAGACGAAGGAGCGGATCACTTCGCGGCATGCGGCCGCGCCGCGCGCATTCCCTTCCGCTCCGTCCTCGTCGGAGCGGCGAAGGCAATGCAGCGCCTGGCCGTCGTCTTCGCCATGCACGCGGGCGAGCTCTTGCGTGTCGATACCGCTCTCACCCTGGGTGTCGTGGTCTCGGACGCCGATGAGCAGACCGACGGCGGCGATGTCCCGAAGGTCGTCCGGGACGTCGAAGACCAAGCTTTGAAACAAGACCTGGTCATCCGCCGTCGCGGCGAGCGGCGCGGCCCCCGGCCATCGCGCGCGGGCCCGTCGCAGCGCAGACCCCGTCATGTCTTCGTGGCAGGGGCTGGTGAGCGGACTCCCGTACCCATACGCACGGGCGGATGAAGCCGCGGACATGGCGAGGCCGAGGACCAGCGCCCCGACGATCGAGGCCACGCCACCGAGCTTCATGACCTCGGCCTACCATGGCAACGCGCCGAGTACGCCGAGGAGAACGAATGCGGCTCAGACGAAGAGCAACTGCAGACGCAACCACGGGCGACGGTCGACTTCGAGCGACGGCTTGATGCCGATGCTCGCCAGGGTGGCCCGTGCTTTGGCCACCACGAGATCGCCGCGCGAGGGAGCGCCCGCGAGGAGCGGAGGGTCGATGCGGGCGACCAGCTCGGTCGGCGCCACCGCGGGGAGACCGCCTTCGATGGCCATCGACATTTCGCCGTCGGGCGCCACCCTCATGCTCAGCTTGGCGTTGCGACCCTCGAGCTCGAGGCGGTCGCGCAGGACCCCGAGGGCCGCTCGGTAGGCCTCCACGTGGCCGAGGGTGTCGACGTCCTCACCGGCCACGTCGGTGATTCCGAAGCTCGTGGCGGTGGCGGAGAGCAGTCCGAAGCGATGCAACGTGTGTCTGGGCGCGGACGTCGTCGCGACGCCGGGGTCGTCGCGCGCCCCCGCCGCGGATGGGCCCAGCGCGCTCAGCTCTCGCGCTAGTGCGGCGACCCGCGCGTCTTCCCCCCGGGCCAAGGCTTGGCTCAACTCGGCTCCGACGGCCGCGAGCATCGCGCTCGCGTATTCGCTCTTTTCGGCCTGGAGCAGGTCGCGCCGCGAGGAGTGGAGTTCGTCGACGGTGAGCGCCAGTTCGGCGTGTCGTCGGAGTCGGGCCGCGGCGCGGACGCGAGCGAGCAGTTCGCGAGGGGCGAACGGCTTGGCCAGGTAGTCGTCGGCGCCCGCGTCGAGGCCCTCGATCGCCGCGTCGACGCCCGCCCGCGCGGTCAGGAGAATGACGGGAATGCGGGCGAGGTTCGGCATGCTCTTCAGGTGCCGGACGAGTTCAAACCCGTTGACGTTCGGCATCATGACATCGCTCACGATCACGTCGGGAGGCCGGGCGGCGACCGCTTCGATCGCCTGCGCGCCATCGCTCACCGTCGCGACCTCGAAGGCCTCGCTCAAGACCGAGCGCACGTAGCGCTGCACGTCAGGGTTGTCTTCGACGACGAGCACGTAGTCTGGCGGCGCACCACCGCCGCGGGCGTCGGTCGAGGCGGTCGCGACGGGCCCGGAGGTGGAGGTGAACGTGGGGGTGGGGGTGAGTGGAGACGGGGCGGCGTCGGCGGCGGACACCGGGGCGTCGAGCGCGGCCACCCGCATCCAGCGGTCGCTCTCGAGCGTCCCGAGGTCGACGTCGGCCGGGGCGAGGTCGTCGGTGTCGAGACCGCGATGGGGAAAGCGAACCGAGAACGTGGAGCCGGTGCCGAGCGCGCTCGTGACCGTGGCGTCGCCCCCCATGGCGCGGGCGAACTCCCGTGCGAGCGCCAGTCCCAGGCCGGAACCCTCGAATCGGCGCGACTGGGCGGAGTCGACCTGAAGGAAGCGCTCGAACACCCGCGCTTGGTCCTCGGGGGCGATGCCGATGCCGGTGTCGCTGACGGCGAACGTGACCTCGTCCTCGTCGAGGGAGAGCCGCGCCACCACCTCACCGCCCGCGGGCGTGAACTTCAGCGCGTTGCCGAGAAAGTTCATCACGATCTTCTCGAACATCCGGCGGTCGGCGGCGGTCGCCTCGGGGGCGTCGGCGAGGTCGGCGCGAAGGATGATGTCGCGTGAGGTGGCGACGGGCTGGAGGTCCTCGACCGCCTCCCGGACGAGCATCCGCACGTCGACCCGTTGCCACCGCGGCTCGAGTCGCTTTTCCTCGGCCTTCGTGAAGTCGAGCAGATCGTTGACCATCCGCGCGAGCCGGGAAGCGTTCCGGAGCACCAGGTCGAGATCCTTCCGCGCCGCTTCGTCAAGGCCTTCGCGACGCCGAAGCACGGCCTGGAGCGGTCCGAGCACCAGGGTGAGCGGCGTTCGCAGCTCGTGGCTCACGTTGGCGAGGAACGAGGTCCGTGCCCTTGCGATCGCCTCCGTCTCTTTCGTGCGCTCGAGCTCTTCGAAGGCGCGATTGCGCTCTTCGAAGAGCCGGCCCGTCTCTTCGCCCGTGTTGTTGATGATGAAGGCGAGCACGTCGAGCGGGTCGCCCTCCATGCTTCGCGGCGCGCGCGCCTCGAAGTTGCCCGCGGCGTGCGCGGCCAAAACTTCCGCGAAGGCCCCGACCGCCTTTTCCAGGTCGTCGTGATGGGTCTTGAGCTCGTCGACGATGCGACCGAGCTCCTCGGCCACGGTGTTGGTCAGGTACGCGACGGTGTCCTCGCGGTCACCGGTGAACGTCCGCGGCACCCGATTGGAGAAGTCGGCCCGTGCCATCTGCATCAAGCAGTGGACCAGCGGGTCGTTTTCGTCCTGCGGGGGCGCCGGGGTGTCGCTCATCTCAGTCGCCCCCTCCATTCTGACGGCGCAACCATGCGAGGGCGTCTTCCTCGGTGCCGAACATCCGAGTCGGCGCGCTCGGCTTGTTCAGGCCCAGGAAGACGGAGGCTACGGCCCGACCGAAGACGGTGCCGCCCACGAGCGCGAAGCCGCTGATGAGGGTTGCGTCTGGCATCGTCGTGTAGACCTGTCGTGCCTCGGCCTTCGAGTCGCGCAATCGATCCATGAAGATGACGGCGCCGCCGCGCCGGTTGCGCTCGGTCCAGTGTCGATGCTGAAAGTCGACGCTCGCCTTGGCCGTAGCTTCCGTGTCGATGGCGTCGCGAAACGGTACGATGCCGATGATGCCGTCTTCCACCTCGTAGAAGTCGGCGTTGTCGGTTTGGCCGAGCTTCTTCCAGTCGTTGACGTCGGGGTCGGTACTCAAAGATGAATCCAAGCGATAGGGGTAGGGGTTGAAGCGGCAGGACGAAGGAGAACGTCTCGGGCCGAGGACTCAGGTGGCCGCCGCTGCGGCCTGCTGCTCGCGAACCCACCGGACGGCGGACTCGAAGTCGGCAAAGAGCTTGATCGGCATCGTCGGGCGCGAGATGCCGATGAAGAAGGAGAACATGGCGCGGGTGAGGAGGGACCCACCGACCATCGCGGTGCAGGTCAGCATCTCGACCGTCTCGTAGACCTTGCGCGCGTCCTTGTCTTGGGACTTCATTCGGTCGAAGAAGATCACGATGCCGCCCTTGCGCCCGCGCTCCTCGTAGTAGGCGTTCTGAATCTTCTTGTTTTCCTCCGCGGTGGCCCGGTCGTCCGTCGACCCCTCGAAGGGGATGGTGACGAGCACGCCGTCGGGGAGCGCGTAGTATTCGGAATTGGCCGACTCGGTGACCTTCTCGAGGTCATGACGCTGAACGAGGGCTTGAACATCGAGGGACATCTTGGGGTTCCTTGTTGGCGAGGGGTTGGAGTCGGCATCAGTCGGCGGGCAGGCTGTTGTCGTGCGACTGCACGATGCGTCGGATGTGGTCGGTCGCGCGTTCGGCTTCCTCGGGCGACATGAAGGCGCGAAGACGGGCGCGCATCGACGGGAGCGCCTCGAGGTAGGTCGATGAGGTCGCCTTCTGGGGGGTGCTCCCCACGTCGCGGAGGGCCCGGCGGACCGTGCCCGGAGCGAGGATGGGCGAAACGCCGCTGGCGCTCACCACCGCCGCGAACAAGTCGCGCTCCCGCACCCCGGACATCGCGGCGGACTCTACCCGTCGGACTGGCCCGGGGCCAACGCGAAAGTTGCGTGTATACGGGCGGCTAGAGCGCGCGGACGAACGATTGCCCTCGACGGAGCCCGCCTCGTGTCGTAGGCGGTTGCTCGAGCCCGATCCACGCCTTTGCGCCGCACCCTTGGCGCGCGCCGACCTTCGCCATGACCAGTACCAAGACCCACATCGAGGCGTCGTACGACGTCTCCAACGACTTCTTCGCCCTCTGGCTCGACGACCACATGCACTACACGTCGGCGAGCTTTCTCACGGGGGAGGAGACCCTGGTCGAAGCTCAAGAGCAGAAGTGCCGCATCCTGTCCGACTACGCCGAACTGGACGAATCGTCCTCGGTGCTCGACATCGGGTGCGGGTGGGGGTCCTACCTCGCCCACGCCATCCGCGAGCGGAACGTGAAGAAGGCGGACGGCATCACCCTTTCGACGGCGCAGCACGAATACGCCCAGGCCCGCGGCATCTCGGGGCTGAACACGATGGTCGCCGACTACCACGACTTCGTGCCCGAAGCCCCTTACGACGGGCTCGTGTCGATCGAGATGATCGATCACCTCTGCTCGCCGGCCCAGGCGCGTCGCGGCGAGGCGGTCGACCTCTACCGCAAGTATTTCACGCGCGTCGCGCAGTGGGTGAAACCGGGCGCCTACTTCGGCTTTCAGGCCATCCTTCGCAACCGGGTCCCCCGCGACCGAAAGAGCCTGGAAGACCTCGCCTTCACCGCCGACGTGATTTTTCCCGGGGGACTGAACCCCCGCCTCGAGGAGCTCATCAAAGCGGTCGAGCCCTCGTGGGAGGTCCTCGAAGTCCGAACCCAACGCGAGAGCTACGGGCGCACCACCGCGGCGTGGCACGACGGCCTCGTGAAGAACGAGACCGTGATCCGTGAAACCTGGGGCGACCAGGTTTACGAGGACTACGACCGTTACCTCGGAACGTGTGTGCGGGCCTTCGAAAAGCGCTGGTCGAGCGACGTGCAAATGAAGCTCCGTCGCAATTGAAGCGGTCGCGTGGGGTGGTTCGAGCGCCTGGCCCTACGCCTCTTCTCGAGCCGGCGTCGCTCCCTCGAGGGGCTCACCAAAGCGACCCGGGTCAAAGTGGTGGGCCGCATCCTCACCCCCGATCACGTGCCCAGCGAGGTTACAGGCATCAGGGCGGCCGTGGTGACGTCGGCCCTCCTGCGCCCCCTTTCTCATCGTGCGCAGCCAATGGCCGGACCGGTACGAATTGCGCCCGGACTGCGTCGCCGGGACGAATTTGGCGTGGACGTTGGTTTCGAGCCGACCTGTGAGGTGCTGGGGGTCGTGCAGGCGCACGGGGAACTGATCGTCGGGACCGAGCACGGGCGGGTTCACATCCCCGAGACCGACCTCCGCGTGCAGTACGTGGTGCCCTTGGAATGGGCTCCCACCACGGTTCAGAGGGTCCCCACGGGGATGGAAGAGATCTGGGCCGACACCACCGGACCGGTCCTGTACAGCGAGCGAACCCTGAACCGAGGCGACGCCGTCACTTTGATCGCGACGGTGGCGCCCTTCGCGGCGAATGAACGAGGGGCGTACCGGACCGGGGAGACCGTCGATGCCGAGTTCCAAGCCCAGGTCACGGTCGAGACCCCGATCCTCCTCGAGGAAGAACTTCAGTCGTCCGCCCCGCCGGCGTCGTGATCCCCCCGCGACCGGCCGGAGAGAGGGACCCCGTCGTTCGCCGCGCCTCCAGCCAGGAGGCTCTGCGCCTCGGTCCACGCCGTAGGGCTGAGGATGGCGCGCAGGCAGGCTTCGATGAGGCCTTCGATGAGCCTTGGCGCGTCGCCGAAGCGCTCCGGGTGCGTCTCCGTCCGGTCCCAAAAGCCGTGGACGGCCCCGTCGATGAGCAGGAGGGCCACCTCGACGTCGATGTCCGCGCGCAGAATGCCGGCCGCCTGGGCGGCCCTGAAGCCACGGACGATCTTCGTATCGATGTGGCTCCCGTCGGGGAGCTCGGGGAGGCGACCCTCGAGTTGGGCCCATCGCATGAGGTGTCGCAAGCGTCGCTGTTGACCCACGAACGCGAAGAGGATGCGCAATCCCTCCACGAAAAAACGAACGTCGTCGGGAGCACGGTTCCATTGGTCGCGCTGGGCGAGGTCGTACCGGGCATAGCTTCGCTCGATCACCGCATCGAAGAGCGCCGCCTTGGTGCCGTAGTAGTGATGGATCAGGGGCTGCGTGATCCCGATGCGGGACGCGATGGCCCGCAGACCCGTCCCGGTGAAGCCGTGGGCCGCGAACTCAGCTTCCGCCGCGTCGAGAATCGCGGACCTCATGGCCTCTGACTTCTCCTGCCGTCCCATCGGGTTGCGCGTACACCGAACGTCGGGTCGGATGCGGATTTTCAGCGAAGCGCATGAGGGGCGGAGCTTTCGACGGCGACGGAGCGCCACCTCGAGACGAGTGTCACGTGGCCGCTTCGAGCCGAAAGCGGCATATCCGGTACCCGCCGCTCATCTTGTCGAAAAGCCATCGAGGCATGACCGTGAGCGCGAAGCGCATGCCCCACGAGAGGTCGGGGCGGATGTCGGGAGGAACGTCGAAGACCGAAGCCTGCCGTTCGACGTGGGCGCCGAGACGAGCGAGCGCGCCCACGTCGTCGCAGGCCCACCGAAACCAGCTGGAACGGTCCATCACGCGCATCAAAGCGCTTTTGGGCTGGAGCGCGATGGCTCGCGCGGGGGTGATGTCCATCAGCAGCTGGGCCCCCGGGAAGCGTTCCGCGAGGCGTTTCACGACCAGCTCTGCCTCGGCCGCGTCGAGGTAGATCAGGACGGCCTCAGACACGAAGCAATAAGGGCCGGGGAGCTTGGCGACTTCATCAAGCCACTCGATGTCGAGCGCGCTCGCGGCGTACATGGTGCGTCGCGCGTCGTCGTCGAAAAAGCGCCGTCGAAGGGCCATGCTGTCGGGGAGGTCGACCTCGAACCAGCGCGCGCGCCCGTTGTCGAGCCGCTCGTAACGCGTGTTCAAGCCGGCTCCGATCTCGACGACCGTCCCGGTCGGATGGGCGGCGAGGAACGAGGTGACGAGGCTGTCGAACCAACGGGTGCGAATGCATGCACCACGGGCCGCCGTGCCCCATTTTGCGAAGTCGTAGTCGAGCTGTTGGACGATCTCGACCGCCTTGGGATCGGACAGCAGCCGACCTCCCGCCTCGGTTTCTTGGGCGCGTCCGAGCAAAGGGATGAGCAGCGTCTCTTGGACCGGGCCGAGGTCCACCTTCGTCTTCGGCATGTTGCTTCTCCGCACGATGCGGCGCGGTGGCCGTCATATTTTTTATCGGATAATTAAAGTAAACGAGCTCGCTCGCGTCAAGCCCCGAGCCCATGCGTCGTTCACCCCGCTGGATGAACACACGCACGCCGGGCCGTTGGGTCGTCATCGCCGTCGTCGCCGCCGGGTCGCTCGGCGCCGGATGCGCGCCGGAATCCGCTCGTTCACGCATCGCGCCGCCAGCACCCGCGGCGGGCGACGGACGGGGGCAAGGACCCGACGAGGCGACGTCATCGGGGGCGGCGGGAGCCTCGGAACCGGAGGGGTCGAACGACGGGGCGGGTGACCCCTCGGTCGACCTTCCTTCGGAAACGGCATGCCGACGTGACGTCGCCTTTCGCGCCAACGGACTCAGCTTCGTCGCCCCGACGCCGCGCGACCTCGCCTACCGGCTCAACGAGATGGCCTTCGGCTACGACCAGCACGCCGTCGTCATCGCCCTCGCGGGGGCGGAGGACGACGACCCGCGCCTCACCGTCAGCTACGCCATCGGTCCCGAGGGCACGTACGCGTTCGACGACGTCGTGACGGGGACAGAGGCCCGCGTGGGAGCGGGCGGCTTCGCGTCGTTGACGCCTCAAGCCACCGCTTGGCTTCGGGTTGGCGAGGGCGCGAATGCGGTCGACCTCGAGCTGAGAAATGTCGACCTCAGGGCCCGTACGGTCGGCGATTGCGCCGAGGCGTGGGTGACCCTCACCGCGGTGATCCCGACCTCCGAGGGGTCCGTCGTGCTCGGAAGCGAACAGGGAGCCGCCCGACTGGATGTGCTTGCGGGGGAGAATGACGGGGCCAAAGGCCAGAGCTTGGGCTGGACGATTCAGGCGCTGTTTCTCTCGGAAGCGGTGGCCTTCGACTTTACGGGGCTCGGGCCGTGACCCCGGCGCGGGGTCGCACGCGCTGGGCGTGCTTGCCGTTCGTCGTGGTCGCCGTCGCGTGCGACGCCCCGAGCGTGGGGCGCGGGGTCGAAGGAGCGCCCCCCCCGGGGGATGCCGCGGTGCCGACGCCGGCGCCGAACGCATGCGAGGAAGGCGCGGCGGCGCCGGGGTGCCCCTGCGACGACGAGGGAAGGGTGGTCCCGTGCCTCGGAGCCACGGCCGTGGTCGATGGGCGTACGGTCTGTGGCCCTGGAGAAGCCCGGTGCCGCGACGGGCGCTTCGGGACCTGCCGCCTCAATCCGAGTCGCGCCGGCGGCGAGGCCTCGCGCGACGGCGGCGGGCCGGGGTTTTCGGGTTTGAGCCTCGGTGCGCCGACCGACTGCGCTGACGCCTGCGATCCGTTCTGTACGACGTTCCCCGATGCGCCGAGCCCGGCGCTGGACACCGACACCATCGTCGCCACTGACGACGGCCTCACGCTGCCCGGGGAGCCCGGGTTGGTGGAATCGCCCTGTCAGGGAGGGACCTCGGGCACCTGTGCGCACTCCATCTGCGAGGTGGGGGCGGCCCTGAGCGCGGGGTGTGATGCCACCCGGCCGGGCGAGCCGAGCTGCGTCGCTGCCATCTGTGGGGTCCGCCCGGCCTGCTGTACGGCCTCTTGGTCGACGGCGTGCACCGATTTGTTGGCGGGTACCTGCGGGGTCACCTGCTTTGCCGACGAGGCCGAAACGTGTTTCGCCTGCTACGAGGACGACTTCGACCACGACGGGGACGGATATACGGGGCGCGACGGCGACTGTCTCGATTGCGACCCGAACGTAAACGCGGGCGCCTACGATTTCGACAACGGCATCGACGACGATTGCGACGGATTCGTCGACAACGAGGTCACCGAGTGCGACGACGGTCTCCCCCTCGCCTCGTCAGCCCCCGGCGACTACGCCCGGGCCATCGAGCTTTGTCGCAGTGCCACCACGGGGGCGACGGGCGCGGACCGTACGTGGGGGGTCCTCGACGCCGCGCTCACCCGGGCCTCGGGTTCGGGAGCCCCGCACGCCCGTGGTCACTCCATTCAGTCATCGTTCGGCGCGGCCAACTTGCCTCAGCGCGGGGCCCGGCTGGCGGCTTTGTCGACCGGGACGGCGCGGACCCCGGGGCAAGCGGGGTACGTGAATCCGAGCGGCCAGTTCGCGAGCTTCAGCGGTGGCACGACGTCGGCGTACCCGCCCGGCTTTCCCAAGAATGCGGCGGGGTGCCCCTCGACGGGTACCCAAGCCTTCGATTCCGTCCGCCTCGGTCTGCAGATTCGTGTGCCGACCAACGCACGCTCGTTCAGTTACAACTTCAACTTCTTCTCGTCCGAGTACCCGGAGTGGGTGTGTACGGCCTTCAACGACCACTTCGTGGCCCTTCTCACCGGCAGCACGGCCACCCCCGTGAACCCTCCCGCCAACAGCGACAACGTCTCCTTCGATAGCAACGGGGACCCGGTCAGCGTCAACATCGCCTTTTTCGTCGAGCCCTCTTGTCCTACCTGCAACAGCTCCGTTCTCGCCGGGACGGGCTTCGATGGCCGCTGCTGGGACGAGACCTGCGGGGGAGGCACCGACTGGCTCTTCACCACCGCGCCGGTGGTGGGCGGCGAGGAGATCACCCTTCAATTCATCACGTGGGACCAGGGCGATGCCTTCTGGGATTCGACGGTCCTCGTCGACAACTTTCGATGGTCGGCGCAAGACACCACGATCAAAACGGGCGTCGAGCCGCCGGCGCCCCCGCCCACGCTCTTCGAGGAGGGCACGTTCGTACGAGACTACGACGGACGGGGTCTATGTCCCGATACGATGATGATTAGATGGGGTATATGGTCGTGGCAGGCTGACGCTCCGGGAGGCAGTGAGGTCGTTTTCCGCGTCGCCACGGCGGATACGGCGGTAGGGCTCGACGCCGCTCCGGTCGACGCGTTGACGTTTACCGCCGGTGACGTCGCCGGAGCGCCCGCCGTCGCCGCCGACGCCTACCTGGGCGCCTACGACACGCAGAGCGGAGGCTTGGTGGTCGACGAAACGCTCGTGGCGAACGGCCGTCGACGGGACGCCCCCTTTCTGCGGGTGACCTCCCAGCTCTCTCCCTCGGACGACCAATTGTTCGCGCCGACCCTCACCGCCTGGAACCTCACCGTCACGTGCGTCGATAGCCTCTAACGGGCTGTCCCGCAGATGCCGCTCAAGGTCTCCCTGCCCCCGCCGTCCCTCCTCTCACGAAAGAACATGAGTCGACTCGACGAAGAAGAATCCGGGCTGGGGGACGACGATCTCCAGTTCGACACCTACCTGACGTTTCAACTCGACGACGAGGAGTACGCGGTACCCGTGGTGAACGTGACCGAGATCATCCGACTCACCGGCCAGTTGAGCCGCATGCCCGGGATGGCGCGCTGCTACCGGGGCGTGCTCAACCTCCGGTCCAAGGTGATCCCCGTCATGGACGTGCGGGCCCGCTTTGGGCTCCCGTCGCGAGACTACGACGACCGAACGGTGGTGGTGGTGCTCGACGTCGACGATGCCTTCGTCGGTCTCGTCGTCGACGCCGTCACCGAAGTCGTCCACCTGCCCCCCGAGACGGTAGAGCCCGCCCCCGACGACAACGCCCGACGCGAGGCCGCGGTCAAGGCGCTGGCCAAGCGATCCGACCGCGTGAGCATCGTGCTCGACGCCCACCAATTGACCCGCGTTTCCAAAGCGGCATGACCAACGAGATCGAACCCATGACTGCCCGTAAGACCAAAGAACAACGTGATGACGAAGCGCGGCGTCTCGCCGCCATCGAAGCCATCTCCGGCCACCTCATGGTCATCGACCACGAAGGAACGGTCACGTACGTGAACCCAAGCCTTCTCGACATGTTTCGCAACCACGCGGAGCAACTCCGGGCCGTCGTCCCCGGCTTGGAGGTGGAGGGTATCGTCGGGGCCCGCGTCGACGTGTTTCGGCCGTTTTGCGACGCCAATGGGGTCGAGGGTCATTCGTTCGTCGTAGGCCGGAAGGAGCGGCATACGGTCAACCTCCAGGTCGGGGATCTCGCCTTTCGCCTGGCCGTCGCCCCCCTCGGCGGAGGCGTCGGGGCGCCCGCTGGGTACGCCTTGGAATGGTCGAACCGTACGGAAGAGGTAGAACGCCGTGCGATCGCCCGGGACAATGCGCGCATCCGCCAGGCGCTCGATCACGCCCAGACGATGGTGATGATCGCCGACGCTGAATTCAACATCGTCTACCTCAACGAGCGCCTCAGCGAGTTGCTGCACGATGCGGAGGGTGAGATCCGTCGTGACGTACCCCGCTTCGACGCCGCTTCCCTCGTCGGGACCAACATCGATACCTTTCATAAGGATCCGTCCCACCAGCGCCGCATGCTGCCGCAGCTTCGGGAAGCCCACCGCGCCAAGCTTGCGCTCGGGGGCCATGACTTCGTCTTGACGGTGCTCCCGGTGCGCGACGAAGACGACACCGTAGTGGGCTACTCGGTCGAGTGGGAAGACAAGACCCAACAGCTCGATGCCGAGCGTCAGGTGAACCGCGTGATCGAGGCCGCGTCCGCGGGACAGCTCGATGATCGCATCGACGTCTCGCGCTACCAGGGATTCATGCGTGATCTCGGCACCTCGGTCAATCGTTTGATCGATGTCGTCGTGGAGCCGATTCGAGAGACGATCGCCGTCTCGAAGGCAATGGCGGATGGCGATCTGTCGTCCACGATGACGGGCGAGTACCGCGGGGAATTCGCCCTCTTAAAGCAATCCGTGAATTCGTTCATCGAGAGTCTCAACGGACTGCTGCACCAGGCCAAGACCATCAGCCAGGAGGTCGCCGGGGCGGGGGGGCAGGTTCGCTCCACGAGCCGCGAACTTGCCCAGACGAGCGAGAGTCAAAGCGAGGCGGTCACCGAGTCGACGGCCGCGCTTACGGAGGCCGCGAGCCAGTCCAAAGCGAATTCCGACAACGCGCAGATCGCCAACCAGCTCGTCAAGGAGGCGGCGGACGCGGCGGAGGTCGGCAAACAGCGAATGGTCGAGATGGGGTCGTCGATGGAGGAGATCTCTTCGTCGTCGCGGCAGATCAGCAAGATCATCAAGGTCATCGACGAGATCGCCTTTCAGACGAACCTGTTGGCCCTCAACGCGGCGGTCGAAGCGGCGCGCGCCGGCAAGTACGGCAAGGGGTTTGCGGTGGTGGCACAAGAGGTGCGCACGCTGGCCCAGCGCAGCGCTCAAGCCGCGAAAGAGACGGCCGAAATCATCGAATCATCCCGCGAGGTCGTGAGCCGCGGGGTGGAGATCAACGCCTCTAGCTCCGAGGCGCTGGGACACATCGTGACCCACGTCATGAAGGTGCGCGATTTGGTGGGGGAAATCGCTTCGGCCAGCAACGAACAGTCCGAGGGCATCACAAGCGTTCAAACGGCGATGACCCAACTCGCCGAGGGAGCCCAGACCGCCGCTGCCCACAGCACCCAGCTCGCCGCGGCGGCCGAGCAGATGAGCCGGCAGACGGAAGCGCTGCAGACCAACGTCGGGAAGTTCAAACTCGCGATGGTGCCGAGCGCCGACACGGCCGCCCTATCCCTCGACCAACTGAGTCCCGAGTTGGTGCAGCAACTGCTCGCCGCGTTGGGGCAACCTGCGGCGAACACCGTGTCGACGCCGAACGAGGCGCGGCCGGTGGTGGCGCCGGCGGTGGTCGCCACGGGCGGAGCGGCAGCGGTGCTGCCCTTCGACGACGACGAGGACTTCGGGCCTTTCTGAGCCCGCCGCGTACGAGGTCAGGTCATGGACGGTGAGGTCGCCGACTACTGGATGCTGTTCGCGGAGGAGGCTCGGGAGGCCTTCGAGACCGCCGAGGAATGCGTCCTCGCCCTCGAAGAGGGGCCGAGTACGGAGGAGCTGAATCGACTGTACCGCGCCATGCACTCGATGAAGGGCTCGGCCCGGACGATGGGACTCACGGGAACCGAGACCGTGGCCCACCGCGCCGAGGACCTCGTCTCGCTGGTTCGCGATCACGGCGTCGACACCTCGCCCGACTGGTTCGACCTCATTCTCCGCAGCCTCGACGTCCTCCGCGCGTTGGTCCGTGAGTCCGTCGAGGCTCGCGAAGACCGCTCGAACGTCGCGGCCTCCTCGCTCATCGAAGAACTCGCGGAGTTCTACGGCAAGCATGAGCCAGAGAGAGAACCACTCGTCCCCGCCCTGCCCTCCGAGAATCCGGGGGACCTCTTCCTCTTCACCGACGAGGGCGATGCCGTCACCGTCGAAGCCTATGGCGAGCCGGTCGAGGCGCGGGAAGTCGTCGCCGTCGACACCGGTCCCATCGACCCGGCGGCCCTGGCCAAGGTGGCGACACCACCTCTCATCGCGAACCGTCCTGCCGACCCGCCTCCTCCCCCGTCGACGACGGCCGCCGGAACCACGAAGACGCAGCTCGAGGCCAAGCGCGCTCCGGCCGCGGCGGGCCCGCGAAGCGAGGGTGAACGAGCCCGTGGCCCCGCGGCGGCCGACAAATTCATTCGTCTCCCCATGGGCAAGGTGGAGCAGGTGATGAGTCTTGCGGGGGAAATCCACCTCGCCCTCGGCGCGATCCTCCAGTCGGCCGAGGCGGCGGGCCACCACAACGAGGTTCACCGAGCCGAAATGCTCATTCAGGAACTTCAGGATGCGACCGCGGGCTTGGGCCTCACGCCGGTCGCCGCGGTCCTGAGTCGCGCGAAGCGCCTCGTTCGTGACTTGTCGCGGCAGACGGGAAAGGCGCTTCGCTTGGACATCGAGGACCACGATACAGAGATCGACCGCATGCTGGTCGACCGCATCTACGAGCCCCTCATGCACATCATACGGAACGCGGCCGACCACGGTATCGAGCCACCCGAGGAGAGAACGGAGGCGGGAAAGCCCGTGGTGGGGACCATACGCATCGAAGCATCCCAAGAAGGGGGGCAGGTCCGCATTCGGGTCGAAGACGACGGGCGCGGCATCGATGTGGCCCGCGTGATCGCGCGTGCCCGCGAGCGGGGGGTCATCGCCGCCGATCACACGCCGACCGACGACCAGGCCCGGCAGTTGATCATGGCGCCAGGGTTCTCGACGGCGGCATCGGTATCGAATCTCTCCGGCCGGGGGGTGGGCATGGATGTCGTGACGACGACGATGAACGAGCTCGGGGGCAGCGTGCACGTAGACAGCGTCCGCGGAAGGGGAACCACGGTCGACTTGTTCCTTCCCCTCACCCTCGCCTTCTCCGAGGTGATCGTGGCGGAGCTCGACGATCAGCTGTTCGGGATCCCCGTGAGTTCCGTGTGCTCGATCTTTCGTCCCGACGCGTCCCAGGTGAGCACGGTCCGATCCGAGGGGTCGACCTTCGTACGGCTCACCGAGGAGCTGGTTCCCGTGCACTGGCTCGAGCAGACGAACGGGGGCTCGCCGAAACCATCATGCGCCGAGGTGTTGCCCGAGCGGGTCGTGGTTGCGGTGTACGCCGGGGAAGGAAAGCTCGCGCTGCCCGTTGAACGGATTCTCGGCGCCGAACGCATCACCATGAAGCCGCTCCCGGAAGCGATGGGTCCCTTGCCGTTCGCCGCGGGGTGTGGCGTTCTGCGCTGCGGTCGCGTGGTGGTGGCCCTCGACTGTCAGGGACTCAGAGCGGGCCGTCCTCGGGCGGTGGGGGTCGCGGCCTGAACATGGCGAAGTCGATCGAGCCCCCGCGGACACCGACCGGCGCCCTCGCGCGCCACGTCAAGGATCGCTTTGGCATGATGGTCAGCGAGGACCAGATGAAGCGGTTTGAGCGCGAGATCGACCGCATCTGCGGCGTGCGCGGCATCGATGATCGCGCCGACCTCCTCCGGCGGATACGCGCCGAACCGAAGTCGGAGCTCGAGCTCGAGGTCGCGGAGGCGGCGAGCATCAACCACACCCATTTCTTCCGGGAAAGGGAAGTCCTTCAGCAGCTCGACGAGCGCGTCCTCGCCCGAGTCCGGCCGGGGCAGCCCGTACACCTGTGGAGTGCGGCCGCCTCGAGTGGCGAAGAGGCGTATTCGATCGCCATGATGGTGCGGGAGCGATTTCCGATTGGCGCGGCGGCCCGAATCCTCGGGACGGATATTTCGGCCCGGGTCATCGAGCGCGCCCGTGAGGGTCGCTACACCACCCGGCGCATGAGTCACGTTCCGCAAGCGATGAGGAAGCGGTACTTCGATGTCCGTGGCGATGTGCTCCATGTCAAGGATACGCTGCAGCAGCTCTGCTTGTTTCGTCGTTTCAATTTGCTGTCTGAGCGCTGGCCGTTCCGGAGTAAGTTTCACGCGATTCTTTTGCGTAATGTTCTTTACTACTTTTCCGATAAGGACCAGGCGCGTCTGCTCGAACGTATGCACCATCACACCCACCTCGGGGGATACCTTTTTCTCAGTGTGACCGAGTCCATCGGGCATCTCGGGACGCCGTGGCAGGCCGTGGCCTCGGGAGTCTACGCAAGGGGGACGCGGTGAAGGCCTGCGTCTCGCGTGCCCCCGTCGGCCGGGTACGGGTGTTGATCGTCGACGATTCGGCCATGATTCGGCGCATGCTCCGCGACGGATTCGAGGCGGATGGTCGCTTCACGGTGGTGGGGGCGGCGCGCGACCCGTACGAGGCACGTGAGCTGCTGGTCGAGCACCGTCCCGACGTCATGACCCTCGACGTAGAAATGCCCCGGATGGACGGCGTGACGTTTCTTCGCCACGTCATGCGCCGCATCCCCACCCCGACCGTGATGGTGAGTTCGCTGACCGGAGAAGGGAAGAAGGTCACGCTCGCCGCGCTCGAGGCGGGTGCCGTCGACATCGTCGAGAAACCGAGAGGGATCGCGGGCGGAGGGCTCAAGGCCGTGCTCGAGCCTCTGTGCGACCGTGTGGTCGCGGCATCTCGTGCGCGGGTGGAGCGCCACCACGGACGCCCGGTCGCCCGCATCAATGCCTCGCCCCACCCGGCATCCCAGGCCCTCGCCGAGACCAGTGACAAAGTGTTCGCCATTGGCTCGTCGACCGGGGGGGTCGCGGCCCTCACTAGCATCATTCCACGCCTCCCGCCCGCGGCTCCCGGCGTCGTCATCGTGCAGCACATGCCCCCTGGCTTTACGGCGAGCCTCGCCCATCGTCTCGATGAAGCTTCGGCGGTGACGGTGGCCGAGGCGCAGGGCGGCGAGAGGGTCCGTCCGGGGTTGGTGCTGATCGCCCCGGGGGGCGACCGCCACTTGAGGCTCATCCGCCGGGGCGGGCACTACATCGTCACCCTGGAGGCGGGGGAGCCGATCTCGGGACACCGGCCGAGCGTCGATGCGCTCTTCGCTTCGGTAGCGAAGGTCGCCGGGGCCAACGCGGCCGGGGCGCTGCTGACGGGGATGGGAAGAGATGGCGCCGACGGCCTCCTGGAGATGCGCCACGCGGGGGCTCGTTGTTTCGCGCAGGACGAGGCCACGAGCATCGTGTACGGCATGCCGGGGGCAGCGGTGGCGAACGGTGCGGCGGAGGCGGCGGTTCCGTTGGATCGCGTGATACCGGTCCTGTTGTCGTCGGTGACCCAACGCTTCTCCTCGTTCTGAGGATCCTGCCGCGGGGGCGAATTCGGTGTACACGGCAGGCCATGAGTGAAGACATCGTGGAACGTTTTCTCGCCGACACCTCGACCGAGGACCCCAAGCTGGCCGGAGCGCTGACCGCGCTCGACGACACGGGACGGAAGCAGCTCGCGGGCGTGCTCGGTCGATTCGACGCGGGCGCCAACGGAACGCTCGGCGCCACCGAACGACTTCACGCGCGGCGCGTGCTCGGCCGGCTCCGGCGGCCCGATGTCGAGGTCCTCACCGAAGCCAACAAGGTGCTCGACTACCTCGACCTGAACGCCGACGCGAAGCTCGACCGAAACGAGATCGACCTCACCCTCGAGGTCATGGAGATGTTCTCGCGCATCGAAGGCGGAGAAGACACCATGAGCGCCCACGAGTTGCGGCTGCTGTTCGCGGTGCTGCGGCATCTCGACGCCGACGACAGCGGTCGGCTCGAGCGCGACGAACGCGCCAAGCTCCGTTCGTCGTTGACGAACCCCGACGCCTTCTGGGCCGACCAACAGGCCAACAACCCTCGGGTCAAAGCCCTGCTCACCTGACCTCCGCTCGCGACCGGGGGCCGCGGTTCAGGTAAGCTGTTCGGCCAGCGACGCCGCTTCGGCGCGGGCGGTGGCGTAGGTCGCGGTCACCCAGGTGGCGTCGAGCCCGAACGGGGCCGTCGCCCGCACGAGGTCTGAAGCGTCGGCGGCGGGCGGAAGGCCCGCGACCAGCGCCACTGCCGGAGGACATGACGGGGGCGGGGGGCATTGGTGATGATCTTCGATCATGCCCTGCAGAAACGCGGGGAGTTCCCACTGCTGGGCCATGGCCCTTCCGACGTCCGTGTGGCTCATGCCGACCGCCTCACGCTCGAGCGCCACCACGTCGACGTCGGGGTCGACGCTCCAAGCGCTCAGCAGCTCGCGGTAGGGCCCGGGAAACTCGGCCGCCAGCACGGGCAGGCCGATGTCGAGCAACATCCCGCCGACGAAACACTCCGACTGCGTCTCGGGGTGAAGCCGCGCCGCCAATCCTCGGGCGAGGGCGGCACGCCACGCCGCCTGCTCCCAATGGTCGGGGAGGGGGGCGCGCGCGACGGTCGTCCCCAGTTGGTCTTTGACCGCGCAGGCGATGAGGATCGACTCGACCTTCGTTCGTCCGAGGAGGGTGAGCGCATGACTGGTGCGGGTGACTTCGCGACGAAGCCCGAAGGCGGCGGAATTCACGATGCGAAGGAGACGCACGACGAGGCCCGGATTGCGCTCGATCGCCGACGCGACCGCATCGGGAGGGGCGTGGGCATCCCGGAGGAGCCGCAGCGCTTCCATCGTCGCGCGAGGGAAGGCAGGGATGGGCTCGCGCGACGGCGGCGCGGTATGGCCGCGTGCTCGCTGGCGGCGCCACGCGCGAAACCAGCGCCTCATTCGCCTCTCCGGGCCATCTTGTTGGTAAGCAGGCTGAGCAGGCCCCCCAACATGACGTAACCGATGACCACCTGGGCGATGACCAAAAGCTGCGCCCCGACCGACGCCGGAATCGCATCGCCGAAGCCGAGCGTCGTCATGGTGACGACGCTGAAATAGAAGGGCGACAGCGCCGTGGGATGGGGGCCGTAGTCCATGGGTACGAGTTGATAGGCGGTGCCGAAGCCCACCGTCAGCAGCACCGTCAGCACCAACCAGCGCCGAGGATCCCGCCCGCAATCACTGGTCAGGCGCCACAGGCGGTACACGAATTCATTCCATCGACCCTGACGACGAAACTCGTGCAGATAGTTTTGGTCCATGACGTGTCGGTGCCACCGGCTGGCGCCGACGCGGGAGATGTCACGCACGTCGGCTTGGAGCCATGAGGCACCCGCAAAGTCCCGCATGCCGCGCACCTCGGCCCCCCGGAGGGAGGCGTGATCGAAGCAGGCGCCACGCACGTCGACCTCGCTGAGGTCGGCGGCATCGAGCCGAACGCCGGTCGCGTCGCAACCGACGAAGCTCGCCGAGGCGGCGCGCGCGGCCGAAAGGTCGGCGCCGCGAAGGTCGGCGTCGTCGAAACGCGCGGCGACGGCGCTGAGTTGTGTCAATCGAGCTTCGCCGAGTCGGGCTTCGCGAAGGTCGGCGCGAGACATCCCGACCCGATTCCCGCGCGCGGACTCGAGGTTGGCACCACGGAGGTCGGCGCCGGTGAAGTCGGCGTCATCCAGTTGGGTCCCGTGAAGGTTGGCGCCTCGAAGGTTGGCCCCGAACAGGTTGGCCTTCTTCAGGTTCGCCCCGGCGATCTGGGCGCCCGATAGGTCCTTAAAGGCGAGATCCCGACCGGACAGGTCCGCGTCGACGAGGACCGCGCCCGGGCCCGCGAGCGGAAGGACGTCTTCCTGACGACGCGTCTCGGCCGGGAGGGCCGAGACGACCACAGGGTCGGAGCCGGGGGACGACAGGCACGCCACGCAGGGGACAACGGTCGCTTTCGCTGACCCTTGAGGCTCAGGCCTCGACCGTTTTCGCGAGCTCGTGACACCGCGTCCGGAGACCCTTCAATCGGGCCTCGTCGATGCGGAGCATGCGGGCGGCGTAAGCGACGGTGTCGCGACCCTGCTCGACGGGTACGGCGTCGCTCGGCCCGAAGCCCGCTTCGGTGGCGAACCCGTCGGCGAGGCTCGCGGCCGCGGCCACGCGGTGAACGTTACCTTCGACGATGATTTGGCGCTGAAGTCGAATCACCTCTCCGACCGACGCCGGCAGCTTCCACGACCGGACGACGATGAAGCCGGCCTCGGGGCTCAGCTCCTCGACCGTAGGCCAGATGTCCGAAACGGGCGGTGGATGACGACGGCGATGGGCGATCAGCGACAAAGAAGCGCTGATCCCCACGTTCAACAAGAGGCCGCAGAGAAAGGCATAGTCCTTCGGGATGTCGCTCGCGCTGCAGATGTAGCGCGTCAGGTGCGCGGTCACGGCCGCATGGTGCGCCAACGCCTTCATCGTGGGCTCGTAGCCAGGGGCACGAAAGACCTCCATGTTCATCGTCGTCTGCAGCACCACCTCCGTGATGCGTGACAGCCCGAGGCGCATCAACGCTTGGTGAAGCGTCACGACCTCGGCCGAGCCGGCAAAAACGGGCGAACGCGCGACGCGCAGAATCGAGGCCGCGAGCAACGCGTCTCGTTCGAGAAGCTTGAGGACGCGATTGAGGTCGACGTCCGGATCGCGACTCATCTGGAGGAGCTCCACGCCCACTTCCGGCAGCTGCGGGGGGCGGTAGCCAGGGTCGCGGAATGATGCCCGAAGTCGTGAGGCGAGTGCCTCGGACGGCCCCCCCGGCTCCTCAATGGTGTGCTCTCCGCGGCCGTACTTTGGGTGCTGTTTCAAGGCCGACACGCTGCGGACGAACGTCACCTCTGACCATGGCTTGAGCTGGCCTGTCTTTCGATCGGATGGCCGCCGTGCGGCCGCCGCTCGCCCGGATGCCCCTCAAGCGCCGGTGCCGTCCGTCGTTCCCCTCCCCGATGGGGTGTTGCGCGACGGCTGGGGGCTCTCGTGGTCTCGGAAGGTGGATGCTGGTCGGGTCGTTGGGCATCGCGACCGTAGCGTCGCGTGAGGTGGCGGCCGCGGACGAGAGCACGACCCCCAAGATGCCACCCCGCGTGGCGAAGCTCGTGGACAGCGAGGCCAAACTGAAGACCGGGCGCGAACCCGTCGCGAAGCGCCCGGCGCCGACGCCACCCGCAGCCCGACCTTCCGCCGCGCCTCGCCCTGAGGTCCGTGAACGCCCAGGGGTGGCGTTCGAGCCGTACGGGTTCATCAAGGCGGGCGTCGTTTACGCTCGCGGAGGCTTCGAGTCCTACGGACGACCGAACGCTTCGGCGCCCACCGCGGCGGCGCATCCCATGCTCGTGGCCGACCCGGACGGATCCTCGACGAGTTTTCAGGTGCAACAGTCTCGTCTGGGCCTTCGGGTGCGCCCGGCCCCTGAACTCACCGGCACGCTCGAATTCGACTTCATCAGCTTCGACCGCAGCTCGCCCACCGTGCAGGCGCAGCCCCGCCTCCGCATCGCGACGGTGGCCTGGCAGCCGAATGAGCGGCACACGGTCGTGGTCGGCCAGACGTGGGACCTTTTCTCACCCCTGAACAGCGTCAATCACAACTACATCGGAAATCTGTTTCAGGCGGGGAATGCGGGCTTCATGCGGGTTCAAGCCCAATGGCACGGGCACTTCGGGCCCGCCGAGCTCGGCCTCGCGGTGGGGATGCCCGGGGCCAACGCGACGCCCGCCGAAGGCGCGGTTGAGCGGGGGAGCGTTCCTACCGCCGCCGCGCGGTTCGCCTGGACGCTCGACCCGTCGCTTCGGCTCGGCGCCTCCAGCATCGCCACGGAGCGGACGTACGGGGAGGGCGAACGCCGGCGCGTCACCTTGGGGGGAAACCTCTTCGTCGAACTCACGATGGCGACCTGGACCCTGCGCGGTGAAATGAACGCCGGCCGCAACCTGGCAAACATCGGCGCATTGGCCCTCGGGCAGGGCCATGAGGAGGCCGACGTGGACGAGGTCGGCGGTTGGCTCGGCCTCATCAAGCAATTCGACGACCATCGCTTGAGCGGCGCGGTCGGTATGGCGCGCGTGGTCGACCCGGCGTCGATACGGCCGGGGGTCGTGGTGGATGACCAAGGCGCAGTGCAGCGGGATCTGCGTCGAGGCCCGGGCATCGAGCGGAACCTGGTGTTGCGGGCGGGATACGCCTACGCGTTCTTCCCCGGGGCCTCTGTGTTCGTCGATCCCGTGTGGATGTCGACCGTGCACCGCGGTGCTGACGAAGAGAGCCTCGGGGCCCGGTCGGTGTGGGGGGTGGACGCAGGTGCGTTGTACGCCTTTTGAAATCGACGCGTTACCGGGGGCTCAAGACAATTTTATATCCGCCGTATCGATAGATATGAACATTGGGGTGGAAGAGGCCGAAGGGGCGACGCGCGTGTGGGCCCGGGGGCGACTCGATGTCGCCGACGTGGAGATCGCCCAGCGACACTTCGAGCAGGCGCTCGAGCGCGGAGGCCCGGTTCGCGTCGAGCTCGCTGATGCGTCTTCGATGCACAGCGCATGGTTGGGGACGCTTCTCGCCGCCCGGGCGACCGCGATGGCCCGCGGGAGGGAACTCGCGGTGACGAGCTATGGCTATGCCTTGACCCACTGTCTGGAGACGCTCGGGCTCCAGAGTCTGCTCGGGGCGGCGTGGCTCTCGGAGGCAGACGAGGTCGGCTACTTCTTCTTCGACGACGTAGACCCATGAACAGCCTCGCCCCCACGTTCATCGTCGAGGCGCGCGAGCTGCTCGTCGACCTCGAAGACCTCATCCTTCAGCTCGATGAGGCGAAGCATGATGCCGACCTCGTCAATGCCGTCTTCCGTGCCCTCCACACCCTGAAGGGGTCGGGGGCGGCGGCCGGCTTCTCCGAGCTGGAGCGCTTCGCGCACCGCGTCGAAACCGTCGTCGATGCCGTACGCAACGGGAAGCGGGCGCTCGATGAGGATCTGAGTTCGACCATTCTCCGCTCCGTAGACCACATCAAGGCGCTGCTCGAGGCCGACGTGGCGCGGCCGCCAGAATTGGTGGCCGTCTCGAACGCCCTCATCGCCGAACTCGCCGCGTCCGACGCGCCGGCCGCCGGGGCTCCGCGCGTATCTTTATGGTGGGTACGGGTGCGGCCGCACGAAGGAGCGGTCTTTTCCCGCGGCGTTCAACCATCCGAGGAATTCGCGGCCCTTGGCAACGATGGCCCGTTCGCCTGGCGGGGGCGACTGACCGGCCCCGTGCCCGAATTCGGCGACCTCACGACCGCCACGTTCCCGTACGAAATCATCGCGCTGTGGCGAGGCGCGTCGCCCCCCGACCTGGCGCCGCTCGAGACGTGGGCGGACGTCGACGTGGAGATGCTCGCGCGGGACGTATCGCTGCCCGAGGTCGCCGCCGATGATGCGGAGCTCGTTCGGGCCCTCGAGGAGGCTTCGCCGGGACGGCTCGAGACGCTTCTCGGCATTCAGCCGGCCGGAGCCAAGATCGCCGACGCGATGGTGCAGGGATTTCGAGAACCGGCCGTGAACGGGTCTTCCGGGCCGGTGGACACCGCGACGTCGGCCACGGGCGACCCGGAACACCCATCGTCGCCCCGCGGCGCCCCGGGCACTTCGTCGGCCGATACCCTGACGTCTGACCCCGTCCCGCGCGCCGCTGCGCGGCCCGCCGCGCCTGCACCGCCGTCGGCGGAGCCCACCTTTCGCGTGCGGACCCGAAAGCTGGATGAGCTCGTCGCCCTCGTGGGAGAACTCGTCATTTTGCAGAACCGGCTGGAGAACGTGAGCCACCGGCTGGCGGATGCGGAGCTGTCGGGGTCCGTGGAGCGGCTCTTGCGGCTGTCGCACGACCTTCGCGACAGCGCGATGGAGCTACGGATGACCCCCATCGAGAGTGCGTTCGGACGCATGAAGCGCGTGGTGCGGGATACGTCGACGAAGCTTGGCAAGAAAGTCCGTCTCGAAATCACCGGGGGGGGGACCGAACTCGACAAGAACGTGATCGATCGCCTTCACGAGCCACTCATCCACTTGGTTCGCAATGCGCTCGACCACGGAATCGAGACCCCGGAGATGCGCGCGGAGGCGGGAAAGTCGCCTTCCGGCCTCATTACCCTGAGCGCTCACCACACCGACACGACCGCGGTGGTCGAAGTACGGGATGATGGGGCCGGCCTCGACGCCTCCGCGATCCGAAAGAAAGCCGTCGCGCGAGGGTTGCTCGACGCGAACGCCGAGGCGAGTGACCACGAACTGCAGCAGCTCATCTTCGAGCCGGGCTTTTCGACGGCGGCCTCCGTCTCGGCGGTGTCGGGGCGTGGCGTGGGGATGGACGCGGTGAAAACCGTGGTGCGCGACCTTCGGGGCGATCTGTCCGTGACGTCCACCGTGGGGGAGGGCACGCGGGTCTCGATCGAAATCCCCCTCACGCTCGCCATCATCGAGGGGCTCCTCATCGAGCTCGGCGAGACTCCCTGCATCTTTCCGTTGGCTCAGGTCGAGGAGTGCCTCGAGGTGCGGGCGGATGACGTATCGCGGGGACGACTGTTCGAGGTACGGGGGGAAGCGGTACCCTACTTCGACCTCGCAAGCTGGTTCGACCTCGGGACAACGTCGGTGCCCGGTCATCGACGTGTGGTCATCTCGCGGGCGAGCGGCCGTCGGGTCGGGTTCGTGGTCGACCGCGTGGTCAGCATTCACCAGACGGTGGTCAAGTCATTGGGGAAGGCCTACGACGGGGCCCGGGAAGTGGGGATCGCGGGGGCGACGATCCTCGGTAGCGGACGGGTCGCGTTGGTGCTCGACCCCACTTCCTTGGGACAGGTCGTCGGGCGCACGTCCGCGGCGGCGGCGTAGGGGGAGAGCATGGACCTCAGAGACGATCGAAGAACATTTCTCACCCTTCGGCTCAATGATGCGCGCTACGGGATTGCCGTCACGAAGGTTCAGGAGATTCGACCCTACGAGACGAGTGGCACCCGTGTACCCCATGCCGCGTCGCACCTGCGCGGGGTGTTCAACGTTCGTGGTCATGTCGTACCCCTCGTCGACCTCAATCGATGCCTCGGACTGCCTCCCCAGCCTACGACGGACGATACGCGGGTGATCATCGTCGAGGTCGACTGGAGCGGGGAGACAGTGCTGCTCGGCGCCATCGCCGATGCCGTGTTCACCTTTCTCGCCCTCGACGACGAATCGCTCGTCGAGCCACCCCCGCGCGGAACTGGGATCCCCCGGGAGTATCTGTTGGGTTTGGGGCCGTCCGAGGCGGGGTTCGTACGGCTCCTCGACATCGACCGCGTGCTGACGCAGCCCCCCGCGACGACGCGGGGGGAAGCCCCGGATTTTCCCCGACGACCGGGGACCGACCTCAACCATTGACACGAGTGAAGACCATGAACGATTCAACCAAGTCCACGGGGCCGAGAGTTACCCTCAAGGTGAAGCTCGCCGCTTCCTACGGCCTGCTCATCGTCCTGCTCGCCTTTGGCGTGGGGAGCGCCCTGAATGCGATGGCGTCGGTCAACGAGCGCGCCTCGGCCATCGTCGAGCGCCACGCCCGTATGGTGAACCTCGCCGAGACGATCCGTACCAACGAGCTGCGCGTTCAGCGCGACGTCCGGGAGTCGCTGCTCATGGCGGACCCCGCGCGGGTCGACGCGATCAAGGCGAGGATTAACGCCAGCCGTCGAAATCTCGACGAAGCCAATCGAACCTTGACCGAGATGGCGGATGCTGAGGACGTGCGGGTGCTCGACGAACTTGCTGCCGCGCGCGGCGAGCTGCGGGCCGCGAACAATCGGGTCGTCACCTTCTCTCGTGAGGGCAACCAGGACGCCGCGCTCGAGCTCGTGGCGAGGATCGGAAGCGAGCAATGGGTCCGGGTCCGCGACAAGGTCGACGCGGCGGTCGCCCGGTTCCAGGGGCAAATGGAAGCCGCACGGGCGGAGGCGACGGCTACCTACGAGGGCAATTGGAGCCGGCTCGCCGGGATTCTTCTCGCCTCGGTGGTGTTGGCGCTGATGGCGGGCGGCTACATCATCTGGAACCTCAATCGTTCCCTCCGCTCGGCCCAGGCCCTGGCCGACGCGGTCGCCGAGGGCGATCTCACCGCGAGGGCTGAAGTACGGTCGAACGACGAGGTGGCCGACCTCGTCCACGCGCTCCGCCGCATGACGTATCGCCTCCGGGGCGTGGTGGAGGAGGTACGCACGACGGTGGAGTCCGTCGCGGCCGGGAGCGAAGAGATCTCCGCGACCTCGGGGGAGCTCTCCTCGGGGGCGCTGCGCCAAGCGTCGGCGACCCAGGAAGCGTCGGCAGCGATGGAGGAGATGACCGCGACCATCGGGCAGAGCAGTCAGAACGCCAACCAGACCGAGAGCATCGCCGACGCTTCGGCGGCGACGGCGGCGGTCAGTGGAGACGCGGTAGCCAAAGCCGTCGATGCGATGGAGCAGATCGCGACCAAGATCCTCGTGGTCCAGGAGATCGCGCGGCAGACCGACCTGTTGGCCCTCAACGCCGCCGTGGAGGCGGCGCGGGCGGGAGAGTATAGGCGTGGGTTTGCCGTGGTTGCGTCCGAAGTGAGAAAGCTGGCCGAGCGGAGCCAGGCGGCGGCGACCGAGATTTCCACCCTGTCGGCCGACACCGTGAAGGCGGCCCAGGAGGCGGGCGAAATGTTGCGGCACCTCGTGCCTGAGATCGGCAAGACGGCCGAGCTGGTGCAGGCGATCTCCCTTGCGGGCCGCGAGCAATCGGTCGGCGCATCGCAGATCAACAGCTCCATCCAGGACCTCGACACCATCACCCAACAGACCAGCGCGTCCGCGTCGGAACTCGCCTCGACGGCGAAGGAACTCGCGACCCGGGCGGCGCAGCTCCAGCGCGGAATCGCGTTCTTCAAGGCAACGGGCCGAAGTACCGCGGGGCGCCGCCCGGGCGGCCCTCCACCGCAGGTCGCTCCCGCCTCGGGGGGGACGGCCCTCGAGGTCATGGACGACACGTCTCTGGACCTGGTCGACCTGGCGCCGCACAACGACGACTTCGACCTCGCCCCCACGGGAACTTGAGTCATGGCGGAGTCGGCGCGTCAGTACTTGACATTGGGCGTGTCGGGCCAGGTCTTCGCCGCGCCAGTCGAGCAGGTGTCGGAAATCATCGACCTCCAGCCCATCGCGGCGACCCCGGGCGGGCCCCCGTGCCTCCTCGGTCGGGTCGACCTCCGACGGGAAGTCGTCCCCGTGATCGACCTTCGGTGTGCCCTCGGGCTCGCGCCGCCGCCGGACGACGCCCACACCCGGATCGTCGTCGTGGTCGCGTCGCAGGGGGAGGGTTCTCGCCGCGTGGGGGTGAAAACAGACCGGGTCTACGAGGTGACGGCCCTCGACGATGGCAGCGTGGAGGCCGCCGCGCCGGGCACCCTCGGTTGGCACCACGAGGCCGTTACCGGGGTGGGGCGGCGTCGGGGCGAGTTGCTCACCCTCGTCGACTTCATGGGCATCGTCGAGGGGGTGCCGAGCCAGTCGGCCGCGCCCGAGGATTGAATGGCTGCCCCCGTCGTGTTCGACACGCGGCAGTTCACCGGAGCCGACGCGGTCTTCGGTCGGCTCGCCGCTTTGATCCACGAGAAGAGCGGCATCGTCCTTTCGGCGGCGAAGCGTACGATGGTGGAGGCGCGGTTGGTGCGTCGCTTCGAAGCGCACGGGGTCGACGACCTCGACCAGTACGTCGACAAACTCTTTACCGAGCGACGGATCGAGGCGGAGCTTCCGCTGCTCCTCGACGCCCTGTCGACGAATACGACCTCATTCTTTCGTGAGCCGCGACAGTTCAAGGCGCTTCGGGAGGAGTGGCTCGACGCCCTGCTCGAGAGCAACGGAACGCGACAGCTCCGAACCTGGAGCGCGGCCTCCTCGACGGGTCCGGAGGTCTACACCCTGGCGATGGTGCTCTCGGAGCACCAAGCCCGGGCGGGGGGCTACCGCTTCGTGTGCCTCGGTACCGACATCTCGCGCGAGGCCATCGTCGAGGCGCGGGCGGGAACCTACCCGATTCGCATGCTCGGTCCGATTCCTCCGCCCTACCGGAACAAGTACTGGCTCGCTTGCGGACGACAGGGACGGGTCACCCATTTTCGGGCCCGTCCCTTTCTTCGCCGGCACACGCGCTTCGGCACGATGAATCTGATGGCGAGGCGTTATTCCGTTCCCAGTGGGCTCGACCTCATCTTTCTTCGCAACGTTCTCTTCTACTTCGATGGCCATACCCAACGGAAGGTCATCGGCCACCTCCGTCGTCATCTGCGGCCGGGGGGATTGCTCGTGCTCGGCATGTCGGAGCCCTTGGTGCCCGAGGGGCTGGGACTCGCCCGCGTCGCTCCGTCCGTCTACCGGGCGGAGTGACCACGACGTTCACCCTACGTGGGTCTCGGCCGGGGGGCGCTGCCACATGCGGTACACCGTGACGGCGGTGACGCCGTGCGTGAGCGCGTGGGCCACCATGACGCCGGTCGTATCGTCGGCGAAGAACCACGAGGTGACGAGGTAGCCGACGGCGTAGGCGCCGGCGGCCCACCAGAGCCGGGGGTCGATCGTGAGGGCCCCGCCGGCCGCCGCCGTGGCCCCCACCTGCATCTGGAGTGAGCGCAACACATTGCGTTCGAGTCCCATGCCCATGCCCCCGAGGGGCAGCAAGAGCATGGCCACCATCGCCATCGCCAGCACCGCGATCGTGCGCCGATTGACGACGGTGCTGCGAATGGTTTTCTCATGTCGGAGATACAGGGCGCCGAGCAGGGAGAGGTAGACGACGGGGCCGATGACGCCGGGGACGGGTTGCCGAATCCCGTGCCATTCCCCGAGGAGCGTAAACACCGGAGCAATCGCCCATATGCTGGCGAGAAGAAGGACCAGAAACAAGCGGACGTCGCGACCGGTGCGGGCGTCGTATTGACGGTCGACCCGCTCCAGGGAGGCGATGCGCTTCCGGTCTTCGGCGCGGGCCATCCGGGCCGCGTCAATCTCGGCTTCGAGCTCCGGGGGCGGATCGCTCATCGAGGCGAGCTGTGCCGCCGCCGCGTCGACATCGCCCCGACGGAGCTCGCGACGCACGATGGCGCAGCTGGCGCGGTGGAGGCCGCGTTTCGCGGTGGGATTGTCGGGCCACGTTTCGAGGGCTTGTTGAAAGCCGAAGCGACAGGCGCCGTAGCCATCGTAGGCCTGCTGCAGCGAGGCATCCGGGAGCGCGACACTCGCCTCGAGGGCGGCGAGGCGGCTCATCGCTTTATCGGCCAGCGCATTGGAGGCGACGTGTCGGCGATGGTCGAGGAGACGAAGCCGAAAGGTATCGACGGAGGGGCGGGCCTCGGGGTCGGGGGCCATCGCGTCACGAATGAGGGACCCGAGGTCAGGAGAGACCGAATCGGGCACCGGCGGAGGAGACGAGAGAATGCTCGCGATGACGTGTCGGGTCTCGACTGCGTCGTGGGGCGGACGGCCGACGCAGATCTCGAAGAGCATGGCGCCGAGGAGGTAGACGTCGGTCGCTTCGCTAACGGCCAGCTCTTCCAACCCGAGCATTTCGGGCGCCATGTAGCTCGGGGTACCGGCCATGCTGCCGTCGAGATGGGTTCGCGGCAGGCCGACGATATCGTCGACCACCACCGCGATGCCCCAATCGAGGAGGTACACCTCGCCGAACGGTCCGATCATGACGTTGTCGGGCTTGAGGTCGCGGTGCACCACCCCCCGGCTGTGGGCGAAGCGCACGGCTTGGCACACTTGAGACAGGACCTCGAGGTTATGCTCGAAGAGCTCGGACCCGAACCGCGAGCGCGTCGCCTCTTCGTCGTGGACGATACCGGACCACACCGTTCCTTCGATGCGCTTCAGGATCGCTTGGGGGGCGCCGCTCTCGTCGCGCCGTAAGTCGTGGATCGGCACGATGTTTGGGTGCTCGAGGCGCCCGAGGAGCCAGGCCTCGCGGAGCAGGGACGTCGCCGCGGCCGGCGTGCGGCGGTCGGGGAGGAGGGTCTTTACCGCGACGCGACGACCCAAGGAGCGCTGCTCGGCTTCGTGCACGATGCCCTCGCCTCCCTCGCCGAGGGTTCGCCCGATGGCGAATGGCTCCCCCCCCGTGAGCCGCTGGGCCATGAGGGCTTCGGCCCGATTCCAGGTGTCGACGCCGGGGATGGCCGCCGGGACGACGGTTTCGCGGGGGTTGCGCGCGATGGTGATGGCGTAGTCGCCCAGTCCGTCGAGACACGCATCTACGGTCGTCTTGAACCGACGCTCTCCCATTCCCCCCGAGTCTATCCCATACGGCGCGTCAGTCGGCCGGCCCCACGAGTCTGTCCACGTCCCAGGCGTGGTCGACCCGTTCGTCCTCGCCCCGGTTCAAGTCCCGCGCGAGCACCTCGGCGGCTTCGGCATTGGCGCGTTTGACTTGGTCGACGAAGTCGTCGTCGCGGTGGAGACCGGCCAGGCGCCGCAGTAACGCCTCGTCGTTGCGCTTGAAGCTCGAGGCCGCTCGGCGGGCGCGGTACGCACGGCGACCGAGGGCGCGAAGGACGTCGACGCCAACTTCGAGGGCGGTGTCGAAGGTCTCACGGTGAACGTGGTCGACCCCGGCCTCGAGCAGGTCGTAGGCGTCGATACGACCCCGGGCGCGGGCGATGACCTTCAGGTGGGGAAAGTGCGTCTTGGCCGTCCGGGCCAGCTCGAGGGTCTTCTCGGGCCGGTCGACGGCGAGCACGAGCACCTTGGCCTCGGCGGCGCCGGCACTCCGGAGAAGGTCCACCCGGCTCGCGTCGCCGTAGTACACCTTTCTCCCGAAACGCCGGAGCAGGTCGACCTGGTCGGAATCGGCCTCGAGCACCGTGGCCGCGATTCCCTCCGCATCGAGGAGGCGGCTGGCGATCTGACCGAAGCGACCGTAGCCGGCGATGATGACCGGCGCTCCGCCTTCGATGTCGTCGTCGTAGTCGGCGGCGTTCTCCTTCGTCCCCACCCGCGGCGCCACCACGCGCTCGAAGGCCACCAAGACGAGTGGCGTCAAGGCCATCGAAAAGGCCACCGCGACCACGAGGGGCGCGATGGTCTCAGGGGTGAGGACCCCGGACTGCTGGGCGAAGGAGAAGAGGACGAAGGCGAACTCTCCGCCCTGAGCGAGCGCGAACCCGAAGAAGAGCGCCTGGTCGGTCCCGAGGCGAAAGACCCGCGCGAGTCCGAGCAAGACCAGGCACTTGCTCACCATGAGCGCCGCCACGATCCCCAGCACCGTGCCCGGCATGGCGGTGACCACTCGAAGATCGATCGTCGCCCCCACCGCGATGAAGAAAAGCCCGAGCAACAGCCCCTTGAACGGCTCGACGTCGCTTTCCAGCTCGTGACGGTATTCGCTCCCGGACAGCACGACCCCCGCCACGAAGGTGCCGAGGGCAGGGCTCAACCCCACCTTGCTCATCAGCAGGGCGATCGCGATGACCAACAAGAGCGCGGCGGCCACGAAGATCTCTCGCAGCTTGGTGCGCGCGATCCACCGGAACGCGGGTTTCACCACGTAATGCCCCCCCACGACGATCGCGGCGACCGCCCCGAGGACGACGGCGGTCTGGGCGGCGGCCGGGAGCCCGTCGACCCAGGTCGCGCTGTGGTGGCCGTCGGCGGCGGGGGCGGGGTGACGCGCCAGGAGGGGAAACAGGGCGAGCATGGGGATGACGGCCACGTCCTGGAAGAGGAGGACGGAGAAGGCGCTGCTTCCCCCGGCCGTCTTCATCAGACCCTTCTCCTGCAGGGTTTGGAGCACGATGGCGGTCGACGAGAGCGCCAGCGTCATTCCGACCGCGAGGGCCTCGGGCACGGACAGTCCCACGACCCAGCCCGCGCTGGCGATGACGGCGGAGGTCAGCAGCACTTGAAGGCCGCCGAGGCCGAGGATGGGGATCCGAAGCCGCCACAGCCGGTCTGGTTCGAGCTCGAGGCCCACCAGGAACAGCATCATCACCACCCCGAACTCGGCGAAGTGGAGGACGTCCTGTCCCTCTTCGCCGAGGAGGCCGAGCGCGTAGGGGCCGATGACGACGCCGGCGAGCAGGTAGCCGAGGACACTGCCGAGCCCCACGCGTTTGGCGATGGGCACCGAGACCACCGCGGCCGCGAGAAAGACGAAGGCCTGGTAGAAGAAGCCGCCCTCGCTCATGGGGCCTCCCCGGGGGACGGATCGCGCTCCGCATCGAGGCGGTCGTTGAGATGTTCAGATGCTTCGGCCGCCTCGAGATCCAAATCGCGCCGACGGAGGGTGCGGAGCAGCCGCGCGAACGCCCTCCCGTGGCCGGCGATGTCGTCCGCGCTCATGCGGTGCGTGCCGAACGCCACGAAGGGCGGGAGGTAGCGCATGCCGCACAGGGCCGCGGTCTGCGCCCAGGGCCGGGTGAGCTCGCCAATCGTGAAGCGGTTGTAGCCGCTGCGGTGATACGCGTCTTTCCCTCCGCCCGCGGTGATGGCGTGAAAGACGACCTTGTCGGCGAGGGCCTCGCCCCCGTGCCCGTAGGCCCACCCGTGTTCGAGGACCAGGTCCTGCCACTGCTTCAGGAGCGCGGGGAGGCTGTACCAGTAGAAGGGATGCAGAAACACGATGACGTCGTGCGCGAGCAGGCGCTCTTGCTCGGCGACCACGTCGATGTCGAATTCCGGGTAGGCCTCGTAGAGATCCCACACGGTGATCCCTTCCGTGGCGACCGCGGCGTCTACCAGCACCCGGTTGACGCGGGAGCGCTCGAACGCAGGATGGGCGAACACCACCAACACCCGCGCGTCGCCGTCGCCCACGGGGGGACCGTCGGGCAAGCGGCGAGAGGCCGCAACCGCGACGACCGTCAGCGGGTGACCGCGAGGGGAGGCGCTTCGCCTGCTTCGGGGGCGACGATCGCATCGACCGCGGGGCCCACCAGGGATGCCGAGCAGGCGGAGATGTGACGGTCGAGCTCACATGTGACCTCCGCGATGGCGACGGCACCCCGCTGCAACGCCACGATGCGGAGCGCCCGCGCCAGGGTCGACCGCGCGCAGCTTCCGAGGCACACCGCGGTGGTCGTCCCCAGGAAGGCGTGGTCGGGCGGGTAGGCCGTCATCGTCCCGACCTCGGCGCTGTCGACATCATCGGTCGAAGGGATGTCGTCGTCGCCCCGGCCTCGGTCGGGCGTGACGATGACGCCAACGGGGATCACGGCCGAACGGTGCTCGACGAGGGAGGGGCCGGACGCGAACTGAATGGCGATTTCGGTGCGCTCGAGCCGCATCACGGCTTCGCCGTAGGCCTCGATATCGCCCGGGAAGTCCGCGTTCTTCGATCGGAGCACGTGGGCGCCGCAGACCGTCGTGGAGGCCCCGGCGTTGGCCGCGGCCGCGCGCAAACGTGAGCAGTCGACCCGGTGAAGGGCGGTACCGCCGGCGGCGGCGGCGCGGGGGCGGAGGTGTCGCTCGATGAGGGTCGCGTCCGACGCATGGGGGGAGGCCACGGCCACGGTACCGATCACATCGTGGCGGTGCGGGGGTTCGCCATGACCCCCGAACACTTTGACGTCGTCACCCGAGGTTACGGCGGGAGGTCGCTCCACGCCCGCGTACTCGACGCGAGGCGCGACGCACCCGACGCACGTCGCGGCGGCCATCGCCGCCCACCAGCTCGGCCAGCCCCGCCGGCGTGAACAGCCCCGCCGGCTCGACCAGCCCCGCCGGCTCGACCCGTCACGCCAACTCGGCCGGTCATTCCAGTGGGGCCAATCCTTCGGCGTCACGTCCTCTGCTCGTCCCATGGCCATCGCACCTCGCAGGCGATCTTACGGCGAAGGGTCGATCCGTCCACCGGAACCTCGGACGCGCGAGCAGCATTTCGACGACCCCGCGGGGATCCGCGGGAGGCGGACGGCGCATGGCCTATCGTACATGCTCAGATCGGCTACGACATGCTCCGCCGCCGCCGCATGGCTCGTTACGGCGGCTTTCCTTCTCGCTTGCAACAATTCCTCGACGCCGGTCACCGAGGCGGCCACGACCGGGGCCACCGGCGGCGCGGCGGCGACGGGCGGCGGGTCCCCGACCACGACGACGTCGTCGATGGGGGGCACGGGGGGCGGAGCGCCCGAGACGTTCGTGGTCTCCGTTCGCGCCCGCGGCTTGGAAGGACGTCTCGCGGTCGCCTTCGACGGGGAGTCACGCGAGCTCGACGGCCAGGCCGAGAACCCACCGGCCGAGGCGAGCTTTTCGTTCGCACTCGACGACGGGGCCCCCTACGAGGTCACCATCGCCGCGGCGCCCGCGCTGCAAACGTGCACCCTCACCGCGCCCTCGGGGGTGATCGCGGGGGCGTCGGTCATCGTCGAGGCGCAGTGCCGCAACCACCTCCTGTTTTCGGGGCGGGACGGAAATGCTGACTTCGAGCTCTATGCGACGGATGGCACCGAAGCGGGCACGCGACGCATCGCAGACATCGAGCCCGGCGTGAATGGGAGCCTTCCCGGCGACTTTACGTCCTTGGGGGATGGTCGATGGGTGTTTTCGGCCGGTCGGGGAGACGTCGGACGCGAACTGTTCGTCACCGACGGAACGGCGACGGGGACCTCGTTGGTGCGTGACATCGAGACCGGCTCCAATTCCGGGCAACCCTTTGCCTTCATCTCGGCGGGGCCGGGGCGGGTGTTGTTCGTCGCCCGGGAAGGCAACAGCGGCGAAGAAGTGTGGCGGACGGATGGCACCCCGGCGGGCACGCAGATCGTCTCCGACGTCGTCGCCGGGCCCGGCGACGCCGAGCCGGAGGAGCTGACGCGCGTGGGGGACGCGGTGTTCTTCATCGCCGGCGACCCGGATCGGCGGGTCTACGTGGTTCGTGCCGACGACAGCGTGAGCGCCCTTCTCCCGGGGGTCATCCGGAACGCCGAGAACCTCGCGGCGGGCTTCGACGGGCGGTTGTACTTCGCGCAAGACGACGACGGTGGTCCCGCCGGCAACGAGCTCTGGGCGAGCGACGGCACCGACGCGGGCACGGTCCTCGTCGCCGACGTCAACTCCGGGGCGGATGGGTCCTTTCCCAATCAGATGGTCTCGTTGGGCGATAGGCTCCTTTTCGCCGCGGAGGATGTGGCGGCAGGCCGTGAACTACACGTGACGGACGGGACGGCGGCGGGTACGCAGCTCGTCGTCGATTTGGCGCCGGGGCCTACCGGGCCGTTCATCCGGTCCTTGGGCGCCGTGACCGACCAGGGGGCGCTGTGGCGACTCGGCACGCCTGGCTTTGGCACCGAACTCTGGGTCTCGGACGGGAGTGCCAGCGGTACCCTCCGGTTGACGGATGTCGCGACGGGCCCGAGCAACACTTCGTTCTTCGACCTGGCACGGCTCGAGGTGGTCGCGAGCCGCGAATTCATCGCCATCACCGATGATTCGAACGCAAACGCGATGTCGCTGTGGCGAACCGACGGTACGCCCGCCGGGACGACGTTGGTTCGAGGCTTTGCCCCGGACGCATCGATCAATCGCTTTCTGGGTCCCGCCCTCGGCCGACCCTGCTACCTCATCTCCACCCCTGATGCCGGTTTCGAGGTGTGGTGTACCGACGGTACGGATGCAGGCACGGCGCGTGTCATCGACCTCTGCCCCGGAGTCTGCGGCCAGCTGGCCCTTGAATGAACGCGGTGCAGTAAGGCTCCTGGCGGCCGTCATCATGGTGTCGGTCACGCTCCTCTCGATGGATCCGGCGACCGCCGAGACCGACTACGCGGTGCCCACAGACTGTCCGCCTCGCCGTGCCTTCGTCGAGGCGCTCGCCCGTACCTCGGCGCGTCCGCCCACGGGATGGAGGGTCACGATCGAGCCGCGCGCCAACGGCTATGGGGGCGAGGTCCAGTGGCGGGGCCGCGCGCGCCGGCTCGACGCGACCACCTGTGCCTCTCTCGTGGATGCCCTCGCGTTGTCGCTCTCGCTTCAGGTCGTGGCGACGCCGCCGCCGAACGATGGTCGCATCTCGAGCGGTCCTCCACCCGCCCCGACACCCGCGGGGCCTCCCCCTCCGGTGGTCACTCCGGCGGGCACCGTGTCGCGCGCGATCGCGGCCGATGAGGATGCGTCGTGGACGTGGCAGGGCGGCGTCGGGGTAGGCGTCGGCGTCGTTTGGGGGCGCACCCCCTCGCCCCGGCCCGAGCTCGCGGTACGCGCGTCGTTGGCACGGTCGGACCCGGGCTACGGACTCGCCGGTGCGCTCTCGGCGTTCACACTGTCGTCGGGAGAACTCGTGCCCGAGGGTGGTTCGGGGACGGCGCGATTGCGGCTGCAGGGCGCGCGTCTGACCCTGTGTCCCGTCGCCTGGCGCACCCGACGATTCAGTGCGCTCGGGTGCCTTGAGGGCGAAATGGGTCGGGTGGCGGCGCGGGGGCGGCGGGTGACGGCCGAGCGGGCGAGCAGCCTGTGGTGGGCCGGGGGGGCAGAGCTGCGGGGCGCGTGGCGACCGCTCTCCGCCCTCGGCCTCGCGGTGGGATCGGGGCTGAGCGTCCCGGGGCGCCGCTATCGCATCGCGTTCGCGGAACCCTCAGAGACGGTTTACACCGCGGCCGCCGTGGGATTCCGTGCGTCGGTTTCGGTCGCGGCGCTTTTTCCGTGACGCGGCCCCGCGCTTTTGGCGCGGAGCGCGTTCCGCGGTGGCGTCACCATTTTGACGAAAAAGGGGATCCAAACCACGGGCAAAGGGCGTAGCGGGGTGAGAGATGGCTGACGCGGCTGCCCCGTCCGACGCGCCCC
>JBCCLB010000004.1:0-227541 GCA_039027095.1 Myxococcota bacterium
CGACCACGTGGTGGTCGCGGACGAAGAGGGGGTACGCTTCGTCTCGAGGCGGCGCGCACGCCACGCCTGGCTGCTCATGCGGGCCCGGACGGAGCTCGAATCAGGCGGGCTGGTCGCGCAGAGACTGCTGTTCCCCCTGAGCCGTCAGACCACCGCGGCCGAGGGCGACCGTCTGGCCGTTGCGGGCGAAGAGGCGCGATGGCTCGGGTGTGAGATCCGACGGGTCGACACGGACCAGATCACCGTCGGCGCGCTCCCGCGCATCTTCGCCGCCATGCCCCACGAACCGCTGGTCGACGCCCTCATCGCTGCGTTGCTCCGCGGCGGAGACGTCGCGCCCGCACTCGAAGCGCTGTGCGTCGAGGCCGCGGACGTATGGCCGGAACACGACGAGGACGAAAGCCGCGTCCGCGCGCTCGTGCACGCCCTCGCGCACGCCGATGAGCTCGCCGCCACGATCACCCTGAGCGTCACCCACCGACAACTCGATGGGTGATCCGTCTGCGGCGCGTTCCGCGGCCCCGCCCCTTCTCGTCGTCGTGGGGCCCACCGCGAGCGGCAAGACGGAGCTCGCCTGCCGCCTGTGTGCGCAACACGACGGCGAAGTGGTGAGCGCCGACAGCGTGCAGATCTACCGCCACTTCGATCTCGGCTCGGGTAAGCCCTCGCCAGAGGAGCGGAGACAGGCCCCCCATCACCTCGTCGACGCCGTCGACCCCCTCGAACCGATGGACGCCGCGAGGTTCGTCGCGATGGCCGACGCCGCGATCGCAGACATTCACGCCCGCGGGCGCACCGCCGTGGTGTGCGGGGGCACCTTCCTGTGGGTGAAGGCGTTGCTCCGTGGATTGGCCCCGATGCCGCCCGCCGACCCCGTCCTCCGCGCCCGGCACGAGGCGGTCGTCGCGGAAGAAGGACCGCGAGGACTTCACGCACGCCTCGAATCCGTAGACCCGGAGGCCGCCCAACGACTGTCACCCAACGATGTCCTCCGCGTGGGTCGGGCGTTGGAAGTCTTCGCCCTGAGCGGCACCCCTCAAACCGAATGGCACCGGCGCCACCAATTCCGTCACGCTCGCTATGCCGCCCGCATGGTGGCCGTCGCCCGCTCGCGCGAGGGGCTAGAGGCGCGCATCAGAGCGCGGGTCGCCCGATGGCTCGAGGCGGGTTGGGTCGACCAGGTGAAGCAGTTGAAAGTCGATGGTTTCGGCACCGCGCGAGCGATGGACGCGGTCGGGTTTCGTCAGATCGGGGACCACCTTCGCGGCGCGCTCGCCGCCGATGCGCTCGAAGACGCCATCGTGCGCGCGACCCGACGCTTCGCCCGTCGCCAGCGCACCTGGCTCCGCGACGAACCCATCGAGTACATTTGAAGGGTCCCCTCCCGACACGGGCCCCTCGGAGCGCGCGGAACCGTCAGAGTTCGAGGCTCGCGTCCATCACCGCGCCGAACGAAGAAGCGCTTCGCGGCGTTTCGAGCTCGGTGAGGAAGTCTGCCACGGCGCGGCCGTCGCGCGACGGGATCGCAACGACGACCGGACCGGGAAGCGAAGACCCCGCCGCCGTGGGCGCCGAGGCCACGTCGTCGCCCCGGAGTGCGGCCTCCGGGGCCGGCGGCACGAAGACAGCCGGGCCGCCCTCCCCGGCCGCGGACGCAGCGGTCACGGCGGAAACCCTCTCCGGGGACGGGACGTCTGCGACCACGGGTCGCTTGCGCGTCGTCTCATCCGAAGCCGGGGCGTCCGGCTCGTCTTCGCGCTGCGGTTCGACGGCAGACGAAGGCGGCCGCACCTCGGTCGCTCCCGCCCGCGCTGCCTCGCGAGAAGGCAAGCGTTGGGTGCTCGGCTCCCCGCTCCCGGCCTCTTCATCTTCGTCAACCGGCGGAGCCGAGGACGCGGCGGAAAGAACCTGTTCCCCGGTCGCCGCCGCCACGGCCGATGCGACATCGCGAATCACCGTGGGTCCGGCATCGTCGTCGAGGTCGATTTCGACATCGTCCGTCGCCTCGGGCCGGCGGAGGTCTGCTTCCTCCTCCTCCGCAGCGCCACCAAGGGCCGCGACGTCACCGAGGTCTGCGCCAGCCTGGTCCGCGACGCCGGCCGAATACGCTTCAACCGGCGCGACCACCTCGACCCGCTCTGCCTCGGTCAGCTCTGCCTCGGCCCGCTCTGCCTCGGTCAGCTCTGCCTCGGTCAGCTCTGCCTCGGCCAACTCTGCCTCGGTCAGCTCTGCCTCGGCCAACTCCGCCTCGGAGACCTCGATCTCAGCCACTTCGGGCTCTTCCGACCCGGGCCTCGCCCCATGCGGCGCATCGATGGCCGCCTCGGCGGCGAGCTCCTCCGTTTCCGGACGCATCGCCGCGGCCGGCGCCGTCGGCCGCGGGATCCGGAGCCGGGTCGCGGGTTCGTCGCGACGCGCCACGACCCGCGCGAGCAGATGCTCCAGACGTTCCACGGGAGCCGTCACGAGGCAGCTCCAGACGCGTCAGCCCCGGCATCCGCATGGAGCTCTGCAACCACGTGTGCCCAGTGCTTCCCCTCCGCGAGGCGGGCGCGAACCCGCTCCACCGAAGCGCCGCTCACGACCAAGAAACGTGCCCGCACACCTTCGCGGCCAAGGGCGACGACCCGGGCGGGCGCATCCGCGAGCGCGGTCGTCGCCGCTTGGAGGACCTCGGCGACCAACGGGTCGCCATCGTCGCCAAACGGCGACTGGTCCAAGACCCAAACCACCGCCCGCCCCCAGCGCTCGGCGCTCAACGCGCCGAGGCCAGCGAGCGCGAACTCCGCCGCGAGTTCGCCGGCGACGTCCGCGAACGACGCTTCCCGAACCGCGCGGCGACGGCGCTCCGCCGCGGAGCCGTCCGCCGCCGCTTCGATGCCTTCGGCGAGACGGGTCCCCACCCGTCGTCCCATGGGCTCGCCAAGGGCGTGCCCCAGCTCCGCGAGCTCCTCATCCCCTCCACCCCGCGTCACCAGGGTCAGCAGGGTGGCGGCCGGCACGAGCACCCGGTGCGGCGCCCCATCGAGATGCACGTGCCCGAAGGCCATGTCGAACGTGACCGCACCTTCGGGCTCGAATGTCCCCATAACGACTCGCTTTTTAGGGTCGTGACCGACTCGGGTCAAATAACCGCCATCCGCGCCGCCTTTCCGCTAAGTCCGTACGCGTGTGGTCGCGGTGGAGGGTGGCAAGAGGCGGAATCGTCGTCGTCGTCGCCGCCGGCGCCGCCTTCGCGACCGTGATGACCGTGGCCCCGACCGCCGGCCGCGCGACCACCACCGGAAGCGCCCCCCCGGACCCGATGTTCGCCAGCGATGCGGCGGCCCCGCCGCGGCGCGGCGAAACCCGACCATCATGGACCCCCGTGGTCGGTTCGGCCCGCGTTTGCGTTCACGCCCGCGACGCCGTCGCCGCCACGCGGGCGGAGACCACGCTCGTGGCCGCCGAGCGGGCCCTCGGCCTCGTCGCCGCGTCGGGCCTCCCCGCCCCGCCCCCCGATGCGGGGCGAGGCGGAAGCTACGCCCTCGATCTCTATCTCGAGTCGGGGCCCCGGGCCGAGGCGCGGGCGGTTCTCGACCCGGTCGCGGGGGTTCTCTCTCCGTTCGACCGCGGGCCCGCATTCGTGCGCGTCGC
Organism: Myxococcota bacterium; assembly: GCA_039027095.1. Taxonomy (GTDB): domain Bacteria; phylum Myxococcota_A; class Polyangia; order Polyangiales; family Polyangiaceae; genus JAPYTK01. Next base: position 3,637 of record JBCCLB010000004.1, read on the forward strand.
GCTCCCGTGGCACGCCCCCGAATGTGCGGTCTCGACGACCGCCACCGAGGCCGTCGTCGCCGCGACGTGGATCGGTCTCGATGCCGCCCCTTCCCCCGCGACGGTCCGCGCCCACGCCGGTTACGTCGCGCAGGCGTGGGCGCCATGTCGTCCCTTGCTCGCCGCGGCCGTCGACGCCGCGCAACGACGACCCGAGCGCGCCCTGCTCTCGCACGAGGCCCCCCTGCTGGGATGGTTCATCGAAGACCGCTTCGGGGTCGGCCCCGTCGGCACCGTGAGCAGCAGCCTGTGGGCGGTGGGGGCGCAGCCGAGCCGCCCCGGTTCCCACCACGACGACGAGCCGGACCTCTTCGACGTGCTCCGCGAAGTCATGCCCACCCGCCACAAAACGCTCGGAGAGATGCTCCTCGATCTCGCGGTGGCCCGGGCGTTCATGGGATCCCGCAGTGACGGTCAGCACCTCGAAGATACGCGGTGGCTCGGCGACCTCGGGCGGATTCGTTTCGATTGGCGTCTCGATTACGCGTCACTCCCCCGGCGGGTCGCGCCTCCGCACCCCCTCGCGCCCACCGGGGCTTCCTACGTTTGGATCGATTTGCAGGACCAAGTCCCGGCGGGCCATGGGCTCACGCTGCAGGCGACGTGGGAGACCAGCCACGTTTTCGAGTGGGCGATCGTGCGTCTCGACGCCGCGGGTCGTTCGCTCGGCGCCCACCGCGCGGGCGGGGTCTTCGGGGCCCACGAGGCGTTTACGACGCTCGAAACCCTCGATGGGGCCAGCTATCTCCTCGTGGTCGCCGTCCACGTCGGCAACGACGACCGCCAGCGCCCCTACGATCCCGACGCCGGCCCCCCCCGCGTCACCTCCTATGAACTGACCCTGCGCCCGCGGGCGCCATGATACGGACGACCGAGATGCGTTGGGCGGTTTGGATCGACCGCGGCGGGACCTTCACCGATTGCGTGGGGCGTCCTCCTGAGGGCGGCGCCCTTCGGGTGGCCAAGGTCCTCAGCGACGACGACGCGCCTCTCGTCGGCATCCGCACCCTGATCGGGTGCGACGCCGATGCCCCCCTCCCCCCCTGCGACGTGGTCATGGGCACGACCGTGGCGACCAACGCCTTGCTCGAGCGAAAGGGACACCCGTGTGCGCTCGTGGTCACCCGAGGGTTTGGCGACCTGCTCGCCATTGGCACCCAAGCGCGACCCGACCTGTTCGCGCGCGCCGTCGTCCGTCCGGCGCCGCTCCACCGCGAGGTGCTGGAAGTCGACGCGCGCCTCGACGCAACCGGTCGGGTGCTCCTCGCCCCCGACGAGACGGCGACGCGGGCGGCGCTGGCCTCGCTTCGAACCCGCGTCGAGAGCGTCGCGATCGCCGTCCTCCACAGCCATCGCAACGACACCCTGGAGCGACGCATCGCCGTCTGGGCCCGCGACGTCGGCTTCGCGCACGTCGTGGGCAGCGCGGAGCTGGTGGCGGAAGGCGGCTTTCTCGCCCGCGCCGAGACCGCCATCGTCGATGCGTATCTGACGCCGCTGCTCCGAACCTACCTCGCGCGCCTTCAGTCCGCGCTCGGACCGGAGAGCACCCTTCGGTTGATGCCGTCGGGCGGAGACCTGGTTCCCCCCGCGAGGTTTCGGGGCCCCGCCGCGGTGCTTTCCGGCCCGGCGGGCGGCGTCGTCGCCGTCCGCGCGCTCGCACGGGACGCCGCCCTCGCCGAGGCCATCGCGTTCGACATGGGCGGAACCTCGAGCGACGTCAGCCGCGTCGAAGACGGTCAGGTCAGCCTCGTCTACGAGACCGAGACCGCGGGCACCCGCATTCGCGCCCCCATGATCGACGTCCACACCGTCGCCGCGGGCGGCGGTTCGATCTGCCGTTTCGACGGGCTCCGTCTTCGGGTGGGTCCCGAGAGCGCCGGCGCCCGCCCCGGTCCCCTCTGCTACGGCGCGTCCGAGGCCACGGCCGTCACGGTGACCGACGTCAACCTCGCCCTCGGCCGAATCGTCGACGACCGCTTTCCCTTTGCCCTCGACGACCAACGGGCCGTGCGCGCCCTCGCGTCGATCGCCACCGAGGCCGGATATCGAACCTCCACGGAGGTGGCGGCCGCCTTTTTCGAGATCGCCAACGACCACATGGCCGAGGCGGTCCGTCAAATCTCGGTGGCGCGGGGCTACGATACCCGCGCCCACACCTTGGTGCTCTTCGGCGGCGCGGCCGGCCAGCATGGATGCGCCCTCGCGTCTCGTCTCGGGATCCGGCGGCTGCTCGTCCCTCCGCATGCGGGCGTGCTCTCCGCATGGGGCATGGGACGGGCCGAAACCGGCTGGCACGGAGAGCGCGACATGGGCGCCGAACCATTGACCGCGGCGGCCCTGGCTCGGGCGAAAGAGCTCGCGGCGAAGCTCAGCGAGGAAGGGCGCCATGCCCTCGCCGCCGAAGGGATCGATGCCCCCCGTGCCGACGCGACCCTCGAGCTCCGCTACCGAGGCTCGGAGACGAGCCTCCGGCTCGAACTCGGCACCCACGCCGATGAAGCGCATGGTGCCGTCGCGCTCGGACGACGCTTCGAGAGCGTCCACCGACGGCGCTACGGCTACGCGCGACCGGGTCACCCCGTCGACGTCGTCACCCTTCGCGTTCGCCTCCGCGGCGGCGCGACCTCGTCGCCGGCGCGCGCCGAAGCCGTCCCTGCAGCCCCGGCCGCGGCCCGTCCCCCGCCGCCCGCGCTGCGGCCGCACCGACTCTGGGTCGACGGCCGTTACGTCGATGCTCAGGTCTACGCTCGTGAGGCACTGACCCCGGACGTGGGTATCGTGGGCCCCGCCCTCGTGGTCGAGGCGACCGCCACCCTGGTCGTCGACCCGGGGTTCTCGCTCCGTGTCGATGGTCGCGGCTGGGTGTGGATGTCGCAAGACGGGTACGCTGCCGCCCCCGACGGCGCCGCGACCCGCGCGCCACCGCGGCGGGACCCGATGTGGCTCGAGCTGTTTCACAATCAGTTTCAATCGGTGGCCGAGCAGATGGGCCAGGTACTCCAGCGCACCGCCCTGTCGACCAACATTCGCGAGCGCCTCGATTTTTCCTGCGCGGTGTTCGATGCCGAGGGTCACCTCGTCGCCAATGCGCCTCACATTCCGGTGCACCTCGGCGCGATGGAGGAAACCGTGCGCGCGGTGCGTGGCGATCACCCTGCCCCCGCGGTGGGACAGTCGTTCGCCACCAACGACCCGGCGCGCGGCGGCTCTCACCTCCCCGACATCACCGTCGTGAGCCCCATCCATCTTCCCGGCGACGAGGCACGCGTCGCGTTCTACGTCGCGAGCCGTGGCCACCACACCGACGTCGGCGGGCTCACCCCGGGCTCGATGCCCGCCGCCTCGACCCGCCTTGAAGAAGAAGGGGTCGTCTTGCGCTCGCTCCCGCTGCTGCGTGCGGGCACCGAGCTCGACGTGCCCCGGGTTCGCGCGGCGCTGGCGGCGGGTCCTCACCCGGCCCGCAACCCCGACGAAAACCTCGCCGACCTGCAGGCGATGTTGGCCGCCAATGCCGTCGGCGGCCAGCGGCTTCGCGCGCTCGCCGCCCGGCACGGACGCGTCGTGGTTCAAAAATACATGGGCTACGTGCAGGACGACGCGGCGGAACGCGTGGCCGCCGCCGTCGCCGGCCTCCCCGATGGAGAGACCCAGTTCACGGACGCGCTCGACGACGGGACGCCAGTCGCCGTGCGGCTGCTCGTCGACCGCGACCGGCTCACCATCGACTTTTCGGCGTCCGGGGGGCCCAGCCCGCGCAACTTCAACGCCCCCCGCGCCGTCACGACGGCGGCGGTGCTGTACGCCCTTCGACTGCTGGTCGACACCCCCATCCCGCTCTCCAGTGGATGCCTTCGCCCGGTGACGCTGCGGATCCCGCATCCGAGCCTGCTCGACCCCGACGAAGGCCGCGCCGTCGCCGCGGGCAACGTCGAGACGTCGCAGCGCGTGGTCGACGTGCTGCTCGCGGCGCTCGGGATCGCGGCCGCGAGCCAGGGCACCATGAACAACCTCACCTTCGGCACCGACCGCTGGGGCTACTACGAGACCATCGGCGGCGGGACCGGCGCCACCCCCGAGCACCCGGGCGCCCACGCCGTGCAGTCTCACATGACCAACACGCGGATCACCGACCCCGAAACGCTCGAGGCCCGGTTCCCCATTCGTCTGTGGCGGTTCGCCATCCGCACCGGCTCGGGGGGACGAGGCGCGCGCCGGGGCGGAGACGGGATCATCCGCGAGATCGAAGCGTGCGCACCGCTCACGGTGACCGTGCTCGCCGAGCGAAGAGGTCGTCGTCCGTTCGGTCTCGCCGGCGGAGGTCCGGGGGCGGCGGGCGAAAATCTCGTCCGTCGGGCCGGGGTCCCCCCGTCGTCCCCCGCCGAGCCCTTCTCGGGAACCCTCGAGCTGAACCCTGGAGATCGGGTCACCATCCTGACGCCGGGTGGCGGGGGGCACGGCGGCGGCGTCTCCGCGTGATCGAGCGCGCACGCCCGCGGCACGGAGGGCACCCTTCACTCACGGGGCGGAAGGCGACGCGCCGCTTCACATAGGATGCGCATCACGGGCTCGTCGGGGAGCTCACCCGCCTCGAGCTCCAGACAGGCCACCGGCGGATTGTAGGGTTCACGTCCCACCGCGAGACGGCGGGCTTGCGGTTCGCCGCGGCCGAGCTCGAAGAAATCGTGAAGCGACCACCAACGTCCGGAGGGGCGAAGGATGTCGTCCTGGGTCCCGAGGGCTGCCGCCGCGTCGGTCTCTCGCCCGGTGCTCCGTAGACTTACGGCGTGGAGGCAGCGGAGCGAGGCGTCCCGCGGAAAAATCTCCCTCGCCCGCTGTACTTGGGTCACCGCCGGCTCGTGGTGGCCACGGTGTTGAAGGAGCTGGGCGAGCCGACGGTGCCTGGCCGCCTCGACCCCCTTGACGGGAAGGGCCCGCGCCGGGGAAAGCTCGGCCGGAGCGGTCGGGGTGGTCGCCGCGAGACGCGCGCGCCACCGCTGCTCCCACGTCTCGAACGACACCCCGCCCGAGACGGCGGCGATCGCCTCGGCGGCGCCCTCGTCGGGGGGAAGCTCCTTCAACGCGATGAGCAGCTTCGGAAGGGACTCCGTCCCGTTCTCGTCGACCCAGAAGCGCACGAAGCTCGCGACCTCGGCGAACGCGACCATCGCCTGCTCAGGGCTCGGGAGCATGGCGATCGACGGACCGAGACCGGTCAGGGGCAAGGCGATCCCCGCTTCGATGCCCTCCCAGGCGACCGCATCGGGCGACGGTACGTCGTCGAAGCGGGTCAGGGGTCGCCACCGCACCTCTTGTCGCTTGGCCACCCCTTCCTGAAGCCACAGCGGGGCCCGGTCGCGGGTGATCATGGACACGACGAGGTGACTGAGCTCGTGGGCGAGGGTGTCGGCCCACGGGTAACCGTCCTCGGTCGCGCGGGGGGAGAGCATGATCACGCGCCCCCACTTCGCCACGGCGACGGTGCCGGTGGTCTGCGCCGCTTCTTCCGGCAACCCGGTGTGGGCCGCGAGGGCAAATTGGTCGCGCACCATGTCGATGCGAATCGGATTGGGGAGGTCGGCCCCGAGATCCCGCGCCAAGGCGCGACGGGCTTCGGTCGTCACCTGCACGAGAAGCGGCAACAGGGCCCGGTCCTCATCGTCCTGGAACCGTACCCACACCCCGGCCGCTTCATCGTGAACCACGAACGTGCCCGCGGTGGCGCGCGCGCACCCCTTGGCGATCGCGTAGAGCATCCCAAAGGTGTCGTCGTCTTCGAGATCGGGGCGCTCGAGAAGTCGCTGGGCTTCGTCGCACGCGCCCTCGTAGAGCGCGAGTCGCGCGCGCTCGACGACCACGTCCGGGGCCTCTCCGCCGTCGAGGATCGCATGGGCGCCGGGGAAGTCGTAGTCGAGGACCGCGAGTCGCCCCCGCTCCGCGTCGAAGGGCAAGGCCTGCGCCGGCCGGGCCCCCCACAGAAGGGTCGCCGTGATGACGACGACCACCGTCTGCGCCACGGCGCGGGCGATACGGCGCCCCTTCCGCCACGAGAAACGGCTCATCGCAACAAGCCCTCCGTGTAGCGGCGCAGCGCCTCTTCCAGGTGCGGGGGGGCCTCGCGGCCGAGCCCGTCGGTCACCCGCTGTCGGAAGTCCTCGGCCCGCTTGTCTCGCGCCTCGGGGGGGACGTTGGCGTCGCGCGCAAAGTCGTCGCCGCCGTCACCGTCGGGCGCCGTGTCGCGCTCAGCCCCCTCGTTCTCCCGCTCCGGCTGGGCCATCTCGAGCATGCGTTGGGCCTGACGCTGCGCCCGTTGGCCCTGTGCGCCCTGCCGCTGACCAAGCTTGTCGGCCGCGCGCTCCATCGCCCGTGCCGCTTGTCCCAAACGGTCGAGCATCGCCTCCGGGAGCGGCGCCTCGCCCGTCTGACTCTGACGCCGGAGCTGACGCGCCCGTTCGGCGAGCGCGCGCTCGCGTCCCGCGGCCTGCTGCAGGGGACCGGCCGCCCCCTCCGATGCCTGGCGCTGCATGTCCTGCTCCGCCTGCTGACCCTGCTGTACGAGGTCGTCGAGGGCGCGCTTGGCCGCACCGGCGCGCCTCCCCGTCTCGCGCTCTTCGCTGCCTTCGGGGGCGCGACGACCCCGCGTCTGCGCCTCGTCGAGGTTCTTGAGGGCGCCTTCCCCCTGCTCCATCGCGCGGGTCACATCCCCCCGCTCGAGGGCCCCCGCCATCGACTCCGCCTGAGCGCGGGCACGAGCCGCCGCGGCGCGGGCCGAGCCGGGGTCGGACGCCTGTTGGGGCAAGTCGTCGACCGCCTCACGTACCTTCTGGGCGAGGTCGCGCATCCGCTCCGCCATGGCCTGTCGCGCCTCCGGCGACATCGCCTCCTTCAGGGCCTGCTCGACCTCGCGCATGGCCTGCTCGTGCTCTTGCCGCAGCTCCTCGAGCGCATCCTCGAGGCCTTCCGCCTGCTCCGCCGCCTCCGACGCCTCGCCCTGACCCGGCTGCGGCATCCCGCCCGACTCGACCCCGCCGCCATGGCCGTGCCCATCGCCGCCTCCTCCCCCACCGGCAGAGCCGAAACTCGGCTGGGGATTGCGCAGGCGCGCGGCGAGGTCCTCGGCTGCCAGCTGCGCGTGGTAGCGATCGGATGCGTCGAGGGGTCGACGAATGCGGCGCACGCCGTTTTTGACAAGCTCACCGAGGTCCCGCCCCAGCCTGCCCAGTTGGGTCATGAACCCTCCACCGTTGTTCAGAACCTCGAGGTAGGCCGCGACCAGCTGCTGACTTCGATCGCGCTGCACGGGGTCCTCTGCCAACGCGATGGCCCCCGCGGTCTCCGTCGCGACGTCGGCGAGTTGAAGCGCCGCGGTGCGGGTGTCGCCCGTCCCGAGGGCCGCGAGTCCAGAATCGATGGCGAGGAGCACCTCCTCCGTCGCGGTGACGAGCCCGGCGCGGTCGCGGCGGGCCACCGCCGCTTTCACCTGATCGTCGAGCCGCTCCAGCTGGCCCTTGGTAAGGGCGGCGATGCGACCCGAGAGCCGAATGCCGCCGTAGTCGGCTTCGAGCACCCCCGCGAACACTCGCCGGAGACGCTTGTGCGCCACCTCCTCCGCGGTCGGATCCACCTCGTCGAGACCCATGCGACGGGCGAGCTCGTCGACCACGGCGTCTCGCGCGCTCTCGAACGCGCGGTAGCGCAGGGCCGCTCGTTCCCCGACCTGAGGCGGAAACAGAATGAAGGCATCGCTCCGCCCCCACTTGGGCCCGCTGACGTCATCGTTGTCGAGCGCCTCGACGGTGACCTGAACCGGCAGGTATCGGCCCTGGAGAAAAGGGTCGTCGGCCGCCAGCTCGACGCCGCCGCGATCGACGAGCCCGCTCTTGGGATTGGACAGCGGACGCCGGACCACCGCATCGCCCGCCCGCAGGACGAGCGCGACCTCGCGCAGGCCGTGGTCGTCTTGGGCCTCCCAGTGGACGGGGATCTGGGGCTGGTCGAGCAGCGGCCACGCCGCGGGGGCCCCCTTCAGCCGTACGAAGGGCGCGTGGTCGACGATGGCGTGCAGCGAGAGCGCCCGAGGTTCGGGGATCACCACCTCACCAAAGCGCGCCGCCACGCGGAGATCCGCGTCGCCGGCGACGTTCCACCGGGCCACCAACGTCCCCTCGCCGTCGTCCACGAAGGGGACTTCTCGGGCTCCGTCCGTGAGCACCAACCGCCGTCCGTCCCGTCGCGGCGCCGCGTGCATGGAGATCGAACTGCCGACCGGAACGGACGCAGGGCGGTAAGGCCTCAGGCGCGACGCGGACCGTTGGAGGTAGCTCGGGGGCTCCACCTCGATGCGGGCGACCTGGACCCACCGCACGGGCATCGGGGCCACGCCATCGCGCGCCGCCAGTACGTCGATGCCTTCGACCACCCGGAACGGGTCGATCACCACCCCGGCGAAAAGAACCACGCTCACGCCGAGTCCCACCCCGGTCACCCACCATGACCGGCGCCCCGCCCGAGCCGCGATCTGCGGCAACGAAACCCGACCCAGAAGCCGTGAGAAATGCAGCTGGGCGAGCTCCGTCGAACCCCGCTCGGGTTCGGCCACGGTCTGCTCGGCGAGGGTCATCGCCCGCAACGCGCGCGCGGCGAGATCCGGTTCGGTGTGCATCACCGTGGCCCGCATCACCGCCCTCGGGTCTTGGCGGCGGCGACGGGCGAGTCCGCGCAGCGCGAGGTACGGGAGAACGCCCACGAGCGCGACGAACGCCGCGGCGGCGCGGGAACCTGCGACCCCGGTCCGGCCGACCCAGGCGGCGCCGACCAGCGCTGCGACCCCCAACGCGACACAGAGGCGGCGAAAAGCGGGTCGGGTCTCGTCGCGATAGAGGTCGGCGATGCGCTCGATGGTCCCGAGCTGGTGCATGGGAGCACAGCCTAGTCTGCGCGGGGGGCCGAGGCACGCCACGCGAGGAGCCCCCCCTCGAGGCTCACCGCCCGGCGATAGCCCGCCCTGCGCATCCAGGTCACCGCCCGGGCGGATCGGACCCCGCTCCGACAGTGAACGACCACGACCTCGTTCCGCGTCGCCCGCAGCGTTGTGAGCCGTTCGGGAAGCTCGTCCACCGAAATGCGCTGATCGGCCCCCAAGCCGCCCTCGTCGTCATCTTCCGACGGCTCACGCACGTCGAGGACGAAGGGACCGGGGGGCGCGTTGGTGCGGTGCGCACGGAGCTCCGCCACCGTCATCGTCGCGCCGTCGGCGGACCCTTCGCCCGCCGCGGCCCGCAGGATGCGACTCGTCGAGGTACGGGCATCGAACAGAAGAAGCGCGTCCGAAAGCGGGGCGCCGACGCCCGTGATGAGCTTGATGACCTCCGTCGCCTGCAGGCTCCCGATCACCCCCGGGAGGACCCCGAACACGCCCGCGTCGCCGCAACTCGGGGCTGCCCCCGGCGGCGGCGGCACGGGGAACACATCACGGTACCCGCGAGCGGCGGGGCCATGGTGAAACACGGCGACCTGGCCTTCCCACCGGTGAACGGCGCCGTACACGCAAGGGCGACGGTGGACCCGACATGCGTCATCGATCGCGTAGCGCGCGGCGAAATTGTCGGTCGCGTCGACGACGACATCCACCGTGGTCACCAACTGCGCGGCCGTGTCGGCGTCGTCGCCGAACCGCATCCGGCGGGCGATCACCCGAACATGCGGATTGTGCGCCCGTAGGCGCTCGCGGACAACGTCGACCTTGGCCCGCCCGACGTCGGCCTCCGTGAAGAGCACCTGCCGCTGAAGATTGGAGCGCTCGACGACGTCGAAGTCGGCCACCGTCAGCGCCCCCACCCCCGCCGCCGCCAAGTAGAGGGAGACCGGACAGCCTAATCCGCCCGCTCCGACCACCAGCACGTGCGACGACCGCAAGAGGAGTTGTCCGGTCCGCCCCACCTCGGGGAGTCGAAGATGACGCGCGTAGCGCTCGCGTTCTTCCGGGGAGAGCCGCGTCGAGGCCGCAACTTGGTCGGTGTCAGCGGAGCTCGCCATCGCACTACGTGAGGTAAGCCCACCAAACCAAGGTCACGAAAACAAGCCGAGCTGAGAAGGATCGGGCTCGGCGGCGGCTGCCTCCCCGGACCAAGGCGGCATCTCCCCGACGGGGAGTCCCGCATCGCGAAGCGCGGCGTGAAAGCGCCGGGCGAGCTCGGGCGCCCTCCGGTCGTCCGGCGCGTGCATGAAAAAGTAGGGTTCTCGTCCTCCGTCGAGCCAGTGGCGGAGGGCCGAGCGCCACCCGTCGACGAACGGGCGATTGCGGGAGAAGTCTGGATGGGGGACGAAGCGCACGATGGGGTGGGGCCCGAGCGCCCGCGCGCGAACGGGGAGTCGAGGTTTGCGCGACTGGGCCGCGGCGACATGGCGGTCTTCACGCGACGCGAGGAAGAGGCCTCGCGTGTCGAGCGTCACCCAGTCGACCCTTCGGGCCGCGAGAACCGCTTCGAGTCGGGCTTCGGCGTCACCGCCGGCAAAAAATTCGGGGTGCCGAACCTCCACGGCGTAGCGATGAGCCGAGGGGAGACCGTCGAGAAACGTTTCGAGTCGCCCGAGGCGCGCCGGCCCAAAACCCGGGGGGAGCTGAAGCATCGTCGGCCCCAGTCGATCGTGGAGCGGTTCGAGTCGGGTCAGGAAGGCGCGCGCCGACGACGTCGCCACGACGCCCTCGAGGCGGAGGTCATGGGTGATGGAGCGAGGAAACTTGAAGCAAAAGCGAAACGAGGAAGGCGCCTCCGCGTCCCACCGCGCGACGGTGTCGGCGGAGGGCACCGCGTAGAAGGTCGTGTTGCCCTCGACGGTCGAGAAGACCCGAGCGTAGTGCGTCAGCGCGCCACCGCCCTGCTCGTCCGGCGCCACCGCTCCCGACCGACGGGAGGGGAGCAGCGTTCCGCGCCACGCCGGGAGCCCCCACGCGGGACAACCGAGGCGATAGCCCACGATGCTCATGGGTCGGGCTTACCATCCGTCGGTGCCGGTGTCGTCGTGGAGGACGGGAGATGGCGTCAGAGCGTGCGGAGAAAGCGCTCTAGCGCGAAGCGATCGTCGGAGCTCAACGTGAAGGCGCCCCCCATGTTGCTGTCGTGGTCGGCGAGGAGCGCCGCGAGCGTCGGGTACCGCCCGTCGTGAAAGTACGGGGCGGACCGTCCGATAAAACGTAACGAAGGGGTGTCGAAGTGGCCGCGACGGTCGCCCGGAGCGGGATGACCAAAGTCGTGCTGTCGTCCGTCGGGCGAACCATCGTCGACGCCGTGACAGTAGGCGCAACGCATCGCGTGGGCTTCGAAGAGCTCCCGCCCGCGCGCGACGACGGTCGCCTCTTGGTCCGGCAGGGGCGGAGGCGCGGCGTGGCGAAGGTACGCGAAGATGGCGCGCCGCTCCTCGGCGTCGAGCCCCGTGCCCCGGAGGCGATGCAGTGTGCGCTGCACGTGGTCGTCCACCGTGTCGTTGCGCCCATTCCATCCGAACGGCGCGTCGAGCTCTTCGTCCAAACGTCCGACGAGAATCGGGGTCTGTCGCGGCCCGTCCGCCGTGATCCAGGTCATCCCATCATCCCGTCCGTCGGGATGGCAGCTCGCACAAGCGCGGCCGTCGGCGGCGGTCCGTCGACCCGTGGTGAGATGAAACAGGTGACGTCCACGTCGGACCTCGGGGGGCAGGTCACGATGCCGCCGGAGGGTCACGATCGTGTCGGCGTCCGGAGGAAACTGAGGGATCGCTTCCGCGTTCACCCGCTCGGGCACCACGTGCACGGCCAGCGCACCGGCATCGGGGGACCACACGACGAGCCGCCCGTCTTCCGTCACGGCGACCCCGTCCGGTCCCTCGGGCACCTTCACCGCCGCGCGCGGGACGCGGAGGCCATCTTTCTGAGGCCGCGCGGGCTGATCAAACCCGAGCACCAGCGACGAGCCGCGACAGGCGACCCACAAGGCACGACGTCGGCGATCGTAATCCGCGCCACGCGGGAGCAAGCATCGGTGCGCTCCGTACCGGGCTCCGCCGAAACGAAACTGGCGGTGGAAATGCGGGAGGGTGCCGTCGGGGGCGAGGTCGAGATTGACCGCGCGGTGCGGGGTGGCGAGCGCACCCACAGCGCCGTAGCCCGCCCCGCCGCGAGGTTCTGGCGTGGGGTCCACGAGCACGGACGGAACGACGAAGCGGCCTGCTTCGACCGCGGCGACCGAGAACGAGCGCTGCGCGACCTGCGTGGCGCGCACCGAGACCAAGGGACGGCGCCGCCGCCCGAACTGCGAATCGTACTTGCGTCGCCCCCCCGAGCGCTTCACCTCGACCCGTCGCGCTTCGGTCGGGGCGAGGCGCTCCATCGGGCTCGCACGACGTGAGCCAAGCGCGACCCGGCTGATGATGCCCCCCACCACATGGGTCACGAGCGCGGTCGTCCCGTCTCGGGTCACCGCCACCGCGTACGGGTCTCGAGGGAGGTCCACGGCTCCCCCCGGCACCAACTCCGGCCCGTCGAACCGCAGGAGTTGTCCCGCCCCGCGGCTCACGACGACCATCGTCGCGGCGGCGCCCGTTCCCGCCGACGCGAGCCCCGCCGGCTCCACCGGGGTCGCCCGCCGGCAGCGCGGGACGAACCCCCCTTCCGTGAGCTCGTGAACGATCACGGCGCTGGCATCCCCCAACGAGGTCACGAGCCGCCCGTCGGGGAGCAGCAGTAGCTGCTCCGGCCGCCCCGGCAGCGCGACCCGAGCCCGAATGGACGGGGTCTCCGACAACGTCACCGCCACCAGCGCCCGGTCGTCCCGATCCGCCACGACCGCCACCGTGTCCCGTCCCAGCACGCCCACCACCACCGACGACGACGAGGACGACGAGCGCCCCCGACGCGACGGATCCGTTCCCTCGACCCTCAGCCCTCGCCCCGTCGGACGACAGGACGCGGGCGCCGTCACCGGGAGCGTCTCGAGCCCCGCCCCCGTCATGGCATCCCACGGGATGGGAAGCAGGGCGGCGCCTTCACCCGATGGCGACGCCCCGGAGAATGCTTCCCACGGGATCGCGACGGAGACGAAGCCCAGGAGGAGGAGGGCCACCGAAAGGAGCGCAATGATGTTCCGGGCGAAGCGCATGCTTGGGTCGTCGCTCGCCCCGGCTCGAGTGTGACGTCTTCATCCCCCGACCCGAAAACCCGACGCCCCGACGCCCCGACGCCCCGACGCCCCGACGCCCAGCGTCCCGACACCCAGTGTCCCGACGCCCAGCGTCCCGACGCCCGGCGGTCCGACGCCCGGCGGTCCGCAACCAAGGCGGGCCGAGACGCTCCGGAGCGCGACCCGTGCGCCCAACCGCCGATAGGGGGCCCGGTCGTGGTGCCGAGGGACAGGATCGAACTGTCGACACGCGGATTTTCAGTCCACTGCTCTACCGACTGAGCTACCTCGGCAACCACCGTCTTTCGACGACGGCCGCGGACCATATGGCGAGGGCCCCGGTCGCGGCAAGCCCTTTCGCGCCCGCCCTCACCCCGCTCGGTCCGAGGTCGCGGCGACGGTCGCGAGGCGGCGGAACCACGAGGTGCGAAGGGTCACGTACACGAGCCCCGACGCCGCGTGCACCAAGGCCAAGACGCCGCCGTGGGCGCCGACCCGCGCCAGAGCCTGGGTCGCCGCGAAGGCGGCGACGGCCGAAGTGAGGCCGATGACCGTCCTTCCCGCCGCCGCGACCCAAAGACGAGGGTGCCGGGCGAGCGTGACCCCGCCTTCGTAGAGCGCGTTCAACGCCCCCGACACGTCGTCATCGAAGCGTCTCATGCGGGCCGCGTCGAGAACGACCGTCAGCCCCCACCACCCCACCCCGGCGAGCCCCAAAACGAGCGCGGGGCGGACCAGATCCCCCGCGGCGTACACACGTGGCGGCGTCCCGAGCGCGGCCGCGCCCACCGCGAGAACACTCGCCGCCAGGATCGCTGCTCCCTGAAACACGGCGAGGCTCGGGCCGCACCGGACGGCATCGGCATACGCTTGCGTCCCGCCCGCGCCCCGCCCCGCGGCCACCAACGCTCCCAGCGGAATCGACCACCCCAGCGCAAACACCAGCGACAAGCCCAGCGTGACCACGCCGAGCCCCCCCGCGACGGGGAGCATGACCCGCACCGTCTCCAACAACCAGACCCCGCCCGCATCGAACCACGCCGCATCACCGCGCGGGTGGTGACGGAACGGCCTCGCGACCGCCACGGCGAGCGGCGAGGTGACGATGAACATCGACAGCCACCGGTATGCCGCCGCCGCGAACACGACCCGGGTCATGGCGCCCACCCCGTCCACGCGAGGGCCAGCGCGGTGGCCACCCAACCCTGAATCCGGGTGGCCACGCGCAGGGGCGTCACCCGGCGGTGATTGTTGGTGAGGTCACGATCCATGAGAACGCGGCGTTCGGGGTCGATCGTCACCGTCCGCACCGGCGCCGCCCCCTCGTGTACGAAGGTCTCGGTGCGCCCGCCGCGCGCGTCCCAGGTGCGCCGCGTCTCCCGCGCGTCGGCATCCACGATGGCCACCACGACGGGAAACAAGAGATCGCCCCGCCGTCGCAACACCACGCGCGTGCGGTGCGGCGCCCCTTCTCGGCCTTCGAGCGGGGTCACACCCGCGACCTCGTAGTCGACGAATCCTCCCGCCACCCCGGCGGCGAGCTGCTTCCCCATCGGAGCGGGAAAGGCCGCGACCAGGTCGTCGGGAGCGGGGTGCCCATAACGATGCCGCTCGGCATAGCGTCGCAGCGCGCCGTCGAACGCGGGGTCGCCGTAGACCCGCCGCAACGTCTCGAGCAGCACGGCGGTTTTTGCGTACACGCTCACTCCGTAGTCGCCCCCGGTGGGGAATTGATCCACGGCCCGGTCGAGGGCCCCGATCTGCCACGCCCGAGCCGAAGCAGCGCGGAGGTAGGCCCACTGGGTCACCGACCACCCCAAGCCCTCGAATCCCGAGCCCGAGCCGAAGCGCTCGGCGAGCGAGCGGGCCGTCGCGAACGTCGTCAGGCCCTCGTCGAGGTAGGGATGCCGAAACTCGTCGCTCGCCAGCAAGCCGTAGAACCACTGGTGCGCGAGTTCATGCGCGGTGACGCCCCGCACACTGCGCACGCCCCATCGCGCGCCGAGGGGACTTCCTCCCGTGGTGATGAACGTCGGGTACTCCATGCCGCCCGACCCGCGCGCCGCGGGCGGCGGGTGCACGATGGTGAGGGTCGGATAGGGATAGCGCCCGTACCACCGTTCGTAGTCCGCCATCGCGGCGGATGCCTCCTCGAGCTCCAGCCGCGCCAGCGCCTCTTCCCCACGGGGCACCATGGCACGCATGGCCACGCCGTGGGGTCCGACCGCCTCGTGGACCTCGAAGCCGGGCCAGGCGGTGAACGCGAAGTCGTGGACCCAAGCGGCGACAAATCGCTCCGTCTTTCGGTCTCCGTCCTCCCGTCGCGACACCAGCTGGCCCGTCGCCCCGACGGTCATCGAGCGAGGGGTGTCGATCGCGACGTCATAGGCGGCAAAGTCTGCGTAGAACTCTCCGAGCCGATGAAACTTGAAGTGTCGCCACGTTCCATCGGCCTCGAGTCGCGCGAGCTTGGGAAACCACTGCGCGACGAGGTGAAAGTCCCCCGCGTAGCCCACCCGCGCCACCACGGTGGGGAGCCGAGCGGTGAACGCGACCTCGAAGGTGACCGATTGTCCCGGGGCCACCGGCTCCGGGAGCGCGACGCGGATGTCGGTCGCATCGTCGGGGTCGTCGGGGCTGTGCACGACGTCGGGCCACAAGTCATGGCCATCGAGGTGAAACGTCTCGACGTCGATGCCGCCCCACCGTGAGGGGCGCCCCCCGCCCCGAAACCCCGCTCCGGCGTCGGAGCGCATGAAGGCGCTTCGCGCGTCGCGAAACGCGTTGAGGTAGAGATGAACGTAGACCTCGGATTGGGGTCGACGGGACGTGTTGGTCCACTCGATGTCTCCCTTCCCTGCGATCTCATGCGCCTCCGCGTCGAGTCGCGCGGACCATCGGTACGCGAGGGCCGGACGGCCCTCGGGGGCATCGTGAGGCGCGCCCACCGTCGATGACGGTGAGGGCGGCCGGGGTGAAGGCGGCGTGGCCCCGGGCGGTGCGGGGAGGGGCGCGGCGGACACGGAATTCGCGACGATCGCCGGCGCCGCGGCCATCGTGACGGCGAGCCCCCCCGCGGCCATCACCACCCCCGCCGCGACTTCGACGAAAGCTCGCCGCCCGCCGGGGTCGGTCACTGGGGCCGGGCGACGACGCCCTTGAACATCCTGAGCGTGCGCGACAGCGCTTCGTTGTTTTCCTTGAGGGCGGCGAGGTCACCTGCTTCGAGCGCCGCTTTGGTCGCGTCGAGGACGGACTTGGCCTTGCCGATGGCCTCCCGTCCGAAATCGCTCGACGCCACAATCTCCTCGACCTCGGGGAGAAGCTTCTCGACCTCGGCGACCAACTTTTCCGCCTCCTGCCGCACCGCCTCGAACGCGTCGGAGTCGCGTCGCTCGACGAGATACTCCTGGGCGTTTTCCATCATCGACTCGATCTCTTCCGCCGTGAGACCGCTCGATGCGGTGACCTGAATCGACTGTTCTTGTCCCGTCTCGAGATCCTTCGCGCTCACCGAGACGATCCCGTCGGAATCGATGCTGAACGCGACCTCGATCTCGACCTGCCCTTTCGGCGCCGAGCGCAGTCCGGTGAGGATGAACTCACCCAGGAGCTGATCTTCCTCGGCCTCCCGTTGAATCACCAGAATTTTGACCGCGGTCTGGTTGTCGCGACTGGTCGTGAAGATCTTGGTGCGGCTGGTGGGAACCGTGGTGTTCTGCGGGATGAGCTCCTCGAAGTTCTTCCCGTACGTCAAGACGCCCAGCGCATGCGGGGTGACGTCGAGGAGGATCAGGTCCTCGGTCTCGTCCATGAGGGCCATGCCCTGGATGGCCGCTCCGATCGCCACCACCTCGTCCGGGTGAACGCCCTTGCTCGGCTCCCGACCGAAGAACGCGCCGACCGAGCGTTGCACCAGGGGCATCCGGGTCATGCCGCCGACCAGCACCACGTCGTCGACCTCGTCGGCGTCGAGCTGCGCGTCCGCGATGGTGCCCTTGCAGATGTCGACACAGCGTTCGACCAAGTCGGCGCACATCTCCTCCAGCGCGTCGCGGCTGATCGTCCGCTGCAGGTGGAGGGCCTCGTTGGTCCTCCCCACGCTGATGATGAACGGGAGGTTGATGTCGGCTTCGCCCATGTTGGACAGTTCGATTTTGGCTTTCTCTGCCGCGTCCTTGAGCCGCTGCAGCGCCATCCGATCCTCGCGCAAGTCGACGTCGTGCTCTTCGCGAAAGCTCTGGACCAGCCAATCGATCACGCGAGCGTCGAAGTCCTCGCCCCCGAGGAACGTATCGCCTGCGGTCGCTACGACCTTGAACACACCGCCCTCGCCGATCTCGAGGATCGAGATGTCGAACGTGCCCCCGCCGAGGTCGAAGACGGCGACGAGCTTGTCGATCTCTTTGCCGTACCCGTACGCGAGCGCCGCCGCCGTGGGCTCGTTGATGATGCGAATGACGTCGAGGCCCGCGATTTGGCCCGCGTCCTTCGTCGCTTGGCGCTGGTTGTCGTTGAAGTACGCGGGGACGGTGATGACGGCTTTCTCGACGTTGTCTCCCTTGAGGTGCTCGTCGGCGATGAGCTTCATCTCTTGCAGGATCATCGCGCTGATCTCGGGCACCGAGTAGAGCGCCTCACGAAGCTTGATCCGCACATCGCCGTGCGGACCCTCGATGATCTCGTACGAGCAGGTTTCGAGCGCGCTCTTGACCGGCGCACTGTCGAACTTCCGTCCGATGAGCCGTTTCGCCGTGTACACCGTGTTCTCGGCGTTGGTGATCGCCTGGCGCTTGGCGATGTGACCGACCAAACGTTTGCCGGCTTCGGTGATGGCCACCATCGAGGGGGTCGTCTTGTAACCACCCCGGTTGGGGATGACGTCCGGCACCCCATCCTGCACCAAGGCGACGCAGGAGTTGGTGGTTCCGAGGTCGATGCCGATGACGCGCTCCTCCATGATGCGCACGAGCCTAATGGGGAGTCGCGCTGGGGTCGAGACTTCGGCGGGCGGGGCGTTCAAGTCCCCGTGGGGAAGCCTTCGGGCGAGCGTCGCTTTCAACGACGAAGCACGGGGCCGATGGCGTCAGCCGCTCCCCATCGCCGCTTTCGTCGCCCGGGCGATGTTCTCTTCGATCATCGCATCGCCAGGGCTCAGTCGGAGCGCCTGTTGAAAGGCGGCGAGGGCGGCGCGGTGGTCGCCCTCGGCCATGAAGGCGTAACCCTGTTGCAGGTACTTCTGGAGACGATTCTCCTTGGCCGTGGTTCCGACGCTCGCGTAGCGATCCCGGTACACCTCGGCGGCGCTCTGGCGCGCGGCGGGGCCCGAGGCACTTCGCTCGGCGATCTCCTCGGCGCTTCGCTGGGTATGACGCACTTCGGTCGGCGGCAGTGACGACCTGATTCGGGCTGTCCCGCTCGGTCGAGGCTGCGACTTCCCGAGCCTCCTCGCCAGCGCCTCCGCCTGAATGCGTCGCTGCTCGGGATCCAGCGATGCCGTCCGCCCGACCCGCGCCCGCCGACGCGCGACGGCCATGGTCCGGGGGTTCGGCGGGGGACGGCTCGGACGCGCCGGGTACGAGGCGCGAGGGGATGGGGCGCTGGCCCGCCCAGGGTCGCTGGCCCGCCCAGGGTCGCTGGCCCGCCCAGGGTCGCTGGCCCGCCCGGGGTCGCTGGCCCGCCCGGGGTCGCTGGCCCGTCCGAGGTCGCTGACGTCTCCGGTTGAGGTCGCCGACGCGGCCGAAGCGTCTTGGGACGCCGCGGGAGGCCCCGCCGTCTCGGGCCGCCGCCGCATCCGCGCCCCCGGTCGCATGGGGGGCAGGCTCGCGTCATAGGCCGCGCGTCGCTTCTTGTACCGCAGGGTGTCGTGGGCGGCGGTCAGCTTGTCGAACACCTCGGCCGCCATGGCCTTGTATGGACCGAGTTCGCGGCCGTAGTACTTGTCCGGGTGAAACTTCGGCGCGAGCTGGTAGTACGCCTTTTTCACCTCGTCCTTGGTCGCGTCCCGCCACAGCCCCAACAATTCGTAGTGGTCTGCGTTTTGGACCCGCGCGGCATAGTCCTCGAAGAAGGCGCGCTCCTCGGCGCTGAGTTCGATGCCGTCGGCATGGTCGGCGATGGGCGCCGGCGCCTCGACCGAAGGCGCGTCGACCGGCGCCTCGAACGTCACCAGCCCCGCGGCCACGAGCGCATCCAACGCCGCCGTCATCCGCTCCGTCGGAAGGCCCGTCATCAAGCCGATTTCGGCTTCCGAGAAGGCGCCGTCGACGACCTCCATCACGCGTTCGGCATCCGGGGGCATCGGCCCGGCGGGCATCGTCTCGGTCGTTCGTCGCGGCGTTCGACTCATGAACGATCGCACCATACCTCAGCCGCGTCCGAGTGCCGACGTTCGACCCCGACCGCGCCGCCCCTCGACCGCAGCCAACAGGTCATTTCAACGTCGCGCGGATGACCTCGTCCTGGATCGCCACGGCCTCGTCGAAGGCGGTGATGGCCTCCTTCTTCGCCGCGCGCGCCGCTTCGGTGTCGCCCGCGGCGAGCAAGGCCTCGTACCGCCGCTGCGCCACCACGCCCGTGACCTCCATCAGACGACCGCGAAACAGGTTGCGCTCCGGGACGAGCGAGAGGCCCCGCGCGAGGTCCCGCTCGGCGCCGGCGTGATCGCCGCCCTCGCTTCTCAGCGCCGCCGTCCGCGCCAACGTGTCGGCGAGCACCTCGCGCACCTCGGGCGAGGGTGGCTCCCCGACCGGGCGCGGCCCCGCCACGAGCGCGTCGAGCCCCGCGAGGGCGGTCGCACGGTCGCCCGTATCCTCGGCGACATCCGCCCGTCGGTGCACGGCCTTCGCTTTCGAGAGAAACGCGAGGAGCGCCCGGTCGACCATCAAGGGTACTTCGCCCGGCGCGCACACCGTCGTCGTCGATGGCGCCGCCGTGCCTGCGGGCGCCGCTGAACCGTCAGGGGTCGTATCCGAGGCGTCGCCGCACCCGGTCCCGAGCAGCCCCACGGCGACTCCGAGGAGCACCACCCCCCGCCGATGACGGCGCGCGGCGTCGTGGTTCACCGAACCCCCCAAGCCGCGAAGCGATTGCGGCGAAGATCCGAGGCGCGCGACGCGAGGATGCGTTCGACCCGATCCGACTCGCCACCTCGCGCGGCGAACGGCTCGGCGGGATCGAACAATTCAACGGTAGACCGAGAGGTCCGCGCCGCTTCGCTCGCGGATGGCGGCGTTCTTTCCATCCGTCGCGTGACCGCCGTCGTCGGAGGCTCGCCCGTGGCGGCCCCGCCCCCGCCCACGCCTCCCACCCACAGAGCGACGCCCGCGGCCAGCGCCGCCAGGGCGCCTCCGGTGGCGACCACCCACCGGCGGTCGCCCCCGGGTCGCGATGCCGGGCGGCCCAGCGCGCGTCGGAGGAGTCGGCGCCGGGCCAGTTCGTCGAGTTCGGGCCCGAGACCGGCGGCACTTCGGATCGCCGTCACCAGAGGCTCTCGCGGCGCGGCGTCCGCCTGCCGGCGAACCTCGTCGGAAACTTCGGCTTCGACACCGAGCGCGAGCGCGAGCAACACTTCCGGCTCCACCTCCGCCTCCGGCGGTAGGGGGGCGGCGGCCCACCGGAGCGCCTCCGCGAACTCGGCGAGTCCGCGCACCTCGCCCTCATGGCTCTGAGAACGCCCTTCGAGGGCGGCCCGAAGACGCGCGGCCGCCCGTCGTTCGCCCGCGTCGTGCTGCGCGACCTCCTCGCCGAGGGTGAGGGCGAGAAGCGCTTCGTGGTCCGGGGCGTCGAGCCCTCCGCCCCCGCCGGGCTCACCGTCACCGGTACCGGTGGCATCCGGGTCGGCCGCATGGTCCGGGGGGCCCACCCATGCCCGCAGGGCGACGACCGCCTCTTCGGTCGCAGCGTCGCGGGCGTCGTCGCGAACCGACGGGCGGAGCACCACGGGCGCCTCGCCGCGTTTGTCGCCACTCATGACGATGCCTCCTCTCGCTTGCGGATCGACTTTTTGAGGGCCGTCAGGGCGCGGTGAAGCACCACGTCAAACGTCGAGACCGTCACCTCGAGCGCTGCGGCCGCTTCTTCTCGCGTCTTCTCCTCCAGGACCCGAAGGGTGATCGCCCGCGCGTAGCGGGCGTTGATCGAGGCGAGCGCCTCGTCGAGCTTCCGCCGCGCTTCGGCGCGATCGCGTTTCTCGCACAAAGCGACGTCGAGATCGGGAACGTCGAGATCGCGCTCGGCCCGCTCGACGGCGCGGGTCAGGTCCTCGGGTTCGAAGAGCGTCTCTCGCTTCCGCCGGCGCAGCTGGTCGAGCGCGATGCGCATCGCCACCACCCGCAGCCACGGGTAGACCCCACAGCCACGCCACTCGAATTGGTGAAAGCGCTCGACGACCCGTACATATGTATCGGCCAACGCGTCCTGGGCGGCCGCCTCACTTCCGAGGCGAGGGAGAAGCACGCTCCGGTATAGGATGGGGCCGTACCGCCGCAACATGGTGGCGAGCGCCTGCTTGTCGCCCCCCTTGGCCTTCACGCAGAGGACGCGCTCGCGCTCACGGTCGGCCGCCCGCTCCGCCTCGGCCGCAGCCTCGACATCGCTCGCGTCACCGGGCCCCGCCGCCGATGCTGTCGCCTCTCGTTCCGGCGCCGCCACGAGGGCGACGATAGCACCCTCACGATGGCGCCACCGCGACGAGGTCCCGCCGGACGACCATCCCCCGAATTCGAGGCTCCGCGCTGCCGCCGTCATCACGAGGAGACAACGCCGCTCCGGCATCGAGCTTACGCTCGGGGGGCCGGAACCGACGCGACGGGCCCGACTTGCCTTCCCCGACCTCGCCCCGCAAAGTTCGCCGCATGGCCGGCCCGCCCACCGTCGCCTGCCGTCACTGCGGCGCCCTCAACGAGGCCGACTTCGGCCGCTGCATCCGCTGCGGTGCGTCGCTCAACGACGCGGAGCCGGCCGACCGCGCGCGTCGTCGGGTCGCGGCCACCCGTCGACGCGGCCCCCGGGCGCGAGGCCTCACCGGACCCGGCGCCGAGCCGTTTCTCGGGCGCTTCCCCCCCGAGCAGCTGCCCGGGGTGAAGCTCATCATCTTGCTCAACCTCACCGTATTTACGCTTCAGCTGATGGGCGCGCTGACCCGCGGCGCGGACGTCGGGTCCGCCGTCGGACGCAGCGGCGGGGCCTTCGAAGCATTTCTCTACGGCGCCCTCGCCACCGGGCCGCAGTCCTTTCTCCCCGGCTACACGCCGTATGCGGAGCCTTGGCGCCTGCTCTCCGCGTGCTTCGTCCACTACGGGATCCTCCACATCGGGATGAATCTGTACGGGCTGCTCCAGCTGAGCCGTCAGGTCGAGCCGGCGCTGGGCACGGTGCGCTACGTCCTCGTCTACGTCGCGAGCGGCATCGCCGGGTTCGCCACGAGTGTGGTCTGGAAATACGAGCTCTTCCCCCCGGGAAGTTTCAGCGCGGGTGCCAGCGGCGCCGTCTTCGGCATTCTCGGCGCGGTGGTGGGCATCCTTTGGCGCCAGGGGAACCCCGCCTGGAAGGCCCGGGCAAGCCAAAGCCTCATCGCGTTCGGCGTGATGGCCATCGTGCCCATCCCCATCGACAATGCCGCGCACGGGGGCGGCTTGGTCGCGGGGGCGGTGCTCGCCGCCGCGCTGGCCAAGGGGGCCCCCCGCCCCTCGACCGCGGGGCAAAGGGTCTTGTGTTACCTCGCCCTCGCGGGATGTCTCGCGGCCATCGTCGCACCCCGCTTCTCGCCGTATTACCGCCTCACCCTCGAGGAAATCGGCCGCCGGTCCTCTCGCTGATCCTTCGCTCTTCGGCCGTCGTGGCACGAGGAACCCCGTCGGTCGGCCGCATCACCGCCCTGGCCATCCTCGGACCGGCACCAGCTGGGACCGGAAGCTCACCTGAATCGTGCCGAGCACTGCGCGGGCGCCCACCAAGCGGAAGGGGATGCGCCGGACCGTACCCACCGCGCGTACCACCAGCTCGCCGACCACCGGGGCCGACGTCGCCGAGGCTTCGCGGCCCTCCCCGCCGTCCGCCCGCACCACTTCGATGGCGTACGCGCCGGCCGGACTGCCGAGCAGGCCCAGCGACTCGCGCGACCCGCTGGTCACGTCGGCGGCGGAGATGATGGCGCGTGTCGGCGCTCCGAGCCACGACACCCGGTGACCGTCAGGGTGGACGAGGGCGAGGTCGAGATCGGCGCCCCCTTCCCAGGTGGCGGTGACTTGAATGTCTCCGCGTACCGCGTTGGGGTCGTCGACGGCGGCGGTGGCCCCCGACGCCAGCGCCTCGGTCGCAGCTCGGCGGGTCGCATCCTCGGCCCCCCGCAAAAGCACTTCGGCCACCGCCGACTGGCCGATGCGACGGGCGCAGCGCACCGCCTCCACGAGGGCGTCGACGTCCTCACTCCGGAGTTCTGCCACCGTCACCCAGTGCCGACATGCGTCGGTGGTACGCCCCGCCCACGTGTGGAGTCGGGCGAGCCGCCGCTGCGCATTCACGTCCCCCGGACGCACGTCGATGACACTGCCGAGGCGCCGGATCGCGGTGGCCCGATCGCCGCGCGCGGCGGCGGCCTCGGCGCGCGCCGTGAGCGCCTCGGGGTCCAAGGCTTCCCGCTCCGCCCAGCGCTCGGCGGTCATCTCCGCATCGTCGACCCGCCCGGTGCGGGCGTAGAGGGCATACAGGTCCCGAACCGCGGCGCGACGGTTGGGCGCGTCCTCGACCGCCCGTCGCGCCGCGCGGATCGCCTTATCGTCGACCTCCGTCGCCTGTCGTCGTTCGGGGAACACCTGGGCCTGGCGCACGTAGATCCGACGCATCGGGATCATCGGTCGACGCCGGGCGCGCATCGGCGGAGGGGCCTCATCTTCCAACCTAGCCACCGGGTCACCGGGCGGCGTCGCTGAATTCGGCCGCGGCGCCGGAGCCGGCTCCCTTAGCGGCGGCGCCGACGGCGGCGGCAAAAACCCCTCCGCCGCCTCATCGTCGGCGTCGCGTTGCCCGAAGCCATCTACCTTGTTGACCTCCGCCCTTCGCTTCGCCCGCGCCGGGGCGCTGCGCCCCTTGCCTCCGTAGCTTCCCCCGGACATCTGGTCGTGCACGTTCTGGCCCTCCCCAGAGGCGACCATGCCGCTTCGGTCCGCCAAATGATCCGTCCGTTCCCCGGTCCAGGTGGCGACGCGGCGCCGGTTGTCGAGCCCGAAGGCCTTGAACATGGCCGGGCTTTCCAGCACCAGGAGCGAGGTGTACCGGCTCGCGACGTTGTACGCCCCCGACCAGGCCACCGCCTGCGCCTTGGCCGCGGCCGTCCCTTCGCGCTCCAGATCCCGAATGCGGGCCGCCGCGAACAAGCGGGGCACGAATGCATTGCCCTCGTCGCGCTCGGCCGTGACGTCGAGGGGGTAACGACGCTCGAAGGGCGCATCGCCCCACCGACCGCGTACGACCACCTCTCCGGACAGCGACGGGCGCGTCATGCGTGCCGTCACCAGCAACTCACCCCCGGCCATGATCGTCGGAGGGCGGGCCGGAGCGACCTGCTCGACCCCAGACGGCCAATCCACCTCCACGTCGCGAAGCGATGGCACCAGCGTGGCGCCCAAGACCGCGTAAGCGACCTCGTGGGGGCGCTGTCCCGGCACGTACGGGAGCGCGACCCCGCCTCCCGCGCTGGCGAGCGCGGTCAGCGTCTCGGCGTCGGCGTCGGCGCCGATGGCCACCGTGGTCACGCGGGCATCGGGTCCCACCGCCCCGGCCAGTGCGGCCCGGACGACCGCGGGTCGCCCCGGACCGGCCGTCGGCGTTCCATCGCCAACGTACACCACCTCCAACCGTCGTCCGTCGAGGTCACCGAGGGCCGTGGCCTCTCGCACCACGCCCGCGGGATCCGACGCCCCGTCGGGGGTCACGCCGTCGAGAAAGGCGACGACCTCGCTGCCCGCCACGTGCCCCGGCGATCGCCACCCTCCCCCGCCGTCGTCCATCCGCCGGCAGGTCGTGTCACACGAGAGCACGACAAATCGATCCAGCCGGTCCATTTCCGCCACGAGGCGGCCTACGAGGCGGGCCGCGCGCCGGTGACGTTCTCCCACCATGGAGCGGCTGGCGTCGACGACCAGGGCGTAGGCTCGTTGTCGCTCGTCCCGCTCGGCGGGTAGCTCAGGCCGTAGGGAGAGGGCGACGTAGGGTCGGTCGCTTTCGACCTCGGCCCGGGCCAAACGGGCGATGTCGTCGCCATCGCCGTCGGCGCTCGCCGCCCCTCGGCCCGTGGCGGGGGGCTTCGGGTCACCGTCGTCGTCGCCGTCGGCCGTCGGCCGCGACGACGGTCGGTACGTCCACGCCTGGAGTTCATGGTGGCGCGCCGCGCTGGCGTAGGCGACCACCAGGTCGCCGGCGGGAACGAAGCCCTCCGCCTCGAGCCGAAGGCCATCGACCCCCGGACCGACCTGGTGACGCTCCGCCGGATACCCGCCGAGCACCCGGACGCCTGCCGCGGGCGCATGTCCTCGCACCTGCACGTCGATGGCGAACGTGTCGACGGTGAGATCACCGCTCGCATCGTGAGGCAGCGGATAGGTGTAGCGACGTTGGTCTCCGGTGGCGGGAACCGCCTCCGTGTAGGTGAGTACGACTTTGCGCGAGCCACGGCGCGGGATGGGGTAGATGCGCAGCTCGAAGCGTCCCCCCCGCTGCCACTCGAGCAAGGCGGGGTCCTTCCAGGGCCCGGGCACCCAGATGATCTCTTCCCGCGGCGTCACCGGGCGGCGCGCTCCGTTGACGATCGCGCCGCGCCAAATCTTTGCCGCGCGCTCGCGGTCGACGAAGGCGCCCTCCTCCATGCGGCCATCGACCTCCAGCGCCAACCGTTCGATCTGCGCCCCCGGGGGGAGCGGAAAACGGTAGATCCCTTCGAGCACGTCGTCGGTCTGGTTTTCGAAGGTCTCGGTCACCTCGGTGCGGGCGAAGCCGTCGACCACCCGCACCTTGACCCGGTGCGAGGTGAGGCGCACTGCCCCTTGGCGTTCTTCTTTCGACCCCGGCACGGACGCCCGGAGTTCCCCGAGGCCTCGGGCGACCGCGGCCGGCTCCCCGGCCTCGTCGCCCAGGTCGGTCCCCTCACTCCAAGCAACAGCGTCCGCCAGGCGGTGGGCGCTCGCCACCGACATCATCTCCTCATCGTCGGAGAGCCGCCCCTCCTGGCCGGCGAAGACCGAGCGCTCCCGTCCCCGCGCGTCCTTCACCGTCGCCACGCCGCGGACCACGTCGATGGTCGTCTGCCCCGCTTGCCGCCTCAGCGCGAGCTTTGCGCCCTGGGCCGAGACGGCGCCCGACCCCAGCCCGATGGATGCCCGCCCGATGGCTGCCCGCCCGATGGCTGCCCGCCCGATGGCTGCCGGCCCATCCGACACCGTGCCCCCCGACCCCGAAGAAAACCCGTCCGCGCCCGCGGGCCCGGCCGGGACCTCGGCGACCAGCGCGCCCGAGGTGAGGGAGGCCTTCCGGTTTTCGTCGGCCGCCAGCGCGAGCGTCGTCGCGCGGTCCAGAACCAACGTCGTGCCGTCGTCGAGGGCGACCCGGGCCCGCGTACGCGCGTCGGTGACGAGCCGGGAACCGGCCGGCAACTTCGTCCCCGCCGGCGCCGGCCGACAGGCGTCGGCCTCACACACCTCGAGCCCCACCGGCGCTCCTTCGCCCTTCCCGGCGCGCCGCACCCCGGCGACGACGCCCGTCCAGGGCGCCTCGACCGTGGCGACCGCGTCGGGCTCACCGGCCTCGTCCGCGCCAAAGAACGCGATGCCCGCGGCCGCGGCGGCCGCCAACGCGGCCACCCCGGCCGCCAGCACGAGCCGAGGGCGACGCGAGGGCGCCGCATCGGGGCGGCGGAGGTCACCTCGGGCCCCGCGTTCGTCTGCCGGCAATACCTCGCCCGTCGGGCTGGGCCCGGCCCCCGCCTCTGCCGCACCCGACGTCCCCACCGCGTCGTCATCAGGGTTCGGGGTCGCCGCCACCCCCGCCGCGGACCGGCGGGGTCGGTCGAGGTCGTCCCCCGCGACCGGCGTCACGTCGCCTTCGACCTTCCGGTCGTATCGCGCCAGGACCTGCTCGTCGAAGTCCTCGGGGTGTCGGTAGTCGTCCCCCGCCGCCGTCAGCGCCTCCCGCAGCGCGTCGGCTTCAAAGCCGGCGTCACGACAATCTGAGCAGGTGGACACCTGTTCCAGTATCTCGGCGGGAAGCTCGCCTTCACCCTCGAGGTAGGCAAACACCACCTCGTCGAACCGCTCGCATCGTCGCTCACTCATCGGTCGTCTCCCTCCGCCAGCGCCGCCCGCAACTTCGCCACCGCGCGCGAAACCCGTTTGCGCGCCGCCGTCTCCTCGATCCCGCAGGTCGCGGCCACTTCGCGAAAGCTCAGCCCCGCTTCGTAGCGAAGCAGCACCACTTCGCGTTCGCTGGGGCGCATCGTCGACAACGCGGCCCGCGTCCGTGCCGCTCGCTGACGGGTCAGCAGCGCGCGCTCCGTCGGCGCGCTGGGGGGCGTTCGGTCTGCGTCGTGAACGAGCCGCAGCTTGCTGCCCCGACGTCGCCTCATCTCGAGGTGACGGGCGCACTTCCGCCGCGCGATCGTCATGAGGAAAGCCCGTAGGGACCCCTCCCGGCGCCAGGTTCGCATCGCCGCATACGCCTCGAGCAGCGTCTCTTGCGCCAAATCTTCAGCGTCGGCCTGGCTCCCGACCAACGCCATGCACACCCGCCCCAACGCGCGGCCGTGCAGACGGGCGCAGAGCGCGAGCGCACGCCGCGGCTCGCCCCCGTCGAGGGCGTCGATGACGCTCAGATCGTCGGGGCTCAACGAGGGGGGGGACATGGTCGGGGGGGGCGCCGATGTGGGGTCGGCGGCGAGCTCTGGTGCAGCCATCCTGGAGTTCCTCGGAAAAGCAGTGACGTCCAGGTCCCAATCCGTGACCGAATCGGGCGAAGTTTTGGGCTCCCGTCACCGCGGACGACCACATGTCGAGGGCTTACGCCGCGAGACCGCCGGCCCCGCGACCTCCGGACCAGCCCCGCAACTTCCGGGTAAAGATCTCGTCCCCGCGACCGCTCCTTCTCTCCATGGCGGGAACCAGAACGTCTCGGGGACGCCCCCGACGGAAACCGAGAGCGAAGAAAGAACTCGACCACGCAAAAGTCGAACGCCTCAAACGCGCGCTCGACGAGGGCACGCTGGGCATCGACTACGGTCAGTTGGTCGACAGCCTGGCCCACGCGATGCGGAGCCAGCGCCAGGGGTCCGAGGCGGACGGCGGCGGTGGCGTGCCGTGACCGCCGCGGCGGGGACAGACACCGGTCCCCCCTGCCGTCGTTGCGCTCAAAAAGCGCTACAGATGTTCTCGTCGTACGTTGAGCCCGCGAGGCACATGATCCGTTGGGCCCCGCTGCGCAACGCGGCGACGTCCGACGCGGTCAGCGACTTACCCGACGCCAGACGCGCTCCGGCCGCCTCCGTCGCGGCGAGGTCCCCCGCGAGCGCATCTCGTGCGGCCGGACCGAGCCCGAGGGCGTCGGCGAGGCCGCCCGCGGCGAGGGCAGCGGAGAGAACGCGGCGATTCGCCGCGACGTCCCGGGGTGAATCCGATCCTTCGGCGACGAAGTTCGGCGTGATGGGGGACCCGGCGAGCGTCCTCACCACGCCGGCCAAGTAGGCGGCCTCCAGCGCCATCTTCGGTAGGTTCAACGTCGCGAGCTCGTCGCTCGGGGTGTGGTAGCGCTGATTTTGGCCGTTCGATGCGAACAGAACGGGCCGCTGCCGGTTGCGAAAGCCGTTGTAGTCGCTCCACGGCTGGAACCCGATGGGCTGCTCCTCGACCATGTGCAATCCGAATCGCTGGACCTCGAGCCCGTCGGGAACGACCGTCGCATCGAGGGCAGCCGCGACCTCCGGACTCAGCTCGGCGCCGAGGTAAAAGTGGTCCGTAAACCCGGGCCAGAGGTCCGACCCCACGAGATCGAGCACGATGGCCACGTCCATCTCGTCGAGGGGAAAGACGGGCTGGGCGGCATAAAACTCGGACCCCATCGCATCCGTCAAAAACGTCGGCGGTTCCTCGGCGTCCCACGATGCGAACACGACCGTCTTGGGAGAGGGCCGCGCTGCCACGGCGCACCCGACGCTGAGCATGATGGCCACCCCGGAGGCGTTGTCGTCCGCGCCGTTGCAGATCGCACCGCCGCAGTGCCCGAGGTGGTCGTAATGGGCACTCACCAGCACGTGGCGCCCGGAAAGGGTCGGGTCCGTGCCGGGGACCACGCCTACGACGTTGACCCCGTCGCCGGTCGTGATCGGTTGCTCGTAGCCCCCTGCGACCGCGGGCTGAATCCCACATCGTTGCATCTCTTCGATGATGTACTGGCGTGCCGCGGTCGAACCGGGCGTTCCCTCGTCCCGGCCATCGAAGGCATCGGCCGCCAGTGTCTGCACCAGTCGCGTGACCTCCGCCTCCGAGACGAAGGGCGCATCGGCCACGCTGAACGGTTCTCCGTCGCTTCCGCCGCGGCCTCCCATCCCGCCCGGTGCGCCACCACCATCGTCGTCGTCATCCGCCGCGCGTGCCCCTCCGGAGCCCCCACACCCCGGCGGTCCGAACGCTGTCGCCACCATCACCATGCCCACCAGGGCCGTCCCCCACGTCCACCTCGAGTCCCACTTCATGCACGGCCACGAAGCATGAATCAGGCCACTTTTACATACTTTTACTTACATCTAGTGAAGCTTCATCTAAATTGTCTCAAGTCATCGTTTTACATGAGTTCTATCTCAAAATGAGGGTCGATGCGGGATTCGCCAAAGGCCCATGGGGACGGGGTAGACCAGGTCACGAGTTTCCCCGGGTCCCGGTCGGCGTCGTCTGTCTGCCCCACACCCCGGCATGCCTTCGCATCCCGGGGCGTTCCGAGGCTCGCCAAGGCATTCCGGAGCATTCCAGGACATTCCGGGACATTGCTGCCGCCATTCGGTAGCGTGGAAGCGACGATGCTGCTTCCCGAGCAAGCGGTTCTCGAAGCCAACCAGGCGTTCTACGACGCCTTCGCCCACGGCGACCTCGCCGGCATGGAAGAGATTTGGGCCCGCGATGCGTCGGTGGTGTGTACCCACCCCGGGTGGCCCACGGTCCGGGGGCGCGTGCGGGTCCTGCAAAGCTGGCGCGCGATCTTCGATGGGGGCGCGCCCCCCGTGATGCCCCGGGAGGTCGAGGTGGTTCGACTCGAGGACGTCGCGGTGGTCGTGTGCGCCGAGGTCATCGGGGCCGCTCAACTCATGGCGACCAACCTGTTCGTGCGCGAGCACGGCCTCTACCGGCTCATCCACCATCACGCGAGCCCGGTCGCGGGGCCTGTCGTGGTCGGCGGCGGTCCTCCATCGTCTCCTCCCGACGACGGAATCCCTCCGGACCCTCATTCCTTGAACTAACGGACCGGCGCCAACCCATGAATCGTCCCGTCGCCACCCCGCCCGCCCCTTCGGCTCGTACCGCGCTTCCGCCACAGCTCTCTTCATCGGGCCCCTGGGGGCACCTGCCGGAGCTTCGTCGTGACGTGCTCCGCCTCTCCGTTCGGGCGTGGCACGAATGCGGTCCCATCTGCCGGCTCCGGCTTCCCCTCGCGGACCCCGTCTTCGTGTTCGACGCCGACGCGGTGAAACACATCCTCATCGACAACAGCCGCAACTACTCGAAACAGACCCGCGGCTACGACGCCCTCAGGATGCTGCTCGGACAGGGGCTGGTCACCTCCGAAGGACCGCTCTGGCGCCGACAACGCCGCATCGCGCAGCCGGCGTTTCACCGGGACAAGATCGCGGCGATGGGCGAAACCATGCGCGTGGCGTCGTCCGACTTGGTCGCCCGCTGGGCGCCCTGGGCCGCCGCGGGGACGCCGGTCGACGCCGCCGCCGAGATGATGCGCGTCACCCTTCGTATCGCCGGGGACACCCTCTGCAGCGTCGATCTCACGGAAGCTTCCAGTGCGTTCGGCCAGGGCGTGGCGGTGATGCTGAAGTTCTTCCGCAAGAAGATCAGCACGCCCCTCCCCCTCCACTGGAGACTCCCGACGCCGGAGCAGCGCCGAAGCGAGCGCGCCCTCGAACGGATGGACCGCGTCGTTTACGACATCATCGACGACAGGCTCCGGTCGGGGGAGCCGGGCGAAGACCTCCTCGGGATGTTCATTTCGGCGCGTGACGAAGAGACGGGAGCGCGCATGGATCGAACCCAATTGCGTGACGAAGTCATGACCATGTTGAGCGCCGGTCACGAAACGACCGCCAACGCCCTGACGTGGACCCTTTTCCTCCTCAGCCGGCACCCGGATGTCGCCCGGCGGCTCGAGCGCGAGGTCGACACGGTCCTTCGCCGTCCCGGCGAGGCACCGACGATGGCCCAACTCGAAGCCCTTTCCTTCGCCGACCAAGTGCTGTCCGAATCGATGCGCCTCTATCCTCCGGTCTGGGCCATCGCGCGCCGGGCGGAGCGTGACGATGACGTCCTCGGCTACCGGGTCCCGGCCGGGAGTTACGCGGTCCTTTGCGCTTGGGTCGTGCATCGGGACCCGGCCCTCTGGGACAACCCCGAGGGTTTCGATCCCGATCGGTTCGCCCCCGAGCGCCTCGCGGAGGCGAAGCGAGCCGGCCGCCCTCGAACCGCCTACTTCCCGTTCGCCTCCGGCGCTCGTAAGTGCATCGGCGACCACTTCGCGCGCACCGAAGCGCTCATCCTTCTCGCCGCCATCGTTCGGGCGTACCGGGTCGCTCTGTGCCCCCACCAGTCGGTGACGCCCGAGGGCAGCGTGACGCTGCGGCCGCGCGACGGGTTGCGGGTCACCCTCCGCGCTCGGTCGTGAGGGCCGCCTTCCTCGGATGCCGCCGGCGGACGGGGCGACGACCCCTACCAAGCCATTTGTTTGCAGTCGCGGAAGAGGCCTCCGCTCGGACCGTCGTCCCGAAGCGTGGCGAGCCACACGATGCAATCCGCGCCCTCCTCCACCGTGCGGGGCGCATCGGGGCCCCCGAGGTCGGTGTTCACCCATCCGGGACACACCGCATTGACCTTGATGTACGTTCCCCGAGTCTCCTCGTGAACGATTCGCGTCACGGCGTGAAGGGCGGCTTTGCTCACGCGGTAGGCGGTGGTGGCGCCCCCCATGTCATGGAGTTGGCCCATGCCGCTCGAGACGTTGACCACACGTCCCGCGTCGCGCTCCCGCATGAGAGGGACGAACACTTGGCAGGTGTGTACGGCGCTGAGGGTGTTGGTCTCGAAGCAGCTTCGGATGACGTCGGGGTCCGCGTCGAAAAACGAGATCCCTGCGTCCGGCATCACCCCGGCATTGTTCACGAGGACGTCGAGGCGCCCGAAGCGGTCGCGCACCCACCGACCCAGGTCGGCGACCGCGCGCCGGTCGGTGACATCGAGTTCGACCACCTCGACCCGCCCGCGGACGTCGTCGTCGAAGGAGGCGTGCGCGTCCCGGCCGCGTGCGGGGTCGCGCGCTCCGAGCAGCACACGGTACCCGTCGCGCGCAAGCCGACGGACGGTTTCCCGTCCGAGCCCTCGGTTCGCGCCCGTCACCAGCGCGACGCGCGCTTCATCCCGATCGTCGGTCACACCCCCGAGCCTACACCCTCCTACTCGGGTTCGTCGACGACGTGGGTGTGGGTCGCGACGAGCAGGGCCCCCGTCGCGGGGTTGACGAACCCGGTACGGGCGATGCGGCTGAAGTCCACCGCGTCCCCGTCGAGGTCGCCGAGCGCCCCTGCTTCGTAGCAGTTCCCCGAACAGGCCGTCGGCGAGGTCGGGGCGACCGGGGACGACCCCTTGGTGTAGTTGTACTGGTAGTAGATCGGACGGTCCATTTCGAACCGGAGGCACTTCCACCCGGTGGCCCGGTCCCCTTGCCCGAAGTCGGCCACGCCGTCCGTGATGGGCTGGTACTTTTTCGCCGCGGGGGGGCCGCTCCCGGGCACCGGCGCGGCCGTCTCGCAGAGTTCGTGGGACGCCTCGGTCGACTCGGTGCCTTCGGTGACCCCCTCCGAGGGCATGTACTCTCGTTCGAAGGCGGCGACCGCACCTCGGCTGATGACCCCAACCGTATTCTTGGACTCCGCCGACTTGGCCGCAGTCAAGTACTTGCGCACGCCGTACACCGCGACCGCGGCCAGCACCCCCACGATCGCCACCGCGATCATCAACTCGACGAGGGTGAAGCCACGCCGACGTCGATGGCGGCGGAAACGTGGATCGAAGTTCAACACGGCCATAGTGGACCAACATACACCAACCGTGCCAATGCTCCACCCCAAGGCCAGCTGCCCTGGCCGCGCCGAATCAGGGCGTTGCCGATTGGCTCGAGACGGCGCCCTCGGCTCAGGAACCGCCGCCCAGTGCCACCCAGCACGGTGCCACCCACCGTGCCACCGTGCGGAACGCGACAGGCGGTGGCGTCGTGGATAGACGCGCTACGTCACCCGGGCCGGAGAAGCCCGCAACGTTTGCGATCACCCTCGAGAGGTGAAGCGCCCCCAGCCCGCCTGTGTCGTAGCTCGCCTGTGTCTCAGGTGCCGTCCCTCAGGTGCTGCTCTTGAGCAGGTCGAAGCTCTGATTGGTGTACGGTGCGCCGGATCCGATCTCCGTCGCGGTGGGGTCGAACACTTGGAGCAGCCCGAGCAAGACCTTGCTCGGGTTGTCGCCGTTGGAACGGTGGTGGATGCCCGGGTGGCGCAGCGCCCCGCCTCCACGGCCCGCGACGATGATGGGTTGGTCGTCGATCGAATGGTCGTAGCCCACTGCGACTTCGCTGCTCGCGAAGCAGATCGTGTTGTCGAGAAGGTGGGCGCCCGTGGAGGCGGAGGGCTCCGGCGTATCCATCAGCCGCCGCAAGAGGTACGCGAGGTTCTCCATCGCGAAGACCACCCCGTCGTGAACCTCGGGGTCCTGAGCGCTCGCGCTGTGGGTGTAGTTGTGAAACTCCCCGGTGTGACCGAGCTCCCCGTAGATGGTCTTGGCCGCGGGCTCGAGCAGCATGAAGCTGGCCACCCGCGTGACGTCGCAGGTGAAGGCGTGCACGATGAGGTCGCTCATCACCTCACACACTGGGCGGATGGGCTCGTTGGCGCCATTCCCCACGTTCTGCTGGGTCGGAACGACCGGCGTATCGCAGAGCGGGGGCAAGGCCTGGATTTTCTGCTCCAGCGTTCGAATCCCGTCCAGATGCGCCTCGAGTCGGGCGCGATCGGCTGCCCCGAGGCGCCCTTCGAGCTTGGCGATTTGGTCCTTCGCGAGGTCGAGCACGCTGAGCCGAAGCGGACCCTGGGGGTCTTCGGGAGGCACGAACGAGTCGAACAGCGTCGTCCACATCGACTGCGGGCTGTGGTTGGGCGGGAGGGGCTGGAGGTACCCACGGTGCGAGACGTTGTGCGTGGTCGTCCCGAAGTCGACCTGGCTCGCCTCCTTGGAGACGCCGACCTGCATGGAGGGGATCGGGGTCTGTCCGCCTACGTGAGGTAGGTCGGCGATGACCTGGTCGAGGGTCTTTCCCCCCGCGTTAGAGAAAATTCCCTGCCCCTGCCCCACGTCGACGATGTCGTGACCGCTGAAGACCGTCATCCCCTCGTGGTGGGTGATGAAGTGCGCGCTGGCGTTGTTGAAGCCGGTGAGCACCGAAACGTAGTCCTTCACGCCCGCCGTCTGGAAGGGCATCAGCTCTTCGGATGGCGCCCAGGGGTTGGGGAATTGGGCCGCGGGGACGAACCGATTGAGGATCACGCCGTTGCCGAAGAACCAGGTGATCCAGCGTTGGGGCAGCGCGCTCCCATCGGCCAAAGCCTCGCCGTGGCGGTCGAGCATGGCCTCCAGCAGCGGGAGTCCAATCGCACACGACAACCCGGCCGCCGAACCGCGTAGGAGCGCGCGTCGCGCGAGAGGTTTGATCACTTCGGGTCTCCTACGCGTCGAAAGGCGGGGTGCGCCACCAAGGCGACCATGAGCGATTGAAAGCTGTAGCCTTCGCGGGCGAAGTCGCGGCTCAGTTCGATCAGCGCCCCCTCCTCGCCTTCGGTCTCGAGGTGTCCCATCGAGTGGCGGAAAATGTTGGTGACCAAGCAATCGGCCACCCCTACGTCATCCGCCAGCAGCGCCCCCACGTCGCCGGGGGTCTCGAAGGCTCCCAACCCCGACTGGTCGCCGGAGGTGTCGACGGGAAGCCCGTAGTCGTCGAGGGTCCGGTGGCGTCCGATCGCGTCGAACGACTCGAAGGCGAGACCAACGGGATCGAAGAGGCGGTGACACCCCGCGCACCCGGGGCTCTCGAAGTGGAGCTGGAGCAACTCTTTTTTCGACATCGGGTTGTCGGGGTCGGGCTCGGGCAGCTCGAGCTCTGCGTCGGGGTCGGGAGGCGGGATGGTGTCGCACATCAACACGCGGCGCACGAAGACGCCGCGTCGTGTCGGCGACGTGCCGTTGGCGGCCGACAGGAGTGACATCATCGCCGGCTGCCCCATCAGACCGCGTCGCGCCTGTGTGCTTGGCATCGTGATCTTTTGGTAGGCGACGGTGTCGACGCTGACCCCGTAGAGCGGGGCCGTGGTCTCGTTCACGAAGGCGTAGTCCGCACTGAAGATCTCACGCGCATCGGCGTCACGAGACCAGACGATGTCGGCCAGCATGAACTGGGTGGCATCGTACAGCCCCGCCGCCACCTCGGGCGACCACTCGGGAAAAAGCGTTTCGTCTTTCGCGACCCGCGCCAACTGCTCCAGCCGATAGAGCTCGGCAAAGAAGCTCGCAAGGGCCGCGGGCGCCTCGGGGACCGCGAGGAGTTCTCGCGCGAACTCCCGCAACCCCGCTTCGTCGTCGTAGGCGCCGGCGGCGGCCGCGTCGAGTTGGGCGGCGGTCGCGGGGCTGTCGGTCAGGAAATACGAGACTCTCGTCACCAGCTCGTGGGGCGTGAGACGCCGTTGGCTGGCGTCGTCGGGATCCGAGGCCCCGACCTCGACCAGGTAGAGAAAATCGGGCGCCACGAGCAGCGCCATGACGGCGTAGACGACGCCCCGATTCACGTCCCCGTACTCCGTGACCGCATCGATGGCGATGTCGACCACCCGGTCCACCTCGGCCGTCGTCAACGGACGTCGCCACGCAACCTTACCCACGCCCGCCACGAAGGCCGCGAAGCAGGCACGTCGTTCTGGCCCCGGAGCGGCGGCGCAGGTGGCGTCGAACACCAGGGAGAGCGCGTTCGAATCCGCCACGAGCGCTTCGCCCACGGCGCGGGCCGACGACTCGTAGGTTTCGATCGCCGCTTCCGGGATGGCGATCTCGGCCGCCCCAATCGACGAGAACCCGTGCAGCGGAATGTCGTCGGGCGGCGTGGCGGCGGCGGCGACGGCGGCGCCGAACATCACCCGGACCGAATTGACGTACTGACGCGCCGTGAGCCGACGCATGCCCGCCGGCGCCGGTACCAAGGGGGGCAACGGCGCGTCACCGCCTCCCCCACCACCGACCCCCGAGGTCACGCCCGAAGACCCGCCGGGCGCATCACCGTCGCCGCTGCACCCCCCGGTGCTCGTGGCGGCGACCGCCGCGAGCCCAAAGGCCAGCGCCGCCGCCATGGTCATCCGCTCCATCGTTCCTCGTCTCGCCGACGAGAACCCCACCGGGTCCCGTCACCCACATCCCCGGGCCGGACGAACCTTCCGCCACCCAAGCCCACGGGGAAAATGCCGCAAACGAGGTCAGTCGTCGAGGGTAACCTCGACCCCAATCGATCCGAACCGCGGACGGGCGGCTCGAACTCCGTCTGGACCACGGGCCACGACGGGCCGATTGTCGAAGAGGTTGAAGACGTTGCCGTAGACCGCGAGCTCCGGGAGTACCCGAGCCCGCGCGAAGATATCGATGGCAAACTGGGCCTCGGTACGCGTTGCGTCGGCTCCTTCCCCCAGCGGCGGCGACCCCGCCGGCGCCGACATCGGACTCACGTAGGTCGCCGCGACGTCGAACGACCCCCAGGCCGCGGCACGAATGCCAGCCCGAGCGCCGAGTTGGTGCTCGGGGACGTAAGGGACCGGGTCCCCCGCATCGACGGCCCCGCGAAAGCCGGGCAGCGGCGCCACGAAGCCATCCGTCACCTCCGCGTCGGTAAAGGTGTAGGCGAGCGCGACGGGGAATTCGAGGTCGATGGGCGTAGGGACGTCGGCGGCGAGCCGCGCTTCGACCCCCGCCACCCGCACCGCACCCACCCGGTCGTCGCGCTCCGCGAGGCCCTCGCACCGGGTCGTTACGAAGCAAGGGGCGGAGACGCCGTCCTGACGGCTCATGAAGCCGATGGCTTCCCACCGGAGCAGATCGGTCGCCAGACGGCCCCCACCCTCGAAGGCGACACTGGTGGGCGACGGGAGGTCTGCGGCGGAAGGGCCCAGGGTCGCGGCCCGCGTGGCGCGGTGAACGCCCGCGAGCGCGTCGAGCCCGTCGAAGACCTCGAAGGTCAACCCGAGCCCTGCGTTCACCAGCGTGTCCCGATCGTCGACCGCCGGCCCGCCGCGGCGCGCGTACGCCTGCGTCACGAGGGTGACCCGCATCCCCGGGGTCGCGGTGAGACGGCCCCACGTCACCTCGTCTTCGAGGTACAGCGCCCAAGCCCGGGCGCGTCCTCGATCCTGCTGCTCCGCCCCGACCGCTCCCTCGACGGCGGAGAGGCGACCGCCCGCCACGGCAAAAGCGTCGTTCCGTCGGCGTCGCCACGCGCGATCCGAGTGAAATCGCACCCCGCTGTGGAGGCGCTGACGGACGGGCCCCGCCGGGGGCAGCGTCCACGTCTGGTCGCTCTGCAGTCCCTGGGCCACGTAGCGGCGTTCATCGTCGGCGATCGAAAGCGGAGGCAGCCCCTCGACCGCGCTGTCACGACGGCCGGTCAGCACCTCGAAAGGCCCCGCTCGGTCTCCGGTGGGATCGTCGAGAATCGCCGCGAGCGAGGGTGACGACCCCATGAATCCCGTCCCCCGTCGGTCGGTGTTCAACGTGTCGTGGCGGTAGACGACGGTGCGCATCTCGAGCCGGTCCTGCCACACGAGCCGATAACGTGCCCGGACCTGGAGACGATCGAATCCCCCGCGGTCGCGGGCGCTGAACAGATAGCGCTGGTTCGGAGCCGCCACCGCATCGGCCCCACTGAGCCCCGAGCGCGGCTCCCGGTCGCGTTGACGGCTGACGCCCAGCTCGAGTTCACCGCGGTGGCGGAGCGCGCGGGCCGGATCGCTGTTCACGCGCGCTTCGGCCACCAACTCGACCCGGTCGAAGCCGGCGCCAGCGTCGTCTTCCGACGACACGTCCGGGTCGCGTCGGGAAAACCCATCGCTGCGGAGCCGCACGCCTTCGACACGAACGCCCCAACGTTCGGTCCCATAGCCGTAGCGGGCGTGCCCCTTCCCGTAGCGCTCCGTCCCCAGGGCGAGATCGATGCGACCATGATGCCCTCGACCCGGCACCGACGGGGCACGCGCATCCAGACTGCCCCCGAGCGCCCCGGCGCCGTGGACCACAGCGCTGCCGCCCCGACGCACCCGCAGTCCGTCGAGGCGCGTCAGGAGGGGAAAGTACGTGGCCCCGGGGTCCGAAAAAGGGGCCGGCGCCGACAGCACCCCTCCCTCGAGGGTGACCACGCCGCGGCGGCCAGCCGAGCTCGTGCCTCGCATGCCCACCGGCGGATCGAGGCCAAACCCGTCTTGGGTACGGACATAAACGCCCGGCGTCGTACGCAGCAGCCACCGTCCGAGGTCGTCGTCCTCGAAGCGGGCCAGATCGACCTCGGTCGCGTCGCGCCCGGCGCCCCCCCGATGACGCAAGCGAAGGGGTCGCCCGAGGACCGAGGTGTCGAGGTCTTGCCGCGCCGAAAGCTCTGCGTCCCACGCGGCGAGAACCTCCGCCGGGTCGAAGTCGGGGGTCCCCCGAGCTCGCTCGCGGTCCTGCGTCGACGTCTCTGACCGGCGCGTACCCTCGACGCCGGGGGCCGGAGACGGGGCGTCGTCGTCCGGCGTCGCCGCCCACGGGTCCTCGGGCTCCGGCGCCGCCCAAGGGTCCTCGGAGGCATCGGCGGCATCCCCGTCGTCGTCGTCTTCGCTACTGGCGCGCGTCGCCTTGGTCGCCTCCGGCGGGGAGGTGGCGCCGGCGGGCGCGGCACCGAGCCAAGCCGCAAGGCCGACGACGCCGCGCACCGCCGCCCGTATCCCCGCCGCCCGCATTGCGACCCGGCCTCTCAGCCCGCCCGCTCGTCGTCGCGCCGCGGACGGAGCGCACCCCGGAGGACCCGCTTGCGCAGTCGGAGCGCATCGGGCGTCACCTCCAGCAATTCGTCGCGATCGATCCACTCTAGCGCCGTTTCGATCGTATGGGCTTTGAACCCCGAGAGTTGAACGTTCTCGTCGCGCCCCGCCGCCCGAATGTTCGTCAGCTTCTTTTCGCGCGTCGCGTTCACGACGAGATCGTTCGGGCGGTTGTGCTCCCCGATGACCATGCCTTCGTAGATGGTCTCACCGGACGTGATGAAGAGATGGCCCCGCGGTTGGAGGTTGAAGAGCGCGTACGGGGTCGTCTTGCCCGCGCGGTCGCTCACGAGCGCCCCCCCTTTGCGACGAAGCACGACCCCTTGGTAGGGCGTCCACCCTTCGAAGGTCGTGTTGAGCAGACCGGTGCCCCGCGTTTCGGTCAAAAACTGAGAGCGGTAGCCGATGAGCCCCCGCGCCGGCACGACGAACTGGAGGCGGGAGCGTCCCGACCCGAGGTTGTTCATGGCGTCGAGCTGCCCTCGACGCTCCCCCAAACTCTGGGTGACGGTGCCGACATGCTCCTCGGGCACGTCGATGAAGACGCGCTCCAGGGGCTCGTGTTTGCGCCCGTCGATGTCTTTGACCACGACCTCGGGCATCCCGAGGGAGAACTCGTACCCCTCGCGGCGCATGGTCTCGGCCAGGATGGCGAGCATCAACTCACCCCGTCCGTATACGGTGAACGTGTCCGGGGAGTCGGTGTCCTCGAACCGCATGGCGAGGTTCTTCTTGGTCTCGCGTGCCAACCGATCGCGAACCTGACGTGAGGTGACTTTCTTTCCGCTCTGACCCGAGAGCGGCGAGTCGTTGACGAGAAGTTGAATCTTGATCGTCGGCTCTTCTACGGCGATCCGTGGCATCGCCTCCGGGCGATCCTTGTCGGTCAGGGTGTCGCCGATGTGAAGCCCGTCGAGGCCGGCCACGGCAACGATGTCCCCCGCCGTCGCCTCCTTGATCTCTTCGCGACGCAGGGCGGCGAAGGTGTAAAGGCGTACGATACGACCCGTCTTCGTGCGGTCGTCAGCGAGCATGACCGCGATCTCGTCGCCCACCCCGACGCGCCCTCGCCGCACGCGCCCGACGGCGAGCTGACCC
The DNA here is from genome assembly GCA_039027095.1 of Myxococcota bacterium. Lineage (GTDB taxonomy): Bacteria > Myxococcota_A > Polyangia > Polyangiales > Polyangiaceae > JAPYTK01. The sequence goes on from JBCCLB010000004.1 coordinate 44,323, forward strand.
ACGTAGTCGTCGTGTTCGACGTTGGTCACCAACATCTGGAAGGGCCCCTCGGGGTCGTCGCCGGGAGCGGGGACCCGTCCGATGATGGTCTCGAACAGAGGGTCGAGGCTCGTTCCGTCATCGTCCAGGCCAAGCTTGGCGATCCCGTCCTTGCCGACCGCGTAGACGGCGGCAAAGTCCGTTTGCTCGTCGCTCGCATCGAGCTCGCAGAAGAGGTCGAACACCTCGGTGAGTACGTCGTCCGGACGTGCATCGCTGCGGTCGATCTTGTTGACCACGACGATGATGGGCAGCCCGAGACCGAGGGCCTTACCGAGCACGAAGCGGGTTTGAGGCAGGGGTCCCTCGGCGGCGTCGACGAGCAGCAGCGCCCCGTCCGCCATCATCAGGGTGCGCTCGACCTCACCGCCGAAGTCGGCGTGGCCGGGCGTGTCGATGATGTTGATGCGGATGTCCCCGTACTGAACGCTCGTCTGCTTCGCGAGAATGGTGATCCCACGCTCACGCTCGAGCTCACCCGTGTCGAGGGCCTGACTCTTGACGTCCTCGTTGCGGCGGAACGCCCCCGTATGTTGCAGCATCGCATCGACGAGGGTGGTCTTCCCGTGGTCGACGTGGGCGATGATGGCCACGTTGCGCAACTGGGGGCGCCCGGCGGAGTCGGTCTTCACGGGGCGCGGGTATCACAAGCGAAGGGTTACGACCACCGCGCGGCGTTGCGACGACCGCCCGTCGTGACGCCGCCGACCTCAAAAGCCGAGGATACCCTCCGCTTCGTCGCGCGTGGCCGCCCCCTTTCGTCCCGAGGAAGTGGGCGTCCGCCTGGAAGACCGGCGCGTTTCTGGCGCTGGCGCCGGGGCGGAAGCGCTCCCGCTGCCCGCGGCCGAAGACGACGCCGTCGCATCGACCGTCGGTGGCGTCGCCGGAGCGGTCACGAGCGACGAAGGGGACGGGCGGCGGGCCGGCGTCGTCGAAGGCGGAGCGGACGGACCCCCGAGCGCGTCCACGACGGTCGCCCCGCCGGCCCGGGGCGCTGGATCTCCCGCCGCCGCGTTGGTGTCTTGCCTCTCGGGGGGACGGTCTGCATCTTCTGGCGTCGCGGGCACGATGCCGGTGGCGCCCCGATCGGTCTTCGCCGCGTCGGTGCGGCCTACGACCGCGAGCCCGCCCACCGCGGCGACCCCGACCGCGATCGCAGCGAGCAGCGTCACGCCGCCGAGGAGACGACCTGAACGCGAGACGGCTCCGCGCGCCCGGCCTCGGCTCCCCACGACCTCGTGCGATAGGGACGTATCCTCACCTCCCGCACCGTCGGCGACGGTCCCGAGGCTCGAAGGGAGCGCAAAGGGCCCGCTTTGCTGAAAGGCTTGGACCGCATCGTCGCGGTCGGAGGAGGTGGGGCTGGCACAGGCGATGAGCCCCGCCGCGAGCGCTTCGGCGGTGGGAAAGCGCTGACTCGGCTCGGAGGCGAGGGCGCGCGCGAAGAACGCGTCGACTCTCGGGGGCAACGACGGGGTGAGCGCGCGGGCGGGAGCGTAATTGCCATCGCAAATGGCGACGCAGATGAGCGCCATGGAGGCGCCGTCGAACGGCAGCGCCCCGGTCAGACACTCGTAGGCCACGACGGCGAGGGCCCAGAGATCGACCTGACGGTCGACGGGTAAGGCCAGAATCGTCTCCCGGCTCAAGTAGGCGGGGGTCCCCACCATTTCGGAGGGGTTGGTCAACTTCCCCGAGCCGCTCCAGCGGTCGCTCTTCGCGAGACCGAAGTCGAGCACCTTGGCGTAGACCCGGTCGCTGCCCTGCACGAGGAAGATGTTGTCCGGCTTGATGTCGCGGTGAATGATCCCTCGACGGTGGGCCTCCTCGAGCGCGTGCGCGACTTGGGCCACCACCTCCGCGGTATCGCGGAGGCTCAGCCGTCGGTGCCGGGCCAGATACGCTCCGAGGGTATCCCCCTCGAGTCGTTCCATCACGATGAACGGGCCCACCCCGGGCATGACCCCGGCATCGAGAACCTTCACCGCGTGGGGACTCTGGATTTGGGCCGCCGCCTTGGCCTCGCGCTCGAGGCGACGCCGCACGACGTTGCCGTCGCGATCGAGATCACGGCGGATGAATTTGACGGCGACCTCGGTGCCGAGCTGCTCGTGGGTCGCCGTCCAGACGCTTCCCATCGCGCCGGACCCGAGTTCGCGGACGAGCCGAAGCCCTCCCCGTACTTCGACGCCAGCCCGCAGCTCCATCACCCTGCAGAGTATCCCGAGGCCGGGCCACGGAAAAGCCCCGTCCCCACGACCATCGCGCGTGGCCACCGCACGTCCTTCCCTCGAGCTGGCGTCGGCTCGTTTTCGCCGCGGCGTCTCCTCCTTTTCGGTGTAGGTCCCTCCTCGATGGCCAAACGCGGCTACTGGTTGATGAAGAGCGAACCGACGACGTACTCGATCGGCGACCTCGAACGCGAAGGCCAGACGATGTGGGAGGGCGTGCGCAATTACCAAGCCCGCAATGCGTTGCGCGACACGTGCCGGGTCGGCGACCTCATCCTGTTCTACCACTCGAGCGCCAAACCGAGCGGGGTCGCGGGGCTCGGTCGGGTCGCGGGGTCCGCCTACCCCGACCCCACCCAGTTCGATCCGTCGAGCCCGTACTTCGACCCGGGCAGCGACCCCGTCGCCCCTCGCTGGTACGTGGTCGACGTCGCCTACGTGGAAACCTTCGCCGAGGTCCTGCCCCTCGCCGAACTCAAGGCCGACCCTGCGCTCGCGACCATGGGCGTCGTCCAGCGGGGACAGCGGCTCAGCGTCATGCCGGTCGCCAAGGCTCACTTCAAACACGTCTGCCGCCGGGCGGGCGCCCGCACCAAGATCCGTTGAACCAAACCCCTGGCGGTGACCAAGAACGATGACGACGACACCCCGGACCGAACTCGCCACGGAGAGCACCGACCTTGGCCTCCTCGACCGCCATCCCATCGCTCACGTCGACTTGAGGTGCGCCCGCGTCGCCGCTGCGGCCGAGCGCCCGGACCACGAGGCCCTCGTCGAGGAAGCGGTTGCCTGGGCGCAGCAACAGGTCGGCCGAGGGGGAAATCGAAAGCTGGTCGGGGTGCTCGCGGGCGACCGGTTCCAGCTGTTGCTCGCCGCGGCCCTTCAGCGTCGGGTCGGCGGTGACGTCAGCGTCGAGGTCGACCCCCGCTTGGCGCACAAGCGCCGCGCCGCGATCGACAAGGCACGCGAGATGCTCCGCCAATTGGAGGAGATTGGCGCCGACCCGACCCGGGTGCTGCTCAAACTTCCCGCGACGTGGGAGGGGATCGAGGCCGCCCGCAAGCTCCGCGAAAAGAACGGGGCCCGCTGCCACATCGCGCTGGTGTTCGGGCGTCACCAACTGGCCGCAGCCGCGCAGGCCGGCGCGGCGCTCGTGACATTTTCCGTCGGACGCATCACCGATTTTCACGAGAAACGCGACGACGGGGGCGTCCTCGCCGACGATGGCGCATGGCCCGACGGGGAAGACCCGGGCGTCGCCGTGGTGCGTCGCATGCGGGGGTACCTCGCCCGACACCACCCCGAGGTGATGACGATGGGAGATGCCTTTCGCGGCCTGTCACAGGTCGTCGCCCTCTCCGATACGGTGGAGCGGCTCTGCCTTCCCCCGCCCCTTCTCGAAGCGTGGGGACACGTCGGCGACGATCACCCCGCCGAGACACCCTCGGTATCGGACCATGCCGCGGAGGACGAGCAGGAGGGGCTCCCCGCGATCGACGCCGGGACCTTTCGGCGCCTGCACGACGCGGATCGGTTGGCTCGGACCAAGACGCGAAGCAGCGTTCAAAACCTCTCTTGGGCCGCAGTCTCACGTGAGCGACGACTGCTCGATTGGATCACCCGGCGCCAGGACGTCGCGGCCGAGCGCACGACCCTCGCGCTGTTCCGCACGTGGGACTACGACGGAGACGGTTTCATCGATCGCGAGGAGTGGGCCGGCACCGACGAAGTCTTCAACGCGCTCGACCGTGACGACGACGGTCGGATCAGTCTCGAGGAGATGGCGCTAGGCCTCGGTGCGCCCGTCGCGGCCGCCCCTGCATCCGACGGCGACGACGACAAGGACAACGACGGCGGACGAACGCGATAAGGACGCGTACTTCGAGATGTCTCGCCCAGCGCTCTTCGATCTCGACCGCACCCTCGTCCGACGGGACACGGCGAGCCTTTATGTCCGCTACCAGCGCGACGTCGGCGAGGTCGGGGCGCGCGCCCAGCTCCGGGTGGCCTGGTGGATCCTCCAGTATTCGCTCGGGGTCGTGGACGCCGAGGGCGTCGCCGAGAAGGCGCTCGCGGATTTCCGTGGTCGCGACGCACGCGCCATGGAGCTCAATTGCGAGGACTGGTACCGGCGCTACGTCCGGGACCACATCGCGCCCGGCGGCCGACGCGCGGTGGCGGCCCACCATCGCCGCGGCGACCTGCTCGCCATCGTCACCGGCGCCACCCGCTTCGTCGCCACGCCCCTCGCGGCCGAGCTGGGCATCGCTCACATCGTCTGCACGGAACTCGAGGTCAGCGCCGAGCAGCGCTTCACCGGCCGGGTCGTCAAGCCCATGTGTTACGCGACGGGCAAAGTGGTACGCGCCGAGCGACTCGCCACGGCCCAGGGATTCGACCTTTCCGACGCCGTCTTCTACTCCGACTCCATCACCGACCTGCCGCTGTTGGAGCGCGTCGGCGAGCCGGTGGCCGTCAACCCCGATGCCCGCCTCCGCCGCGTGGCGCGCCGTCGGGGCTGGCCGGTCCAGCGTTGGTGACGGGCGGGCGGTCACCCCTCGTCCCGAGCCGCCGGGCACGCCACGCCGTCACGGTTCGCCGCCGTCGCGCGCCGTAGACGACGATGACGACGGACGGGGCGGCGGTGGGGTCGGCGCGCCCGCGGCGTGCGTGTCGTCGTCCCGGAGAAAGTCCTCGATGACCTTACCGGCGATGTCCAGGAGGTCGTACACCGTGACCAATCCGAGCAGCCGTCCGTCTTCGTCGACGACCGGCAGACTCCCGATGTTCTCGTCTCGCATGACGTGCAGTACGTCGAGCGTGGGCGCGTCCGCCGCGGCCGAAAGAGGGTCCTTCTTCATCACGTCGCGACACATGGTCTCGCCCTCCGCCGCTTCCTCTCCCACGGAACGTTTGGCGAGCAAGGGGATGAGGTCGCGGAAGGAAATCATGCCGACCAGCTTGCCGTGGTCGTCCTCGACCGGGACGTGGCGGATCCGCCGCCAGTCCATGATGTTGGCGGCGAGACCAACGGGATCATCGGGCCGCACCGTATAGAGGTCGGTACTCATGAACTGATCGACGGTGCGGTAGCTCGGGAGCCAGTCCCGCGTCTGGTACAGCTTCGCCAGCGGCCATTCGTGCACGGGGGCGGCGCTGCGCTGGTTGAGGAGGAGGGCCCAGGTGATGCTTCGCATCCGGACGTCGGTCGGGGCCTTGCTCATCTTCGACAACGACCGGAGGGCCCACGTCGCCCCCGTCTGGCCCGTCCGTACCCGACGCTCGATCACACCGAGGTAGCGCTCGATGTCGTCGGCGTCGATCCGGGACCCGGCCAAGCCCTCTCGCGCCCGCGGGAGCAGTCGCTCGACGATCAGCTCGTGGGCGGTGACTTGCCTGCCGCCCATCCACGCGAATTGCGCCCCCAACCCATGCCGCGCCGCAGAGTAGAAGTTCGCCTTCGCGTCGTCGAAGTCCATCACCTCTCGGATCTCGGTACCGTCGTTGGCCAGCGACGACATGAGCCCGAAGAAGAACGCCGCGTTGGCCATTTCGTCGATCACGGTCGGCCCGGAGGGCAACACCCGGTTTTCGATGCGCAGGTGGGGCGTTCCCTCATCGCCGATGCCGTAACACGCGCGATTCCAACGCCATACCGTCCCCGTGTGCATGCGGAGGGCGCGCAGGTGGGGAACCCCGCCCTGGGTGACGACCTCGACCGCGCGCTCGTCGACGTCGTCGCTCGAGAGCATGATGCGGAACCGCGCGATGTCCTCCTTGTAGATCTCCAAGATCGACGCATCGATCCAGTCGTCCCCGAACGAGACCCGGGCCGGCTTGCTGCGGCGCTTGTGCGTGGAGGACCGGCTGTCGACCGACCGTTGGAACAGCGCGACCCGCGTTTCGTGCCAGAGACGCTGCCCCAAGAGCAGCGGGGAGTTGACCGCCGCCGCGAGCACGGGCGCGCTGATCACCTGAGCGAGGTTGTACAGAGGAGCGAACTCGTCGGGCCCCACTTGAAAGTGAATCTGAAAGCTCGTGTTGGCCGCTTCGAGCATCACGTTGTCGTGGGTGATGTCGAGCTCGTCGAGACCCTTGATGACGATGCTGAAGGCGCCGTCGCGCGCCGCGGTGATCGCGCGGTTCAACTCCGAGTAGCGGGGGTTCGGCGTCATGTTGTCGAGGGTGAGATGCCGGGTCCGCAGCGTGGGGAGAATCCCCGCCAGGGTCACCGAAGCGTCGAGCTCACGAGCCGCACCGTCGACCCGAGCGATGAGGTCGCAGATCTCGTCCTCCATGTCGCGCAGGCACCGGCCTCCGAAGTCCCGCGGCGATGCATTGGCCTCGAGATTGAACCGCGCGAGTTCGGTCGTGACCCGAGGCTCGGGTCCGAGCCGGTCGAGCAACTCGACGGCGATCGGCGCCGGTTGCCGCGACCGGTCGACGAGGAACATCTCCTGCTCGGCGCCGATTCGCCGGACCCCCGATTCGATTCGACCCGCATCGATGAGGCGCTCGAGGCCCTCGAGATCCTCGAGGACGGCCCGCGTGAAGGCCCGCCGACGTCGCTGGTCGAGGTCGGCTGACACATTTGGATCTCCCATGCCCCTGCGACCCTACCTCAGCCGGTTGGCCCCCCGACGCAAATTCGCGGGCGTCCTCGTGGGGCTGCAGCCTTGAGAAGCCGGGCCTCGGTGCGCGTGTCGCCGCCCTTCGCCGCTCACGGCGTACCGTACTGCTGCCCGCGGATCGTCGCCGACAGCCGACCCGGCGTGGCCGTCGTCACCATGGGGTTCGGCGTCGGCGGTACCAACAGCACCCCCCCTTCGAGGTGGTCGTACGGATAGAAGGCTCCGGTCACCGACGCGACGCCAGCCGTGGTGAGAACGTCGACGGCCGCGACCTCGCCCTGAGGCGGAAGCTCGAGCTGCACGTCGCCCAGGGGCGTGAGCGCGCCGTCGGGATGCACCCTCGCCCGCTGGTAGGTTTGATTCAACTGCGCGGCCGGAACCTGCCAGTGGTTGTTGCCGGTGACCGCTTGGACCCGCTGAAAGAGCCGGAGAAAGTTGAAATCCGAGATCCAGGTCGGATTGCAGTAGCCCATCATGTCCGTGTACTGGTTGGGCGCGTAGAGGGTTTGGCTGTACACGTCGAAGCCCCAGCTTCCGATGCTGCCTCCGCCGTACGGGTATTGCGGGTCGGGGCCGCTCGCTCCGCCACAGGGGGCGTGCGGTCGGCCGTGGTTGTGGCCGATCTCGTGCAACATGGTGTCGACGGAACCCTGCCCCGTGAACCCGAGCCCGATGGAAGCCCGCGTATACGTATCGGACGGTCCACCGACGAAACCGAGCCCGGACACACAACCTCCCGAGCAGTAGGCGCTGAACGAAGACGCGGGCGAAAACACCCCGTAGTAGTAGGTCGAGGCGGGCACGCCATCGTTGACGCGCAGGTCGGCGATCCCGTCGAGCACCGCGCCCCAACCGCTGCCGTTCGGGCTGACGGTCGCGTTCGAACCCACCGCGGCGCGCACCGAGAGGTTGAAGGCCTCGACGGGATACATCGCGCGAAACCCCGCCTCGTAGAGGGCGAGCTGCGCCGGTGACGTGTCGGGAAGCCGACCTCCCATCTCGACCGGCACCAGCACGATGTCCAAGGGCCCCCCTTTTTCGACCTCGAGCGAGACGAGGTCCCCCGCGGCGGCCGGATACGTCGCATCCGTGTTGTTGCCCGACGTCGCCGCCGCCGGTTGAAGGATGTCGACGCGGTACTGCGCCCCGAGCGCCATCGCCGACGCGGGGACGTCGAAGTTGATCGTCGAACCGAGGTCGCCGTTTTGGCTCGTGCCGCTAAGCACCGAGGATGCTTCGAAGGTCTGTCCGCCAATGGTGAGGCGTGCGAGCGCATCGACGCTACCGGTCGCCGTGTAGAAGACCCGGACGGTGGCGTCGCGTTCCGCTACGACGGGGATGTTGGTCGAGACTTCGGCGCCGCCCGCCATGAGCTCGCGCTCGACGCCCTGGTAGATGCTGATGCGATCGATCCCCACGCCATCGGCCGGGGCGAGATCTTCGGGGATCGGGTCGTCTCCGCCTTGACCGAACCCTCCCGCACCCGTGGCGCCGGGGCCCGTCGCGCCAGGCCCTCCGGCCCCAACGCCCCCCCCGCCGACGCCCGACGGGCCGACCCCACCCCCATCGTCATCATCGTCGTCGTCGTCGAAGGTGATCCCGTCGGCGCCGGTGATCATGTTGCAGCCGGTCAGGAGCGCGAGGCCGGGAAGACCGAGGCTCAGCCCCACGACGAACAAAGCTCGGTACGACGCGACCTTCGAGCGACGGGCATGCATGGTCCCCTCGAGAGCAAGCGAGGTGCCGAAGGCCTGGCTCGGGCCGCTTGTCCCCTTCCCGATCACTCGCTCATGGACTTGAAACAACTCATTTTTCGTAGGTTTCTTCGCGACATGGTGACCCAATTCCGATGGCGTCAGCCCGCGGCGAATTCCCGTGGGGTTGGAAAACGATGTCGAGGAGCGTTCGGTGCCATCAGCTGGCCCGAACGCGACGTTCCCGGATTGGATCGTTTTTGATCCAATCCAGCGAACAAGACGATCCACCCGCTTGTCGCCCGCTTTCATCGAGCGCGGTCTTAGCGCGAAAAAACAGGAACGATTGCGGTTACATAAATATTGTAAAAGGCGTTTCGACCCGACGCGATGCATCCGACATCAGCGAACGCTCGGGGCGGTCGATGTCGCCCCCGCCGTGACGTGATGACGCAGGCCTCCCCCCACGTCCTTCCCCTTCTGTGGCTGCTGTACTTCGTGCAGGGGCTCCCGTTCGGGTTTCAGATCACGGCCATTCCGCTGTTGCTTCGGGAGCGCGGAGCCACCCTCTTCACCGTCACGTTGAGCGGGGCCCTCGCCCTCCCGTGGCTCCTCAAGCCGCTGATGGCGCCCTGGGTCGATGCCGCTCGTGGTTCGGCGCGCCGGGGCAGACGACGCAGGTGGATCTTGCCTTTGCAGGCCTTGTTGGCGGCGGGTTGGACCATCGCCGGCGTCGTCGCGGGAACCACGGGTGAGCCACCGATGGTGGTGCTCGCCGTGCTCGTGGTCGCGATGAACCTCGCGGCCGCCGTGATGGACATCGCGGTCGATGGTCTCGCCATCGACCTGCTGCGACCGACGGGACGCCTCGGGCCCGGCAACGCGGCGCAGGTCGTGGGCTACAAGCTCGGCATGCTGACCGGTGGGGGGCTCTGGTTGGTCGTCGCCGCCCGCGTGGGGATGGCCGCGGGCTTCTTCGCGCTCGCCGCACTCGTCGCGGTCGTCGGCATCGCGACCTATCGCTTTCGCGAGCCCCGTCAGGATGGCAGCACCGCCACCTCGCCTCTTCCCCCGGTGCGCGAGGTGGTGGTTCGGCTCGGACGCGCCCTCGTCCGCCGCCGGGGCAGCGCGTCGCTCATCGCGGTGGTGTTCACCTACAAACTCGGCGAGTCGATGGCTGACCGGCTCTTCAAGCTCTTCGTGTTCGACGCCGGCTACGACAAGGCGACCGTCGGCCTGTGGGTCGATGGGTGGGGGATGGGTTTTTCGATAGCGGGCTCGTTGGTCGGCGGATGGCTGGTCACCCGCGCCCCCCACGGGGTGGCCGCGGTCGCCGTCGCCGCCGTGGCACGGGTGGTGCCGCTCGCCGCGCAGTGGGCCTTGGCCGCGAGCGCGACGACCGCCCCCGAACTCATCCTCGCCGTCACCAGCGCCGAGCATTTTTGCGGGGGTGCGCTCACGACTACGGTGTTCGCGCTGATGATGGCGCGGGTCGACCCGAGCATCGGGGCCACGCACTACACGGCGCTGGCAACGGTCGAAGTCCTCGGCAAAGTTCCGGGAGGATGGCTCAGCGGTTACCTCGGCGACACCTGGGGCTACGCGCCGGTCTTCGCTTTGGCGACCGGGTTGTCGGTCGCCTTTCTCGGGCTTCTCGTGCCGCTCCACCGCGGGTCAGGTAGCCTCGAACCCCATGGCCGAGACGATTTTCAGTCGGATTCTCCGGGGCGAGATCCCCGCCCACAAAGTCTACGAGGATGACCACGTCCTCGCGTTTCTCGACGTGGGTCCGCTGAGTCGCGGTCACACGCTGGTCATTCCCAAAGAGCCGGCCGCGACGTTGGATGCGCTCAGCGACGATGCCAGCGCCGCCATCGGTCGGGTGCTGCCTCGCTTGTGTCGCGCTGTGAAACAGGTCACCGGGACCGAAGCGTACAACGTGCTCCAGAACAACGGCCCGCTCGCCCATCAGGCCGTCTTTCACGTCCACTTTCACATCATCCCCAAGCCCTCCGGCGAGGCCGGCCTCGGCGTCCGTTGGCCGGCGGGACAGCTCGATGGCGACGATGGCCGCGCCCTCGCGGCTTCTCTGCAGGAGGCGATCGCCGCTCAAACGCCGTAGCGGCGTCGGACGTTGGGGACGAGATAGTCGTCGAAGGTACGCTCGAGGTCGTACGCGGCCTCGAAGCCCCAATCCCGCTCGGCGCTCGTGACGTCGAGCGCCGCGGGCCAGGTGTCGACGATGGCCTGCCGCTTCTCGTCGGGGGCGAAGGTGATGTCGGCGGTCGGAAAGGCGGCGGTCACCAAACGCGCGAAGGTCGCCGCGCTGGGGCTGTAGGCCATCACGTTGTAAACGTGGCGGGACAGCTGTTCGCGCGGCGCCTCCATCAGGCGCAACAAGGCATCGATGGCGTCGGGCATCGCCATGAAGGGAATGGTCGCCGTCTCGCGCACGAAGCAGGCGTAGGCTTCGCCCTGGGCGGCGGCGTGAATCATCTCAGGCCCGTAGTCGGAGGTGCCCCCGTGCGGGGCCGTGAACGCACTGATCAAGCCAGGAAACCGCAACGCGCGAAAGTCGACGCCTGGTTGGTCGCTCGCCACCGCCAGCTGCCGATAGTGGCGCGCGTAGTAGCGGCCGAGATGCTCGCAGTAGAGCTTGTTGCAGCCGTACATCGTGGTCGGAACCAAGTGCTCTGCTTCGGCCACGGGCCCCGCCGCATCTTTCATCGCCCGGTCGCGAATCCCGTACACCGCGATCGAACTCGGAAAGAGAAACTTCACCGGTCTCCCGTGCCAACGAGACTGCTCGACGGCGAGCTTGAGCAAGTTGAGCGTCCCCCGAACGTTGACCTCGTGGGCGGTTTCGGGCGTGAACTCGGCGCGGGTGGAGAGGAGGGCGGCGAGGTGAAAGATGGCGTGAATCTCGTACTCGCTGACCAAGCGCTCGAGCAGACGCTGGTCGAGGATGTCGCCGACGATGCGGGCTTGGCAGAGGTCACCGATGGGGGGACCGACGTCCTTCAGGTCCAGGGCGAGGATGTCGTAGCCCGCCCGCGCGGCGAGGCGCTCGATGAGGCCGTTGCCGACCTCGCCCCCCGCCCCGGTCACGAGGACGACTTGCTTTCGCGCCTGTCGAGCCATGGTCGAATGGTGCGCCGGCGGCGGCGCGCGATGCAAGTCACCCGTCGGGTCATCGCGGCGCACGCCGAGGCGACGACCCGTCGCCCGTCAAGGCCGGTACTCGGCCACGAACTCAACCGGATGCATCGTCTCGAAGATCCGCGCCGACTGGAGGCTCACCCGGTCGTCACCCACGACCTTTTGGCCGAGCTCGAACAGCCACTTGGCGAGTCGTTCCGAGGTCGGGGTAAAGGGGAAGACCGCGACTTTGACGCCGCCGGGCCACTCGTTGCGGGCGCCGATCAGCTCGCCCTCGAAACCAGGCTGACGGTCGCCGAGGCTGCCAATGGTCTCGTGTCGGGTCCGGACGAATTTCTCGCCCAGGTTGGTGAAGTCGTCCTTCGTTTCGCTCCACGTGTCGGCGCCCATCGCGAAGCCGTGGTCGAGAAGCGCGTGACACGGGTCGAGAACGCGCGCCTGCAGCTTGTCGAAGTCGAGGATGAAGCCCTGGTCGTCGAGCTCGGTGGCCTGCACGGTGACTTGGAACTGCCACGTGTGGCCATGAAGCGAGATGCACGGGCCATCGTGGCCGCGGATGTGATGACCGAAGTGGATGAAAATGCCGCTGGTGATCGTGTACATGAGCGTCGCTCCGCCGATAAACGTAAGGGGCTCACCCCTTCGGCGCCACCGACGGTGCCTTGGCCTCGACCGACAGGAGACTCTGCCCCATGCGCATCCGTCCTCGCCGCAACCGAAAATCGGAAGCCACCCGCGCCCTACATCGCGAGACGCATCTGGGCCCCGAGCACTTCGTTTTGCCGCTGTTCGTCCACGCGGGAAAGGGCCTTCAGCCCATCCCCTCGATGCCGGGTTGTGCCCGTCACGACCTCGAAGGCCTAGAAGCCGAAATCGAAGGCGCCCTCGCCGATGGGATCCGTTCCGTCGTGCTCTTTCCGGCCGTCGAAGACGCCCTCAAGTCACCCGGAGGCGAGGAAGCCTACAACGACGAAGGCTTGATCCCCCGGGCCCTTCGCCGTCTCCGCTCACGATTCGGGGATGCGCTCACCCTTTGCACCGACGTCGCTCTCGACCCCTACTCCAGCGATGGTCACGACGGCCTCGTCCGCGAAGGACGCATTCTCAACGACGAAACCGTCGCCGTCTTGACGCGCCAGGCCGTCTGTCAGGCCGAGGCCGGCGCGGACATCATCGCCCCCAGCGACATGATGGACGGCCGCGTGGGCGCCATTCGCGACGCCCTCGACCAGGCCGGCCACGAAAACGTCTCCATTCTGTCGTACACGGCGAAATACGCCTCGGCCTTTTACGGACCCTTCCGTGATGCCCTCGCCTCGGCCCCGAAGTTCGGGGACAAAAAAACGTACCAGATGGACCCCGCCAACGTCCGGGAGGCACGCCGCGAGATCGCGCTCGACGAACTCGAGGGGGCCGACATCCTGATGGTCAAACCGGCCCTTCCCTATCTCGACGTCATTCGCGTGATGCGGGAAACGACGTCGCTCCCCGTGGCCGCCTACCAAGTCAGCGGCGAGTACGCGATGCTCAAGGCCGCGGCCGAACGCGGATGGCTCGACGAGCCGCGCGTCGTGCTCGAGAGCTTGACCGCGATCCGTCGCGCCGGGGCCGACGTCATCTTCACCTACTTCGCGCGCGAGGCCGCCGTCTGGCTCCGACGCGGCGGGGTGTGACCTCGAGACGTTCGCGCCCGCGGCGCCACGAACATCACGCCACTTCTTCGGCCGTCCAGTTCGACCTCGGCGCCTCCGACGCCGTCGTCGCCGCCGCGGCGGCCGTCGTCGCGCGGGTCCCCGCCGCGGTGGTCGGCCAGCTCGCGAGCGCCCGGGTGTCGCTCTCGCGCGGCAGCAACTCCTGTTGCGCCGCGGGCTCGAATCCCATCGCGCGCTCCGCCCGCTCGAGCACGCCCACGAGGTCCACGAGGGGAATGTGGGCCGCGATCTGGTCGGGGACGGCGATCGCGAGGTCGTGACGCGCGCCAAACGCGCGCCCCGGTCGCATCTTCTCCTGGCGGAAACGGGCCTCGTCGATCGCGACCCGGAGCTCCAGCGGCATTCTCGTGTGCCACACATCACCCTCGATGGCGGTGCGCAGGTCCCAAGGAGAAAGAATGGGCCGCCGTTTCAGGTGCTCGTAGCCCGAAGACCGATCGGCGAGGAGCGCGCGCAACAACCAAGCGGTGAGGCGCTCGAGGGCAGCTCCGGAGCCCTCGAGCGGGAGCGAGGCACGAAACGCCCGCCACACGTCACCCACGGGTCCGTACACGACGAGGTCGAAGGGATTAAACGCCTGCTCGAATTGGGCGGCGCTCACGTCGCCTTCGTCGACCACGGCGTCGATGAGCTCCGCCTGAAACGTCGGTCCCCGCTTGCGCGCGGCGTTGGGCGCGAGGCCCGTGAGGGCGGTGGTGATCCGCTGGCGGAGGTCGGCTCGCTGGGTCAACCACCTCATGCGTTGCGCGGCCGGCCACCACGCCCGCAGGAGTTCGGGAGCCCACCAGGGACACCCGAGACCGCGGAGTTCGCACCACAGCTCGCCCACGAGCTGGAGTTGGGGCAGCTTCGCGAGCTGTTGCGCCGCCTCGCGGGCGAGTACGTCGTCGTCGCCGAGCGCGTAGGCGTGATGACGGAGGGGTTCGAGGACGTCGGGCATGCCGCGCATGGTTCCAAAGGCCGTGCCAGCGCCCCGGGTCGCGGTAGCCTGGCGCCCAGACCGCGGCCCATCATGGTCGAGACGAGGCCCCCGGGCGGCGCCGCGGCCCGGAACGGCAGACACGACGAGCGCAGAGGGGAGCGCGTCGCGGGGCGGGCACGCCCGCCAACCGTGTGACACCACAACCGCGACGCCGACAGCGAGCTGACGCCCCGCCGAGCGACCTGACCACCTCGGACGCTTCCTAACCGTGGTGGTGATGCTCGTGCCCGTGATGGCTGTGATCGTGTGGCGTCAACACTTGAGCCAGCACGCCGCGCGGACCCTGCCGCCACAACGAGGCCAAAAACAGCCCCGCCAACGCGAACGCGGCGGCGACTTGAAGCCAGGTCGCCCCCTCTGCGGCGATGTCGTGCAGGTCGTTCGCGCCGGAAGCGCCACGCCCCAGCAGCGCGTTGACGACAAAGCCGAGCGCCACCGCGAGCAGCGCCACCACCAAGCCAAACCGCATTGCGGTACGACGACCGTGCAGGTCACGCAGGAGCGCGAAGGTCGTGATGTTGGTCGCAGGCCCCGTCAACAGGAAGGCGATGGCGGCCCCCGGGGAGAGACCCTTGTGCAACAAGACGGCGACCAACGGGGTCGCGCCCGACGCACACACGTAGGTCGGCAAGCCCACCGCAGCCATCACCGGCACTTGGACCGCGGACGGAAGGGTCGCGAGCCACCCCTCATCCGTGAGTGGCTCCACGAGGGCGGCGATCACGAGCCCGGCGACCACCCACGGCCCGATGTGGTCGACTTGTTCGGAGAGTCCGAAGCGCAGGCCCGCTCGGACCCGCTCGGCGAGCGAGGCGTCGGGAGGCACCGTCGAGGGGGGCACGCTCGAGGGCGACGGCGGGATCATGCGCCCAATCCATGATCCCGTCACGAAGGCCACCAAGGCGGCGGCCACCACACGCACCGCCGTGAGTTCTGTTCCGAGCAGAGGGACACTCAAGAGGATCGCGTCGAGACCGAGCTCAGGGGTGGCGACGAGAAATGACATCGCCGCTGCGGCCGGCACGCCTTTGACGACGAGGCTTCGGTACACCGGGAGCACCCCGCAGGAACAGATCGGCAAGGGCAGACCAAAGGCCATCCCTTTCACCGCCTGCGTCGCCGCGTTGCCTCGCGCCAGCCACCGCGTCGATGCCGTGCCGATGAACACCTGCAGGAGGCCGGCGAACGTGAACGCGACGAGCAACGCCGGTGCGCTCTCCAGCGCCAACACCGCGAAGGCGTGGGTCGCGTCCAGCTTCTCCCCCATCTCTCGGGCGACCGGGTGAGCGGATACCACGCCGTAGGTCACGGCCGCGGCCGCGAGCGCACCGACGGTGGCGGCCGGGCCCCGGGCGAAGCGTCCCACCGGGGTCGGGACGTGTCCCAACACCACGTGCAACAGGGAACCCGCCACGAGGCCCTCAAAGGCCGCGAGGGGCCGCGGCGGAAGCGAGGTGAGGAGGTCGGCGGCGCCGAAGCCGAGCGTGGTGACCGCGGTGACAAACGCCAAGGCGCCGGCGGCAACCCGCGCGCCGAATCGGGGCCGAAGCCCCCACCAGAGCGCGAGTCCCAGCGGGAGCCGATGCAACACCACGCCCAAGGCGAGCAACTCACCGTGATGCGCGGGCTCGCCGCCGTGTCCCCCGTGGTGGCCGTGCGCGAGGGCCGCGCCGTCGAGCATGGCGTGCAGGCCGAAGCCGAGGACCGCGACGCCCGCCATGATGCCCGGTCGCGCCGCGCGCTCCTCGACCAGGCCCGGGAGCAACAAGCCGACCACCGCGAGGAGGGCGGCCAACCATCCCCCGTGGACCAGCGCCTCGGGGAGGAGGTGCAACCCGACGAGGCCGAGCAGCGCCGTCACCACGAAGGCGTCGAGGGCCGCCCACACCCGCGAACGTTGCGAGCCGACGAACCGCAGCAGCAGCGGGCCGACCCAGAGCGCGAGAATTCCGGCGACGAGAACAGGCACGTGATGGGTCTAGCCTCTCGTCGGGAACTCGGTCGAGCAAACCCTCGCCGTGGCTGCGGGCTCGAGCGGCCGCGAGAACGTGACGGCTCGCCCCTGACCCGCGGAGGTCAAATGGTGACGCGGTAGAGCTGCTGGCCCATGAGGAGGACGTCCCCATTTCGGAGCTCCGTCTCTTTCACGAGCTGTACGAAGGTACCGTTGGAACTGCCGAGGTCGCGGACGAAGACGTCGCCGTCGTCGTAGATGAGGGTGCAATGTAGGCCCGAGACGTAGCCGTCTTCGGGGAAGAGCAAATCGCCGCGTTCGCGGCCCAGGTGGATGCCTCGCTCGGTGACCGGGAACGAAGGTTGCGCCGTAGACCGCCCGACGACCAGGCTGAGCCGGCCGATGACCCCTTCGGCCGGCGCCCCCTGACGGGCGACCCCGTGGGCATCGGGCTCCTCGGGCCCGATGGCGTCGAACTGCAGCAGTTCCTGACCGATGCGAAATCGCTGCCCGGAGGCCAGCGCCGCCTCCTGGTCTCCGAGAAGCTTGCGAAAGATCCCGTTGAGCGAGTCCAGGTCGGCCACTTGCAGGGTTCGGCCATCGAACGAAAACTTGGCGTGCTGCGGTGACAAATACGCGTCGGCACCGAAGATCCCGCCAGACGCCCGACCGAGGCGATGCTCGCCAGGCTCGAGCGTGTGTCGACCCACTTCGTTGCCCTCGGGGTCGAGCGCGACCAGCAGCGCTTGGACCTCGTCGGGCGCCACCACCGCTGCGGCCGCCGGCGCCACCTTCTTGTTCACCTCGTCGAGGCGGTAGCCACAGGACGCACAGAAGCGATTGGTCGGAGGATTGACGTAGCCGCACTCTGGGCATGCGCCAGGGGGGAGTGCCGTCGGCGGCGGCGGGTTGGCCGCTACCGCAACGGCCGCCGCTTCCGGCGGCGGGGGAGCAACGTCGTCGGACGTCGCCGCCGCCAGCGGAGCGGCTGGACCCGCCGGCGCCCCCGCATTCGGGGCAACGGCATTCGGGGCAACAGCATTCGGGGCAGCCGCGGGCGGGGAAGCATTCGGGGCCCATCCCGCGGCGTTTCCGGGCGCGGCATCGGCGCGGACGGTCGGCGGCTCATCCGAGGGGGACGCCCCCGTGGGCCCAGGGCCTGGGTGGGCGCTCGAGTGCGCGCCTGGGATCGCCGCGGCCGCCGGGGCCACCCCGCCTGCAGGGACCACCGCGGGCGGCGACGCCGTGGCCTCGGGCTGCGACGGCTTTCCCCGTGGCAACTCGGCGCCACACCCCAGACAAAATCGATAGTGATCTTGGTTCTGTTTGCCGCACGCGGAGCAGGTAATCACCGTGGGCAAGGTCGTACCCCGGCGTGCCTATGATTGCAATTTCACGGCATCCCCGCGCGCTGCTGATGGTCCCAGCGCCGCTGATGGGCCCAGCGCCGCTGAGGGGCCCAGCGCCGCTGAGGGGCCCAGCGCGCCTTCGTCGCGAGGTGGCGCTACGACGACGACGAGGTGGCGTCGGCACAGCCATCGCA
This sequence comes from Myxococcota bacterium, assembly GCA_039027095.1. Classification (GTDB taxonomy): domain Bacteria; phylum Myxococcota_A; class Polyangia; order Polyangiales; family Polyangiaceae; genus JAPYTK01. Next base: position 62,268 of record JBCCLB010000004.1, read on the forward strand.
CCGACCGCGGATCTGCACCTCGACATCCTGCGATGCCACGGCGCGTGGCGCCGCGCCGTCGACCGCGACGTGGACCCCATCGATGCAGGAGACTTCGCCGCAGTCCACACACACGAAATGCGCGTGGGACGCCGTGGCCTGGCCTTCGGCTTTGCGTTCGAACCGCCACGTGTGGTCGCCGAGGTCGGTACGCGCGACAAGACCCGCCTCGGTAAGGTCGATCAGGTTGCGGTAAACGGTGGTGCGCTCGAGCCCTTGGTCGGCGAGCACCGCGTGCACCTCCGCGTGGGTTAGAGGCGTCGCGCGAGCCCACAGCACTTCGTAGGTCGCGAGCCTCGCGGGGGTCGCACGGAGCCCACTCGCACGGAGGCGCTGCCGGAGGCCGTTGCGCGTGGCCGCATCTACGCCTCCCTCTAGCACCATGAAGGGAAGGTAAGGGCAAACCCGGGGGACGACAACCCACCCACGTGGCGCCGAGGGCCGCTACCTTCGGTCACGGTTCATTTGCGCAAGCTCTCCCCGAAGGTCCGCGGTATGGGGGGCATCGATGCGGCGGAACAGCGACACGAACTCGTGGCGAAGGGCTCCCGGGGAGAGGGCGCGCATCCTGTCGATGGCGGGGAGCGCCGCCCTCGGGGTCGTCCTGAGCTGTTCCTCGCGGCCGCACGGCGCTTCTTCTTGGACGAGCGACACCCCTGCGGCGCCGAGCGCGCGGGCGCTCGCCCGGCAAGAGCGCGCCGCGCTGAAGCGCGCCGCCGAACGGCCCTCGGCGGCGGCGTCTTCTACCGCTCCGAGCGCAAGCGCCAGCGCCGCCACCGGAGGGCCGTCCCCTCAACCCTCGACAGAACCCCCGACGGCGGCGACGCCTCCGCGCGACGACGATGAAGGGGACGGTGGCGGCGATGCCGTGGCGGCCCGCAACACGTCCGTCGGCGCCAAGGACGGCGACGGGGTCGATAAGGACGACAACGACGACGCGTCCCGGGAAGAAGGGGACGAAAGCGGTGCCGCAGACGGGGAAAGCGCGGGCGACGCCACGGAAACGACGACCTCGTTTTGCCGCCGGGTGTGCGCACGCCTCTACGCCTGTCTGGTGGCCGAAATGCCACCGGAAGTCGCCCCCGAAGCGTCCGACTTCATCCCCGCGTGCCGCGACCGATGCCGGGAAAAAGTCGATGCCGCCACTGAGGAAGATCGCGCCAAGGCTCGGGCCTGTACCGAGCGTTCAGCGTGCGAATCCTTTACCGAATGCATCCGCGGTCTGCTTTGAGGGACGTGTTAAGACGCTCGGATGAGTGACCGAGTCAACGCATCGCACATCCTCCTCATGTACCAGGGCTCCGAGCGGTCCACCGCCACCCGAAGCCAAGCCGACGCGCAGAACCTCATCGCCGACATCAAGCGACGCCTCGACGAGGGGGCGGAATTCGCCACCCTCGCCCGTCAGCACTCCGACTGTCCCTCATCGGCCAAAGGGGGCGACTTGGGTGCGTTCGGTAGGGGCCAGATGGTCAAGGCCTTCGAAGACACGGCCTTCGCGCTCGCGGTGGGCGCCACCAGCGACGTCGTCGAGACCGGATTCGGGTACCACATCATTCAGCGCACCGGTTGACCGGGCGCTCTCTTCGGGCGCTCCTTTTTCGCGCGCTCCTTCTTCCCTTGCTGGCACGCCTTCTCGAAGCCGCGGTCGCAGCTCTCGCGGCGCACCTCAACCGCACGGGCCGCATCGGCCGCGGCAACGCCCGTTCCCTCTTCGAGCATGCGCGCGAAGGCCATACAGGCCGGCTCGTCGCGGAGCTTGCAACCTTCTTCCATCGCTTGGATCGCAGCGACCTCGTCTTTCGGCGTCCCTTTGCCCCGTAGGTGGGTGACCCCGGCGTTGCGACACGCCACCGCAGAGCCCCGTCGACAAGCGTGGGCAAAAAGGTTGGCGGCCCGGTCGAGCTTGTCTGCCCCGAGTTTTTCGCCGAAGTAGAGCACGCCGAGTTCGACGCACGCGCTTCGGTCCTCGAGGTCACAGCCCAACCGAAGCAGGGCGCCCGCGCGCTCCGGATCGGCTTCGACCTCATCCCCTCGCGCGAGCAACGCCCCGGAAAGCCGGCAACTGTTGGGCAGAAAGGCCGTTTCGCAGGCCTTGGCGAGGAGGATCACGGCCCCCGCCACGTCTTTCTCCGTGTCTTCCCCCCGAAGCAGCATCATGCCGGCCGCGTCGCAGCTGCGCCCATCCTCGAGAGCGCACCCCGCGCGGTAGAGATCGAGGGCCCGCGCGCGGTTTTTTTCGACCCAGACGCCCTCGTAGCGAGACTTCCCTGCTCGCAGGCAACCGAGCCCCGAACCGGCATCACACGCCTGGACCAGCAATTCCAGCGCCCGCTCCGGTCGGTCGTTCTTCCCCTCTTCCTCGGCGCGCTCGAGGCACGCTTCCGCGGGACCGAGTTCGCAGGGCGTTCGCGGCGCCGGCGTTGCCGGTGGCGAAGGGGCGGGCGCAGGAGGCGCCACCGCCGTGGGGCACCCGGCCGTCGTCGCCACCACGCCGAGGACGAGCGCGAGGGTGCCGACGCTTGGTTCCCGACCTCCGATGGACCCGATCCCTCGGCGACCCGTGGTGGGGCCGCCGTTCCCCGTGGTTCGCTCCCGGTACGTCATGGTCGGTGGGGCTTCCCCGCCGCGCACGGTGTAGGCGAGGCTCCCGTTCCGCGCAATTCGATTCGGGGCGCGTGCACTGCCTCGTACGAGCACGGCGTCAGACGAGCACCGCGACGACGATGAGCATCGTCATGATCAACGCCACCGCGGAGACCACCGCGATCAACAGCACCGGCGATGACGGCGGCCGAGGCCGCGGGTCGACCTGCGTCAACGCGGATGACGACGGAGGCGCCTCGTATCCCATCCCCGACCCGTAGGCGGCGGCGGGCATGCGCGCCCGCGACCCCGACCGCGCCGTCGAGGCCGATGGCGACGCCGCGGCGGCGGACGCCACCCCCGACGACGCCAGCGCCGCCGCGGGTGAAGAAGGCACCGCCAACCGTTGCGTGGGGACGTCCGATGGGACGACCGGTGGGGCTGCCGTACCTCTCGCCCGGCGGATCGTCGTGGCGCGTCCCGCCACCGCGGCGCGATGGGCCGCCATTTCCTCGGCGAGGACGTCGCGGTCCATCATGAGCTCGGTCTCCCGAAGCGCGGCCAGGCGCGCGCGCTCCTCGCCTCGAGCGGGAGCACCCTGCGACGCGGGGGCGTCCGTCACCGCCAGGGCGATCTCGCCCACCTCCAACGCCGTCGTGACGTTGAGCATTCGTTCGATACGACGTTGACGCACCATCGCCTCAGGAGCGTGACCGAAGGGGGCGATCGCCGCGGCAAAGGCACCGAGGTGTGGGTATCGCTCCTCGGGATCTTTGGCCAGCGTACGCCGGACCGCCGCCTCGAGGGCGGCGGGTACATCATGGCGATACGACCCGATCGGCTCGACCTCACCGCGCAGTACTCTGGCGCAGAGCTGGGCCACGTTCTCCTCGGCAAACGGCTGCAAACCGGTGAGCAGCTCATAAAGGATCACGCCGAGCGACCACTGGTCGCTCGCGGGTCCCACGTCGCGGGCGCTCATCCACTGCTCGGGGGCCATGTACTCAGGGGTCCCCATGATCTGTTGGGTGCGCGTCACCGTGCGCTCGCGACCCCCGGGTTCGTCCGCCGCCGCATCCGCGTGGCGCTTCGACAAGCCAAAGTCCAGGACCTTGAGAATCGGTCGACCGTCGGGACGGCGCGCCATGAACAAATTCTCGGGTTTGAGATCGCGGTGCACGATGCCGTGGGCATGGGCTTCGGCCACGGCTTCGAGCGCTTGGAGGACAAGTCCCACGGCATCCGCCGTCGCATGAGGCGTTTGGCGCTCCAGGATCCGCCCGAGGTCACGTCCCTCGAGATACTCCATCACCATGAACGGGAGCTCGCCGTGTCGCCCCACGTCGTAAATCCGACAGACGTGCTCGCTCTGAAGTCGAAACGCCGCACGGGCCTCCCGCTCGAAACGGACCAAAGAGGCTTCGTTGCGTCGTTCGCCCGGCGTGAGAAATTTCATCGCCACGGGTTCGTCGAGGGCGAGGTGATGCGCTTTCACGACCACGCCCATGCCGCCACTGGCGAGCACCCGCTGCAGTCGATACTTCCCGTTCACGACCTCGCCGGAGCGGACGTTGGCTCCGAGAGCTTCTTCGAGCGTCGTGGTCGTGGCTGGCATGACCCGTTGAAAATCCTACCACGGGGTGTCAGCGGGTCAGTCGCGGCCGCGCAGCCGAATGAGACGTCGTCGCTCCCGCGTGGCGGGACGTCCCGCCCCGCGGTCGCGGCGCGCGAAGGCGCGTTCTTCCCGCGGCGGGGGCGGAGGGGAATGGTCCTCGTACAGTGCCCGTGCCACCGACGCCGGCCCCCGTCGCTCGGCGAGCCGCACAACCACCAGCACCCGCACCCCCGCCGGCGTCACCGCTTCGAGGCGGTCGCCGACCTTGACCGTCTTCGATGCCTTCACGGAGTCGCCGTCCATCTTCACGTGACCGGCGGTGCACGCTTTCGCCGCCTGCGAACGCGTCTTGAACATCCGAGCCGCCCAGAGCCACTTGTCGACCCGCACCGAGCCCGATTCCGTCACGCCGAACCGCTGGAGGTCGACCGGGGGAGCTTCCACGCGACGAGGCTAGCCTCGGGCCACGTCGCGTGCCATCGCGGTGGTCAACCGGTGCAGCACGAGGCCAACCACACACGTCGCCGCCGCGCCTGCCAACACCCATGGCGTCACCCACACCGCGGAACCAACCATCCACCCCATGAGGGCGAGAAAAACGAGCGGTGTGAAGGGGTACCCCCACGTCCGAAATGGGGCCACCGTCCCCTGCCGACGGAGCACGAAGAGGCTGCCCACCGTCAGCGCCGAAAAGACGGAGAGCGTGAAGCCGATGTAGCCGAGCAGCTCCCGCAACGAGGCGCCCGCCATGAAGACGAGCGCGAGGCTCGCTTGGAGCGCGATGGCATGTGCCGGCCCCCCTTCACGACCCCGCCGACGGGCGAGGAGACGCAGCGCGGGGTAGCTACGCCCCACCGCTTCGTAAACACGGGGTCCGGTCACGACCAGCGCCCCTACGGTCGACACGAGGCCCACCGCGATGATGAGGCTCATCAGCTTTCCCCCCATCGTCCCGAAGAGGGCCGTGGCGGCAACGTGCCCCACATCCTCCCGCCCCCGCAGCGTGTCGAGCGGCGTCGCCATCAGGAACGCGGCGTTGAGCGCGACGTAGATCACCGTCGTCAGGGCCGTGCCCGCGACGAGCGCGCGGGGCAACGTGCGGGCCGGGTCGCGGACCTCCCCGGTCACGTAGGCCGCCGCATTCCAGCCCGTATACGAGAAAGACACGTAAACGAGCCCGAGCGCGAACCCGGGCGTCGCCACCACGTCCGACAGGGAATCGCCGCGATCGAGTCCCGCCGGATCGCCGAGCGCCATGCCCGCCCCGATCAACCCGATGATGGCCCCCACCTTGAGCACGGTCAGCCCGGCGTGCACCCGCGCCCCCGCCGATACCCGCCACGCGTTGAGGGCCGAAGCTCCCACCACCAACACGGGCGCGCTGACGCTCGCCGGCACATCGGGCACCACCGCCGCGAGGTAGCTGCCGAAGGCGAGCGCGAGCGCCGCGAGAGGCGCCGCAAAGCCGACCACCAGCGAGACGAACGCCGACAGAAAGCCGAGCGCAGGGTGCACGAGCACGCTCAAAAACCGATACTCGCCTCCGCTCTGCGGCATCGCGGTTCCAAGTTCGGCGTAGCAGAGGGCGCCCGCAAGCGAGGCGAGCCCCGCCACCGCCCAGCACAGCAGGAGGCCCGGGGCCGACGGGATGTCGTCCACGAGAAGCCCAGTGGTGGTGAAGACGCCCGTGCCCACCATGCTGGCGACGACGAGCGACAGGGTCGCCCCCAGGCCGAGCCGCGGAGGAGGACCGGGCGCCGACGGGGGAGGCACGGACGGCGCCACCGGGCGCATGGGCGACGCGGGGTCAAGAGACGACCGCGACGTCACTCCCGGCGGCACCAGCCCCGCTTAGCCGTGCATTTCTTCTCGTACCGACACACGTGACTGCCGCGACAGTCTCGGTCTCGTTTCACCACGCACCGCCCCTGGTCGGCACTGCAGCGCCCGCGCATTTTGCACGTGTACGATGCCTCGCAGTCCGTGTGATCCCCCGCCTCACAACGCCCCTCGCGCGCGACGCACAACCCCCAATCGCCGCACACCCGCGCGCGGCGACAGTCCTCATCCGAGGTGGCGCGACACGCCCCCGGGTCCCCCCCGCATTGCCCTTCCTCGAGACACCCGGGGGTGTCGCGACACGTGGGGGAGGGCTCCGGCGGAGCGTCGCGGGGCGATGCGGCGACGGCGACGGCCGTCACCGCACTCGGTTCCGGAGAGGCCGATGAAGCGGTGTCGTCGCCGTGGTCGCAGCCCACGCTCCACCCCGCCAACACGAGCACGGACGCGACGCGGAACACGCGAGCGCCGCTGCCGCCGTGGGCGCAATCCCCGATGGCACGCGCCGGAATCGGAACGGCGGTCCCGTCGGCGACCCCACCGGAGGCGCCATCGGCGGCACGAGCACGTCGACCCGGGCGCAGCATCTGGCTTCGCTAGCGGGTCGGGGCCACTGCCGCAAGAACGCCTCCTGTCGGAGGCGGGCGCGGCGTGGTACCGATCCGTCGATGTGGCCACGGCGCCATTCAGCCCGCCCCCTCTCGGGTGCCTACGGCTCAGAGCATTGCGGGCGGGCGCCGACGACGCAGCGGCGGCGACGCGCCCTTCTCTGGGTGGCCGTGGGGGCCGCCTGCAGCGGCGGCAACGGCGGATGCGGGGGCGAGCGTGCGGACGCGGGCGTGGGTACGTCGGCGTCCGCCACCCCCTCGGCGAGCACGGACAACGAAGCGCTGTCGACGGTCTTGTCCGCAGATGCCTCCGTCGTCGTGGCCGTAGGCGCCCAGAAATATGCCCCCGGGAAGGTGACCGTCGTGCGGCGGGACGACGCCGTCGTCGTCCTGGATCCTGCGCCCGTCGGCCCCTCGTCCCCGACCAGCGCCCCACCATCACCGGCCCCGCCCGCCGCGGAGCGCACCGCAGCCGGCGAAGCCATCTTTGTCCGGGGCGAGCGCGCCCCCGTTGGCCTGTGTCTCATCAACCCCGCGCTGGAGCGCGCGCCGGGCGGGCCAGAATCGTGGTTCCCGTGTCGGGAGCGTGGCGACGCGGTCGAGGACGGTTGGGGCAACCGACATCGCAACCTCGAATTGACGAAGCGGGCGCGCGCCATCGCGGCGGCGACCGAAACCAAGCTCGCATCCTTCCTCGAACGGCGTGCCGCGGGCCGCGCCTTCGACGACGCATTCGCCGCCGCGGGGGCCCCCCGAGCCCCGAAAGGCTTCGTCCCTCGCGTCGATCAGAGGGTACTGGCTCACTTCGTCGACACGTCCTGGTACGAAGCCGACGTGGTCGCCGTCATGCCGCGCGCCGATCGCGTACGCGTCGCGTGGCGGGGTGGTCACTGGGACGACCGCAACGTGAGCTTGACCGCCGTCGTCCCCCTTCCCGACCCTGGCGCGCCGCCCGTGGTCGCCGCGGGCCAATGGGCCCTCGCCCGGGCCGAGCCGGGTCGCCGCTGGACCCCCGTCCGGGTTCGCGACATCAACGGTGAGAACGTCGACGTGGCCGACCGTTTGGGCTCCGAGCGCCGGGTGCGGCGCAGTGATCTCGTGCTGCTCGTCGCGCCCATGGCGAGCGAGACGGTCGCCCCGCCGTGACGGCGCCGGTCGTCGTCGCGGCGCGAGGCCTCCAAAAAAGCTACGGCGAGGTGGTCGCGGTGCGTGGCATCGACTTCGAGATCGGCGCGGGTGAATTCTTCGGCTTTCTCGGCCCCAACGGCGCGGGCAAAACGACGACCATGAGCATGCTGCAGGCCGTCGCGCGGCGCACCGGGGGGCAGCTCGAAGTGCTGGGGCTCGACCCCGCGGTGGATGGCAAACGCATTCGGCAGCGCATCGGCGTGTGCCCTCAGGAGGACAACCTCGACCCCGATCTCCAGGTGCGCGACAACCTCCTCGTGTACGCCCGCTACTTCGGGGTACCGCGCCGTGAGGCACGACGACGCGCCCAGGAGCTGCTCGCCCTGATGCAGCTGGAGCACAAGGCCGACGTGGCGGTGTCCGAACTGAGCGGCGGGATGAAACGCCGGCTCACGCTGGCCCGTAGCCTCGTCAACGAACCGGAACTGGTGATCCTCGACGAGCCGTCGACCGGACTCGATCCACAGGCGCGCCACCTCATCTGGCAGAAACTGCGGCAATTGCGCGAGCGCGGCTGCACGTTGCTGCTGACCACCCACTACATGGACGAGGCCGAACGATTGTGTGACCGGCTGGTCGTCATGGACCGGGGGCGAATTTTGGCCTCCGGGGCCCCCGCCGCCCTGATCGAGGAACACGTCGGCCGAGAAGTGGTCGAACTCACGCTCCCGTTCGCCGGTTCGTCGGCCACGCCACCAGAGGAGACCTCGACCGGCCGAGAGGCGGAAGACGTCGCGCTTCGCCTGGAGCTGACGCCCGTGCGCTCCGGCGACCAGTGGGTCTTCTTTTTCCGTGACCCCGCGGACCCCCGGCTCGACCGACTGACGCAGCATGCTCGCCAACGAGCCTGGTCGTGCCGTGTTCGCCGGGCGGGGCTGGAAGACGTGTTCCTTCAACTCACCGGGCGGGAACTCCTCGATTGAGACCTTCTTCGACCCCGCGCGGCTACCTGCAGGGCGTCACGGCGGTCGTCGCGCGCAATCTCATCGTCTGGCGTGCCTACGCCGGCGCCAGCGTCGTCGGCAACTTCGGCGAACCGGTGCTGTACTTGGTGGCCCTGGGCTTTGGCCTCGGCACGATCGTCCGCGACCTCGGGGGCATGTCCTACGCCGAGTTCATCGCTCCTGGCCTCGTCGTCAGCACCGTCATGTACACCGCGACGTTCGAGATGACCTACGGGGCGTACACCCGGCTCACCGTTCAGTCGACCTACGACGCCCTCCTCGCGACCCCGATCACGATCTCCGAACTCGTCGCCGGAGAACTCGTATTCGCAGGCATCAAGTCCCTGGTGGGCGCCACGTGTGTGCTCATCGTCGTCGCGGCCTTCGGACTGGCGCCCGCGTGGTCGGCGCTCGGCGCCCTGCCCCTCGCGTTTGCCGCGGGCGTGTTGTTCGCCGCCATGGCCCTCGCCGTGACCAGCGTGTCGCGCAGCTACGAGTTCTTCAATTATTACTTCACGCTGGTCATCGCTCCGATGTTCCTTTTCAGTGGGATCTTTTTCCCCTTGGCGGAGACACCACGGTGGGCCCAGGGCTTGGCGTTGGTGCTCCCGCTGACGCACGTGGTCGCCATCGTTCGCCCCCTCGTCCGCGGGACCTTCGACCCGGCGACGGCCGCGCCTTCCCTTCTCGCCATCGTCCTGCTCACCGCGACGTCCATCGTTCTCTGCCAGCGCGGCATGAGGCGCCGTCTCAGCCGCTGAACACGCCGACCAGCGGCATGTTCATCGAATCCGCGCTCACCTACCTTTTTGGCCGGCCGCCGCGGTCACGATGGCGAATCGACAACAGAAGGCCGCCCGCGACGATGAGGGCGCCGCCCGTGACCCCCCGTCCCGTGGGTACGCGTCCGAAGACGATCAGGTCGACGAGAAGCGCCCACACCGCCTGGACATACGACGCCGCGGCCACGGTGCCCGCGCGTTCGCGTCGGTAGGCCGTCGTGAGGAGGAATTGTCCCGCGACGGCGCTCAAACCAACGCCCACGACGGCCGGCCACGCGGCGGGCGCGAGCCGAGGCCCACGACCTACCACCGCCCCGAGCGCGAGCGCGGTGCCGACCGTCATCAACAGCTGGAACCACAAGACGACCACGGCCGGGCGGTCGGAACGCCCGAGCTTGCGCACGGTGAGATGCGCCGCCGCGGACAGGGCAACCGCGCCGAGCGCCCAAAGCCCGCCGGCCGACGACGCGCCCCCACCTCGACCCAAACCGGGCGCCAACAGCAAGGCGCAGCCGGCGACGCCGAGCGCGAGCACAACCCAGACGCGGGCGCCGACCCGCTCCCCCCGACCGAGCAGCCAGGGTGCGGCGAGCGCGACGGCGATCGGCTGAAGCTTGTGGATGAACGACAGACTCGCCACCGAGAGCGACCGAGCCGCCGAGTAGAAGCAGAACATCGCGCCCGACCCGAGCACCGCCCGCAACAAGATGAGGTCCCGACGGACCACGGTGACCCCGCCGGCGGCCCCGCCTCGCCGCGCGAGAAGGAGCGCAGGGGGCGTCCCGAAGACACCCCGCCAGAACATGATGTCGAGGGTGGCCATCTCCGTTTGGGTTTGGAGCGTCTTCACGAGGGCGATCATGACCGTGAACGCCAGCGTCGCCGCGACCATGAGTCCGACGCCGCCTGGCCTTGCCGCCGGCGACGCACCGGGTTCGCGGGCGCGCGGCGCGCTCAAGGTTCCCTCGCCCTTGGCTTGTGTCCGCCGCGCGGTCGGCGACGCCACCAGAAGGGCAGGTAGAGGAGCGTGAACGCGACGAGGGCGACCACCTCCCCCGCAAGCACGTAGTACGGCCAGGGTCCGAAGACGTCGAGGGGCGTGGCGACCGGCGGGCGCGCTCGGAGGTACATGAAGTTGGCGTCCGCGAGGGCATCGAAGAGCGCCACGGGCAGCGCCACGACGTTGAGCGTCAACCATGCCCGCCCCGGCGCCCCGGGCCGCAGCGCCACATCACCGCCGCCCAAGAGCGCGAACACCGCGACCACGATCAGGCCGTGCTGGAGAAAGTAGAAGACGAAGTGGACATCGGGAAAGCGCGCTCGGAGGTCCGGCGTGATGAGCGCGGGAAGGGTCCCTGCCAGCCCCCAGAAGTACGTCAGCTCGGTCCATCGGGGGCGCCGCGACCAGAGCGCCACGACCGCCACCGGCACGACGACGTCGCAGAGATGGAGCGGCAGCCATTGCCGCCACGGCGTCCCCAATCCCAGGGCGACGAGAACGTAACCCAACCCCGTGGCGCCGAGCGCCACCGCGAGGCCGCGCCGGGTCCGACGCGGGGTCCTCCCGGGTGCCCAGCGAGACGTCCCGAGCCATGCCATCGTCGCCAGGCCCGCCGTCACGCCGAGGGCGACCGCATGCTGCGCCCCTCCCACGGAGAACGAACCCGGCGCCGCCACCGTGCTCACGCTACCGGGGACGTCCGTCGGGGCAAACCGGTGGTGCGTCGCTGTGCTACGTCCCCCTCATGAAGCGCACGCACGTTACCCGCCGCCAGCTCGGGACCCTCGCCTCGATCGGCGCCATCGTCACCGCCTGCGGTCCGAGCTACGTCCGCGGCAGCGAGGAACCGGGACTCGACGATCCCGCCATGAGCACCGGACTCGACAAGCGAGACCTGCAGCGAGCGCTCAACGATCAACTCGAGAGTTTTCGCGCCGCCCGAGCGTTCGCGAATCTGCAGGCGGCGGCGGAGCGTCCGCGCATCAGCATCTTTCCCCTCGCGAACGAGACGAGCGAGCACGTCGACAGTGCGCTCGACGCGCTCCTCAGCGACGTCGAAACATGGCTCGTCGAGACCGACGTCTTCGACGTGGTGAGCGTCGAGCGACAACGTCAGATGATGGCCGAAATCGCCAAACAACAAGGCGGCGGCTTCGACCCGCAGGCGGTGGCCGCCGTGAACGCCCAGCTCGGAACTCAGTTCTACTTCACCGGGAAAGTCTTCAACGCCGACGAGCGAACCGAGGACGCCCGGCGGGTCCAATACTTCATGTTCATGCAGCTCATCGAGGTCGCCACGAGCGCGGTTCGCTGGCAGCACAAGACCGAGATCACCAAGGCGATCCTCGACTGAAGGGACACGCCGCGGTGCCTCGTTTCCCGGACCCTCGCTCCCTCCCTCGGGTTCGTCCCGAGCGGGCCTCATCATCATCATCGTCATGGGCTCCGCTCATCGGGTTCGCCGTCGTCCTCCTGAATGGGCTCACGGGTTGCGCCGGTCACGAGGCGCGGGTGCGGGACGCGCTCGACGCCCTCGACCGCGGTGAGCCCGAAGCGGCGGTCGTCGCGCTCAACGAGGCGCTCGACGTGGAGACGAAAGACGAAGCGCCGCCCCTCGAAGGGGACAACGCGCTGCTTCTGCTCGACCGGGCGACGGTGCTGCAGAGCGTAGACGATTACACGGCGTCGCAGCGCGACTTCGAGCGGGCCGACAAGGGGATCGAGCTGCTCGACTTCTCGCAAAGCGCCGTCGACGACCTCGGCCGATACCTCTTCAGTGACGACGCGGGCCCGTACCGCGCGCCCGCGTTCGAGAAGCTGCTCATCAACACGTTCAACATGATGAACTACCTCGCCCGCGACGACCTTCAGGGGGCGAGGGTCGAGGCGCGACGGCTCGCGGTGATGCAAAAGTTTCTCGCCGACCAAGGCGAGGAAACGCGGCTCCTAGGGCTCGGAAGTTACCTCGCCGGCTACACTTACGAGCGATCCGGGCGCGTCAACGAAGCCCTGCGGGCCTACGAAGAAGCGCTCACCTTCGATGACCATCCCTCGCTGCAGACGCCGTTGCTTCGTCTCACCGGAGGTCGCCCGGGCGAGGAGGGTCGACGTCCCCGCATCGACGCGCTCATCACCGCGGCGGGGCCGTCCTCCTCGTCCTCCGCCATGTCTCCCGACGGTACGGCCGAGGTCTTGGTGGTGGTGGGCTACGGCCGGGTGCCCGCGCGCGAACCGGTACGACTCCCCATCGGGCTCGCGCTCACTGCGGTCAGCGGCATCATCAGTCCTTACGATCGCGCCCGCGCCAACGAGCTGGCCGCCAAAGGACTGGTCACTTGGGTGAACTTTCCGCGGCTCGGGCGCGCGCAGGGGGGCTACAGCGTTCCCGAAGTCTTCGTCGATGGGCGCCCCTACCCGCTCGAAGCCGCCCTCGACATCGAAGCCGAGGTCCGACGCGCTTGGGAAGAGCGCGAGCCCACGGTCATCCTCTCCGCCATCACCCGCACGATCACCCGGATCGTCGCCGGTGAAGCCGTCGCCGCCGGAACCAACGCGGCCGCGGGCCGTAACAACAACGGAGGAGGCATTCTCGGCCTCATCGCGGGCCTCGCCACCAGTGCGGCCCTCACCGCCGCCGACACCCCCGACACGCGCAGTTGGTCGACCCTTCCCGCACGCGTCGCCATCTCGCGCCTCTACCTCCCCCCTGGGCCAACGACCCTGGTCGTGCGGGCGCGGGGCATGACGAAAACCTACCGTCTCGCGCTCACGCCCAATCGCGCCCGCGCGGTGATCGCCACGTCGCTCCGGTAGTCCCGCTGCCGTTCTGAGAACGCCACGGGGGGCCACCGCGGACCCGGGCTACTTCAGGCCCGCGGCCAAGAAGTCCAGCTTGGCCGCCACCCCGCGCAGCTGACCGGCCTCGGTCTTCAGTGCGTCGGGGGGGATCAAGCTCGGCCACAGCCCGCCGAGGACCTCATCGAGGTGCCCGAGGGCCTTGCTCTTCGCGGCGACGCCGTCGTCGAGCGCGGCCACGATCTCCTTGGCGATGGTCGTGAAGCCCAGGGCATCCTGGTACTCGTGGGCATTCTTCATCTGCCCGTCGACGACGGCGATCGCGTACTCATCGCCCGCCGTACGGACCAGATTGGCCGCCAACTTCAATCGCTGGGCGGGCTCTAGGCTCTCACTCTTGACCTTGGCCTCGCTTTCCGCGATGGCGGCCGTGAGGTCCTTGTAGGCCGCCTCCACCACCGCCTTGTCGGCTCCCTTTTCGACCGCCTCGGACAAGGCACGCAACGCGTCGGCGAATCCCTTGGCCCCGCGCGCCTCGAACGCCGGCGCCACGTCCGCGTAGAGTTCGCTCTTGGGGTGTTTCATGTGCGTTTTGGCGTGGTCGACGTGGCCTTCTTGGTAGAGCTTGTAGCCGACGTAGAGGTGTCCTCGCATCAAACCGAGCTGCGTGAGGTAGGCGAGGTCGTCGGTGGCAAAGTCGGCCGTCTTTTTCCCCTCGCCTTCGCCTTCGCCTTCACCCTCACCTTCGCCTTCCCCCTCACCCTCGCCCTCGCCTTCGCCCTCGCCTTCGCCCTCACCCTCACCTTCGCCTTCGCCTTCGCCTTCCCCCTCACCTTCGCCCTCGCCCTTGGCGCTGGCGGTCGTCGCGGGGGCAGCGCTGGCCGCATCCTTGGTGGCGGCAGTGCCTTCAGGCGAGGGCGACGACGAACTGTTGGAACAGCCGACGGCGACGCCAGCGAGGGTCAGGGTGCTCAGGCAAGTCCAGATCTTGGTGCGGTTCTTCATTTGCGTCGCCGTCCTTCGTGCGCCAACGCTGCCGGGCGGCGCGTCGGGGGCCGCGACGCTAGCGAATCCGAAAACGAGTTTCAATCGAGCGAGAGGTCATGGCTTTCCTCATCGACAGGGTCCTCGACCCGCCCACCGTAGACGCCATCGTGGAAGTCTTGGAGGACCCGGCGATCCTCGACGACGGCAAGAAGACCGCGGGAAGGTCGGCGCGCGAGGTCAAAGACAACCAGCAGGCGCGGGCCGACGCGCCCCAAGTCGTGACGGCGGTGAACCTCGTCCAGGACGCGCTGCGCAAGCACCCGGTCTTTCGTACCGCCGCCCTTCCCCTCCGGTTCGCAAAAACGATGTTCAGCCGCTACGCGCCGGGCATGCAGTACGGCCCCCACGTGGACGACGCGTTCATCGGCGGCACCCGCACGGACCTGTCCTTCACCCTCTCGCTATCGGCTCCCGACCAGTACGAGGGAGGTGAGCTGGTGCTCAAACGCCACGACGGGGACGAGCAGGTCAAACCGCCACGCGGGGCGGTTTACCTCTATCCGTCGAACAGCCTCCACTACGTCGCGCCCGTGACCCATGGGGTGCGCCTCGCCGCCGTCGGCTGGGTGCAGAGTCGGGTGCGGCGCGATGACCAGCGCGAGATGCTCTTCGACCTGGCGCGGGCGCTGGAGTTCCTGCCCCGGACGGAAGAGCATCGAGAGACCCGCCTGCTCTTGTTGAAGACCCGCAACAACTTGCTTCGGCTCTGGGCGTCCGCCTGAGCTTGGCCCCGTCAGCGCCAGCCGATCCGCGCCAGCCGATCAGCGCCAGCCCGCTCGGTCGAAAATGCGGACGGCCGTCGCCTGGTTCTTTCCCAGGACCGACGCATTGATCACGTCTTCTTTGAAGGTCCCCATCGCACGCAAGACGTCGGTCATCTTCGCCGTCTTCACGACCGGGTACTCATTGTTGCCCGCCACGAAGAGCTCTTGCGCCCGCGCCTCGGTGAGATATTCGAGAAATGCCACGGCATGGGCGCGATTGGGGGCGTGCTTGAGCACCCCCGCGCCGCTGATGTTGACGTGCGTCCCGGTCGTCTCCTGGTTGGGAAAGATGACGCCTACCCGGTCGGCAACCCCGCCGCCGGCGGCGCGCACGCGGGCGAGGTAATAAGAGTTGACGATGGACAGGGCGCATTCGCCGGCCGCCACCGCCTTGATGTTGGAGATGTCGTTGCCCCCCGGACGCTTGCGAAGGTTGGTCACGACCCCCCGCGCCCACCGCTCGGCCTTCTCTTCGCCGAGGTGCCCCACCAATCCCGCCAAGAGCGAGATGTTGTAGATGTTCGAGGAGGACCTCACGCAGAGCGTACCCGCAAATCGTGGGTCCGCGAGGTCACGGTAGGTCGATAGTCCCTCGGGCCGACCCCGTTCCTTGTTGTAGATGACGATGCGCGCTCGCTTGGACAATCCGAACCAGAGCCCTTCGGGGTGACGGAGGTGACGCGGCACCCGCTCCTCGAGCACCTCGGACGCCACCGGCGAGAAAATGCCGCGTTTCTCCGCGCGATGGAGTCGTCCCGCGTCGACGGTCACCAAGATGTCCGCGGGGCTGTACTTCCCCTCGCTCACGATGCGTTCGATGAGCGTGTCGCTCGAGGCCTCGACGAGGTTGACCTCGATGCCGGTTCGTTTTTCGAAGTCCTCGTACAATGCGAGGTCGGTATCGTAATGGCGGGCGCTGTAGACGTTCACCGCCCCCACACCCGCGACGGGAGCCTCGGTCGCGGCGGTGGCCATCGCCGACCCTGCCGCGGGACGCGGGGCTTCATCGTTTTGCCCACACCCGACGAAAAAAGCGACCCACATCAGCGCGACCAGGACCCAGCGGCCGGGGCAGAGAACAACGCGACGGTTCATGGAGACTCTCCCGGTGACGGAATGGGTCGCGGGGACGCTTCGTCGTGCACCGACGCGGAGGGTCGGGGCGTGATCGGAATGCGTCAAAGCGTTTGCGACGCGTCGGGGGAGAATTCCTGCCGAAGCCCGCGCCCGCCCCGCGTCTCAGTCCCGCTCTCGGAAGACGAAGAAGCCGCGGTCCGCGCGGTGGAGCGAAACGCGGTCCGACACCCGCCACGCGTCGACGCGATCGAGAAATACCCGCAGCGGTACATCCCTCGGATTCATGGTCCGCGTCTCGACGAACGCCAGCCAGCCCTCCCCCACGAAGCGAATGTCGGAGATGGTGACGTCCTCCGCTCCGCCGGGCCGGAGTTCGACCCCGTGAGGCCGGACCACGACCGAGCAGGCTCCGTCGCCACCACCACCGGTCGGCCCCGCGATGAGCCCGTAGGGCGTCTCGAACCCCGCGGCCGTCGCCCGGGCTTCGAACCCCTGAGCCTCGCCGAAGAGCGCCGCCACCGTGGCGGCGCGGGGGTGTTCGAAGATCTCTTGCGGGGCCCCGACTTGCAGGATGCGACCCTCGTCGAGGACCGCGATCACATCGGCCATCTCCATGGCTTCGGCCGGGTCGTGGGTGACCATGATCGCCGTCGTACCCTGGGCGCGGAGCGTGCGCCGGGCCGCCTCGCGAAGCGACCGACGGAGGGTGCTGTCGATGCTGTTGTAGGGTTCGTCCATCAGCAGCACCGACGGGTTCGGCGCGAGGGACCGAACCAATGCGACTCGCTGTTGTTGGCCCCCCGACAACTCGTGCGGTCGCCGCTGGCCGAACGCGACCATGTCGACCAACGCGAGAAGCTCGGCGACCCGAGCCTCACGGGGGCGCCCCCTCAGCCCGGACAGGCCGAAGGCGATGTTTTGGGCCACGGTCATGTGGGGAAACAGCGCGTTTTCCTGAAACATCATGCCGATGGGTCGGCGCTCCGGGGCCAGCGACGCGCGCGCCGACGCGACCTCGACTCCATCGATCTGAATGGTCCCCGCCTGCAGGGGCTCGAGCCCCGCCGCGAGCCGGAGCAAGGTGCTCTTGCCCCCTCCGGACGGCCCGAGAAGACAGGTAATTTCGCCCGCCTTGACCTCGAAATTGAGGTGACGTAGCACCCGCGTCGCGCCGTACGCGTGCGAGATGTTGTCGAAGACTACGGCCATGCGAAGACGACGCGCCGCCCGTGCGCCACGCCGTCACCCTCGCGGGGGCGACGGTGCGCGAGGCCGCGTCCGCCCGGGCATCAGCGCCCGCGCGACCGGAACCTAACGTGGCTGGCGAGCAGTTCAAGCGAAAGCGGCGCGCGACGCTGCTACGGGCCCCCGGCCTGCGTGGCGCGAGCCTGCTGGTCTCGGCCCTCATCGGCCTCCCCATGGGCGCCGTGCTCTGGTCCCTCACGCAGCCCTCGGGCGACACCTGGGTGCACATCCGAGACACCCTCCTGACCGAATACCTGCAGAACACGTTGTGGCTGATGTTGCAGGTCTCGGCCTACGCGCTGGGGGTCGGGGTGACGACGGCGTGGCTCACCACGGCGACGGAGTTCCCGGGTCGACGTAGCCTCGCGTGGGCGCTCATGCTCCCGCTCGCGGCCCCCGCCTACATCGTGGCCTACGTCTACACGGAGCTGCTCGACTACAGCGGTCCCGTCCAGACCGTATGGCGGGACGTCTTCCCCGCCTCGACCTCGTTCCCGGAAATCAGATCCATCGGAGGCGCCGGCCTCGTCCTCGGGATGGTTCTGTACCCTTATGTGTATCTTTTGGCCCGCACGGCCTTCGCACAGCGCTCGATGCAGCTCTTCGACGCCGCGCGAACCCTTGGCGCCTCTCCGACCCGGAGTTTTTTTCGTATCGCGCTTCCCCCCGCCCGGCCGGCCATCGCCGGGGGCCTCGCGCTCGTCTTGATGGAGACGCTCGCCGACTTCGGGGTCGTGGAGTACTTCGGCGTCCCCACCTTCTCGACGGGGATCTTTCGGGCGTGGTTCGCATCCGGGGACAAGCGCGCCGCCACGAAGTTGGCGGCGGTCATGTTCGTGTTCGTCCTCCTGCTCGTGCTCGGCGAGCGTACGAGTCGGGGTCGCGCGGGCGCGCCCGCAGAGGGCCTGGAAGAGGGCACCAAGCGCCTCCCGCTGGGCCGCGGGGCCACCGTCGCGGCGTGGCTGATGTGCCTCTTGCCCATCAGCCTCGGCTGCTTGATTCCCCTCGGATCGTTGCTCGACCACGCGTGGACGGTGGGGGATCCGTTGTGGGGCGACGCCTTCATCGGATTCACCCTGAACAGCCTGATGGTCGCGGGCGCGGCCGCGGTCGTCGCCGTCGCCCTCGCCGTGTTTCTCGCGACGACCGAGCGCCTCTCCCCCGATCGGGTGACGCGCGCCTCCGTCACGCTCGCCACCCTCGGGTACGCGATCCCCGGCACCATGCTCGCGGTGGGTCTCCTCGCCCCCCTGACCGCGGCAGACAAGTGGCTGGTGGGGTGGCTCACGACGCACTTCGGGTGGCGGTCGGGTCTCTTGTTGACGGGAACCGTCATCGCCCTCGTCTACGCTTATGTGACCCGCTTCCTCACGGTCGCGTACAACGCGACGAGCAGTGGACTCGAGCGCATCCCGCCGCCTCTCTACGACGCCGCCCTCACCCTCGGCGCCACGCCGGGCACGGTCGTCCGCCGCGTTCAGTTCCCCTTGATGCGAGGGTCGATCGTGACGGCGGCCCTCGTCGTGTTCGTCGACGCGATGCGTGAGCTCCCCGCCACCCTGCTGCTCCGCCCGTTCAACTTCGAGACGTTGGCCACGCGCGTCTACCGCCTCGCCGGGGATGAACGCCTCGCCGAAGCGTCGAGTGCCGCGCTCACCATCGTCGTCTTCGGGACGCTCCCGGTGCTCCTCCTCGCGCGCCGCGTCGACGCCACCACGTGAATGAGCGACCCCGAAGCCCCATCGCGACGTCGTCTCACCCGTCGCCCCCCGCGGGAGGTTTGATCTCCGGAGCGGGCTCACGCGCGGGAGGCACGATCGGCGCGTCGACGAGGGCAAACGACGTCGCCCTCGGTTTTCTTTCTCCCCCGGAAGCGATGCTCTTCGATGCGGGGCGCCCGCGAAAGACGACGTCCGGCCCGCGGCCAGCGCGTGCGGCCAAGTAGCGGTCGTCTTCGAACACCTCTGCTGCCCCCTGGCCCCAACACACGGCGTCGTTCTCGCGGAGGGCACAGGTGATCGACGCGCCGAGGACGACGTCGCGAACCCCCTCGAGGTCGGGCACCCGACGCGCCGTCCACGCATGGCGCCGCGTGCCGTCTCCGATCACGCCCCCATGGTTGGAGCCCCAGCAGTAGAGCTCCTCCGCATCGGTGACCGCACAGGCGTGGGCTTCTCCGGCCGCGATCCGGCGAACGGGAGGAAGACCGACCACACGTGGTCCCGGCTGCGCCCGACTGCGCACGCGGCCGTCCCCCAGCTCGCCCCAAAAGCCACCACCCCAACAGGTCACGTCGCCCGCGGCGAGACGTGCGCACGCGAATCGGGGGCCGGCCGCGACTTGAGTCGCTCCCGTCGTGCCGGGGAGCCGCGTGGCCTGGTCGTTGTCGATGGCGAACACCGCGCCCCCACTGACCGCGTAGTGGTCGCCCCCGGGCCACACCGGAGCGGAGAGGTCCACGACGTCGCGGAGCGGGCCTCCGCCATCGCGCAGGGAAACGACGCGACCCGACGCCCGCGAGGGCCGGCAGCGCAGCAGACCGTCGTCGGGATCTACGCGACACGCCCCGTGGCCGCGCATGACCACCTGCGGGGCGGAGGTCCACCCCGACAAGCTGTTCGACGGGTCGACCGTACATCGAAAGGGTCGACCGCTCCCGGTGTCGACGCACACGCCGAACCGGTTGACGAACACCCGCTCGACCCCGCGGGTCCCGGCCAGGCGATGGCCGCGCAACGGGGTTGTGGCTCCGAGATTCATTTCGGAAACGCCCCCCCAACACCGGACTTCGCGGGCCCCATCGACCGTGATGCCGCACACCGCGAAGCGGTTGAGCGCCAGCTGCGACACCGGCACCCGGTACCGCCGCTCGAGCGGCCAGGTTTGTCGCCCCGCGGTGGCGGAGGCGCCCTGGTAACTCCAGCACGCGGTCGCCCCGTCACGGCGCAAACCACACCCTACCCGCCCTCCCGTCCGCACCTCCGCGTACCGCCCCGGTACGCGCTGCTGCCGACGCCGGCCCGCCTCGACGGCGACGACCTCGCCCGAGGTGAGGTGCATCACCATCCGCCCGTAGTCGAGATCGACGTCTCGCAGCGGGCCCGGGGCGGCGGGCCGACACGGCGTGGCGTCTCGCCACCGCGCGAAGAGAGAACGATGGCTTGCGGGTGCGGGCGCCGTGGCCCGACGACCGCCGCCCGAGCGCGGCCGTGCCCGAGCCCGGCCGCGCGGACAATGGTTCTTGCTCCAACAGAAGAGCGTCCCCCGATCGTCGATCCCGCAATTCTCCGAGGCGTTCATCACTACGTTCATCAGCCGGTCTGCCCCCTTTCGGCGATGCCACGACGTGGGCCAGCCTCCGTATCGGGAACGCTGCCCGCACTCGTGTACTTCATTGCGGAGAACACAGACATGCTTGTGCCCCCACGCGACCGCATCGACGGGTCCGAGCGCCTCGTAACGGCGGCGCGGCCCGTGCCATGCGACGCAGGTCAACCACCCCGTCGCGGCTTCGATGCCGCAGACCCCGGAGGTCAGCCTGCTGTGGGTGCCGGCGACGCTTAGATCACGCAGCGGCGCAACCCCCGGCACCCGAAATGGGACCGCCGAGCCGCGCGGCGACCCCGGGGCGCGAAGCGCGTTCGCTTCGAACATCTCGTCTTCTCGGGCGAGCTCGCGTCCCCAACACCACAGCCCGCCGTCGGCCGCCGCGATCGCGCAGGCGTGCTGCGGCGCCACCGCGACCGCCCGCACCGGAGGAAGGCCGGCCACCCGCCTAGGCTCCGCCGTGACCGCGGTGAAGATGTCGCCCCAACACCACACGGCGCCGTCCCCTTGAAGGGCGCAGGCCGTGTCGGCGGCCACCGTGATCGCGACCGTTTCCAAAGCCTCGTCGCCCTCGCCCCTCGGAGGCGATGAGGTCACCGCCGGCGTCGTCGCGGTGACCGGCTCTGCGGCCGCGTCCCCCGTAACGCCTTGTCGTGCCCGGCCGCCGCCGCCGCAGGCCGCGGCGGCGACCGCCACCACCACCAGCACCGCCGTCCGCTGCGACCCCCGTAACGTCACGGCCCGCCGCGCCTTCCGGCGCCGCGGCCCCGAGCGAGGCCACCGCGGCACCACGGACGGTTCATCGGCGGGGAAGCGCGAAGTGACGGGCGAGGATCCCACCCGTGAATCGAGGTCGAAGGTAAAAACCACGGGGCGCCGTCTCCATCATGACGCCCTCGGCGTCCGTACTGCGGGTGCGCACCCGCGCGTTGGCCGCTTTGGGCCGGACCTGGAGGAATCGCCCGTGCCGTCCGGTGATGCCCTCGATCTCGCCCCGACCCATCATGCCGCTCAGGTCCTCCCAGTCCTGCCTGAGCGCCGTCTCCAGCTCCCCCTCCAGCGTCCACAAGAGCGCGTGCCCGAAGCGACGCGAGGCGAGGGGTTGGGCCCGCTCGCCCTGCACCGGAAGCCACAAGACCCGCGCGAGCTTTCGCCGCACCCGAGACGATGCCCACGGCGTATCGCCAACCTGGTGCAACGGCACCGTGGCCACGAACGTCGACTCGACCGGGCGCCCCCAGCGGTCCACCGGCAGGGTCTTGAGTTCGATGCCGAGCCGGCGAAAGTCCGGCTCGTCCAGACTGCTCGCCTCTGCCCCGAGCGCGTGCTCGGCCAATTGCCCCACCCAACCCTTGTGACGTTTGAGATCGCGCGGGACCCGGAGTCCGAGTTGCTGCGCCACCCCCTCGAGACTGCGACCGGCCAGCGCGTCCGCGCGAGCCAATAGGGTCGCTTCATCCTCCGGGGGCGAGGGCACGAGGTCGGGAAAGAGCGACGGCGTGAACGGTCCGATCGGAGGAGAACCCGTCGCACGCCTCGAACCCCGTCGCATCCCGTTTCTCTACCGCAGTCGCGCTCGCGGCGCCGCATCCCTCAACTGGACCCCTCAGCCGACCCCCTCAACCAGGCCCCTCAACCAGGCCCCTCAGCCGGGCCCCTCAGCCGGGCTTGGTCACCGGCTGGCGGCTCCGCACCATCGCTTGAACGAAATCGCGATTCATCTCGGCGATGAAGTCGGTGCTGATCTCCTTGGGACACGCAGCCTCGCACTCAAGGTGGTTGGTGCAACCACCGAAGCCCTCCGCGTCCATTTGGGCGACCATGCGCATCACACGGCGGTCCTTCTCGGGTCGCCCCTGCGGCAGCATGTTCAAGTGGCGCACCTTGGCCGCAGTAAAGAGCATGGCCGAGGCGTTGGGGCAGGCCGCCACGCAGGCGCCACACCCGATGCATGCGGCCGCATCCATCGCGCGATCCGCCGTTTCCTTCCCGATGGGGATTTCATTCGCATCGGGCGCCGATCCCGTCCGGACCGAGATGTAGCCCCCCGCGGACACGATGCGATCGAAGGCGGTCCGGTCGACCATGAGGTCCTTCAGGACGGGAAAACCGGCCGCGCGCCAGGGCTCGATCCAAAGCTCGTCGCCGTCTTTGAACTTGCGCATGTGAAGCTGACAGGTCGTCGCCGCCCGCTGCGGTCCGTGGGGCTCGCCGTTGACCACCATGCCGCACGCACCGCAGATCCCCTCGCGACAGTCGTGGTCGAACGTGATCGGCTCGTTCCCGTCGAGGATCAGGTTTTGGTTCACGACGTCCAGCATCTCGAGAAACGACATATCGGGATTGATGTCGTCGGGCGTCTCGTAGGTCTCGAAGTGGCCCGGGCTGTTGGCGTTCTTCTGCCGCCACACGTTGAGCGTCAGCTTCACTTGTAGCTCCTTTGGCTCAGCTTGACGTACTCGAACTCGAGCGCCTCCTTGTGCCGAATGGGAACTTGGTTCTCCCCGGTGAACTCCCACGCCGCGACGTGGGCGAAGTTCTCGTCGTCCCGCTTCGCCTCCCCTTCCTCGGTCGCCGACTCTTCGCGGAAGTGTCCTCCGCACGACTCCCGGCGCTCGAGTGCATCGCGGCACATCAACTCCCCGAGCTCAAGAAAGTCGGAAACCCGGCTCGCCTTCTCCAGCTCCGGATTGACGCTGTCGTTGCTTCCCGGCACCCGGACGTTGTCCCAAAACTCTTCACGCAACGCCGCGATCTCGCCGATGGCCTTTTCGAGCCCGGACTCGTTACGCGCCATGCCGCAGTGTTCCCAGCACAGCTTGCCGAGCTCGCGATGAAAATCGTCGACCGTCTTTTTGCCGTCGACTTCGAGCAAGCGCTTCAGTCTTCCCTTGACCTCGCGACGTGCCTCTTTGACCTCGGCGCTATCCCGGTCGAGGTCCTTGGTCACGCTCAGAGGCTGCACCCGGGCGAGGTAATTTCCGACCGTGTACGGGGCCACGAAGTAGCCGTCGGCCAGCCCTTGCATCAGGGCGCTGGCGCCGAGCCGGTTGGCGCCGTGGTCCGAAAAGTTTGCCTCGCCGAGCACGAACAACCCCTCGAGGTTGCTCATGAGGTTATAGTCCACCCACAACCCTCCCATCGTGTAGTGCACGGCCGGAAAGATCCGCATCGGCACCTCGTACGGATTCTCGTCGGTGATGTGCTGGTACATGTCGAAGAGGTTGCCGTACCGGTCGCTGACCGCCTTCTTGCCCAACCGTTCGATGGCGTCGGCGAAGTCGAGGTAAACGCCCAAGCCCGTAGCCCCAACCCCACGGCCGTCGTCGCACACCTGCTTGGCCGCCCGGGAGGCGACGTCGCGGGGCACCAAGTTCCCGAACGCCGGGTAGCGCCGTTCGAGGTAGTAGTCGCGGTCTTCCTCGGCGATGTCCCCCGCCGCCTTGGCCACGTCGTCGGCGCTCTTGGGCACCCACACGCGCCCGTCGTTTCGGAGCGACTCACTCATCAGCGTGAGCTTGCTCTGGTAATTCCCCTTCACCGGGATGCACGTGGGGTGGATCTGCGTGTAACAGGGGTTGGCGAAGAAGGCGCCTTTGCGATGGGAGCGCCACGCCGCCGTGCCGTTGCACCCCATGGCGTTGGTCGAGAGATAAAAGACGTTGCCGTACCCCCCGGTGGCGATCACCACGCAGTCGCCGAGGTGGCTTTCGACCTGGCCGGTGATGAGGTTCCGGGTGACGATGCCACGGGCGCGTCCGTCGACGACGATGAGCTCCATCATCTCGTGACGGGTCTTCATTTCGACCTTCCCCGCGTCGATCTGACGCTCGAGGGCCGAGTAGGCGCCGAGGAGGAGCTGTTGTCCCGTCTGTCCGCGGGCGTAGAACGTCCGCGAGACCTGCGCTCCCCCGAAGGAACGGTTCGCGAGCAGCCCCCCGTACTCACGCGCGAAGGGCACCCCCTGCGCCGCCGCTTGGTCGATGATGTTGACGCTGATCTCGGCGAGGCGATGCACATTCGACTCGCGCGAGCGATAATCGCCCCCCTTCACCGTGTCGTAGAACAGGCGATACACGCTGTCGCCGTCGTTCTGGTAGTTCTTCGCCGCGTTGATGCCCCCCTGGGCCGCGATGCTGTGGGCGCGCCGCGGGCTGTCTTGGTAACAGAAGCACGTGACGTTGTAGCCGAGCTCCCCCATGGTCGCGGCCGCGGAGGCGCCCGCGAGACCGGTACCCACCATCAGCACCTTGTACTTGCGCTTGTTGGCCGGGTTCACGAGCTTCATGTCGAAGCGGTGCTTCTCCCAGCGCTTCTCGATGGGCCCGTTCGTAGGGCACTTTCCGTCGAGGGTAGCCATGTTCTTCGCCTTTTAGATCCAAAGGGTTGCGGTGTCAGGGGCGGCGCGCAGCCTCTCGCGCCGCGTCGCTCGGGCACCCAGGGGGCCCAAATGAGTAGGCCGAGACAGGGGGGCCGGAGCGAAGGCCTCGGGGCGGCTCAACCCGCCGGGTCGACGAGTCCGAAGAGGACGCCGAACGGGACGGCGAGAAAGCCTGCCACGATGGCCAGCGCGATCGCACTCGCGGCGCCTCGCATCTGCAGGTTGTAGCGCCGGTGGTTGATGCCCAGCGACTGAAGCACGCTCCACGCCCCGTGGTAGAGGTGCAGCCCCAGGAGCACCTGGGCGATGGCGTACAAGGCGACCAACCACGGGATCTGAAAGCTCTGCACGACATTGTAGTACACGTCGGGCAGGCCTTCGGCGTCGCGTGGGAGGTGCTCGTAGCCGAGTCCCGCGGTCACGCCGAACGTGAAGTGCGCCAGGTGGTAGATGATGTACGCGAGGATCAGCGGCCCACTGAGCTTCATCGTCTTGGAGGCGTAGGTGCTCGCGATGGACTTCTTCATCTTGTAGCGAACCGGGCGCGCCTCCCGGTTGGCCTTGATGAGCTGCACCGCCGCTACGATGTGCACCGCGACGCTCATCAAGAGGACGGTGCGCGCGCCCCATATGAGGGCGGCGTTGTCATGGAGAAACTTGGCGTACTCGTTGTAGGGCTTGTGGCCCAGGAACACTTGAAGGTTCCCGGCCATGTGGCCGATGAGAAACCCGAACAAAACCACGCCGGAAACGGCCATCATGACCTTTTTTCCGATCGTGGTGTCGTGGAGAGAGAGCGTTTGCGTCGCCATCGATGGTCTCCAGTGCGCCGTCTTTCGTAATCTTGGGGTAACCCTCCTCAGCCGCGCCCAGGAACGAAGTGGCCCGCCCGAGGACGACACAACTCGCGTTCCCGCCCAGGGCGGGCGGTCGGTTCGGGGTCACCCCCAATGGCCCCGGAGTCCAGTGGGCGCCGATAAACGACGTCGACCGGGCTCCGTGTGCACGCCACCATGCATATGTGCAGGCAAATAGCTGCTGTCTTCTCGTCTGTACACTCGATTCGATGGTGTCGAATCGGCGTCGAAGACATGCCTCGGCCCGCGCGCCGGGAAGGTCGTAGCGACGCGCCGCGACGCGGTATGCTCCCGTCATGAGCGAGCAAAGCAAAAGCGACGCCGAGCCAGGATCAGCCGCCGGCGCGAAGGGGACCCTCCCCGGCACGTCGGGACGCGGAAAAGCCAAAGTCGACGTGCTCGAGTACGGGGCGGAGAAAGAAGGGGTGCGTCAGTCTTTGGACGCGCGTCTCTTCTTCGAGCTGCTCGTCTTCAGCGTTCCCTCGGAGCGCCATGCCGGTGAGGTCGTCACCGAGCTGGGGCGCGCTCTGGGCGCCTGCGGCGTCGGCACGCTCATCTACGAGGACGTTCAGGACCCTCGAGGCCTGGCGGTTCTGTCGTGGTCGAAACGCCCCGACGACTTCATCGAACACGTGCGACCTGTGCTCCAACATGCTGATTTCAGGTCCCTAAATCTCAAGTCGGAGTACACGATGCTGGGCCGTACGTACAGCAGCGGCTACGAGCGCGACCTGCCCTATTGGTTGCTGGAACGGCCGGTGGAAAACGTCACCGATCCCAAGAACAAGTGGGCCGTATGGTATCCCTTGCGACGAAGCGGCGCGTTCGCTCGCCTTCCCGGCAAGGACCAAGGGGGCATCTTGCGGGAGCACGCCGTCATCGGCCGCGCGTACGGTGAAGCGGGGCTCGCCTCCGACGTGCGGCTGGCCTGCTACGGCCTCGACACCCACGACAACGACTTCGTGATCGGACTCATCGGACGGGAACTCTACCCGCTGTCCCATGTGGTTCAGTCCATGCGCAAGACGCGACAAACGGCGGAGTACATCGTTCAGATGGGTCCTTTCTTCGTGGGCCGTGTGGCGTGGTGCTCCGCGCACGCGGGCGAGGACGCCTGAACGGGGCAACGCGGCCGGCCCCCGCCCTCCGACCGGCCTCGCGGGGCGCCTTCATCGCGGCAGCGCTCGCGACCGCGGCGTCGTCGTCGTCTTGTGCGCCTCCCGCCCCCCCGACCGGGGAGAGAAACGTCGTAGCCATCGCGACTTCGGCCCCCCCGGCGACGACGATGATGACGGGGCCGCATCCACCCCCTCGGGTGCCCTCCTCCGTCCGAACTTCGGCACGGGC
This sequence comes from Myxococcota bacterium, assembly GCA_039027095.1. GTDB lineage: Bacteria > Myxococcota_A > Polyangia > Polyangiales > Polyangiaceae > JAPYTK01. Next base: position 89,710 of record JBCCLB010000004.1, read on the forward strand.
GCCATCTGATCCGTCGGCGCCCCGCGGCGCCTCGTCCTCGGCCGCCGTCTCGGCTCCCCCCGCAGCCCCGTCGGCGGCGACGGGCGTGGCCCCGGTGACCCCGCCCCGACCGACCTCGGTGGCCATCGCGGGCGACGTCCCGGTCGAAGTGGCATGGAGTGTCGACCCCGATTCGCAGCGCGCCCTGGTCTATCTTCACGGCCACTGTGGCGACCCGACCGCGTTTCGCGGGTGGGCGGACGCGGCGACGTCACACGGGACCCTGATGAGCCTCCGGGGCGACCTCGAGTGCCCGCGCCGGCCGGGGCGGCGCAAATGGTCCTTCGACCTCGCCCGCATCGACCGCCGCATCCGCGCCGCCCTCCAAGCCGTTTCGGATCACCGTGGGCGGTCCGACGGAGGTCTCCGTGCCGAAGACATCGCGCTGATCGGCTACTCGCAGGGCGCGCTGCGGGTCGAATTTCTCGCCCACGCCTTTCCGCAGCGATACCGCCGGGTCGTCTCGATCGCGGTGGCCGCCGCCCCGAGCCCGTACCGCTTCCGAGAAGCGGAACGCGTTCTCTTCATGGCCGGCGGCTGGGACGTGCGACGCCACATCCGCGACGGATACGACGAGCTGCGCCATCTGCAACGAGGCCAGGGACGGGGGGAAACCCGCTATCTCGAACTTCCCCGCGCCCGTCACGGATCGTATGGGCCCGAGGGGCCGGCCGTGATGGCAGAAGGGCTCGATTGGCTCTTCGAGTGAGGCGACCGGTCTTGGGCGATGGCGTGGCGCCACCCTCGACCTCGGCGTGGACGGTGTTAGGTTCCTGGTCGTCGCGGGAACGCAAGCGAGCGTCCGCGTCGCGACCCCCGGTTGGAGCAGCATGAGCGACGTCAAAGAGCGAATTCAGACCATCATCGACGAGCACGAGGTCGTGCTCTTCATGAAGGGGACACGCATGTTCCCCCAGTGCGGGTTCTCCGCGCGCGCCGTCGACATCTTCAAACGTTGCGGCGTGACGTTCCATGGCGTGAACGTCCTCGCGGACGGCGAGATTCGCCAGGGGATCAAGGACTTTTCCCAGTGGCCCACCATCCCGCAGGCGTACGTCCGCGGGGAGTTCATCGGCGGAAGCGACATCATCCTCGAGATGTACGAGAACGGCGAACTCCAGCAGCTCCTCGGGGTCGACGCCGACAAAGACGACGACCACGACGCGGCGACCCCGCCAAAACTGGTGGTCACCGGCCCGGCGCGCGAGGCCTTGGCCGCGGCGCTCCGCGACGCGGGTCCGGACCAATTGCGCTTCGATGTGACCAGCAACTGGCAGTACGAACTCTACTTCGGTTCCCCTCACGCGCGCGACTTCGCGATCGATTGCGAAGGGCTCACGGTGCATGTCCCTCGCGCTTCGGCCGCCCGGCTCGATGGTGCGACCATCGACTTCATCGACGGTCCGGACGGGAAGGGATTCAAGATCGACAACCCCAACGAGCCCCCGAGCGTGAAGACGATGACCCCCGGGGAGCTCAAGCGGCTTCTCGATGCCGGCGAGAGCATTCACGTGTTCGACGTGAGGGGCGCCAACGAACGCGAGATCGCCAAAATCGAGCCCTCTACCTTGCTCGATGCGGCGGGACGCGAAGCGCTCGCCGCGCTCGACGACGACGCGCGTATCGTCCTCTACTGCCATCACGGCGTGCGGAGTCGGAGCGCGGCCGAGCAGCTCCTCCAGGAGGGATACACCAAACTCTTCAACCTCACCGGTGGCATCGACGCCTGGAGTGCCGAGGTCGACCCTTCGGTCCCTCGCTACTGATCCATCCTCCGTCGCGCGCGGCCTTCCCGCGTTCCGGGGTCGGCCGCCTCGGTTCCTTCGCGGCGTGCCGAGCGTGGCGCTCGGCGACGACAGCCGTCGATGAAATCAAAGGACGTCCATGCCGACGCGACTCCGGCGGGGGTGCACAAGTCGCCCTGGGGTGGACGAAAGTCGCTGAAATTGTCCCTTCGGCCTCGTCGGTCGGTTGTTCACGCGCGACGCGCGGCGTAACCCTACGTCCTCGGGGCGGGCATGGCCCTTTGGTCGGGGCGTGCGCCGCGGCGCACGAGCGCGCGGTGGGTGAGGGCTCATCGCTTTGGCCGCGGGGGGCCTGCGGGGCGAGCAGCGGAGAACGGTGGTGGTGAAGACATGCGATGGGTGAATACGGCGCTGATGACCTTGTTCGTAGGCGCGATGGGCGCCGCCGCCTGTTCGGCGAGCACCGACACCGACGGTGACCCGGGCACGTCGGGCAGCGGGGCGGGTGGTCCCGGCGCGACGGGAACGGGGGCAGACGACCTCTCGAGCGGAAGCCTCGTCGGCGTGGGAGGAGGCAACACCACCGGCGGGTTTGGTGGCGCCTGCCAAGCCGTGAGCGAAGTCGCGCAACCGGTGTTCGAGGACGCCGACATCATCTTTGCGGTCGATACGTCGGGCTCGATGGGAGACGAAAACGAGTTCGTACGACAGAACCTCAACGCGTTCTCGCAACAGATCGTCAACTCCGGCATCGACGCGAGGGTCATCATGCTGGCGGAGCGCCCCCTGCAGCTCCCCCTCCCGTGCGGCAACCAACTCCCGATCCCCTTCCCTTGCCCCCCGGGAATCTGCATCGACCCCCCGCTGGGCTCCGGTCAGTGCCCGGCGGACGACAATCCCCCCGCCTACCATCATCCGCAGAGTGAAATCGGGAGTTCCGACGCGCTCAGTCAGATCGTCGACCTGTATCCGTCCTACGGCTCCATCTTGCGGGCCAACACGAACAAGTACGTGGTCATCATCTCCGACGACAACGCGCGTCCGCCCAACATCGATGATGCCATGGTGTTTCTCAACACCTTTACGGCCCTCGACCCGGCCAAGCTGAGCGGGGTGATCGTGCACTCGATCTACTGCTTCGACGGCAGCGGCGACTGTGTGCAGAAGGGCCAGGCCTACGAGGACCTCGTGAACCTCACCGGCGGCATCGCCGGCAACCTGGCCCTCCAGGACTTCAAACCCATCTTCGACCAGATGGCGAGCAACGTCATCGCGAACGGGCAAATCCCCTGCGAGTTCGAGATCCCAGAGCCTCCGATGGGTGAGACGCTCGACCCCAGCAAGGTGAACGTCGTGTTCACCGATGGCAACGGCAACGAAACCAATATCCTGCAGGTCCCCAATCAGGCGAGCTGTAACCCCAACGATGGGGGTTGGTACTACGACGTGCCCTCCGCCCCGAATCGGGTGTTGCTCTGTCCCGCGAGCTGTACCGGCGTCCAGGCCGACCCCATGGGCAAAGTCGACGTCCTGTTCGGCTGTGAGACCCAGATCGCTCCCCCCCTCTGAGGGCAGACGACCTCACGTGCCCGTCGGCGCCCGGGCCCTCCGCAGATGGGAGCGAGCGGCAACGCTCGCCCGATGGCTCGGGCCGTGGGCCTCGACGCGTCGCGCGCCCGCCGGCGGTCACCGCGTGCAGGAAACCGTTCCCCCCTGCGGCGGAGCGCCGCGTCCCATCGAGGTCCTGCGCTACGCCCCGCCGGCGAGGACCGCGACGGTAGGCGTCTTCGTCGTGCTGCCCGGCCTTCATTTCCTCGGTCCCGCGGACCACCGCCTCGATCGATTCTGCCGGATCCTCGCCGCCGCTGGACACGAGGTCGTGGCGCCGTTCCTTCCCGACTACGCCGCGCTCCGGATCACGCGAGACACGATCGCGGACGCGAGGTTGGTGGTCCAGCACGCCGCCGCGCGGGCTGCGGCCCGAGGGTGGCCGCGGCCGGCGATTTTCTCGATCTCCTTCGGCAGTCTTCCCGCCCTCGGGGTCGCCGCGGACCGGGTCGGGCGTGAGCACGTCGGGGCCCTCGTTCTCTTCGGCGGCTACTGCGATTTCTCGACGGCGCTGCGCTTCTCGCTCACGGGTCGCGCCCCCACGGCCGACGACGCGTCACCGGTCGATCTTCCTCACGATCCCCTCAACGCCCCCGCCGCCTTCATCAACCTTCTGCCGCATTTTGGACCCGCCGTCGTGGACGACCCCCGTGCCCTCGCGGACGCCTGGCGTGACATGGCGCGACGAACGTGGGGCCACCCCCATCTTCGGCCTCTCGCGCATCGCCGCGCCATCGCCGCCGTGGTGGGCGCCAACCTGTCCCCCCGGGATCGGTCGCTGTTCGAAGACGGCTGTGGCCTCCGACCGGAACGTCTCCCCGCGTGGCTCGACCGGGGTGTCGCCCGGGCGGGCGACGCGATGGCCTTCGCCGAGGGCGCGCCACTCGCCCGCGCCGTGACCGCCCCCGTCGTCGTGTGTCACGGGCGCGACGACGACGTGATCCCGCACCACGAAGCGACGCGACTCTACCGAGCGCTCGGCGGCCCCCGGCGACGACACCGCCTGTTCATCACCGGCCTGTACGCCCACACGGGAGCGGCACCCCTCGCCTCGGCCGCCGCGATCGGGCGAGAGCTCGCCACCCTACGCGGGCTCGTCTTTGCCCTCGTCGACGCCGCGACGGAAGGTCATCCTCACTTCTGAAGCGCCGTCGGCAGCACGCCCGGGCACGGCGGAGACGGGGGGCGCATCGAGATGGCGGAGCGGGTCGTGAGGGAGACTCCCCCGCCGACTCCGCAGGTACGCGAAGGGCGTCTGATGGAGCAGGTTGGAGACGCGTGAGGTGTAGACGTCGGCCCAGCGCTCGATCTGGCGCGCGAGTTGGCTCTTGTCGTTGCCCGCGCGCATCAGCAAACCCCATCTCGGGTTGTGCGCCTTTCCCGCGCCGATCGCGAGCGGCGCGATCTGTTCGTCGAGCGCGATGAGCTCTCGCTTGACCTCGGCCAGGGCCTCGGCGGTGGTGGCGACGTCGACCTGCGTCGCCGCCGCCGCTCCTGACTCGGCGGGCGCGAGGGCGTCCGCGGGGACGCGGGCGCGCAGTTGAAGGCGTTTGAGCTGACACTGCCGATACTCGAGGGCCTCTTTTCTTTGCATCAAGAGCGCGAGCTCACGCTGCTCAGCGTGGGTTTCTTCGACCACCCTCAACTCCTCCTCCAGCTCTCGCAGGATGAGACCGGTCCGCCACCGCAACAGGTCTTTGCTCGCGTGCACGTCGCCGTACATGTGGTCGCCGAGGTAGAGGATCTCGTCCTCCGAGACCCCGAGATGATCTTGCAACACCGCGGCGTGGCCGCCGAAGTAAGCGCCGTGCGGCTCGAGGGGACCCACGATGTGCGGCTCCAACCGGCCGTCGTCGTCGACTACGCGGAGCAGCGGCGCATCCCCGTCGAAGAATGCAGGTTTTCGGGCCGCCACCACCGTCACGTCGAAGAGCTCTCGCCATCCCCCCATCGACGGCGGGAGCGCGCCGTCGCAGATGAAGCGCATCATCGCGTCGGTGTACGTCCAACCGCTGTTGGTGATCAGGAGCAGTCGCTTTCCCGCGCGGCGCTGGTCGAGGAGGGTAGGGATCGTGTCGGGGTCCCGCTCGACGAACCGCTCCGGGTCGCGCATGATCTCGGCCTTCAGGCGCCCCATCATGTGGGTCTGGTCGAGACGGCTGCGAACGATCCGGTACAGGTCCTGGTAGCCGATGCCGTCGTCGAAGGCGCCCTCGTCGAGGCGGTCGACGAGTTGGGCGTACATGGAGGCTTCGCTCAACGCGAAGAGGGTGTTCAAGAACCGAAACCTCGTGTCCGAGAGGTCGACCGGAGTCCGCATGTACACCGTCCGGAGGCGGTCGTAGTCCATGCGCTCGGTGCCGTGGTAGGCGGTCTTTACGTACCCGAAGCGATTCGCCTTCAGCAGATTTCCGAGCTCGGTGTCGATGATGACCCCTCGGGTGACCAGCTCGGCGTCGAACGCCAGACCCTCGACCGGAAATCCATCGGCGGACATGCGGCGCTGGAGATGGTCGTAGGCGCTGCGTTCCCAGTCGACGACGTGATAGTGGACCAGCGTGTAGTCCATGTCGTAGCCGATCACCTGGATCGACCGCAGGTTGAGGGTTCGGTTGCAGTAGACGCCACGCCCGGGCGGCGGACCCGACGCCACGAGGACCGAGCCGTCCGCCGGGACGCGGTCGTCCTCGCTCAAGCGTCGACCTCGACGCCCAACTCGGCCCGGAGGGTCGCGTGGCGCTCGGACACCGCAAACACGAGGAGGTCGTCGAGCACCTCGGCCCCGAGGCCGAGGCCGGTCGCCATGTCGCGGGCGACCGCCAGGTCACCCGCGAGCAGAAACCCCGCCCGGGCGGCCGTCATGTCGGCCGCATGGCCCCAGCGCTGAAGATTGGCGACGCCCCCGTGCTCGACGAAGCGCGCGTAGGCGCCGCGGAGCTCGTCCATTTCCGCCGCCGACAACAGCGGCCCCACCGCCTCGGCGATCGGGGCGACCCGCCCTCGAACTTCGGCGTTCAGAGGCAGGCTCGCGTTGCCGATGAGAAGTGCGGCGAGGAACAGGTCTTGAAGGTCCACCACGCTCGGCACCAGCAGGCGCACGAACCGCTCGGGGCGAAAGTAGGCGAGCTGCTGACCGGCGAGAAAGGCGAGCTCGGGGGCGGTACGACCGCTCAGCGCGGCCCCCCCGAGGGCAATCGACGGCGGTACCGTCGGGACCATCGTCGCCATGGCCTCCGCGGCGAGGTCATCGGGCACGGCGAAGAGTGGAGGCACCGTCATCCCGAAGGTCGCCGCGGCCCAGGCGAAGCACCGCGCCGCCTGCACCGTGCTCGTTTCCGGGTCGAGCCGTCGGTCGCCCGTGAGCGACGGCAACCCTCCCGAAGGGGCCGCCGCCGAGGTCTTGATACGGGCACTGGCTTTGATACGAGCACTGTGCGCGAGCAGCACCGAGCGCGCGATGATGGCCAGGACGTCGCTCGTGAGTTCGTCGTCTTCGGGATGTCGCACGAGGCGCCGCCAGGCGGTCGCATCCAGCGCGGCCCGCGGGGAGATGAGCCCTGCGGGCCGATGCGCCTCGTAGTGGCCTCGTTGCTCGGGGTCGGCGGCGTCGAGAAACGCCAGCACCTGAGCCACGCAGTACTGGCGATCGGCTTGGCCCTGGAATGCGTAGTACAGGGACTTGAGGGACGTGACGTCGCGGGGGTCGTGGCGAAGACGCCGCTGGAGCGCTTCGGGCGCGTCCAGGGCCGACGACGGTACGGGGGCGTCGAGGTCGGAAAAATCGACGTCGTAGGCGACCTGATCCCGGGCTTCCGATAGCTCGGCGGTGAGCCATCGGACCCGCTCCTCGAGATATGCGACCCGGGCGCGCAAGGCCTCGGTCTCCGGCGCCACGTCCTCCGCCGGCTTCCGGGCCGGTGGCGCTACGGTAGGGGCCGCCGCGGGGGACGACGAGGGAGGCGGCGGCGGTACGCTCGCTGGCGACCGCGGCGCGAACATCCGCGACGTGTCCAGCACGGACGTCCCGTGATGCGCCTCGTACGCCCGGGCGAGGGCACGCTCGAGACCGGCGAGCCGGTCGGGATCCAAGCCCAAATTTCGGGCCGCCGTCGCGAGTTCCTGGCGTTCCTCGGGCGTGATGACGCCGTCGTCGAGGGCGTCTCGGTACAACTGCTGGTAGGCCGCCTCGTAGCGGTCGAGCTCGAGCTGGCCGGTCGGGGCGGGGCTCGGCACAAAGCCGGCGTCGTGGTCGAAATCCGCCATGGGGCACCGTAGCGCGGTCGGGGCATGCCCGGGGAGACAAACGGACCTCTGGCCCCAGCGGGACGGCGATGCTCCTATCCGCGCCATGCGCGAACCGGCAGGAGCAAGCGCGGCCGCCGCCGTGAGCGAGACCTACGCCGCGGCTCTGTCCGCCATCGCGGCGGAGGAATCCCGTCTCGGCGCCGAGGACGATCGGTACGCCCGCCTCCGTGGCATCGCATTTCTCCTCGCGGGCGGGGGATTCATCGCCGCGCTCTTCGTCCGCACGCCGGCGGTGTGGCTCGGGGTCGCGGCCGCGGCGACGACCTTCCTGGTGTTCGTCGTACGCCACGCGCAGGTGAGCACCCGCCAGTTCGATCTCGCCCGCCGGCGATCGCTCTTCGAGCACGGCCAGGCGCGCATCGCGGGGACCTACCGGAGTGACGAACCGACGCGTCGCGGCGACGCGCATCGCGACGAGGAGCACCCGTTCACGTCCGATCTCGACGTCTTCGGCCCGGCTTCGCTGTTCGAGCAATTGAATGTCGCGCAGACCCCCGGAGGAAGCGAACGGCTCGCCGCGTGGCTGCAGGCGCCCGCAGGCGCCGATGACGTCGCGCGACGGCAACACGCGGCTCAGGCGCTCGCCCGAGACGCCGAGCTTCGGGAGCGTCTCGCCCTCGCGGGGATGCGGGCGGCGAGCGAAACCCGTGCCCTCGGCCCCCCCACGGCGCTCCTGACGTGGGCGCAGCGACCGCCCGTGATGATCGTCGGCCCCGTGGGACGCATCGCCCTTCCCCTCGCCGCCCTGTTGGTCGTGGCCACCGTGGGGCTCATCGGGGTGAGCGCCGCCGGCCTCGGCGCCGCGCGGGCGTGGTGGATCCCGGTCGCGATGAACGTCGGGATGCTCCTCGCGCTCCGGGGGCGGATCGGTCCCGTGGTGGGGCCGGTGGTGGTCAAGCAGTCCCCCCTCCCCCGCTACGCGGCGATGATGGAGATCGTCGAGTCGACGACGTTCGACGACCCGACCTTGACCCGCATCCGCGGACGTCTGGTCCCGCCCGACGGCGGCCCTCGCGCGTCCGAGGCCCTCGGGCGCCTCGAGCGCTACCTCGGGCTCGCCTCGGTCCGCCACAACGCCCTCGCGCTGGTGCTTTTCAACGTGTTTCTCCTGTGGGACGTCTTCATGGCCGACCGCATCGACCGATGGCGGGCCGCCCACGGAGCCCAGCTCGAGGGTTGGCTCGACGCCCTGAGCGAACTCGAAGCGCTGCGGTGTCTGGCGACCTTCGCCGCCGAACATCCCGACTTCGCGTGGCCCGACCTCTCCGGATCGGGGGAAACGCCGGCCACGTTCGTCGCCGAGGGGCTCGGTCACCCGCTGCTCCCTGCCGACCGCCGGGTGACCAACGACGTCCGGCTCGAGGCCGCCACGCGCGCCCTCATGGTGACCGGTTCGAACATGTCGGGAAAGAGCACGATGCTGCGCTCGATGGGCGTGGCCGCCGTCCTCGCCCAGGCCGGCGCGCCCGTTTGCGCGCGCACGCTCCGCATGAGCCCCCGGCTCGAGGTGCACACGTCGATGCGGATCGGCGACGCCCTCGACCGTGGGGCCTCCCGCTTCTACGCGGAGGTGCGCAAGCTGAAGCGGGTCGTCGATGCCGCGCGCCGGACCGCCGACGCGTCGTCCTCGGCGTCTGCTTCGCCCTCGGCCGTCTTCTTTCTGCTCGATGAGGTCCTCCACGGAACCAACTCCCGCGAACGGAACATCGGCGCCAAGTCGGTCGTCCGCTACCTGGTGGACCGAGGGGCGATCGGTGCCGTGTCCTCCCACGACCACGGCTTGGTGGCGCTCGAGACGCTCACTGCGTCGCGGGTCGTCAATCGGCACTTCGAGGACCACCTCGCGAACGGAGAGATGGCCTTCGACTACACGATGAAAGCCGGCCCGGTGAGCACGTCGAACGCCCTCCGGCTCATGCGCTCGGTTGGCATCGACATCCCGGGCCTTTCGGAGCCCGATGAGGCATCGTCGTCGCCGCGCCCGTCGACGCGCTCGGGGCCGGCGCCAACCTCCGGCCCCGACGACCGGTCCGAGCCCACGCCCGAGCCGCGCCGAGGGACCGAGTGAGCAACTAGCCGAGCGAAAACGAAGACCGGCACGGCGCCGACCGCCCTTAATTGCAGGTGTCGGTGTCGGGAAAAATCAGCGGGACGCAACCCTTGGCGTCGAGCTCGGCGCACGTCGGAGCGGCTCGGTAGGCGTCGATGCAGCCTCGTACCGAGCCCTCGTCGTAGGCCCGGCACATGGCGTCGAGCTGGAGACCCCGTACGAAGCCGGGGCAGAGTTGCACGGTGAACGAGCACCCCAGCGCCATCTGGCGTTCTCGAAACGCGGACTGCATCTGATCGCAGGCCTGTTCCTCGCCGATGGTCATCCCGTTGCCGGGAGGTCGCAGCTTGCCGTCGTCGAGACCGCCGCCCGCGCCCCCATCGCCGGCCATCGACATGGTCGCTCCTCCTCCCCCGTCGCCATCGCCGTCGCCGTCACCGCACCCGCTCAGGCCGAGGCCGAGGCCGAGGCCAGTCAGGAACACGACGAGCGGCCAGCCCCCGCCCGGAGCCCGACGGCGCGAGTTTCGATGTGGGCACGTCGCGTCGAGATACGTGGCCCCGACGGGGAACTCGTGGCGGTCGGCGTTCATGACGGGTTCCGGTCGTCGCCGCGCCCCGCAGCACTCGTGGCCACGTTGGGACGCCACAGAACCTCGTCGAGTCCGAGCAGGTGGCTCGCCCACCGGCTCCACACGAAGAGCGCATCGCTCAGTCGATTGAGGTAGCGCAGGCTCTCGTCGTCCACGGATTCATGACGCGCGAGCGTCACCGCCCAACGCTCGGCGCGACGGCACACCGTTCGTGCGAGGTGGAGGTCGGTATTGAGCCGATGCCCCCCGGGAAGCACGAACGACTTCAATCCCGCTAGGCTTTCGTTCCGAAGATCCATGTCGTGCTCGAGGGCCGCGACATCGGCGGATTGCACCCGTGGTTGCTTGGGGTGGAGATCTTCCGGCTTCGTCGCGAGCACGCTGCCGAGGTTGAACAGCTCGTGTTGGACCCGGAGCAGCACCTCGGCGAGCTCCTCGAGACCGGCGGCGCGGGGCCCGCCGGGTCCCCCCTTGCCCACCGTCGTCATCGTCCCGGCCGCCAGCGCCGCGCTCGCCGCGCCGCCGTGCCTCGTCATCGTAGGCGGGGCGACGCCTTTTCGTGCCGGGACCGCGCCTCCGACCAGCCCGGTGCTCGCCACCCCCGCGCGTGGCATGCTCGCGGACGCCTCGAGCGCCGACTGGCGCGCAGCGCCGACGCAGGCGTTGAGCTCGTCGACGGTCCCGTAGGCCTGGATCCGAGCGTCGTCCTTGTGCACCCGCTGACCGCCCACCAGCCCCGTCTCCCCGGCATCCCCGCGCTTGGTGTAGACGCGATTGATGGTCACGTGGGGGTCGTGAAAGGGCGCTTCTCCCGCACCGGCATCGTCGGTCATGTCGCAGCCTTAGCCAGCCCCCTCGGCGACGCCAAGCGTCGCTGACGCGCGGTCCGACCGGGCTCTGGTCTTGACTCCGTGTACGCGCCCTCATCAGATTGACGCATGCACGCTCACATCGTCCGCGCCGCGTTCGGGTTGTTCTGGGGAGGGCTCATCGTCGCTTGCGGGAGCACGGCGCAGGTCCCGGAACCGAAGCCCGCCGCTGCCCCCACCACGCCCACCCTGGGCTTCGACGAGCCGGCGAAAGACGGTCCCCTCGAGTCGGGACTCATCATCACCGCCTCGCCCGACGTCGAGATTCAAATCGACGGCGAGAGCAAGGGCACGACGCCGCTGGACATTCCGGTACCTCCTGGCGTCCACAGCGTGGTGTGGCTGTTCGAGGGCGACAACCAAGTCACGATGGAGGTCGAGCTTTCCGAAGGCGAGTTCAAGCGGCTCAACCAGAACATCAGCCCGGACGCCTCGGACGCCAAGATGGGCCAGTAGACCGCCGCCGGCCCGGCATCAGTCACTCCTCCAGATGCTGGCGGGCGATGTCCGCCCACGTCCCGCTCGGCTCCAGCGCGAGGTATTGCGCCCAGCATTTCCGCGCTTCGTCGCGATGGCCTCCCTGCTCGTAGGCCATGGCGAGGTTGAAGTACGCGTCGGCGAAACGAGGGTCACTCTCAAGAGCACCGGTGAAAAAGCCGATCGCCTCGTCGATCGCACCCCGGTGGAGCATCATGTAGCCGAGATTGTACTGAGCCTCCGGCTGGGCTCCCTCCAGTTCCAACGCGCAGCGATACATCCGCTCCGCTTGCCCCTCGTCGCCGCGTCGAAAGCGGATGTTGCCGAGGTTGGTGTACACGATGGCCAGCCACGGGTCGTACTTCACGGCGGCCCGGTAGAGGGCCTCGGCTTCGTCCATGGTGTCGGGGTTCTCGTCGAGCTGGCTCGCCTGCAGGTACAACTCGTACGCGATCCGCGCCCGGTCCCGGCCCGCCGTGGGGCGCAGCATGCGCACCACCTCATCGTGAAGTTGGCGGACTTCGAAATCGAGCACCATCTGTCCGCTCACGGGCTCGTACTTTCCCTCGTTGGTATGCACCACCACATGCTTGCCATCCGAGGCGATGCGCAGCTCCGCAAGGGGCCGTGTCACTTTGGGCAGGCGCTCCTTGATGCGGTGGATCGAGCGGGCCACGTCTTTGAGCCGCACCTTGTTCGCGAGGAGGTCCCGCGCGGCCCGCAGCGCGATGAGGTCGTTGAAGGTGTACGCACGTCGACCTTTGCGGCGACCGCTCGGGGAGACGATCCCCTCCCGGTCCAGCGACCGGAGCCGCCCCCGGGTAACCCCCAAGAGGCGAGCGACTTCGGTCTGCGTGTACACGTCGGCCACGGGCTCACGTCCGCTCGGCTCGGGAATGGTCCCCAGCTCCGTCCCCGCCGAGAACAGCGCCCCCTGTTCGGCCCCCCCGGCGTCGGTGGTTTCGATACGGCCTCCCCCCGGCCCAAACGCCACGTGGATCACGTTGGCGTCATCATCGTCACCGCCGCTGCCGCGGACTCGGTCCTTGCTCCGCTTGTTCCCCATCAACCCGTCTCGGCCCCACCGGCCGAGACTGGGGTCTTCGATAAGGTGTCTCGCGTCAAGGGTCGCCGGACCCGATGGTTCGGCGCGACGAGCTACCCCGCCTCGACGCCCTCGTCCACGAGGGCGGCCCCGACGTCGATGGCCACCAAGATCCAAGGGCGGCCGGCACGGAGGGCGACCTCGGCCGCAACTTCCGCCGACATGGTCGCCAGACTCGCGCCGGCCCTCGCCGCCGCTTCGTTCCGCGCCAACCTCACGAGGCGAAGCCGTGCGTGGGGGTCGGCGAGCACGAGAGGCGTGACGTTTCCCGGGGCGGCCGTCGCCCCCGCGGTGGCCCCGAGCATCTCGACGTCCGCCGCCGGGATGCCGACGTGAAGACTGGTCGAGCCGTAGTAAACCCGTCGCCCTCCTGGTTCCGCCACCACCGCGCCTTCGCTCACGATGTCGGCCCGTGCGAACAGGGCCGACCACCATCCTTCACGCAAGGCGACGAGTTCGACGGTCCGCCGCGCGATCGGCCCGCCGCGGCGTACCTTGGCGATTCCGGGTCCCGTCGCACGCGGCTCCTTCACCGTGCGGGATCGTCGCAAAGAGGCCGTCGCTGGGCAAACCTCGCGGCCTTCTCGCGCACAACTTGGCCCATGGTTCCCGGTTTCCCCATCGTGAGCGGGTCATGTCTTCCCCCGTCTCGCCGTCGAAATCAGTCTCCCGACCCCGTGGCCGCGAACGTCGTCGACGCTTCGTGTACACCACCAAGAACCGCCAGTATCACGTCATGGATCATGTGTGCGTGGCGGTGCGAGACCTCGAGTCGGGCGCCTGGGTCGAACCCCACCAGGCCCTTCGACGACGTCTCGAGGGAGGGGTTCGGGTTTTTCCCAACGGAGTCGCCGTTCCCTCGTTACGGCCCCCAGAGGTCGGGTCCCCCATGTTCTTTTCCTCTCCGGAAGAACGCGACGACGACCCCGAACCGCGGGACGTCATCACGAGCAAGCTCCAGTCGGTCGACCGACCTCACCGCCGGGACCTCATCAAGTATCCCGCCGCCGTGGGCTGAGCCCTCGCGTCACGACGACGACGACGCCGACGACGACCTCGTCCCCAACGCCGCCGCCGCCGCCCCCCCCCCGAGTCCGCCGGCCGTCTCGCGGCGCGACGAACCGCCTCCTTCGGCGCGATCGATGTCAGCGGCCAGCGTCGCCAATCCCGGATGGCTCGGCGTTCGCGCGTGCAAACGACGCTGGTGGGCGCGGGCCCGCTCAGGTTGGCCGGCCCGCAGGCACACACTGGCCAGCGCGAACCGCATGGCGTCGTCGTCGGGGCACCACGCGAGGTAGCGCTCTAGCGGGGCGACGAGTTCGGGATAGCGACGGAGCGTCACGCCGACGCGAAAAAGCGCGTGGGCCAACCGCGCTTCCGAGGCGTAGCGTGTCGTGAGGTCCATCATCGAGGTCCATGCTTCTTCGAAGCGCTCGGCGGCGGTGAGGGCCATCGCCATTCCGAGCTGGGCCCGGTAGGGGTTCGCGCCACGGTCCAGGGCGCGGCGAAAGCTCTCGAGGGCCGTATCGTGAGCCCCGAGCTGCATCGCGAGCACGGCGCGCACGAGCTGGGTCTCCGGATGATCGGGCGCGCGCGCCTCCAGACGGCGTGCGCGGTCGGTCGCCTCTTGAAGTTCACCCCGCATCATCGCTTCCCGCGCCTTCCGCGCCTCCAGGGTCACGTCATCTTCAGCCATCGCCCCGCGGGGCGGGTTGTTCTGCTCGGGGGCGTCCGCCGCCACCCTTCGGAGTCGGGCTTCGTCTCCGGCGTCGACAACACGCGGACCGGTCGCGTAGACGACCGCCCGCGGTACCACCGCCACCCGTTCCTCTCGCGCGAGCACGAGCGAGAGGGCCGTGAAGCACCGCGACGTTTCGAACGCCTCGTCGAACCCTCCCGCGGCGGCAAATCGGTTGCGGTCGACCATCATGAGCCCCGCGTCGAGCGCATCGACCGACTGCGGCGTGAGGGCATCGAAAGACCAGGGAGCGGCGCCAGCGCCCACCGGCTCGAGCTCGCCCGCGGCGGTCACCCGCAGTCCTGCACTGGCGACGGAGAGCGGCGCGGGCGGCGCTCCGGTCGGGCCCGCGAGGCCGAAGACGACCGCGCCCACCGCCGCCGGCCCCGTCGCGTCGGCGACGTCGTCGTCGTCGGGCCCCGCCGGCATCGCCTCGAGGAGCGAAGAGATGGCCCCTTCCCGGGGTTGGGTCTCGACGCTCCAAAAAACCAGACGGTCGGAACGGGCCAACGCGGCCCCGCGGTTGAGGGCCGCCGCAAAGGTGACGGGGCGGGTGAGCACCAGCGGTCGCACGTCTCCCTCGAGCGTCATCGCGATCCGCGCCGACGCGTCCGAGGACGCGTTGTCGACGATGATGAACTCCGCGCCGAGCGCGCGACATGCGCGTCCCAGCGATGGCAGGCCGGCTGCGAGCGCGTCCGCCTGGTCGTGACTCACCACCACCACACTCACGTCGGGGACGTGCGACGCGTGGGCTTCGGCGAGCCGGCTGAGATGCTGGGCTCGGGGTCCGAGGACCGCAACGTCCCCACGGACGAGCGCGGCGTGGCGCTGGTGCAGCCGACGCGTGACGGGGTAGCGATGCCTCCGGTACGCCCGAGTACGACGCCGACGAAGGCGCACGGTGACCGTCACCCGTTCTGATGCCCGCACCGCGTAGTGTTGCGCCAACCGAATGAGAAAGTCCCAGC
This sequence comes from Myxococcota bacterium, assembly GCA_039027095.1. GTDB lineage: Bacteria > Myxococcota_A > Polyangia > Polyangiales > Polyangiaceae > JAPYTK01. The sequence goes on from JBCCLB010000004.1 coordinate 105,209, forward strand.
CGCTCATGACCGGAAGCGACTCGTCGAACCGGCCCACTTCGTCGAGGCATCCGCGACGGTGGAGCACCGCCGTGAGCACGACGTCGTCGCGGGTGAGACGTCGCTCGTTCGTCCACGCGTTCTCGGCGTACGGCTCCTCGACCCCGACCGGCAGGGCCAAGCCATCGCGCCACCGTTCGACGAGCCGACGACACCCGCCCCGCACCGCCGCCGCCGGGCCGACTGCGGGGACCTCTTCGACCAACGTCGAAACCAACACGGAGAGGTGCTCAGGGTCGTAGCGGTCGTCCTCGTCGAGGTAGGCGATCAATTCCCCGCGGGCCAGCGCCAGGCCGGCGTTGCGTGCGGCCGCCACCCCGCGTCGCGCCCCGAGCGAGACCGTGCTGACCCGACCGGACCCGTCGCAAAGCCCCCGCAGCCCCGCCCGCAGGAGCGCTTGGTCCACCCCCCCGTCCACGACCACGACCAGTTCCCACCGCGCGTACGTCTGCCCGTAGACACTCTCGACCGCTTCGCGGGCCAGGGTGGCGTCGCGGTCGACCACGAGCACGACGGTCACGAGCGGCGGAAGGGGGCCGCGTTCGGGCGCAGGGAACACGCGTCGCGAGACAGCAATCGCAATGCCATCGACCACCATCGCCCTCGGGGGAGCCCCACAGCCGGGTCGACGTCATCACGTTGACGCCACGACCGTCACGCGAGCGTCAAACGTCGGATGACGTCGCGCTCCGGGGCGTCCCCCCGCTGAGGCCACGGAAAGCGGTCAGAAGCCCGCTCGGCCCGGTGCCACGCGTCATCTCACGGCTCGGCATCGTTCTTGAGAGGGCATCGGGGTCGGGCGGGCATCGCTCCTCCGCCCTCCCCCTCTCTCATGTCTCAAGCCCGCATCCTCGAATCCGCCCTCGCCCCTTCCTCCTCCGTCGAACGGCTTCGTTTGGGGGGCGATCGCCGGCAAACGATGACGACCCTCCTCGCCGCGGGCCTTCCGGTCGACGCCCCGATGCAGCTTCGCTTCGCGGGCGACATCGGGACGACCGACGTCGACCCGCGGTGGTTCACCATCGGCCTCGAGCCAGAACCCTCGGGGCACGGCGAGGGCGAGGGCTACTTGGTCACCGCCGACGACGGTTGCGACTTTCCCCGGGGGGTCATCGCGCACCTCTGGCTCGACGGCGCCCTCTCCCGGATGTCCCACGACGCGGCCCTCGCTTGGCTCACCCGAGCCCACGCATGGCTCGCCGAAGGCGCCACGCTTCGAATCGACGAACCCGACCTCGACGCGATCGCCGCCACGCTCCGCGACGAGGAGGCCGACCCCGGCGCCCAACAGAGCGCCGTGAACCATCTCATTGCCGCGTTTGCCGCGGGCGCCCGTGACGCCTGGTTTCCCCGCAAGTTGCACCGAACCCTCGATGCCCTCGGCTTCGAGGTGTCCCACCTCAGCTCGAACGCCGGAGGAAGCGGCGTGCCTCGCTGCTCCGTCACGGCCCGCCGTCGCGACCTCACCGACCGGCCCGACGGGGGCCGGCACCGCTTGGCCCGCCTCGCCCCGGGCGCGGCGTCGGCCCCGACGCTGAGCATCGTGGTGCTCACCTTCAATGGTCTCTCGGACACGCAACAATGCCTCGACAGTCTGGCCCGCCACACCCACGTCGCCCACGAGCTGATCGTCGTCGACAACGGCTCTGAGGATGGCACCCCCGCTTATCTCCGCGCGTACGCGGCGGCGCACCCCCACGTTCGGCTCATCCTCAACCGGGACAACCGGGGCTTCGCGGCGGGCAACAACCTCGGTCTCGCCATCGCCCGGGGCCGCTTCGTCATCTTGCTCAACAACGACACCGTGGTCACCGACGGCTGGGCCGGGCGCCTCATCGATGCCGCCGAGCGCGAACCCAACGTCGGACTCGTCGGGCCTCGCAGCAATTACGTCAGCGGCCCGCAGCTCGTCCCCGACGTGCCCTACCGAGACCTCAGTACGATGACGGCGTTCGCCGCCGACATGGCGACGTCCGAACTCGGTCGGGTCGAGCCGGCCCTTCGGCTCGTGGGCTTCTGCCTCTTGGTTCGGCGCGAGGTGGTGGCGCGGATCGGAGCCCTCGACGAGCGATTCGGTCGCGGTAACTACGAAGACGACGACTGGTGCTTGCGCGCACATCTCCACGGCTTCGAGGCGCGCATCGCCTGTGATGTTTTCATTCACCACGGCGGAAGCCGCGCGTTCCGTCGTGAAGGCATCGACTATCCGACCCAGCTCGCCGACAACTGGGAGATCTTCAAATCGAAATGGGGCATCGACCCCACGCGCCCCCTCACCGAGGGCTACCCCGAAACCCTTCACCCCCCGGACCACGTCATGGATTTCATTCCCTTGCCCCGTATCGAAACCGACCACACCGAGGCCACCGCCGGCCGCATCTGGGAACCGACGACGACCGCACCGTCGGCGACCGCCGAGCCCCCCAACCTCAATCAGCTTTTCGACGACGCCGAGGCCGCGGCCCAGGGCGGCGATTGGGAGGCCGCGGCGACGATCTTCGATCAGATGGTGATGCTGGCGCCCAACTTCGGGCCGGGTCACGTCGGGCTCGCCTCGGCGGCGCTGGCGACCGGCGCGGTGGAACGCGGCATTGCGGCGCTCGAGGCGGCATGTCGCATTTACCCCGACGAGTGTGGTCTCCGCGTCCAGATGGCCGTCGCCCTCGCCCACGTGGGGCAACTCGAGCGGGCGCAAGCCACGTTTCTCGAAGCGCTCGACATCGATCCCGACCACCTCGATGCCCTCGTGAGCCTCGCCCAGCTCTGCCGCGCCGCGGGCAACTTCGTCGAAGCGGTCGAATTGCTCGGGCACGCGTCGCGGACCCATCCGGATGCGCCGGTGGTGCTCGGCGCCATCGGCATGACCGCCCTCGACCTCGGCGATCGGAAGGGGGCGGAAGCCACCCTCGAGCGGATGCGAGCCGTCGCGCCCGAACACCCCGAGACCCATCTCCTCGACGCCGCGCTCGCCCGGCCTGGTAGCGGTTGAGGCCCCTGCGGCGGCGTGACCGCGGGGGGTTCGCCATGCCTCGACGCGAACGCCTCAACCCTCGACCACAACCGTTGATGGGGTCGCGATGCGCGCCGACAACGTCAACGGTCGCCCAAGAGCGCCGACGACGAGCCGGCGAGGGCGAGCATCGCTCCTCAGAGCCGGTTCTGTTGTCCTGGGGGTGCCTTACTCTTTGGGCCGGTCAATCTTCCGATTTGACCGACATCTAGGGACGCATCTACGGCTCTCGAAGCGCCGCGTAGCGACCGCGGTGGTACACCAGCGGCGTCGCGTCGTCGTTCACCTCGGCGGCAAGGACCTCGACCAGCAGCACGTCGTGGTCTCCAGCCGGCCACCGCTCGATCACACGGCCCTCCAGACTCGCCATCACGCCCCTCAGCAGCGGGGCATCCGTGGCCCGGCCTCGGCGATGATCGATCCCATCGAAACGCCGATCGACGTCGCCAACCGCGAAGCGCTGGGATAGCCCCTCTTGGTCCGTACGAAGCATGTTGACCGCGAGCACCCCCGCCTCGCCGAACACTTCCAAGCACGACGAGGCCCGCGCCACGCAAACGAGGCACAGAGGCGGGTCCAGGGACACCGACGTGAATGCGGTGGCGGTCATGCCTACCGGATGCCCGTCACGACGCCGGCTCGTCAGCACGGTCACGCTGGCGGCGAACGAGCCCATGACGCGTTTAAACTGCGTCGCGTCCACGGTGGCGGTAGCCATGCGTCGTCTTACCGCGAGCCGACCGCGAGCGCATGTCCCCGGCCGCTCGCGTCGGGGTATGCTGCGATGGCATGGGTGACCGGTCAGACGAGGAGCCCCCCTCTCCCGCTTCGGCGCGCCGCGACGGCCACGCCCCGGCTGCGGCCGCAACGCCGCGACCGCACGAGCGCCACGCGCCGCCCGCGGCCGCCCGCATCCAACCGGGGCGCCCTCGCTTGCGTCCGAGCCGCGTTCCGCCTCCGCCGCCGTTTCACCGCGTCCCTCCGCGACCCCAGGCCGCACCCGCGCCCCCGCCCCCTCCGGCCCGACCGACGTCCAAGGGATTCCCGCGGGTCGATGTCGACGAAAGCGACGACGCGAACGGTCCGCCCCTCGGGCGCATCAGGACCGCGCGCCCCGGTGAGATCCCTCCCCCGCCCCCCGGACATCGCCCGCCGCTGCCGCTGCCACCGCCCCCGCCACCGCGTCGACCCCGCGCCGTCTCGATGCCGCGCACGAGTCGAACGGACCACGACGACGACGATGAGCTCGTCCCGCCTGCGCCGACGACCACCACCGCTGCGGCCCCCGTCTCGAGCCCGCTCCCCATCGGCCCCGGGTGGACCACCACGACGACGACGACGACACCGCCCCCCGCTTCCCCGCGTCCGAGGGCCGCGGGAGGCGAACCTGAGTCCGCGCGGCGACGCGAACATGAGATGCGGCGGGAGATCGAACGCCTCACCGAAACCTTGAACGCCCTCCAGCGAGAGCTCGCGTCGCGAGACCGAACGATCCAACGTCTCGAAGCCGCGCTCGAGGAAGCCCGCACCCCGGCCGCCACGCCCGACGATCTGCGGCGGATCCGGGGGATCGGGCCGAAGCTCGAAGCCCGGCTTCATGGGCTCGGGATCGACACGTTCGCCGAGATCGCCGCGTGGACCGAGAGCGACGTGACCCGACTCGCGCCGCACCTCAAGGTTCATCCCCGACGCATCATGCGCGACGGCTGGGTCGCAAGTGCCCGGGCCCTGATGCCCGAGACCACGACGACGACGACGCCGCCCGCCTCCGAAGAAGAAACGCGAGGCCTCAGCCGTCCCGCTGCGTCACGCTGAGCACCTGCTCGTAGCTCGTGATCCCTTCGAGCATCTTGCGCACCGCGGCCTCGCGCAGCGTCGCCATGCCTTCGGACCGGGCCCGCGCCTTCAGCGCCCCGGCATCCGCGCGCTCCATGACCAGCTTCTTGATCGCGTCGGTGACCTCCACCATCTCGTAGATGGCGCTGCGGCCGAGGTATCCGCTGTGCCGGCACGCCACGCACCCCGCTCCGTAGGCGGCGGTCAGCCGCGCGTCGCGACGCTCGGGAGGCAATGCGGGAAGAATCGCCTCGACCTCCTCCCGCTCCAAGACCCGCTCCATGGTGCACTCGCCGCAGACTCGCTTCACGAGCCGTTGCGCGACGAGTCCCGACAACGTGGACGCCAGCAGAAAATGCTCGGCGCCGAGGTCGAGCAGGCGCGTCACCGCCCCCACCGCATCGTTGGTGTGAAGCGTCGAAAAGACGAGGTGACCCGTGAGCGATGCCTGGACCGCATACCGCGCGGTCTGAAGGTCCCGGATCTCGCCCACCATGATGATGTCGGGGTCCTGGCGCAGAATGGTCCTGAGCGCCTCGGAGAAGCCCAGGTCGACCGCGGGATTGATCGCGGTCTGGTTGATGCGCTCGAACACCATTTCGATCGGGTCTTCGATGGTCGTGATGTTGACCGCGTCGGTCGCGAGCTTGCGGAGGGCGGTGTAGAGCGTGGTGGTCTTCCCGGAACCCGTGGGTCCCGTGACGAGAATGATGCCGTGGGGCTGGGCGATGAGACGCTCGAACACCTCGAGCTCACGCGGGAAAAACCCGAGCCGCGAAAGCTCGTCGCTCACGATGTCGGGATCGAACACGCGCATGACCGCCTTCTCTCCGAACGCAACGGCGAGGGTAGAGACGCGGATCTCGACCGGTTTTCCCTGAAACTCGGTCTTGATCCGGCCGTCTTGCGGGCGGCGGCGCTCGCCGATGTCGAGCCGGGCGAGCGTCTTGATGCGATTGATCACCGCCTTGTGGACCAAGCCCGGCAACCGGTTGACCTCGTGCAGGGTGCCATCGATCCGGTACCGCACCACGCTCTCACCCCGTTTGGGCTCCACGTGGATGTCGCTCGCGCGTTGCTGAAACGCGTAGCTGAGCATGTACTCGACCGCATGCACGACGTGCTCATCGCTGGCTTCGATCTCGCGTTCGCTCTTGAGGCGCACCAGCTGTTCCAGGTTGCTGATGTCGACGCCGGCGCTGAGCTTCTCCTGGGCCCGCTTGACCGAGCCCCGAAAACCGTAGAAGTCGGTGATGATGCGCTGCACGTCGGTGTGGCTGGCCACCACCAGCGACAACTTCTTCTGCGCCATGCGCTCCAGCGATTCGAGCGCCATCGGGTTGAAGGGGTGGCTCGTCGCGAGGACCAGTGTCTCGCCTCGATCCTCGATCGCGAGCAAGCTGTGCTGCCGTGCGAACGGCTTGCTCACCGCACCCGTCACCACCTCGGGGTCGAGCTCCAGCGGGTCGAGCTTGACGTAGGGGAGTCCGGCCAGCGCCGCGTAATGCTCGGTGACCACATCCTCCGGCAGCGGCTCCCCCTGCGGCCGCCTGAGGTCGAAGGAGCGCAGGAGCTCGAGCGGAGGGATGACCCGCCGCCCGGCCCGGGGGCTGTCGCGACGCGCTTCGGCGATGATCCGGGCCCGCTGGGCGTCCTCCTGCTCGAAGACGTGCTGCGCCCCGCTCGGTGTGAGGTGGCCCCGCTGCACGAGAACCCCCAGCAGGTCGTTGAGGGTCGGCCCTCGGGTACCGGTCACGGAGGCGGCTCCGCCACCGTGGCGGCCGCGGCCGACGACGACGGCGCGTCACCCTTCGACGTCGCCGGCACCGCCCCTTCGACCGAAGCGAACCCCTCGGCCACGGCGTCGATGACGGTTTCGGCACGGCCCGGCAGCTCGAGCTGCTCACGGCACACCGCGTGGTACTCCACCGGCGGGATCACCCCCCGCAACGGCACGGGGGCGAGGTCACGGCCCGCCGCGCGGTGACGTGCCGCAACCACCGTGGGAAGCACCACCAACAGAGACTCCGCCGCCGCGACCTCGGCCGCCACGTCGAGGTCCGCGACGGCGAGGACCGACTGGCGACGGTAGGCCGCCGGCCATCCCGCCGGGCGACCGGTGACGGTGACGAACCCGTGCCCGAGCACGTCCGTAACCCCACAGGTGGCCACGTCGCGCAACGGGTGCCCCGGTCCTGCGTACACGGCACCCTCCAGCGTGCCCAGGCGACGCACGGTGACGTGGTCCCGAGAGGGGCTGGATCGACAAAAGACGACGTCGAGGTCACCCTGGAGGAGCGCGGCCGCGACATCCACATCGCCCAGGGCCCGCAGTTCCGGGGTGAGCGCCGGATGCGCCCTTCGGAGGCGAGCCAGCGTCGGCATCACCAGCGCGCGGAGCATCGGCTCCTCGCAGGCGATCCGCACCGCCCCGACGTACTGACGATCCGCGAGCACCGCGAGACTCTCGTCGACCATGCGCATGGCGCTCCGAACGCCGCCGAGCAGGTGGCGCCCCGCGGCGTTGAGCTGAATGCTGCGGCCGACGCGGTGAAACAGCGGTTGTCCGATATCGTCCTCCAGCAAAGACACCATGCGCGACACGGCCGAGGGGCTCACCCCGAGCTGCTCGGCGGCCCGGGTGACGTGTTCCTGCTCGGCGACGGCACGGAAGGTGGGCAACCAATTCCACAGCGAGGCGATGCGTACGGCGCGATCCATCGTGTCTTCAGAAGGCCCCAATTCGCGGCGCACATCAAGCGGGCCGTCCCCGGTCGAAGGGAAGCGCGCACGGAGGCGGCCCATGGGCGGAACCCCGGCGCCGAGCTCGGCGGCGCGCGTGGCTCGACGAAGCGTCGACCGCCGACTAGACCCTCGCCATGCGCCCCGCGCGGATCATCGACCGTACCGACTGGGCTCCCGGGCTTTGGTCCATCCGTCTCGACACCTCCCTCGAGGAGTTCGTCCCGGGGCGGTTCGTCAACGTGGGTCTCGAGATCGACGGGGCGCTCGTCAAGCGAAGCTACTCGCTGGGCTCCGCGCCCAACGCCCCTCCGGAACTCTACCTCGTGCGGGTCGAAGGCGGCGCCCTCACCCCACGCCTGCACGACCTCGGTCCCGGGGACGAACTGCTCGTCAACCCTCACGCGGCCGGCTTCTTCACCCTCGACGAAGTACCGGACGCGCGCGACCTCTGGATGCTCGCGACGGGAACGGGCATCGCGCCCTTCCTCAGCATGCTCCGCGCCGGCGCCGACGACCTCCGCCGACGCTTCGAGCGCATCGTGGTCGTCCACGGCGTCCGCTTTCTTCGCGACCTCGGCTACCGCGCGGAACTCGAAGCCCTGGCCGCGCGAGGGACCATCACGTACGTGCCCGCCACGACCCGCGAACCCGCCACCGCCGGCGTAGACGCCGACGACGTCGCGACGAGGATGGGTCCTCTGCGCGGCCGCCTCCCTCACCTCATCGAAAGCGGAGCGCTGGCCACGCGCGTCGGCGTCGACCTAAGCGCCGCGCACAGCCACGTCATGCTGTGCGGCAACCCCGCCATGATCGACGCGGCGGCCACGGTCTTGGCCGCCCGCGACATGGTCAAACATCGACGTCGCCGTCCCGGTCACGTGACGTTCGAAAAGTACTGGTGATCCGAACCCCACCGCGCCGCATTCGTCCCTCGGGACCCGGACGGGGGATGGGCGTTGGAGAGGTTGGGCCCTCTCGGGGAGCTCAGTCACAAGAATCGTCGGCCGGGTCCAGGCCCGGCGGACATGGTTCCCCCGGGTCCTCGTTCGGCACGTAGACGAAGCCCGGCTGCGCGGGCTCCGCGGTGAACGCCATGCCGAACGAAACCGCATCGCACGGCGCGGTCGGTCCCACGATGTTGGCGGTGATGTCCCGACGCGTGCACACCGCCGTCTTGAGGCTCGTGTACAGCGAATCGCCGACGCAGAGCTGGTCACCACCAAAGCGGGCTACGGACTGAATCGCATCTGAGGCGGCCCACCGGCCGGCGAGCCGGCCGTCGTCGAGATACCACTGATCGTTGTCGGCGCGTCGAAGTCGACCGGTGATGAACCCCGCGGTCAGGTCGATGGCCGCGCCGTTCCCGTCGAACACGAGACCCGCCTCGGGAAGGTTCGCTACGAGGACGCCGTCCTTCACGAAGGCAAAGGGGTCGACGAAACGCGGCCGGTCGACGCTGTATCCGGGCTCCGGTGGGTCACCGCAGACGTAGGTGGGACCGCCCCCGCCGCCGCCGGTCCCGACCCCACCGCCGCCGACGCCGCCGTTCGGCGGCTCGAGCGAAACGGTCATGATCGGCCACCGGTCCGAGCCGTCCCATTTCGGCAGCGACTCGGGCGTGTCCTTGTCGATGCAAGGGTCCTCCGGCAGTCCACTGCTCGCGAACAGCGACACGGTGACCTGGTCGTCCACCGGCTGTCCGTTGTAACCCTGAACGCGCAACAGGACCGACCACTCCCCGTTTTCGATCCGTTGGGAGTGAAAACTCGAGCGGAAGTTCTCGGAGAACGTCTGCGCGAGTGCGAAGAGCACGCTCACCGCGTTGTCGATCCCGCCGAAGCCATCGCAGGACTGCTGACCGGGGGCCACGCACGACACCTGGTCGGGTTCGATGCACGTGCAACGGCCGTCGAGGTCATAGCCGACGACGGGCACTTCGGACGACTCCAGCTCACCGAATTCGATGCTCCGAAACGCGACGTAAAAATCTTGGTCGTCGGGGCCCTCGTCACTGGTGGTCGGCGGCGTGGGTACCGAGGCCGCGTTGCAGGGATCGGGGGTCCCGCCGGCCCCGCCCGATGCATCGCCGCCGCCGGAGGTCGCGTTCGCCCCGCCGGTGCTGGAGCTGGTCGACCCCGTCTCCACCAGGGTGAACCCCGAGACGAAGCAGCCGCCGGCCCCCCCGCTGACCCAAGTGAGCAACAGCGCGGCCGTCGCAACGGAGCCGCCCCAAAGAAAGCGCTGCGTCGAAACCATGGTCGCTCTCAAAACCTCCCTCGCAAGGCTATCCCACGCGGGCCCCATCCGCTCGCATCGGTCGAACCCCACCCCAGCGCCTCGACCCAGGGTCGAACCTCCAGCCCCGTCGCGTCGGCCGCCGCCTGCCCCGTCGTCCCCCCGTCCTCCTCGTCCGAGCCCGGAGCGAAGACGTAGAGGAGCGTCCCGATGAGGGCGCCGGCTCCGGCGACGGCGAACATCGCCGTGCTCGCGATGCGGGTGTCGTTGAAGGCTCGGGCATCGTCGTGGTCGGCGGGCAGACAACCATCGGGACAGCGGGTCTCCAGGTCGCCCCGGCGGGACAACACGACGCCCCCGGTTGCGGCCCCGGCGATCAATGCCGCCCCCCCGATCCCCCACGACACATACGCGCCCAAGCGATAAGCGTTTCCCTCGTCGACGCCATCGGGCGAGCGGTTCGGGTCATCCGGCCTCGGGGGCGGCAATACGAGCACGACGCGGACCTTCTGCCCGCGCGTGAGCTCCAACTCTTCCCTCACCTGGCGATCGCCGACCTGCGCGGTAAAGGCATAGACCCCCGGATCGAGCGGCTGGCGCTCGCTGAGCGCCTCGGGCGGAAGCGGTGTTCCGGACATGGACACCGATGCGTTCTCTGCCCCCTCGCCCTCGACGGTCACGAGCACACTCGGGACCTCGGCGAGGAGTGACGCGAGTTCGGGGACGGCGTCCCGCCGCGCGCGTCGATGCGGCTCGGGCGCGCGGGCGGTGAGTTCGGTCGCGATGATCTCGCGGTAGACGCTGGCGGCCTCCTGCATTCGGTCCAACGCATCGAGGCAGCGGGCGATGCGGATCTTCAGGGTGGGCGCCGGCACGAGGGTGTCCGCCTCACGAAACGCATCCAACGCCGCCTCGTAGTCCTCGGCGTCCATGAGCGCGATGGCCTGGCCGGCGAGCTTCCGCGCCGTCGCCCGGTCCGACGACGTCTGGGCCCCCGCGGGGGAAGCATCGATCATCGAGGCCAACCCCGTCAGGGCGAAGACCATCCATCCCGTCAGGGTCATCCCGCGTACGTGTGCCTCGAGCCGAAGCCGCCGCATGAGGTACGAGGATAGCGGTCGCGGGACCGAAAGAGAAACGACGCACCGCCGAGCGGTCGATCCGCCTCCAGCTCAGATACCCAGCTCTTCCGCCGCCCGTCGGGCTCGGACGTCTTCGCCGGCCTCGCCCGTGTCCGGGGTCGGCGGCGGCTTCGACGTCGCGGGAGGGGGAGCGTCGCGGGATGGGGTGCGGCCCGGCGCCTCGGCATCGGATCCCGGCGCCACGGGAGACGCCGCGGAGCGACCCGCGCCGGGTCGACGGGCGGCGGACGGGGCGGGCGGGGGAGCTCCGTCACCGAGCTGCCCGCCACCCTCGTCGCGCCCTGGTTGGGGGCCGGGTTCCGCCTGCGCCCCGCGGGCGTCGGCAGATGCCGCCGCTTCGCTGTCATCTTGACCCTCGGCCGGCTCCCTGGTCTCCGGGTCGGCGGCCGGCGAGCGCCCTGGCGCGTCGGCCAAGGGTTCTGTCGCAGCGGAAGGATTTCTGTCGTCGGGGCTCGACCTGGCGGTGCCGAGCACCACGGCGGCGGCCCCGACGCCGACGACGGCCGCGCAGGCGGCGACCATGAACGGCCAGTGCATCAGCGCGCCACGACGCCACCCCGCTCCTCGGCCCGCCGGAGGCACGGCGCCGCTGAAGTCGGCCGACGAGGCCGCGTCAGTCGACAGCGCGGTGCCGGGAAAGGTGGTCAGGTTGAGCGCATCGGCGACCCCGCTCGGCGTGGTCCGGAGTACCGACGACGAGGCGTCCATGCAGCGCTCCCAGTCGAGGGCCATCTCCTTGGCCGTGCGGTAGCGCAGCTCGAGGTCGCCGTGGAACGCCCGCTCGAACCATCCGTCGACCGCCACCGGGAGCTCGGGCCGCAGCTGGCTGGGGGGCGCGAACACCCCCCGCTTGATGGATACGCAGAGTTCTCCGAGCGTGGTGCCGGAGAAGGGTCGGACCCCGGTGACGGCGTAGTACGCCACGACGGCGAGCGACCACAAGTCACCGCGATGGTCGATCTCGCGCCCGTGAAAGAGCTGCTCCGGGCTCATGAAGGCCGGGGTCCCGACCATGTTTCCGGCCGCGGTCATGTCGATGGCTTCCTCGCCCGAGAATTTGGCGATCCCGAAGTCGAGGATCTTCACGAACAGGTCGTCGTCCGCCCCGAGAAGAAAGACGTTGGCGGGCTTGATGTCGCGATGGATGATGCCGCGCTCGTGGGCCTTGGCGATCGCCTTACAGCACTGCGTCACCAGGGGCAGCATCTGGCCCACGGGAAGCGCGCCCAGGCGCTTGACGCGACGGTCGAGCGACTCGCCTTCGAGCAGCTCCATGACGATGTAGAGGAGACCGTCCTCGTCGGTGCGGCCATGATCGAAGACCTGCACCACGTGGGGGCTGCGAATCTCGGCCGCGGCCTTCGCTTCCTGGCGAAACCGACGCACGCTCGTTTCGTCGTCGGCCATCGCCGGCGCCATGAATTTCACGGCCACCTGAGACTGGAGGGCGAGGTGATCCGCCAACCATACGCTGCCCATCGCGCCCCGTCCGAGGAGGCGCACCAACGTCAAGTTGTCTGAGACCCGCTTTCCCGGACTCAAGCCCACCGTGTGAGGCTACCACGACCACAGCTATGATGGGCCGGGCATGAGTTGGCGACACTTCGCGCCCGGGCTGGTCGTCGACGAGCGCTATCTCCTGCACGAGCGCATCGGCTCCGGCGCCGTGGGCTCGGTGTGGCGGGCGGAGGACCGCGAGCGCGCCGAGGAGATCGCCCTCAAGATCATCGCCCCCATCGACACAGAGGGTCGGATCTCTCGCATCAAGGTCGGACGTTTTCTCCGTGAGGCGCAGGCGATGGTCCGGCTGCGAAGCCCTCACGTCGTGCAGGTTTTCGACCACGGTGCGATCGCCCGGAGCCCCGAGCCGCACGCAGACGAAGGCGCCGTCGTGGTGCCCGAGGGACCCGCGTTTCCCCGGGGCTACGAGAACCCGCCGTCATCGGAAGTCGACGTCGTGTACATCGCGATGGAGCTCTTGCGGGGTGCGTCTCTCCGGACACGGCTTCATCACGATACCCGCCTCGACGCGGCCACCACGCTCCGGATGATGCGTCACGTCGGCCGTGCGATCGCCCTGGCGCATCGCCGCAACATCGTCCACCGCGACCTCAAGCCCGCCAACATCTTTCTGTGCACGGCAGAAGGGTCACCGACGTTCCACGCCAAGGTTTTGGACTTCGGTATGGTCAAGAGCCTCGGCCACCCCCTCGCCGCCGGAGACCTCGTCAAGACCGAGCTCGGCCGACCCCTCGGGACGCCATTCTACATGAGCCCCGAGCAAGCCTGCGGGCTCCCCAACGTCGACCATCGTTCGGACCTCTGGGCGATGGGGGTCATCGCATTCGAGTGTTTGGTCGGCACGAGGCCCTTTGGAGGCCGTTCCCTCGCCGCCATCTTCGCCGCCATCACCGACGACGACGTGCCCGTTCCGTCGGCCCACGCCGACGTCCCCGCCGGCTTCGACGGCTGGTTCGCGCGCGCGGTGCGTCGAGACATCCAACGCCGCTTCCAGTCGGTCCGAACCCTCATCGATGAGCTCGAAGAAGTGTTGGGTCCAGCCCGAGTCATCACCGCCACCGGAGTCCGGCATCGCGACTTGGGGCTCGGGGCCGCGTCGCCCGCCATCGACCCCGCCGCCTCGCGGTCCGACGTGACGCCCCCCCCCGACCGCACCCTCCGCCGTGCCCCCCGCGACGCGAGTGCGAGTTTCGTCGGTCGCGAAGCCGAGCTCGACCAGATGGCCGAAGCCATCGAAAGCCACTGTCGTGTCCTCACCCTCCGCGGCCGGGCAGGCATCGGGAAGGCGCGAACCGCCCGCGAATACGGCCGACGCGCAGCACCAAACCATCCGGGCGGGATCTGGAGGACCTCTTTGGCCGACGTCGAGGATGCGACCGGTCTATGGCTCGCCCTCGCCCAGAGCCTCGGGGTGCACTTGGGTCAGGGTGCACCCGCCCGACGGGTGGGGCGGGCCCTTCGGAGCCTCGGCCCCGCCCTCGTCATCGTCGAAGACGTAGACGACGTGCGCCCCCATGTGGCCGCCGCGCTGGCCGAGTGGCTGTCCGTAGCCCCAGAAGCCCATTTCATCGTGACGTCGCGTCGGGCCCTCGCGTTGCCCACCGAACGCGTCATTCGGCTGCGCCCGCTCGCGGTACCGCTCTCCGAAGATGCCTCCGACGGACTCTCGGACGCCGTTCGCTTCGCCGCCACGGAGCTCCTGGTGCGCCGTGCGATCGCCTTTGACCGCACCCTGCTCGGGGCGGCCGACGTCGCCGTTGCGTTCGGTGCGCTCGCCGCACGGACGCAAGGCAATCCCCTGGGACTCGAACTCCTCGCCAGTCAGGCGGAAGGTCTTCACCCCGCCGACATGGTCGACGCCCTCGATCGACGCCTCCGTCACGACCGGGGCACGACCATCATTCAACCCAACCAAGTGCTCGATCGGATCATCGACTGGGTGATGCACCGACTGTCCCCTCCCCTGCGGTGGACGATGATGCAATTGGCCGTCTTTCGGCGCGGGTTCACCGCGACGGCGGCGGAGCACGTGGTCGACCTCGGGGGTTGGACCGATGCGCCCCCCGTAGCCGGCGTGCTGCGCCATCTCGTCCACCGCAAGCTGGTGCGGAAAGGCCATGATCTCACGCCCGACGCACGTTTCACCCTTCACCCGGTGGTGCTGAAGTGGCTGCGACGAAAGGTCCACGACGACGACGGCGGGCTCGGAGGAGCGGAGGACCGGCCGAGCGCCGAGGAGCGCGACGCATTGCGCCGACGGCACGCTCATTACTATGCCGAGTTCGGCACGGCGGAAGCGGTGACGACGAGGGAACGACGGGGCGGGAGCCGGCCCTGGGTCCGGGTCTTGGAGGACGTAGAGAACTTGCGCGCCGCGCTCCGGTTTGCGACCGAGGCGAGGATGGGTCGCATCGCCGGTGCTTCCGCACTGGCGTTGGCTGGGATCGAGCAGCGCTGGGGGCGCCCGGGAGCGGCCGCGCGTTGGTTGGTGGGTCCCGCTCGCGTCGCCGAGACCCCTCGCGCCATGCGGCGACGGTGTCTTCTCGCCCAGTCGCGGGCGTTGCTCGCGGACGACCGAATCGACGCGGCGACCCGGAGCTGGGAGCGCGCTCGGGAACTGGCCGCGGAGGACGACGCCCCCGGGGGGGAGGCCGAAGCCTGGCTCGTACGCGGTGCCATCGCGAGGGCGCGCGGGGACCTGTCGACCGCTGATGATGCCGCGGCCCGCGCCGCGGCTACGGCCGACGAGGAAGGCGACGTGCTCGGTGGAGACGAGGCAAAACTCACGCGAATCCGTTGGCGTTTGGAGGCCGACCCGACGCCGCGAGAACAGGCCACGCTCGGCCGGACCCTCGCGGAAATCCAAAGGCGCTTCGCAACGGCCGGGGCCACTCTGCGCTCGGCCGAGACCCTCGCAGCCCTCGGCTGGTACCACAGCGGCGCGGGTCGGCCCGAGGCGGCCGAAGACATGCTCGGCGAATCCTTGACCCGCTACCGCGAGTTGGGGGACCGATATCGGGAAGCGATCTTGCTCCGCGAGCTCGGTCATCAAGCCCACGAACGGGGAGACGCAGATGAGGCGCTGGCGCAACTCACCCTGTCGGCGAGGGGTGCGGCCGAACTCGGCGCGCTGGAACTCGAGGCTCGGGCCCTGGCCACCGCTGCCTCGGTCCTCGCCACCGTCGACCGGCCCGACGAAGCGTGGGCGCACTTGGTCGAGGCCGAGCGGCTCCTCGACCATGACGAGACGTCCTCGACGTCTGCGCGCGTCGCGGTGCGCGTGTGGCGCGGCCTCGTCGAGCTCAGTCTCGGCGCCGTCGACGACGCTCGCCGATCGTACGCGGAGGCGACCGCTCTCGCCGCGGAGAACTCGCGTCTGGACCCTCAGACCATCGACCGACGCGACCGACTGCGGCAACGACTCGGCGAGGCGTGAACGCGCCGGCGCCGACCGAGCGAAGCGATGAGCGTTTATAGTGCCGGTCAAATCGGTAGATTTGACCGGCCCAAAAAGTAAGGCACCCCCAAGACGATAGAACCGGCCCTGAGGAGCGATGCTCGCCCTCGCCGACTTGTCGGCGAGCATCGCGACACCATCAACGATTGTGGTCGAGGGTGTAGGGTGGCTCCGGGGCGTCGGCGTCGACGCGAACCACCGTGAGTTCGCGACAGGGAACGAGCACGCTGCGACCTTCGCTCCGCCATGCGAGGTCACCGTCCGTGAGTCGCACGTGGACCGACTTGGCAGGAAAAAAGTCCGCGTCGAAGGGGAGGCACGGCACCACGGCCGCCTCGTTGGTCTTGCCCACGGTCTTGCCGAAGACCGCCACCCCGGTCTCGGTGGCAGACCGGACCAAGAGCAGGCCGCGGTCGTACGGAAGCGCTCGCGCTGCGTCCGAGGCGCGATGGTCTGCCACCCAAGGCGTGAGCGCATCGAGGCCCGGGTCGGAGGCGGCCGTAGCGGACGCGCTAGGCGCAGGGACGACCGCCGTCGCGACGGTTCGGGCCGACGGCTCGGGGGTGCGCGGCACCGCCGCCGCCGCCGACAACGGCGTCGCCGACGCTCCCGCCGTCCGAGGCCCCGCCGGACCGTCGTCCGGCGTCAGGGGAGCGGTCGTCGCCGAGGTCACACGTCTCTTCGCGCCGGCAGCATCGACGTCGGCCGCGGTCCGGCGATTCCCGGCCCACAGCGCCACGCCAACCACGGCGCCGGCGAGCACCGCCGGGGCGAGCCAGCGCGATGTTCCCGACGACGATGACGGCGGCGGCGGCGATTCCTCATCGTGGGCTTCCGAGGAGCGTGCGCCTTGCTCCTTCGCTCCCGGGTCCGCCGAGGACGGAGGAGGGAGCGGGCTGGAGACGTCATCCCGTAAGGTGGCGGGAGGTGCTTCGTCCGTCGCCGCGGGTGCGACGGACGCCCCATCCGCCGGCGCCGCGGCTGACCCGACCACGCCCTCGCCCTCGTCCTCGTGGACCTCTGGCGCCTCCGCCGACGGGGGCGAAGACGACGCGGAGACCAACGTCGTGGCGAATTTCTCGCGGTCGGGCGTGACCACGAGGGGGACCTCGGCCGGCGGTGGCGCCCCCTGCGAGGCCGGAGGCGTCGAGGTCGAGCCCGAATCCGGCGAAGCGGAGGGCATGGTGGCCGGGGGAAGCGGAGGGGGCCGTCGCGATTCGATCGCGTCGAGCTCTTCCAGCTCGGCCAGCACGGGACCGAAGTCATTCGTCCGTTTCGACAGCGGAAGCGGCTCTTCCGCAGCCCGCCACGGGTCGGGCGAAGCGACGCTCCAGAGCCCCGACAGCGCCTGGTGAAGCTCGAGGTGCTCTCGCAACGCGGCGCGTCCTTCGGCGACGGACGTGAGGGCGGAGAAACACCGCTCCAACGCCGCGCACGAGGGTCTTGCCTCTGGCTCCGGGTCGAGGGCGGCTTCGAGTGCGCGAGCGACGGCCGCCGGCAGCGGGGCGCCGTCATCGTCGTTCCCGTCGCCCGGGGGGGGCGTCATCTCATCGACGGAAGGGATCGCGATGGGCCCACCGAGCAACGAGTTCACGATCGCGGCGATCGAAAACGCGTCCGCCGCCGGCGTCGCCGCCTCCCCGCGGCGGACCTCGGGCGCCACCTCGAACCGCGACGTGGCGGGCATGGTCGAGGGGCGCACCGTGTCGAGTCCGGGGCACAGTCCCAACACGCGAACGCCGCCGTCCCACGCGACCATGACGTCGTCGCGGCCGAGGACCCCGTGGATCCAAGCCTCCCCCGCCGCATCGGTGTCGGGCGGCGGCTCGTGGGCGCGGTGAAGCGCGGAGGCGAGGCGCGCGGCCACGTAGAACACCGCAACCTCCGAGAGCCGGTGGCGGTCGCGGTCGACGGAACGCTCGAGCGCGTCGAGCGCGACCCCGTCTTCGTGGCGGAGAACGATCGCCACTCGGGCGTCCGCCACGAAGACGTCGACGACCTGGGCGAGGGCCGAGTGGTCGAGGGTGGCGAAGCGCTCGACGCGGCGTCGGAGCGTCCTCGCATCCGAAGGTCGCGGGTCGACGACGTGGAGCTCACGCGCCGACGTGCCGCCGGAGCGTCGCCGAACGAGAAAGGACCGCCCTCGCACCGGGGCCACCCCGGGTCGGGCTCCGCCGCGGCGTTCGAGCCGACGGAGGACCTCCCACGGTCCGATCGTTTGCCGTACCGTCATCGTCGACGCGACAGCGGGTACCGCGACGCATCGGCGGCATCAAGCATCCGGGCGCCGCGGCCGCGGCCGACCGTTCCCACGATGTCACACTTCCGGCTCGGCCGTCGCACGTGCTAAACCCCCGCCATGCTTGCAGCGGAGCGCACGAAGGGGCCGACACGAACTTCCCGGACAGGGGGCCTGCCGACGCGAGGACAGCGCCTGGCCGGAGGACAGCGCCTGACCGGAGGAGCACTTCGCCTGGGGATGAGCACCCTGATCGGCATCACCATGCTTCTCGGCATCACCACCGGGTGCGGGGGCGGCCTCGAAACCGAGGAGGCGACCGAAGTGTGCAACGAGATCGAGAAGAGAGAGCCCTCCCAGTTCGACTCGAACGGCACGACCCGCGCCACGTGCATCGCCTGTTACGAAGACTGCGGCAACGACTGCAGCCCGGGCGACACCACGGAACAAGGTATCGCCACCTTTCAGTGCGGCGACGACGTCTGCACGGTCGACGGTTGTTGACGAGCGTCCTCCCTCAAAGCCGCGGCTGGCGACGGGCAGATCAGCGCGCGTGAGGGACACCGGAGCAGGACGCTGAAGCGGTCGGCAGGGACGCTTCTCTATCGCCACGTCGGCGAGGGCGACGAGCTACGTCTCGAGGTGCTGCTGGTCCATCCGTCGGGAAACTACAACCGACGGGCACCGTGGGGCATCCCCAAGGGGCTCATCGATGAGGGGGAGACCTCGGAGCAAGCCGCGCGACGCGAGACGGAAGAAGAGACCGGCGTACGGCCCGCGGCCCTCCTCTCGCTCGGCACCGTCGACTACACCAAGAGCCGCAAGCGAATCGAAGCGTTCGCCGGGCGGGCGCCCGCCGATGCGGCGCCGCGCTGTGCTTCCTGGGAGGTCGACGCGGCCGAGTTTCTGCCCGTCGAGACCGCGCGGGTACGCATTCATCCGGACCAAGGCGCCTTCATCGACCGGCTGCTCGCGGTCTTGACCACCGGGCCCGACGCTGGTTCATGATGGCCTGGCATTTTGCGCCTGACCCCACTTAGATTGCCGGTTCCGTGATCGGCTCGAACATCGACGGCAAATACCTCGTCCGATCCCTGATCGGTGAAGGCGGCATGGGGTCGGTCTTCGAAGCGGAACACACCGGGACCGGCCGGCGGGTCGCGGTCAAGGTCATCAACTCTGGCGACCTCACCAAGGATCAACAAATCCTCAGTCGTTTCGAGCGAGAAGCGCGGGCCGCAGGCGCCATCGAGACGCAGTACATCACGCAGGTTCTCGACGCCGGGATCGACCGGGAGAGCGGGTTGCCCTTCATGGCCATGGAGTACCTGGAGGGGGAAGACCTCCAGCGCATGCTGAAGCGCGTGGGCCCCATCGCGCCGCCTCTGGCCCTCCGCATCACCGCCCAGGCTTGCTTGGGACTCCGGAAGGCGCACGAAGCCAACGTGGTGCATCGAGACATCAAGCCCCACAACCTGTTCCTCGCCCGCCGCGACGCCGGTCAGGTCCTGGTCAAGCTGCTCGACTTCGGCATCGCCAAAGTCAAGATGGACCAGGCCCAAAGCCGCGACGGGGCCGACCTCACCAAGACCGGCAACCTGCTCGGCTCTCCGCTTTACGTCTCGCCGGAACAGGCGCGGGGCAAGCGGCACATCGACCACCGGACCGACATCTACTCCTTGGGGGCCGTGATGTACCAGATGCTCGCGGGACGAACGCCCTTCGAGCACGCGACCGCGCTGGGCGAGCTGATCCTCATGGTCTGCACCGAAGCGCCCGCCCCGCTCCAGGACCACGCGCCGTGGGTGCCCCCGGAGGTGGCGCAAATCTGTCATCGCTGCATTCAAAAGAATGCCGACGAGCGCTACCCGACGGCACAAGCCCTGTTCGACGACGTCTGCGCGCTCCTCCCCCACGGTTGGAACATCGACCAGGACATGCTGATTTCCCTGGCCGAGAGCCAGCGACGAGAAGTCCAACCGCGGGCCGCGATCGCCGACCCCAGCACGTACGACAGCGGCCGGTACGAGGCGCAGACGAGCGGCCTGGCGAGTGTGCGTCCGCCGCCCCCGCCTCACGACGGAGCGTCGACCACGGGACCGGTCATGGGGCCCGCCGAGGCGGGCGCGGGTCGCGCCGGAGCGGGTGGCGTGACGACCACCGCCGCGCTGGTCGTGGCCGGCGTCGCCGTCGTTGGCATCGGCATCGGCGCCTATGCCTTCTCCCGCCCCGAAGCCGATCCCGCCGCGCCGGGAGCGGCTCCGAGCTCAACCCTCTCCGCCCCCACCGCGCCGTCCGCCGGTCCTTCGTCCACGACGTCCTCCGCCGCCGCCGCCCCCATCGCCCCGGCGCCCGCGACCAAGCGGGTCAAGGTCGTCATCATTCCCGACGAGGCCGACGTCGAAGTCGAGGGAGATCCGGCGCCTCTCGACAACGGGTTGTTGGAACTCGAAGGGGCACCAGGGAAGGTCTTTCGGGTCACAGCCCGGCACCGCGGAGGCGAAACCGAAGTCGAGGTCGTGATCACCGAGGCGGGCGCGCTCCCGCCCAAGGTGGAGGTCGAAGCGGGGAAAAAAAATGTCATCCGCCTGCCGACGCGACGGCCTGGCCCGGCGACGGCGTCGCCGCCTGGGGTCTCGAATGCGCCGCCGCCGCCGCCGCCGGCGCCTCCCCCTGCTCCCATCCCCGGTCAGATCAAGACGGACGACTCCGAGTTCCAATGAGCGGTCCCCTCGCCCATGGGGGCATCGATGACCGCGAGGCCAAGCCTCGTCCCCGGCTCCGCTGCGAGCGGGGGCGGCTCGGGCGGGGTCTAGGGTGGCTTCTCATCGTCGGGATGAGCCTCAACGGGGCCCCCGGCTCCGCCGTGGCGCAGGTACCATCGACGTCGCGGAACGCAACGCCGCCGACCGACGACGGCACGCCCACGGCGCGGATCCCGGCGCCGGCGTCGTCGGCCCCCGCGGCGTCAGGTCCGGGCGCCGAGGAAGACGAGGTCAGCCCCGAGAGGAAGCGGGAAGCGCGACGACGTTTTGGGCGGGGCCTCGAACTGTTGCGGGAAGAGGCGTGGGCTCCGGCCCTGGCGGAGTTCTTGCGCTCGCGGGCGCTCTTTCCCACGCGCGTCGCGACCAACAATGCCGCCGTCGCGCTTCGACGCCTCCAGCGGTACGACGAAGCGCTCGACATGTACGAAACCCTCCTCCGCGACTTCCAGGTCTCGGAGGTCGACCGAAAAGCAGCCCAGGAGCAGATCGCGACCCTACGGCAGCGGGTCGGGACCATCGACATCGTGGGGGCGGAGCCGGGGGCCGCCATCGTGATCGGTGGGCTCGAGCGGGGCGAATTTCCGCCGGTCAAGGCGCTCCGCGTTCCCGCCGGAGATCACGTCGTTCGGCTCTACAAGGAAGGCTACGAGCGTTTTGAAGCCCGCATCGACGTCGCGGGCGGAGAGATCGCACGGGTCGAAGCGACGATGGTCGCGCTCACCGCGTCGGGGCGGCTCCGGGTCGTGGAGCCCACGGGGAAGGCCGTCACCGTTGTCGTCGACAACGTCGCCGTCGGGCTCACCCCGTGGGAGGGCGACCTCGCCGTGGGCGACCACGTGGTGCGCTTGGTCGGCCCGGGCAAACTCGGAAGTCAGCCGGCGCGGGCTTCGGTCACACGGCGCGGCCGGACCGTCCTCCGTCTCCGGGCGGAGCCCCTCGCAGCCCAACTCCGGGTCGAACCGACCCCGGCCGGCGCCGCGGTCTTCATCGATGGGGTCGAGGTCGGCAACGGAGCCTGGCTCGGGAGACTGAAGGACGGTCGGCACCGCGTCGTCGTCAAGGCGCCGGGTTTTCTCGATGCCACCCGGTCGTTGACGCTGGAGCCGGGGGTCCGGCGCCGCCTCGACGTCGAACTCGAGCGCGACGACGACGCGCCCATGTGGCGAAAGCCGGCCCGCTGGGTGTTCGACGGGAGCATGGGGTTCGTGGCGGTGCCGAGCTTCGGCGGGGCGCTCGCCGAGACCTGCGCCGAAGGGTGCCGCGAGGGCACGGGGCTGGGGGGCATGGCGATGCTCCAGGCGAACTACGAGCTCGGTTCCGGGTTGGGCTTCGGCATCGAGGCGGGGTACGTACTCGCGAGTCAGGCCGTCACCGGCCGCACCGCGGAGCTTTCGCCCATCGGATTCTCCGACCCGACGATCGGCACCGCCAACGACGACCTGAGGCTGCAGGCCTTTCTCGCCGGGGGGACGCTCGGCTACCACCTGGGCGACCGCGTACCCGTGGTCCTACGCCTCGGGGCCGGAATCCTGGTGGGCGAGGTCCGCGACCAACGACAGGGCACGTTCGCGACCCGTCGGGGCAGCACCTTCAACACCTTCCCCGTCGTCGCCTTTCCCCGAGCCACCTACTTCTACGTCGATCCCATGGCGCGGGTCGGATACCGGTTCGCCGACCACTTCGAGATCTCCGCGTTCGTGCGCGCCCTTTTGTGGGTCAACCTCGAGACGCCGCGCTTCGATGACACCCTCGAGGTCGCGGCCGACACCGACGGCATCGGGACCTTCGTCGCCGACGACGTCATGGGGAGCTTCATCGTCGGGGCGGTCCCCGGCGTGAACCTACGCTACGACTTCGAGTGACGAGGGTTGTCCCGCGCTCGATGGGGGCACCGACGAAGGCGTCCCCCGTCCTAGCGTCTTGTCGGCGAGCATCGCGACACCATCAACGGTTGTGGTCGAGGGTGTAGGTCGTTTTGCGACCAGGCCGAGTTCCGTCAGGGCCGACGCGCGACGATCACGAACTGGACGCGGCGATTCTTCGCCCGTCCGGTACGGACGCGGTTGTCGGCGAGCGGACGTCGAAAGCCGTACCCCTTCGCCACCAGTCGCTCGGGCCGAATCCCCCCCCGGTCGATGAGCCACGTCCGCACCGCGTCGGCCCGACGCTGCGAAAGCGCATCGTTAAACTCAGCGTCGCCCGTGTCGTCGGTGTGTCCCTGCACCTCGACCCGCGTGACCTCGGGTCGATTGCGAATGGCGGCCGCCACTTCGGCGAGGACGGACTCCGAGTCGGGCGTGACGGCTTCCCGCACCCGATCGCCGTACGTATCGAACTCGATCCGCTGATTGATCAGGATCTCGTCGTCGGTCACGCGTACGAATTCGGGGCACCCGTTCCTTTCTGGGTCGGGGTTGGCCACCCCAGCGTCGCGGGGGCAGGCGTCCGCGCCGTAGACGATGCCATCCCCGTCGGGGTCGCGTGGGCAGCCATTCTGCGCGGGGTCGTCGGCCGGGTCGCCGACGACGTCAGGACACGCGTCGCGGGCGTCGACGACGCCATCACCGTCGCGGTCGGCGGGACAACCATGGGTCGCCGCGTCGGTGGTGGCCACGCCGGCCACGGTGGGACAGGCGTCGATCCCGTCGTGAATCCCGTCTTCGTCGCTGTCGAGCAGACAACCGTTCTTGGTGAGGTCGACGTTGGGCACCCCCGGGGTACTCGGGCACGCGTCGTCGGCGTCCTGCACCCCGTCGCCATCCCCGTCCGAGACGGGACAACCGTCGCGCGTCGGGTCGGCCGACGGCTCGCCGGCCTCGCCGGGACAGGCATCGAGCTCGTCGGGGATCCCGTCGTCGTCGCGGTCGCCGAGCCCCTCGTCGGGCTCGATCTCGTCGAGGGTGGCGACCCGGGGCAACGGACTCCAGCCGACGAAGCCCAGCGCCCGCCACGTGGGCGTGCCCACGCTCGTCGAGAGCCCCGGCCCCACCGCCGCGCCCAAGGTGAGGCCGTCGAAGAGCCTCACTTTCGCCCCGCCCAAGACCTCGACCTGCGTTCCCGCCGCCGCCGTCACCACCGGCGATGAAGAAAGCGAGAGCTCGCCGCCTCCGACCGGACTCGTGCCCCAGAGCTCGGGTCCCACCTGCACGAGGTCGCCCGCCAACAACAATGCCGCGCCAACCCCGTAACGAAGCACCTGAGGTGCGGTGTCGCCGGCCCGGAGTTCGGGCCCGACGTTGGCCGCGTACACGAAGCCGACGCCGCCTTCCGTGGCTCCGAGGCGTCCTCCGACCGCGAGGTGAAGGTCGCCCCGGACCGCGTCGGACCCCGCGTACTGGAGGGGGTCGCCCGTCGGGAGGTGGAGGTATCCCCCCGCGCCGACTTGAAACGGCCCGCCGTCTTCCCCGAAAACCCGGCCCCGGAGCCCGACGCGGGCGTCGCCGAAGCGAGGTGCGTCGAGCTCGGTGAGCACCGCGCCCGCGACGGCCGGGCGCGCCCCACTCTGCGCGACCATCACCGGGGCCTGCACGCTGACCAGCAAACGGTGAAAAAGCGCCAGCGACGCATCGGCCCGCAGGTAAGACTGCGCCGACACCACCGAGGTGTCGGTGGCGGCGAGCCGAATCGGCCGCGCCGCGTGATCGAACATCACGTAGCCGGCCGGGACGAGGTGGCCCGCCGCGTAGGGCGACGCCACGCCGAAAAATGCATCTCCGGCGGGAGCCGCGCGCATGGCGTTGAGGTCGAACCCCCCCGCCGTCGGTTCCTGGGCCGCGGTCATCGGGACCCCGACAAGCACCACGACGCCCGCGCTCAGGGCGGAGAGAACCCTTCGCGGAACCCGTCCCCGCGTCCGACCCCCGGGGCCGGCGCGGCCCGCTCGCACGCGGTGCTCGGGTAACATCGCGGCGACGATAGAACCCTCGTTCAAGCCGGGCAACACGCGACCCCTGAGCGCTCCTCTGGTACCGGCTCGCTCCGCCTCGGCCACGCCCGGCCTCCGACGACCCGTCAGCGGTCGCCCGCGACGTAGCGTTCACGCAGGTGAGCCTGGTACGCCGTGATCCCGAGCGGCATTCCCGTGGCGACCTCGACGAGCTCGGGGGTGGTGTATCGGCTCCCGTGCTGATGCACGTGTTCTCCGAGCCACGCGACGAGGGGCCGAAAGTCGCCTCGAGCGAGGTCCCCCGACACGTCGCCGAGCGCCCGGTCGGCCGCCGCGAAGAGCTGGGCCGCGAGCATCGCGCCCAGCGTGTAGCTTGGAAAGTACCCGAAGGCCCCATCGAACCAGTGGATGTCCTGGAGACACCCACGACGATCGTCGGGAGGAGAGAGGCCGAGATGGCGGCGCGATGCCTCGGCCCACGCCTCGGGGAGGTCCGCGACGTCGAGGGTGCCGGCCACCAGCGCCCGCTCCAGTTGGTAGCGAAGGAGAACGTGAGCTGGGTAGTTGACCTCGTCGGCGTCGACGCGAATGAACCCCGGCGCGACCACGGTGTTCCGGCGATACATGTTGTCCGCCTCCCATGCGGGGCCCGAACCACCGAATGCCTCGCGCAAGCGCGGCGCCACGAACGTCGCGAAGGCCCGGCTTCGGCACGCCTGCATCTCGATGAGCAGCGACTGGCTCTCGTGAACCGCCATGCCTCGCGCCTCCCCGACGGGTTGACGGCGCCAGGCGGACGGGCGCTGGCGCTCGTACATCGCGTGCCCACTCTCGTGAAGGACCCCCATCAAAGCGGAGGCGAAATCGGCGGGGTCATATCGGGTGGTGATGCGGATGTCGTCTGGGTTGCCGCCACAAAAAGGATGCCGGCTGACGTCGAGGCGGCCCCCTTCGAAGTCGAACCCGACCACCCGCATCAGCGCCTCGCCGAGGGTTCGCTGGGCCGAGACGTCGAAAGGCCCGGCCAGGGGAAGGACCGCGGGCCGTTTCGCCTGCGCCGCCGCCACTTCCTCGCGGAACCCCGGCAGCCACGCGCCGAGGGCATCGAAGTGGGGGTCGATGTCCGCTTCGCGGATGCCGGGTTCGAAGGCGTCGAGCAACGCCTCGTAGGGCGTCACCCCCAAGACCTCACCCTTCGCGGCGCCGATTTCGCGCACCAAAGAGACGACGTCACCGAGGAGCGGGGCCACGCCCGCAAAGTCGTCGTCGTCGCGCGCCGCGCGCCAACGGTGTTCACACCGGGCGCTCGTGCGAGCGAATGCGGCGACGGTCTCGGTGGGTACCGCCGCCGCATGCTGAACCCGCCGGGTCATCTCACGCAGGTTGGCGCGGGCCCATGCGTCCAGTTCCTCTTCCTCCGCCGCCCCGAGGAGGTCGAAGATGTCCCGGGCGGTGAGCACCTCTTGCTGCATGACGTGCAACAACGCCATCTGGTCGGCCCGGCTCGACGCGGCCGCCGCGCTCATGACCGTGGCGGTATCCCACTGCATCACCGCCTGGATTTCGCCGAGGGTGGAAAGGCGGGCGAATCGCCGCTCGAGGGTTTCGTACGCGTTCATGGTCTTCGTCCTCACTGGCGGTCTCACTGGCGGTCGGGCGAAGCGACGGGAAAGCGAGACGGAAACGTCACGCCGACGCCGCGGGGGGTCACCCGGACTTCGATACGGTTTTGGTCACGCGCCGCCCGGGTGATGGTCGCGAGCCCCCGACCGAGGAGTCGCATCCACCCGCGGGCTTGGGCCACCGAGCACAACACGGGGTTGCGCGGCATCGAAACCCCGCCACGCGCAAGCGCTTCGTCGAGGTCACCGAGTGCTTCGGGAACGCCTCCGGGGCTCCAAACCTCCAAGCGGTCGTCATACAGGTGGAGGCCCACCCGGCCTGGCTTGCGAAGGTCGCGATGAACGAGGGCGTTGGTGATGGCCTCGCGAACGGCTTCCTCGGCGTACTCCCGGGGGGTGCGGGCGCCGAGGTCGGCCTCGGGAGATGCTCCGGGGGGCGCGTCCGCGGCGCGCGGCGTCCCCTCGGGCGTTCCCCCGCCTCCGAGGGCATGGCGCCGGACGAAGTCACATGCGCCCTCGATTAAGGCCCCGACGTCGCCTTCGAGCTGCGCGACGCTCGCGATCTCGTCGGCGATGTTGCGACCGCAAATGTGCACCGCGCTGACGCCCCAAGCCGGCGCGACCAGTTGCGGGCGTCGACCGAAGCACAAGAGGCCGACCGGGGTCGGCGCGAGTCGGCTGCCCGTGCGCCCGAGAAGACCGAGCCGCACCGCCCACCGCTCGCGGTCGGCATCGAGACATCGGACGCGGGCCCCGACGTGGTCGAACAGGGCGTCGCGATCGACATCATCGAGATGTGCGTGGAGCACCGGATTTCGCTCGTACGACACCATGCCGGCTATAGCAGGTCGCCGCCGCGGGGCGGTCGACAGGTCGCCCACCTCAACCGCGAGCCCCTTACATGGATCGAATCATCCACGTCGAAGGCGGCGGTGCGTACCGCTTGCTCGTCCTCGCACCTCGTGCCGTCGAGATCCCGCCGAGACCCCTCAGGGCCAAGAACATCAGGGATGCCGGGCATCAACGCGCCCTAAACGGATAGGCACGCGACGACCAACTTCAGAAAGCACACCCGTGGCGGAGCGTCATTTTCCATCTCGGCACGGAACGTGTCACCTTCGCGTGGGAGGCTCCATCGAACGTCGCCTCTCGGCTCCGCCATGGACCCACCGCCCCGAAGACCTCCCCCACCCCGTCGCCCGCTCAGAACGGAACCCCAGTTCCGGCGCATTCCGGCGACGCCGGCCCTGCGGACCGAGGTCGCTCCGGAAGTCGCGCCCGTACGACGACGGCGGACCCTAGCCCCACCGCCCTCGGGGCCGGCCGTGCCGCCCGCCCCGACCAACCCCGCGACCCCTGCCCCGCCTCGACCGCGCGC
Organism: Myxococcota bacterium; assembly: GCA_039027095.1. Lineage (GTDB taxonomy): Bacteria > Myxococcota_A > Polyangia > Polyangiales > Polyangiaceae > JAPYTK01. The sequence goes on from JBCCLB010000004.1 coordinate 133,084, forward strand.
CTCATCGCCGCCCCCGCCCGCCGCACCGCCGATGGCCCCACGGGCCCGCGTCACGTCTGCACCGCCCCGACCTCGCGCCTCATCGCCACCTCCGCCCGCCGCACCGCCGATGGCCCCACGGGCCCGCATCACGTCCGCGCCGCCCCGCCCTCGCGCCTCATCGCCACCACCCGCGCCGCCCGTCGAGACACCGCAGGTGCGCAAGGCGTCGGTACCGCCTCGTCCGCGCCGGGCGTCGGGACATGCGCTTCCCTCCCCCACGCGAGTGCCGGCGGCGCGGTCACCCGAGGCGGTCCCGAAGGGGTGGTCGGCCAGGTCGCCAACGTCGACCACCGCCTCTTCACATCCCTCCCGATGGCGCACGCGGCCCGTCTCGAGCGCGGTTTCTGCCCCGGCGACGACCGCCGCGGGGCCATCTTGGGCGGCGCGTCTGGACGCGCTGAGCGACATCTCAGCCCACCCCGTGGGGGCCGACGGGCCCGAGCTTCCGGACTGGCCGTCGGTCCCCAAATCCCCGAGCCCGCCCGTGGCGGATCCCGTCGCGGTCGCGACGGCTCCGGCGCCTCGACCGACCGTGCTCGCTGCCGACGCGCCGGCCGCTCAACCCGCCGCTCAGCCCGCCGCGAACGCCCCCGACGAGGCCTGGCGGGAAACGCGGGAAAACGCCGACGCATCGCCCGCTCCCGCCACGCGTCGCGAACCCGGCCCATCGTTTCCCACCTCCGCGGGCGTGCCCCTCGCGGCCGTTGAGGCGCCGAGGGGCGCGGAGCACGTCGCCACCGCGCCGATGCCGCCGTTGGCGGCGCCGCGACCCATCGACCCGTCGCGACTCCTCACCACCCTTCCGCCGGCGCCTCCCTCGCCGTTCGCCTCCTTGTGGTGGCGGGTGGCCGCCATCGCGACCTCTGCGGCATTCGTCGCCCTCTTCGGCATCGTCGCGCTCCTGCCCGACCGGCCGGCCTTGCGCGTTACGTCGCACGCGTTTCCCCTCGTCTCGCTACCCGAAGCACCAGGCCAAGACGGCACGCCCTCGTTGACCGACCAGGCGACCGACAACCACGACAAAACCGAGACCACCGATCGAGACGAGGACGGCCCAGAGCCGATCACCGGTGACGACGAGGACGCCTCGGCCGTCACCCGGCAGGGTGACAGCGGTGACCAAGACAACGCGATAGATTCGCCGCGCGTCGCCGCCGCCGTGCCGGCCCCACCGCGCGCGACCCCCTCTCCCGCGCCACGACGTCAGCCTGCCGCGTCGCGGAGAGCCGCCCGGTTCACGCCCCGCAATCCGCGCCCCTCGCGCCGCGGCGGATTCATGGCCGCCATCGCCGAGCGAAAGCGGACGATGGGCTACATCGTGGCCCGCTCGACCCAAACCTGTGTCTTTCTCGTCAACGGCGTGCCCCGGGGCTCGGGGCGACAATTCCGCGTCGCCGTGCCCCCCGGTGCTCATCGAGTATCCTGCCGCACCGCCTCCGACCTCCAGACCCAGACGGTCGAGGTGCGCTCCCGCCGGGCGACCGGCGCGCAATTCGCGCCCGACCCTCGTCGCGGATGATGTCTCTTCACCCAGCGTTCGGCGCGGTCGAGTGGGAAATCGCGGGGTAACCCGGTAGGCTGCCGCGCCGTAACCACGACCAAGCCGCAGGCTTGACGCCGGCAGCGACGATTGCCCGGCGCTGCTCTCGCCCGCCTCCCGCGTCGATGGGGATGCGTTCGCGCCCCACGACGTCCGAGACGAAGCGACCTGAACGAACCGGCCTTCGGCACGAAAGGAACCCATGACCCGACCCATCATCATCGCCTCGACCCTCCTCCTCCTCGTCGCCGGTTGCGACGAGAAAAAGGACGCCGCGCCGACCGCGGACGACGCGAAAGCCGCGGCCGCGGCCGACGCCAAACCCGCGGAGAAAAAGGCCGACGCAGCGCAGCCGAAGGCCGCCGCCCACGGAGACATGGCCCACGCCAAGGACGCCCACACCAAAGACGCCCACGCAAAGTTCACCAACCATTCGCCCGACGCCGTCGAAAAGCTCCTCGCCGACAAGGGCTGCGTTCCTGTCGACGCCAATGGGGACGCGACCCGAGAAAAGTACGGCACCCTCCCCGGCGCCGTCCTGTTGACCAGCGACACCAAGTACGATGTCAGCGAGCTGCCCGAAGACAAAGACGCAAACCTCGTCTTTTACTGCGGCAGCCAGGCGTGCATGTCGGCCCCCAAGGCGGCCGAGGTCGCCCAGGCCGCCGGCTACAAGAACGTGTCGGTCATGCGCGCGGGCATCAAGGGCTGGGTCGAGGAAGGCAAAGACACCGACAAGCCGGGCGCAGCCGAGAAGAAGGCCGGCTGATCCGAAGCGGCGGCTGGTCGGACATGCCGGCTGGCCGAAACATGAGCCGAGCTGAGCCGAGACGAGACGAGACGCCCGACGAGCCAGCTGCATCGACGACAGACCGTCGTCTCGGCGAGACGCGAACGCGCCCGTGCCATCATCAGATGGTGCGGGCGCTGCTCGTTTGTTGCGTACCACCGAGCCGGGTCGCCGGGGGCGGCGCGGCGAATAACGAATCATTTCACTTTTACCCCGGGCCCGTCCTATACATCCGTCCCTGCGCAGACGCGCAGAGACATGGCAGCAAGTACGAGTACTTCGTTTCATGCGACGGTCGCCCCGGCGGTCCCCGCGCCCGACCCCGTGATTCGGCTGCGGGTATCGGTCGAGCGCATGGTGGTCATGCCAGGCGCCGACGAGGTCGACGCGGCGTCAACGGCCACGATGGCCGAGGAGGACGTCCCCGTTTTGGAGCTGACGTTCGACTACGAGCACGCCCGGTACGGCGCGGGTGCCGTCGCGCCGCGCTCGGGTCCTGGTGATCCGGGGCGCAACCGGGCGGCCGAGGATCGCGCCCGGCTCCTGCTCGAGAGCTTTGGCGCGGTCGAGGTCGCGTGCCTCGAGCGGTACGTCCCCGCGTACGACTCGCGCGCCAGCTACGTCGTCCGGGTCGACGGGGACGTTCACGGCTTCTGCTCCTTCGGCGCCTATGCGCTCCCCCAGCTCCGGGCCCTGGGATGGCATGTCGACATCGATGAATCCTATCCCTACCGCGTGCTCGCGTCCGAAACCCCCTGGTACGCTTCGCTCGAGCCCGACGACGCCCGCCCCGACTGGTTCAATCTCGAACTCGGGGTGACGATGAACGGGCAGCGGATGAGCTTGCTCCCCGCCCTTCTCGACCTCATCGAGGGCCAGCCCGACGAGAGCACCCTCGCGGGGCTCTCCGGGGCTTCCTCGCGCTTTTTCGCGTTGCCCGTGCGGTCCGCCGACAGCGCCGGGGCGGACGACACGATGTACCTTCCGGTTCCCGCCTCGCGGATCGGACGCGTCTTGGAGGTGTTGCGCGACCTCTACGAGGGTCGCGTGTGCGACGCAGCCGGGGCCAGTCTGTCCTTGCGGCGCGAAGAAGCCGGACTCCTCGTCGCGCTCGACGAGGTGTTTGCTCGTGGCGAGACGGACGCCACGGCGCTGGGCTGCGCCCCTCTGGATTGGCGCGGGCAGGCCGAGCTCCGCCATCTCGGCGCTCGCCTCCACCGAAGGCCGGGGGGCGATGAAGCGCCGCCGCTGCCGGGCTTGAAGGCGACCCTCCGCCCGTACCAAGCCGAAGGCGTGGCGTGGCTCCAGCATCTGCGTGCGCTGGACCTCGGCGGCGTTCTCGCCGACGACATGGGGCTGGGCAAGACGCTCCAGACCATCGCCCACCTCCTCGCCGAGAAGGAGGCGGGTCGCCTGTCCCGCCCCTGTTTGGTGGTGGCCCCGACGAGTCTGGTGGGGGGATGGAAGCGCGAGATCGAGAAGTTTGCGCCGTCGCTTTCGGTCCTGCTCCTCCACGGAGGAAAACGGCATCGCAACATGGACCGCATCGGTGACCACGATGTGGTGATCACGACCTACGCGCTGTTGTGGCGCGACCGCGACGTGTTCGACGAACACCGCTTCAGCTACGTGGTCCTCGACGAGGCGCAAGCCATCAAGAACCACCGCAGCCAGGCCCACCGGGCCGTGACCCGGGTCGCATCAGACCATCGCCTCTGTCTGACCGGGACCCCGCTCGAAAACCACATCGGCGAGTTGCTCAGCCTCTTCAACTTTCTCATGCCGGGCATGCTCGGGCGCCCCGAGGCGCTCCGCGAGCGTTACCGCGTCCCCATCGAACAGGGCGACGACGCGCGTCTCGCCGAGCTCCAGCGGCGGGTCGCGCCCTTCATTTTGCGCCGCCTCAAGTGCGATGTCGCCAAAGACCTGCCGCCCAAGACCGAGATCGTCCTCCCCGTCGAGCTCGCGGAACCGCAGCGGGAACTCTACGAGAGCATTCGGGTGGCGGCCCACGCCGATGTGCGGCGCTTGATCCGAAAAAAGGGCCTCGCGGCGTCGACCGTCCCCGTGCTCGACGCGCTCATGAAGCTGCGACAGGTCTGCTGCGATCCTCGTCTCGTACGGGTACCCGCCGCCCGTGCCGTCGAGGCGTCGGCCAAGCTCGAGGTCTTGCTCGACCTCGTCCACAACCAGCTGGCCGACGGCCATCGGATGCTCATTTTCTCCCAGTTTACCAGCATGCTCGCTCTCATCAGCGAGGCACTCCTCCACGCGGGCGTCGGCCATTTGACCCTCACCGGCAGCACCCAGAACCGACAGGCCAAGGTGGATGCGTTTCAGGCCGGTCGCGCCGATGTGTTCCTGATCAGTCTCAAGGCGGGGGGCACGGGCCTGACCCTCACGGGGGCCGATACCGTGGTCCACTACGACCCCTGGTGGAATCCCGCCGCTCAGGCCCAGGCGACCGACCGCGCCTACCGCATTGGCCAGACACGTCCCGTCTTCGTCTACAACCTCATCGTCGCCGGCAGCGTCGAAGAGCGCATGCTCCAGCTCCAAGACCGCAAACGCAAGTTGGCCTCCGCCATCCTCGGCGGGGGCCCGAGTGGCGGCGCCCTCGACCCCGCGGACGTCGACGATCTCTTCGCCCCGCTCGACGACCCCGCGAGCGCCGGGGGCTGACGCACCGTTTTTTGCCGCGCGGTAAGCCAGGTGACGGGACGGCGACCGTGTTAGGGCCAGCCCCATGACCAAGGGTTCCAAAGGGACGGTCGTCCTCGCCTACTCGGGCGGGCTCGACACCAGCGTCATCCTCAAGTGGCTCGAGCTCGAAGGCTACCGCGTGGTGGCCTACGTGGCCGATGTCGGGCAGGAGGAAGACTTCGACGAGGTAAAGCGGAGGGCGGAGGCCACCGGGGCCGCCGCCGTTTACGTCGAGAACCTCCAGCGCGAATTCGTCACCGACTACATCTTCCCCGCCATCGCCGGGGCGGCCGTGTACGAGGGTCGCTATCTCTTGGGCACGTCGCTCGCGCGTCCCATCATCGCCAAACGTCACGTCGAGATCGCCATGGCCGAGGGCGCCGACTTCGTCTCCCACGGAGCCACGGGAAAGGGCAACGACCAGGTGCGCTTCGAGCTCGCCTACGCGGCCTTGGCGCCGCGGCTCCGCGTCCTCGCGCCGTGGAAGATGGCGTCGTTTCTCGAGCGCTTTCAGGGACGCACCGACCTCATCAACTTCGCCCGCGACAATGGCATCGAAATCCCCGTGACCCTCGAAAAGCCGTTCAGCACCGACGAGAACTTGATGCACAAGAGCTATGAGTCGGGGCTTCTCGAAGATCCGATGAAACGGCCCGACCCCGAGATCTTCACCGTCTGCGTGGATCCGACGAAGGCGCCCGACGTCGTCACGCACATCGAGATCGCGTTCAAGGATGCCATCCCCGTCCGCGTGACCAACCTCGACGACGGCCACGAGGAGACCGATCCGCTCGCGCTGTTCCAGTACCTCAACGAGGTGGGGCGAAAGAACGGGGTCGGCCGCATCGATATCGTCGAAAACCGTTTCGTCGGCATCAAGTCGCGCGGCATCTACGAGACGCCGGGCGGCACCATCCTGCACGCGGCGCTCCGCGACCTCGAAGGGGTCGCCATGGACAAGGAGGTACGACGCCTACGCGACATGTTGTCTCCCGAATTCGCGGCCATCATCTACAACGGCTTTTGGTTCAGCCCCGAAATGGACTTCCTCCGCGGCGCCCTCGAAAAGAGCCAGGCCATCATCGACGGGGTGGTCCGCTTGGAGCTTTACAAGGGCAACGCGACGCCGGTCGGTCGTTTTTCCCCTTCGTCGCTCTACGACGAGAACCTCTCGAGCATGGACGTCGCGGGTGGCTTCGACCAGCAGGACAGCCACGGGTTCATCCGCATCAACGCCCTCCGGCTCATCGCCCACCGCCTCATCACCAAGCACGCCGAGGACTGACCGGTGGCCGGCTCCGACGTCGTTCTTCTCTGCAACCCTCGCGCGGGGGGACGCTGGAAGGAGCTGGCGAGGATTCTCGACAGCGACGAAGCGAAGTCGGTCACGCGCATCGTCACCGACTCCGTCGAGGACGTGGGCCCCGCGCTGTTGACCATCGGCCGAGAGGCCAAGCTTCTTTGCATCTACGGGGGAGACGGCACCATTCAGCGGGTGCTGGACCGACTTCCCGCCGACCGCGGCGAAGACCTCCAGCTCGCCCTCATCGGCGGCGGGACGATGAACGTGACGAGCCATTGGTGCGGATTCGTCGATCGTCCCGCGGACCACTTTCGCTACGTCGTCAATGGCTATCGGACCGGCAACCTCCTACTTCGCGAAGTCCCGCTTCTCGAGGTGCAACGGGGCCCGGTGCGACGACGCGGTTTCACCTTCGCCATGGGGCCCATGGTGCGCGTGCTCGATGCCTTCGAGCGCGGACACAAGAGCAAACGGGCCGCCGTGACGCTGGGGGTGCGCACCGCGGTCGGGGCGTGGCTGCCCATGGCGACCCGGACGCGCGAGATGCTCGTCGAGATGGAGGCCCAGGTCGAACTCGACGGCGAACGGCTTCCCTTCGACCGATTCGCCGCCGTCTTCGCCAACACGACTGGCCAGATCAACCCCGGCATCGTGCCCTTTCGGGCCGCGCGCGACCGGGACACGTTCTACGTTGCGGCCTACGCCGCACCTTCGCGAGAGGTCGCCCTCGCGATTCCGATCCTCGCCCGAGGGCTGCTCCCGCGGGACACCGGCTCTCTGCTCCAGCGCCTCTCCCCCTTCGAGCGCGACGACACCCGAAGCCCCTTCAAGAGCGACCCCCGGTACGTCAACCGCACCGCCCGGCGGATCACCATCGACACCGCCGAGCCGCTCCTGACCGTCGACGGGGAGCTAATCACGTCCGACGAGGCCCTCCGCGTCGACGTGAACCTCGGCTTGCGCCTGCGGCTGGCCGTTTCGCCCACGGCGGCGCTGCGGCCCGGTCTTCGCCGGGCGGCGAACGCGGTGGGGGCGGTGAAGGCGTAGGCTAGAGGAGACGAAACGCCCACGTCGGGGTACCATGTCGGACGTGGGACGAAGGACGACCTGGGGAATGGGGTTGGCGGTCGCGTTCGCGATCGCGCACGCGGCGGCCTGTGGCTCGCGGTCTGAGCTTCCGGCGCCCTTCGGGGCCCAAGTGCGCGACGACGACCCGCCGGGAGATGGCGGGAGTCCTCCCGACGCCCCCGAGTGCGCGGTCTTCAACTCGTCCGCCCAGCTCGCGGCCTTCGACCTCTTCATGATGCTCGACACCTCGGGGTCGATGAACCAATCGACCGCATCCGGCCTCCCGAAGTGGGACGCGGTTCGGTACGCGCTCTCCTCGTTCTTTTTCGACCCGGAATCGACCGGGATCGGGATTCAACTCGACACCTACCCCATCATTCAGAGCAATCTGCCGACGTACTGCGATTCGGATGCTGCCTGCGGGCCTACGGCCGTGCTCGGCTGCCAGCCGCGCCGCGTCTGTGCCGACGGCTCCCGCATCTGCTTTGCCGATGCGGGGTGCGAGATGGGCGTGCCCTGCGTCGACCTGGGGCGATGCCGAGACCAAGAGCCGCCCAATCCCAACAACGGCGACTTCGTCATCTGCGTGCCGGGAGCGGATCTCCCAGGCCTGACCTGTGCCCAGGGCGAGTGCCTCCCGACCGGCGGTTGTGACGATCAGTTCACCTGCGACGCCGACCAATACCTGCGGCTGCCCGACGACGAGATGCTGCGCCTCCCCGCGGCCAAGGACGAACTGGTGACGGAACTCGACGCCATTCCGGCGCCCGAGGGGGGAACCCCGACGCTGCCCGCCCTGCGGGGGGTCATGGACGCCGCCTTGGCATGGCAAGCGCTCAACCCGGACGTTCGCCTCGGCGTGGTGGTCGCGACCGATGGCTTTCCGTCGTCTTGTGACGAGGACCTCTACGACAACCCGATGACCACGACCGACAACCTCGCCGCCGTGGCGGCCGAGGGGTTCGCGGCGGGGATCCGAACCTTCGTGATCGGCGTGTTCGAACCGTCCGAGGAGAACAACGCCGAGGAACGACTGGACCCGATCGCCAACGCCGGCGGCTCGGGGCGCGCGTTCGTGGTGAGCACCGACGACGACGTCGCAGCGGACTTTGCCGAGGCCCTGAACCAGATTCGGATCGATGCCGGCGCGTGCGCCTTCTCGGTTACGGACGAGGAGACGCTCGACGTCGACAGCGTGTGGGTGAAACTCCAACGCGATGGCGCCGACGTGTGGGTGCGTCGCGTGACCGGGCCCGCGGCCTGTGACCCCGACGACGGCGGCTTCTACTTCGACCCGCCGCCACCGCCGACGGGCGCCACCAGCGCCAACATCGTCCTCTGCCCCGAGAGCTGTGACGTCCTCGGCGCCTCGGCCACCCGCCGCGCCGAGGTCTTTACCGAGTGCCCCGACGCCCCGTCCCGCTGACGGGCGCCGGACCGACGGTGACCCGCCCCCATGCCGCGCGCCGTGGCCCTCGTCCTCGGACCGCTGGTCGGCCTCGCCCTCGCGGTTGGGCTCCGGCTCGCCGCCCCCGACGCCTCGGGGAGCGCCGCCTGGTGCGCCGCGATCACCGGCCTCTGCGCCACGTGGTGGGTGACCGAGCCCATTCCCATCCCGGCCACGTCGTTGCTGCCGTTCGGTTTGCTCCCGCTGACGGGCGTCTCGAGCCACAGCGAGGTGGCGACGGCCTACGGCCACAGCCTCATCCTCCTCTTGCTCGGGGGATTCATCTTGAGCACCGCCATGGAGAAGAGCGGGGCGCACCGGCGTCTGGCGCTCGGTATGGTGCGCCTCGTGGGCGGCGTCGGAGGCCGGCGACTGGTCCTCGGGTTCATGCTCGCCGCGGCCACGCTCAGCATGTGGATCAGCAATACGGCGACCACCTTGATGCTGCTCCCGGTCGCCCTCGCCGTCGTCGACGCGTCGCGCGACGAAGCGATGGCGCGCCCGCTGCTCTTGGGCGTCGCGTACGCGGCGAGCGTCGGCGGAATCGGGACGCCGGTCGGCACGCCGCCCAACGTCATCCTGATGGGCGTCTACCAGGAGCAAACCGGGGCCGAGCTCGGCTTTGGCGCGTGGATGCGCTTCGGGGTGCCGATCGTGCTGCTGATGATCGTGCCCATGTGGGGGTGGCTCAGCCGCCGGCTGGCGCCCCGGAGCGCGCCCCTGTCGCTTCCCCGTCCGGGACCGTGGCGGACCGCCGAGCGGCGCGTGCTCATGGTCTTCGGGCTCACCGCGCTCCTCTGGATCACCCGCACCGAACCGGGCGGAGGATGGAGCGGTGCCCTCGACGTCGCGGGCACCGGCGACGCGACGGTGGCGCTGCTCGCCGTCGTCGTCCTCTTCTTGGTGCCCGACGGCGAGGGTGGCCAGCTGCTCGACTGGCCCACCGCCGCGCGGATTCCGTGGGGACTCCTGGTGCTGTTCGGAGGGGGGATCGCGCTGGCCCGAGCCTTCGGCACTTCCGGCCTCTCCGCGCGGTTGGGCGCCCAACTCTCTGCCCTCGCCGATTGGCCGGTGGTGGCGATGGTCGGCACCATCGCCCTGGTGGTGACGTTTCTCACCGAGGTGACCAGCAATACGGCCACCACGGCCCTTTTGATGCCCATCCTCGCCGCCGCCGCGCTCGCGGCGGGCATCGACCCGCTCTTGTTGATGGCCCCCGCGGCGGTCAGCGCGAGCTGCGCCTTCATGCTTCCGGTGGCCACCGCCCCCAACGCCATCGTGTTTGGCACCGCACGCTTCACCACGGCCGAGATGGCGCGAGAGGGGTTCGCGCTGAACCTCCTCGGCACGGCCGTCATCACGGTCGTGACCTACGCGATCTTGGTCTGATCGCGCCTCTAGGTGTACACCGGGGCCATGTCGGTGGTTCGCGGCCTGAGCCTTCTCGCCCTCGCGTCGCTGAGTGCCCTCGGCTGCTCGCGCGGCGAAGCGGGCGATGGCGTCCCCCCGACCGGCGTCGCCACCCCCGAGATCCGCGCCCGCTGGGCCGCCTTCTCCCGTTGTGTCGTCGGACCGCAGCCGCTCGGCGAGGGGGAGCGCGCTTCGGTGCGGATGCGCGCGAGCGAACTCACCGCCCATGCCCAGGCGGGCGAGCAAGCCTGGCCGGCCATCTGCCTCGACCTCGCGGCGGCGACGGTGAGCGCCCTCGAGGCGGCCGGCGCGACGCGGGGCAACGTCGACGACCCCCTCGAGACCACGCGACGCCGCCTTCAACTCCTCGTCGGCACCCAACCCGACATGTTCCTGAGCCCCGAGGACAAGCCCCTCGTGGACCAGATTTGGGAAGCGGCGCGCCAGGCCGGTCTCGACCCCCTCCGCGAGGAGAGCCCGCCCGGCGGGTTCACCGCGCCCCCGCCGGCCAAGCCCGCGGGCCAAGACGACCGCGTTCCCCTCGGGACCACCACCGCCATCGCGCTTCGGCGCGAGTCCGCCCCCGACGAGGCCGTTCGCCGCGTGGTCTGGGGCGGCGGCGAGGACCCGGCCCTCGCGTGTCGCTTTTCGAGCGCAGAAGCCGCCCTCGATTCCGTTACCTGCGAGACCCTGGCGGAACGGAGCGCTTCGTTCGTGCCTCTGAGCGGCAACGACCCGAAGACGACCGCCTACTTCGACCCCGAGCCCACCCCCCGCGTGGTCCGCGTGGGAGAAGACGGCAGCGCCCTCGACGCCATCCTCTTCGCCGGCAGTCCGGACACCTTCGCCTTCTCGGACGGGAGCTTTGGGGACGTGCAAAAGGTGGGCGCGCGGGCCCAAGTCCTCCGGCGGCGCGCCTCGGGACGATTGGACAAGGCGCCGCTCCCGGGACCACCGGGGGGCCGATTCCTCGACTTCGTGGGCACGGCGGTCACCTGGCTCGGACCCAAGCGGGGCACCGGCCTGCTCCCCCTGTCGATGCAATCGATGGGCATGGGGCGCGCGGTGATGACCCTGGACCGTGAAGTCGGCGAAGTGCCCCCCGGCGTCCGAGACGTGTTCGCGTGCCGACGCGGCGTGCGCGACGTGACGGTGGCCCTGCTCGGACGAGAGGTCGCCGACGATGGGACCACCGCCGTCGCCATGGTGTCGCGGCAGGACGGCACGTGGGGGCGGCCGGTCACCGGACGCGCCCCCGTTCCGGCGTCCGGCAAAGATGCGGGCGGGCCCGCCCGCCAGCCCCGCATGCAGTGTCACGCCGACGGCAGCGCGTCGTTGGTGTGGCAGACGGCGGACGCAAGGGTCGGCACCGTTCGCTGTGGATCCGAGTGTACCCCCGCGATCAGCGCGCCCATCCCATCCGTAGGCCAGACCTCATCGACCCGCGTGGCGTTGATGGGGGACGCCGCCGTCGTCGTCCGGCTCAGTCGCCGCCTCAGCCCCATGACCGGCGTCAGCGACGCGGTGCTGGTTCGCATCGGACCGGTCGGCACCCTCGCCACCGTCGCCGACCGCGTCCTCATCGGCGACGAGGACCACGGCGGGCTCGAGGGCCTTCGCCGTGGCGTCGATCTCGTGGCGACGGAGGGGGCTGCGGTCGTGTTCGTTCGCGACGAAGCCTCCGTGTTCGCCATCCGGGTCACCCCCGAGGGCAACCTCGGTGGCCTCACCCCACGCGACGACTGAGACACCGAAGAGGAACGCGGCGGGTCAGGGCCGGCGGACACCCAGCCGGCGGACACCCAGCCGGCGGACACCCAGCCCATCGCGCATCACGACCGCGGTCGCCGCCGCCGGTACCGAACCCGACAGGGCTGCGTGGGCCCCACCACCAGGCCGTGAAAGTCCTCGCCCACGTCTCGGGTGGCGAGCTCGAACGTGTAGCGCCGGAGCAAGACGGCGAGGATCGCCTTCACCTGGAGCAGCGCGAACGCGTGACCGAGGCACTTGTGACGTCCCCCGCCGAACGGGATGAAGGCATACATCTGCTTGTCCTCGCTCCTCGGAGGCGCGAAACGCTCGGGGTCGAAGCGGTTCGGATCCGCGAACACCTCGCCCATACGGTGGGCCACCGTGGGCGAAACGACAATCCATGTCCCCGGGGCCAGGTCGTGCTCCTTGTAGCGAAACCGCTGCATCACGACGCGGATCAGCATGAACAGCGGCGGATGAAGCCGACGGGCTTCCTTCACCGCGTACTCGGTGAGATCGATCTCTTTGAGGGAGTGATAATCGACGCTTCCCTCGTCACCGAACGTCGCATCGAGCTGCGCGAGCATCCGCTCGAGGTAGTGGGGATTTTGGAGCAGCTCGATGAGCGTCCACGCCGTGGTCACGCTGCTCGTGTGGTGCCCGGCAAACATCGCCGCCAGCAACATCCCCGTGATCTCATCGTCGCTGAGGGGAACGCCGCTCTTGTAGCTGGCGTCCATCATCGTTTGTAGAAAGTCCTCCCCCGTGCGCCCGCTGTGCCGCCGCTGGGCGACGATCTCGCTGATCATCTCGACCAGGCGCACGCGGGCCTGGTCGCGCTTGCGGAAAGAAGGGATGGGAAGGTTGGCGTTCAGGTACGCCAGCGGCGTCACGCCGCGCTCGAGGTCGTGGTAGACCCGCGCGAATTCGTCCGTCATGCCCTCGCGGAACTCACGGCCGAGCAGCGTGTGGCTGCTGGTGAAGTTGGTCAGCATCCGGCAATAGTCGACGAGTTCGATCTCACCTTCGTCGCCCCAGTTGGCGATGCTCTGCTCGACCTCGTCCACGATCGTCTCGCCGTAGGTGCGCATCCGACGGTCCTTGAGGGCCGGGATGAGCATCTTGAGCTGCTCGTTCATCTTGTCCGGCGGGGCGTCGTAGACCATGCCCTCCCCGAATACCGGGGTCATGATCTTGTAGGCCTCTTGCGGATTGAGCTGAGCGTCGGGAGCGCGAAACACCGCCGCCTGCGCCTCGGGGCCGAACATGGCCACCATGGGCAGGTGGGCGACCCGGAGCGCCGCGACCTCCCCCATCTCGCGTTGGGCCCGCTTCAGCAAACCGATCGTGTCGCGGACGAAGGAGACCGTGTGGCCCACCACCGGAAGGGCGCCAGGCAGCTCGGGGACGCCCGGTTGCGCGCCCGGCCAGAAGTTGAACTCCCGGACCCGCTGCACCTTCTGCACCAGCGACGAAACTTCCATGGCCCAAGGCGGTATCACGCGCGCGAGGCGGGCAAAACCGATGTCGTGAACGTCGTTCACCCGCGGAGGAGGGCGGCCACCTCGGTATCGGGGTCGAGGACGTCTTCGTCGTCGGACATCGTCGCTTCCATCGCGCGCCGAAGTCGCGTGGCCCGCGCCGCTTGGACCTCAAAAGGGTGCGCCCCCGCGGCGCGAGGTGACGCGTAGGCGTGGAGGGCGCGGACGAACAAGCGACGGTAGCGGGCGCGCGGCCAGCAGAGGGCCCAGTGGTCGAGCACGAGATGGGGGATGGGGTCGGCCCCAACCTCTCGCCGCGCGTGGTTGACCAGGCTCATCGCCAGCGACTGATTGCCGCTCGCAAAGGGGTGCAAACGCACGAAACACCAATGCAGATCGGCGAGGGCCTCGGGGCGACGACGGCGCGTCCAGAGGGTGAAGAGGTGCTCTCGATGCGCCGGTGTGAGCGGCCGCGGGGGGAGAAACCACCGGCCCGGGGCGGGATCGCCGCGGCCCCGGCCCCACACGACCTCGCCCCAAGGGAGGACTTCATGGTCGCCACCACCATCCTCGCCGTCGCCGGCGGGGACCGAAGCTTCGAGGCGCCCCCGATACGTCTCGGAACCGAGGGCCGTCGCCCGCACCCGCGGCCCGCCGAGCAACACCACCGGATCCCCCCGCACCGCAGGGGGCTCGGGGCGTTGGGCGTCGAGCAGCAACGCGCCGGGGGCCACGAAGTTCCCCTTGGCGACCCCTGGGCTCGGCGGCGCGTAGAACGAGTCGAGGTCCGCCCCCATCAGGGCGACGACGTGGCAGCGCCGGAGTTCCCGCCAAAACGCCTCGGCGTCCTCCGTCGTCGCGAGCTGGGTCAGCCGGGCCGCGACCGCGGCCATGTTTTCCCAGTAGGCGCGCTCGATGGCGTACGGCACCGAGGGAAACCGCACGACGGTGGCCCCGGAGACCTTGGCCTCGAGATCCGCGACCGCTTCGGGGGCGAACAAGACCCGGCCGAACGCCGCCCGCAACAACACCGCAAGGCCCTCTTCGTCATCGGTCGTCCAAGCGACTTCGAGGAGGCGACGCGGGACGTCGCCGCCGCCGCCGCCGCCGCCGATGGCGTCGAGGAGCGCCCGCACCCGCTCGGGAGCGAGGGCGACCGACAAGCTCGCGGTCCCCACCCGCAATTCGGTGGTGCTCCCCCCCGTCTCCGGCGCGCCGGCGACGACGACGAGGTCAGGATGGGCGCGCACCCGGTCCCGGGGTCGCGGTTCGAACCGAACTCGGGGCTCCGCGAACAGATAGTCGCCCCCCGGTCGGCTCCCCCCCCGCGCGACCCATCGACGGTAGCCATCGAGGGCCGGAACGTGGTCGACCACCGCGTCGATCTGGGCCTCGACGCCCTGGTCGAAGACCACCCCCGTCACCCCCGGGCCCCGGTGAGCATCGCGATGCGCGCCATCTCGAGACGCTCTATGAAGCGCTCGACCTCCGGCGTGGCCCACGTGGCGATCCGACGGGCCGCATCAGTTCCCTCTGGCGCGCGCGCGACGGGCACGAGGATCGCAAGCCCGAATGCGGCCGGGACCCGCGCGGTGCGGTAGGCGACGGTGCTCTCGGCGAGGTGATCCTCGACCGCCGTGAGCACGCCGTTGGCCGGTCCTCCCTCGATGCGAGCGTGGCAAAGGTGCGCGTTCATGCCGTGGGGAACGAGTTCCTTCTCCGTCGGATGCACCCCGCCCCTCGCCCACGGGTGCCGGTGGGCCTCCGGGATCCGCGTCGGTTCGTAGTACAGATCACGCCGC
This sequence comes from Myxococcota bacterium, assembly GCA_039027095.1. Taxonomy (GTDB): domain Bacteria; phylum Myxococcota_A; class Polyangia; order Polyangiales; family Polyangiaceae; genus JAPYTK01. Next base: position 148,422 of record JBCCLB010000004.1, read on the forward strand.
GCGTAGGGCCAGCCGACATCGTGGAGAAACACGGCAGGAGGAGGCGGCGCGCCCGGCGCCTCCCGATGGATCTGCTCGATGAGCGCGAGCTCACGGCGGACCGTGTAGTAGTTGTGGTCGCCGTCGACGAGCACCACATCGGCGGGGCCGACCTCGGCGAGGACCTCGAGGCTCGGCTGACGATGTACCCGCAGCGACGGGTGGGCCGCCTGCCACGCGGCGACGTCGTACCGAGGCGCCGGGTCCACGCTGTGGACGACCGTCGGTTGCGGCGAGGCCGGCTCGCTCGCGCGAACGCGCACCCATTCGAGCACCCGCGCGAGCGTCTTGCCGTGCTCGCTGCCGATCTCGACGACCACCCGGGGTTCGAGCGCGTCGAACAGGGGTCGGAGGACGTCAGACCAGAACGCCAGCAACGAGGTCACTCCCCGGTGAAGTCGCAGCGCGCCCCCGGACACCCCGGGGGAACGACCACCTCGGCGCGCCCTTCGAACGCAGACCGGAGAAAGTGGCGAATCTGGGCGCGGGCGGCCTCGCCGGCGGGGCCGTCTTCACCCCCAAACCCGTGCACGTCGAGGTCGTCACCGAGCACCCGGTACTGGGTGATGGCCGAGGCCTCGGTCACCGTATCGCGGCGGGCCAGCTCCCCGAACGGCACCAGAGGCTCCCCCACGAACGACGCCCCACTGGCCATCGCCACCATCTCGGAGCCGATGTTGGGGAGGATGGGATCGTCGATGCTCTCCTGGATGAGAAACACGCTCGGAGCATCGGCCATCGTCTCGGCCCAAATCGCTCCGTCGATGGCGTCGAAGTTGGTCTGGGTCATGGCGAGCGCGAGGAGCACGTCACCCTCTCCGCCGACGCTGATCTGCAGCAGGCCGCTGAGCGGCGCGAAAAACAACGACGATCCGATGAAGTGGGTCCACGCCGCCCCCGGGACGTTCAGCACCGCGTAACGAAGCTCGGGATCCGCCGCGGCGAAGGCCATCCCCATCGTTCCTCCCAGCGATCCACCGGCCCAGGAGGCGATGGACGGGTCGGGGCGGCGTCCGATGGCGGGATTGGCCACCCCGCCGATCATGGGCGCAGAAACAGCATCGCCGATCACACCTGATAAGGCCACGCGCAGGGCCCCGCCGTCGGCGAAGGCCTGCATCAACCCCGTGACCGCCCCGTCGGTCCCGGCCGCGGGCTCGATGATGCCGGCCAGGGTCTCCAGCGTGTCGTCCCCCCAGCCGTAGAATTGAAGGCCCAACTTTCCCACCCCGTTCTCCGCGAGCTCGGCGTCGAAGGTGCCATCGCGAAAGGTCCCCCCCATGCCGTGGCCGTACATCACGACGCGGTAGTCGCCGTCCCCGGCGGGGACGAGGAGTCGGAACGGCGCTTCCCGGGTGCCCATGACGACCGGGTCGCCGTCGGCATCGGGTCGCCACGCCCGTTTTCGGTCGGGATCGGCGAAGTCGGGCAGTCCCCGAAGACGGCCCTCGACGACCATCGCCACGCCGGGCCGAGGCGCCACCACGACCTCATCGATGGCGACGGACGCCTCGCGCAAGGCGTCGAGCGCCGCCTCCCGCATCATCCGGACCGGTGCGAGCGCGTCGTCCTGGCTGCGCGTGACGAAGTCCCAGACGCGCGCGACCCGCGACGGATCGACGCCCGCGGCGTCGAGGACCGCACGCGTGGGCGCGTGGTACCCCTGCAGCGCGGCCTCGGTGCGGTCGGCGGGCGCCTCCAGGCCCAGGGCCACCCGCGTCCCTCGCGTCGGCACGAGCCCCTCCCCGGTGAAGGCGACGGCGACATGGGCGGCGTTGACGGGAAGGGGTCGTCGCGGGTAGCCGACGACAAAGGTCTCCGTCTGGTTCCCTGGTCCCGCGTCGGAGACGGCCTCGACGCGCAGGGGTACAGGCATGCCGTATTCGGGATGTCCTGGCTCCGCGACCAGCAAAGTCATCGCCTCGTCGCCGAGGGCCGCCGGCGGCGCCCCGGCGAAGGCGACCAACAGCGGCGTCACCCGAGAAAAGCCGTCTGCGCGCCGGAGCGACGTCCGGTCGTCGGCAAAATCAAAAGCCGTATCGTCGAGCGCGACCCGGAGTCCCGTCTCCGTCGTGGCGTCGACCTCGGTAAACTGCGACGACGGCCAGGGCAGATGGCACCGGATCGGGTCGAGCTGCACGTCGCACGCCGCGGTCAAAGGGGTCCGTTCTCCGGGCGCTCGCTCCTCCGCGACGAACACCGCGTCGTCCGCGCCACACCCGAGACCCGCCATCGACGCCGCGATCGCCGCGGCCCGCATCCACCTCGCTCGTCCCATACCTGTTTGTCGCACCGACCTCCAAGCAGCTCAAGTCCTCGAAAGCGGTGCCGTTTCCCCGTGAGCATGGGACACGACGAGGCCCTCCCCCCGGCGTCGCACCAACCCGAGGTCGATGCGACCTCCGCGACGACCTGGATGCACTTCCCCGACCGCGTCTACCGGGTGACACCGGAAGGACTCGCGAGCCCGCTCAACGGCGAACCGCCCCGACGGCCCGTTCGCCTCGACGTCCTCGTACCCGCCCGCGACCAGGCGGAAGCGGTGAGTCTATGCTCCAGGGCCCGGCGCAGCCGTCGCCCCCAAACGCTTCACCTCCGCGCGGACGACGGGCCCGACCTAGAAGCGCGCTTCGTCCCTGAAGGTGAGGGCGATGGCGTGTTGCTCTTTTTGCGCGACCTGAGTGATCTCACCGAGGGCGAAGATGCCCTGCGCGACCAGTTGCGCGAGAGCCAGGCGCTCCTGCGACGGGCCCCCGTCGGGATCTTCCGCACCGACGCCCTCGGGGGGTGCGTGTTCGTCAACGAGCGGTGGAAAGAGCTCACGCAGATCGGCGCCGCCCAGGCCCTCGGCGATGGGTGGGCCGAACCTATTCACCCCGACGACCGCGCACACCTGTTTCGGCTTTGGGAGGCATCGGCCGAAGAGGGGCGTGAAGTCACCGCCGAGATTCGGTTTCAGACCGCGCAAGACGGAGCGCGACACATGTTGACGAGTGCCGCCCCCATCTTTCGCGAAGGCGAGCTCACCGGCTACCTCGGCGTTCTCGTCGACATCACCGAGCGGGTCGAGGCCGAGCGGCAGGCGGAGGCGACCCAAACGATGATGCGACGCGTGACCGACACCACCCCGCTCATCATTTTCATCACCGACATCGAGACGGAGCGGGTCGTCTACGTCAACCGGGAGTTCGAGCGCGTGCTGGGCTATCCCCCCGAGGAAATGACGCAAGGCGGCGACGCGTTCTGGCGCGCGCTCCACCACGAGGCCTACGACGGCGTGCCTGGCACCGTTCGCCACCGCGTTCGTGCGCTGCACGATGGCGAGGTCGTGACCCGCAACGCGATGATGCGTCACGCCTCCGGACAGTGGCGATGGCTGCGCAAACACACGACCGTGTTCACGCGTGACGACGACGGACAAGTGGCCCAGGTGTTGACGACGGCCGAGGACATCACGGCCCAGCGCGAGGCCGAGGAACGGGTGTCGGCGGCCCACGCCGATGCGAAGCAAAAGGCCCAGGAACTTCAGAGGAAGAACCACAGCGTCGAGGTGCTCCACGAGATGAGCGAGCTGCTCCAATCGTGCAACGATCGGGAGGAAGCGCTGGCCGCCATCGTCACGGCGATGAAGCAACTCTTCGACCGCGCGGGGGCGATTCATCTGTTCGACACCGAAGCCGGGACCCTGCCGGTCGCCGTGCGATGGGGGGAGGAAGACCCGAGCGACGACGTCATTCGTCCCGAGGACTGCTGGGCGCTGAGGCGGGGGCGCCCCCACGGGGCGCGGCGCGGGCCCAGCCGGTTGCGCTGCCGTCATCTGCACCACGATCGCAGCTACATGTGCGCGCCCCTCAGTGCCGCGGGGGAGCGGTTGGGCCTTCTCTACGTCGAAGTCGACGAGGCGGACGACCACGCGGAGAGCCTCGCCCGCACCGTGGCCGACGGCGTCGCCCTCGGCTTGTGCAACCTCCAACTCCGAACGACGCTCCGTGAGCAGGCGGTCCGCGAACCGCTCACGGGGCTTTACAATCGCCGACACATGGAGGCGACCCTCGACCGAGAGCTTCATCAGGCCGACCGTCGGGGGAGCGAGGTGAGCGTGGTCATGCTCGACGTCGATCACTTCAAGCGCTTCAACGACACCCACGGCCACGAAGCGGGCGACGTGTGTCTGCGCAAGCTCGCGCATCACCTCGGCGCATCGACACGACGCGGGGACATCGCATGCCGCTTCGGCGGAGAAGAATTCGCGCTCATCCTCCCCGACTGTCCCCTCGACGGGGCCTTGGCCCGCGCCGAAGCATTCTGTGCGGAGATCCGAAAGCTCCCTCTCATGTACCGCGGCCGTGACATCGGCCCGGTGACCGTCTCGATGGGGGTCGCCGTGTGGCCGGCCCACGGCGAAGACGGCGATGCGCTGGTTCGCTCCGCCGACCTCGCGCTCTACCGCGCCAAGCGCCGAGGGCGGAACCAGGTCGCGGTCGCGGTGGCGCCGGGCGATCTCGATCCAGTGGACGCGCAGACGACCAGTCTCTCCCCCGTCGAGATCGAACCTGCCAACGACCGGGACCAGGCCACCGGGTGACCCGCCGACGGCGCGAGCGTCGCCGCGCCCGCCCCCAGATGCAATCAGGTTGCAGATAATGAACCTTGCGTCTATGACATGGTGAGGGCGGGGCCGGCGTCGGCGTTGCCCGGAGAGATGACCATGAGCCGAACCACGCGTGTCCTCGCGGGAGCTGCCGTCGCGGTGCTCCTCGCCGCCTGCAGTACTGCCGCCGACGAACCCGACGACGACGATGATGGCGGCGGGTCATCGGGCGGTCAGTGCGGGCCCAATGAGGTTCTTCACGGGGGCGCGGGCGTTCCTCCGCACTGTCACTGCGACGACGGCTACGTGGACGTCAACGATACCTGCGTGCCGGCGTCTCAGGGCAACGGGACGACGACGAGCACGGGCACGGGTGGCCCGACCACGAGCGGCGGCGGCGGTCAGGGGACCAACTACCTACCGGCGAGCTGCTTCGCCGGTTCCTCCCCGTGCGAGCCCCGGACCGGCGAAGGCTGCGCGGCCGGAGAGACCTGCGACCTCGACTCCGAAGGGCAAATGGTTTGTTTTCCACCGCCCAACACTGCGGCTTTGGGACAACCCTGCAACAACGGGTCCGGGCCCTTCTGCGCCGCAGGAGGATGGTGTCTCCCCGGGGCGGGAGGAGGGACCGTCTGCCAGCAGGTCTGCTGCGCCGACGCGGAATGCACGACCCCCGGCGAAACGTGCGTGCCGGTCTTTCAGAACCCGCAGATGGGGAGCCTAGGCACCTGCGGCGTCGACAACGGCGGGGGCGGCGGAACGTGCCTTCCCGCGGGCGCGCTGTGCTCACCGTCGAACGACGAATGCTGCGGCCATTGCCACATCGATCACTGTCACTGACCTGCGAAGGCACTGACCTTTGAAGCCACTGACCTGCGAACGCACTGACCTGCGAAGGCACTGATCTTCGACGGCGAAGGCCTGAGGCTAGGTCGGCGCGCGTTCGTATTGGCGTGTCCCTGCAGTTGGTCCAGACTCGCAACATGGCAAGGTCGCCGGGCGTTCACTTCGTCCTCCCCACCCTCCCCGTCCACGTCCTCGAGGGGCGGGCGCCCGGACCTACGGCGATCGTCGAGGCAGGCATTCACGGAGATGAAGTTGCGGGCCCGCATGCGCTCGACGAGCTGCTCGAGGAGGGTCTGACGCCCGTCCGAGGGCGCCTCATCATCATCCCCCGCATGAACCCGCCCGCGTGCCGGGCGCGCGCTCGGGTGCGGCCAGGGGGGAGCGACATGAACCGCTGCTTTCCTGGAGATCCCGATGCCGCCGAGTTGGAACGACGGCTCGCCGGCCGCCTCATGGCGCTCATCGCCGACGAGCGACCCGCTTTGGTCGCGACCCTGCACGAGAGCCACAAACGTCACCACCCCGACATCCCGGCCTCGTTCGGTCAATCGGTCGTGTACGGGGTGACCCCTCGGCCCGAGGTGGTGGACCGTGTCGTCGACCACATGAATGAAGACCTCGCCCATCCCTACGAACGCTGGGCGGCGCATCACTACCCCGTCCCGACCTCGTCGACCGAGGTGATCGTGGAGAAGGTCGGCTGCGTGGGCTTGTGCATCGAAACGTGGATGGGCTTCGAGGAGGCGCGAAGGGTGGCGATGCAACGCGAGGTGGTGATGTGCCTGCTCCGCCACTTCGAGCTGCTCTGATCCCCGCTCAACGATGCCAGAGGGACCGGAAATTCACCGGGCCGCGGATCGGGTACGGCGGGCGGTCGGTGGGCGGGTGGCGGAAGAGGTGTACTTCGGCCAACCCCACCTCCATGACCACGGGCCCCGGCTGTCGGGGAACGAGGTCATCCGCGTCCACGCCCGCGGAAAGGCGCTGCTGACCTCCTTCGCCTCCGGCGACACCGTGTTTTGCCACAGCCTGCTTTACGGGCGTTGGTACGTGATGCGACGGGGCAGGAAACCTCGCACGGGCCGTTCGCTTCGGTTCGCCGTCCACACCGAGACCCACTCCGCGCTGCTCTACTCCGCCTCCGCCATCGACATCGTCCCCACCCACGCCATCGAATCCCACCCGTTCATTCGGCGGCTGGGACCCGACCCGCTCGACGAGCAGTGCGCGCCCGACGACGTCCTGCGACGGCTGGAGGCACACCCGCGGAAGCGCCTCGGCGCCCTGCTTCTCGACCAGGGATGCGTCGCGGGCCTCGGCAACTATCTACGCTCGGAGATCTTGTTTGCCGCGGAGCTGCATCCGGACGTGCGGCCGGGTGATTGCGACGGTCCGACGTTGCGCTGCCTGGCACATTGCATCGTCTCGTTGACCCGTCAGGCCTACGCCATGGGCGGCGTGACGTTGGACCCGGAACTGTCGGCCGCCCGGAAGGCGACGGGCATGCGACGCCGGCACTATCGTCACGCCGTCTTTACCTCCGCCGGTCGCCCCTGTCCTCGCTGCGGTCGACGCATCGAACGGATCACCTCGAGTGGCCGACGCTGTTACATTTGTCCCCATTGCCAACCCGCGCCGGGCGCCTCCGCGTCGCCTTCGGCGGTGGTGGCGTCGCCTCCGCGGTAATTCTTCGCTCCTCCAAAGGAAACGGAGCGGGCCCAAAAGGAAACGGAGCGGGGCGCGTCGAGGGGTAGCGAACCCATGGGAACGTATCTAGGCCCGGTTGGCGTCCCCCTGGCCGGGGGCTATGTCATGGGCATGAGCGACAAGCCGGTGGACCCCGAGCGGGCCAAGGGCGCACGGCGCGTCGCCTTCATCGTCATCGGCGCGCTGCTTCTCATCGCCATCCCGTTCGGAAGATCGATCTACGTCGAGTACAAGGCCTTCAAAGCCTACGCGGCCGCGACGATCGACGATCCCGCGCAGCCTCCGGCGTGGACCGAGGAGCCGTTTTCGCCGGAAGACTGCGTGCACGCTGGTTTGGCTTGGATCGACGACTGCCAGGGGTTCGAGGAATTTTGCCGCCGGGCGATGCCGACGGTGATCTCGAGGTGCATGGCGAGCGGGGACCGCGAGCCGTGGTGCCGCGAAGAACTCGCGGTCTACATGCGCACCACGTACGGCTACGACGACTGCAAACGCATGGTGGCCGAGGGGAAGCTCGACGCCACCCGGCAGCACAAGCACCGGTGCGCCGAGGCCTACCGTGGTGCCGCCAATTACTGCCGTCGCACCTACCCGCAGTACGTCGATGGCCGGCGCTGACGGGCTGGGTGCGGACGGGCTGGGTGCGGACCGGCTGGGCGAGGCTGGGCTGGGCGCGGCTGGGCTGGGCGCGGCTGGGCTGGGCGCGGCTGGGCTGGGCGCGGCTGGGCTCGCTGATGAGGGCAAAGCGCCGCTGAGTCGCGCCGGACGCACCATTCGCGGTCGCTTCATTCGTCACCGGGACGGCGAAGCGACATCGGATGGCGCCGAGCAATTCAACATCCCGTGGCTGCTCCGACTCCGCTACGGGGCCGCCATCGGACACGTCGTCACCATCTTCACGGCCCACTTCGCCGTCGGCCTCTCGCTGCCCTTGGGGCCGATGCTCGCGATCGTGGGGCTGGCGCTCGCGACCAATGTCACGCTCGACCAGATGTTCCGTCGCGGCGCCCGATTGCCGTCGTGGACGGCCGGCGTCGTCATGGTGGGCGACGTGCTCCTCCTGACCGTCATGTTGTGGCTCGCCGGAGGCGCGAGCAATCCCGCCGTCGCGTTTTACTTCGTGCACATCAGCCTCGCCACGCTCGTGAGCGGACGTCGATGGCAAGGCGCCATCGTGGGATTCTCCCTCGTCTGTCTGGTCACCCTCTTTCTGATGGGGCCCGATGCGGAACCGTGGCGCGGGGTGCCGCAGCCAGGGGCGGCATACCTGTGGGGCAAAGTCGCCTTCATGGTCATCGCCGCCGGGTTCATCTTCTACTTCGGCGACCGGGTCGGGCGCGCCTTGCGCGAGCGCGACGAAGAGATCGCCATGACCCGGGACGCCACCGCGCGCGACGAAAAGCTCGCTTCGCTCGCGACCCTGGCCGCGGGGGCAGCCCACGAACTATCGACCCCACTGTCGACCATCGCCATGTTGTCCGGCGAGCTCCGAAACAATCTTCGCGATGGCCGCATCGGCTTTGAAGAGGCGGCCGAAGACGCTCGGGTCATCCGCGAGGAAGTACGGCGCTGTCGCGACGTATTGAACCTGATGAGCGCAGAGGCGGGCGAGAGCCGCGGCGAAGCCTTCGAGGAACGTACCGTGCGCGCTCTGCTCGACGAGGCGCTTCGCCACGTCGATACCTCCCGCCTGAAGGTCGACCTCACGGACCCTCAGGTCGTCGTGCACGTCCCCCCGCGACCCATGGCGCTCGCGCTGCGCGGGATCATCAAAAATGCCTGTCAGGCGTCACCGAGCGACCGGCGTGTCGAGATCCACGCGGTGTGGGACGGACACCGCGTCAACGTCGCCGTTCGCGACCACGGACCTGGGATGGCGCCCGACGTCGCGCACCGGGCCACCGAGCCTTTCTTCACCACCAAGCCCGCGGGCGAGGGCATGGGCCTCGGGCTGTTTCTCGCCCTCGATCTCGCCCGACGGGCGGGCGGAGACCTCATGATCAATTCCGCCCCGGGCCGCGGGACTCAGGTTACGTTGAGCCTGCCTCGAGTCACCCCGTCTCGCCCTCCGGCCGCCATCGCGCGTCTCGCGTGAACACGCGCTCCCGCCCTCGCATGGATACGGAACCACCCACCGCCGACAAGACCATTCTCGTCGTGGACGACGACGCCGTGTTTCGCGCTTCGTTTGCGCGCATGCTCCGGCGGCGGGGCTTCGACGTCGTCGCCGTGGGTTCGGTCCGTGAAGCCCGAGAGGTCATCGACGAAATGAGACCGCTGCGCGCGGTGGTCGACCTCAAGATGCCCGGAGGCTCGGGCCTGGAGATCGTCGAATGCCTGCGCGAGAGGGTTCCCGAGTGCGACGTGGTGGTGCTCACCGGGTATGGCAGCATCGCCACCGCGCTCGAGGCGGTGCGGTTGGGGGCGAAGCACTATCTCACCAAGCCGGCGGATTGTGACGAAGTCCTCGCCTCGTTCGAGGGCGGCCTCGCGGGCCTTTCCCCCGAGATCCGCGACCAGCCGAAGACGCCGTCGCTCGCTCGGACCGAGTGGGAGCATATCAACCGCGTCCTCAACGACACGGGGGGCAACATTTCCGAGGCCGCGCGCCGACTCGGGCTTCAACGTCGAACGTTGCAGCGAAAGCTCAAGGTACCGCCTACCGAGTAGGCCGTGCCGGTCGACCTCGTCGGGACCTCGACGCCGACCGTTCCGTAAGGCGGGAGGTCGGGAGCGCTGGGGGCGGCCGTGGCGGGGCTCGGCCATGGTCTCGAAATCGTTTTGGTGTCGCGGCTGTCGGCCTTTGCTGCGTCATTTTGACGCAGGAGCCATCAAAGCCAGTGATTACAGCACCTTGGCATGCGTCAAGATTACGCATTCTCAAACGCGATCAAGCCATTAAGACTTGGCAGTGGAGCAACGCGCGTCTCGGTCGCGCCCGCTCCGGCTGGGCAACGAGATGCAGTTTCGCTACCCCCCTTGGACCAACAAGCTGCGGTATGTCGCCGCCGCTGCCCTCGCGGGCGGCGCCGTGTACGCGACCACCATCCTGAACTACGGGTTTTCGCCCTACGCGACGGACGTCGGCTACCGGCCGGAGCAGCCGGTGCCTTTCAGTCACGCGATTCACGCCGGACAGCTCGGTATGGACTGCCGCTACTGCCACCAGACGGTGGAGAAGGCAGCGCATGCCGCCATCCCGTCGACGGAGACGTGCATGGCGTGCCACACGCGGATCCACACCGAGTCGCCCAAGCTCGAGCCCGTACGGAAGAGTTGGGAAACGGGTGAACCGGTCAGCTGGGTGCGCATCCACGACCTGCCCGACTACTCCTATTTCAACCACAGCGCGCATGTGACGAAGGGCGTCGGCTGCGCGTCGTGCCACGGCCGCATCGACAAGATGGAGGTCGTCCACCAGGACGCGCCGCTGAGCATGGGCTGGTGCTTGGAGTGCCACCGAAACCCCGAACCGCACCTCCGACCGCCCGACAAGGTGACCCAAATGGATTGGTCGCCAAACGACGACCCCCACGGAAACGTCGACACGACGGACATCGCCGCCGTGTCGCCACCGCAGGACTGCCAGTCATGTCACCGGTGACCGCCATGGGCACGACGTGTCGACGCATGACGAAACCCCTCGGGAAGTGGGGAGCGACTTACGAATCTTGGGCCGCCTTGGAAGAGGTGAAGTCGTGAGTGACCAAAAGATCTACTGGCGAAGTCTCAACGAGCGCGCGGACAACGAAGAGTACCGCAAGTTCGTCGCGCACGAATTTCCCGAAGCGCTGGAGCCGCTGAACAAGGCGGGTCGCCGTCGCTTCATGCAGCTCATGGGGGCGTCGGTCGCCCTCGCGTCGGGTTGTCTTCCTCGGTGGGAACGCCAAGAATTTCAGCCGTTTACCCGGCGTCCGGAGACCCACATACCAGGCATTCCGAAGTACTTTCGGACGGCGATGCAGGTCGGGGGCTCGGTCCTCGGACTCCAAGTTACGAGCTACGACGGGCGCCCGATCAAGATCGACGGCAATCCCGACCACCCGGAGGTCCTCGGCGCGAGCGATGCCTACGCGCAAGCCTCGACGCTGACCTTTTACGACCCCGACCGCACCAAGGCGTACCAAAAGGGGTCCGGAGAAGCGAAAGAGGAGACGTCCAAGGCCGACTTTCTGACCGCCCTCCGCGCCCTTCGCGAGGCGGCCAAGAAAGACGGCGGGGCCAAGCTTCGGGTGCTGAGCGGTCCGACCGCCTCGCCCACCCTCGCGCGACTGAAGAAGGAAATCGCCACCGATCTCCCCCAGGCGAAGTGGGTCGAGTACGACACCTTCGGCAGCGCGGCCGAAAGCGAGGGGCTCGCGCGAACCTTCGGCAAGCCGATGCGGAGCCGGCACAGCTGGGCCGAGTGCGACGTCATCGTGGCGCTCGACGCCGATCCCCTCGGCGACCACCCCGAGTCCCACCGACTCGGGCGCGATTGGGGCAATCGGCGGCGCCCCGAGGATGGAGACATGAACCGCGTGTACGCGGTCGAGCCCCTGATCACCCAAACGGGCATGGGCGCCGATCATCGATTGCCGCTTCCCGCGGCGCAGGTCCCAGCCTTCGCGCTGGCGCTCGCCCAGCGGGTGGGCAAGGCCACCGGCAAAAAGGCGCCCCCGGGCCCGTCCAAGTTCAACGACGCCAAGGTCGACAAGATGCTCGACGTCATCGCAGAAGACCTGGTGGCGGCCAAGGGTCGCGCGGTGGTGATGACGGGCTACCGGCAAGATGCGTCGACCCACGCGCTCGTCGGCTTCATCAACGATGCGATCGGCGCCGTCGGCAAGACCGTCGCCTACAGCGAACGGGAGGCGAGCGAAAACCCGTATGAGGCCGTGGCGGCCCTCGCCGCCGAGATGGCCGCGGGTAAGGTCGACACCCTCATCATCTACGGGGAAAACCCCGTCTACACCAGCCTCAGCGACGTGGACTTCAGCGGGGCGTTGGCCAAGGTGGCCAACAAGCTTCACATCGGCCTCTACAAGGACGAGACCGCGGTCTTGTGCGATTGGCATGCGCCGCAGAAGCACTTTCTGGCGAGCTGGGGCGACCTCCGCAGCTTCAACGGTACGCACACGTTGCAGCAGCCTCTCATCAAGTCGCTTTACGACGGGATGGGCGAACTCGAGCTGGCGGCCGAGTTGGCCGGCCAAGCGGACCCCGACCCCCGACTGCTCGTCCGGGACACATTCGTTCAGCTGACCGGCCTCGACGACGGGCCGAAGCCCAAGTCCGACGCGGACGACACCGAAGCCACGCCGACCGCGAACGAGGCGTCAGGCAACGACCCTGCCGGAAACAACCCTCCCGACGGAGCCAAGGCGGACGATGGGGCGACGGGCTCGGACGAAACAGAACCGGCCGACGCGGGCCCCAAAAAGGAGGGAACGGCTCCCGCGGCGTCAGCTGCCCCGCCGGCATCCGCTTCTGCTGCCCCATCTGCTTCCCCCCCGAAACTGAAGGATCCGCGCGCGGCCGCGGTGGCCACCGCGGTTGCGGCGGCGGCGTCTGCTTCCGCGGCTCCGTCTGCTTCCGCAGCTCCGTCTGCTTCCGCGGTTCCGTCTGCTTCGGCGGTTCCGTCTGCTTCCGCCTCCGCCGCGACAGCTGCTTCCGCAGCGCCGGTCGCCAACGAAAAGCCCGGGCCCGAGGGATACGTGCCGCTGTCACAGGCGGAGCGTGCGTGGCGCCATGCGCTCAACCGGGGATTCCTCCAGGAGTCGTTTTACGCCACCAGTGCCCCCAAAGCGCAAACTCCCGAGGTTCAGGTAGCCGCGCCGGTCGCGCCCTCACCTTCGGTCCTCGAGGTCGTCTTCATGGACGACGGCAAGGTTCACGACGGGCGCTTCGCGAATAACGCTTGGATGCAGGAACTCGCGGAGATCCGCAGCAAGCTCACCTGGGACAACGCGGCGTACTTCAGTCCGAAGACAGCCGAGTCGCTCGGCCTCAAGGACGGCGAAGTCGTCACCCTCACCATGGGCGGCGCTTCGGTCGACGTGCCGGCGATCATTTTGCCCGGGCAAGCGACCGGAAGCGTGTCCATCGCCATCGGGTACGGGCGCACCCACGCGGGACTCGTCGGAGGCATGGCCAGCGAAGACATCGCCGTCGGCTTCGACGTCAACGCCATTCGGACCACGAAGAACCCGTTTTTCGCCACGGGTTTGGCGGTGAGCAAGGCGGGGCGAACCTACCCGCTCTCCACCACGGTCGACCATTGGGCGATCGACGAGACGGGCAAAGTCGAGCGCGAAGAGCGGTCGGAGAAGTTCGTCCGCGAGGTGACGCAAGATTCGTTCAACGCCGACCCCGACCAGGTGAAGGCAATGGACCACCATCCCCCGCTGAAGAGTCTCTTCGACGACGAGGTGTACGAAGGCGCCAAGTGGGCGATGACCATCGACCTGAGTCGATGCACCGGATGCAACGCCTGCGTCATCGCTTGCCAGGCCGAGAACAACATCCCGGTGGTGGGCAAAGAGCAAGTCGCACGCGGCCGTGAAATGGCTTGGCTCAGAATCGATCGTTACTTCCGCGGCGACCCCGAGGACCCGAGCATCGTCAACGAGCCGCTCAGCTGCATGCACTGCGAGAACGCGCCGTGCGAGCAGGTATGCCCCGTCGCCGCCACCGTGCACAGCGACGAAGGCATCAATGCGATGGTCTACAACCGCTGCATCGGTACCCGGTACTGCGCGAACAACTGCCCCTACAAGGTCCGGCGGTTCAATTATCACAACTGGAACGAGGACCTGAAAGACCCCGGCAACAAGGTCAAACTGATGGTCTTCAACCCGGAGGTCACGGTTCGCGTTCGAGGGGTGATGGAGAAGTGCACCTACTGCGCCCAGCGCATCGCCGCGGCAAAGCACCAGGCCCGCATTGAAAAGCGTCCCATGCGTGACGGGGACATCAAGTCCGCGTGCCAGGAGGTTTGCTCGACCGGAGCGGTCGCGTTCGGCAACCTTCGGGACCCGAACGCCGAAGTGACCAAGCGCCACGGCATGAAGCGCACCTACGCGCTGCTCCAAGAACTCTACGTCAATCCCCGGACCCGCTACCAGGCGCGCGTCACCAATCCTCACCCCGCGCTGGAGGGCGCCTGACCGATGGCTGTCATCACCGCTGGTCCTGAACGGGACATCAACAACACGGTTGAGGACCCGCGCAAACGGGCACCCTTGGTGCTCGGAGGCCACACGTTTGCGAGCGTCACGGCTGCCGTCACCGCTTTTCCCGAGCGCGACCGCGCCAACAAGGAATGGTGGATGGCCTTCGTCACGGCTGTCTGCGTGATGGGGATTTACTTCGCCTGCCTCGCTTATCTGCTGTGGAACGGCGTCGGCGTCTGGGGCAACAACCAGCCCGTGTCGTGGGGTTGGCCCATCGTCAACTTCGTCTTCTGGGTCGGCATCGGGCACGCGGGTACCCTCATCTCCGCCGTATTGTTTCTCTTTCGCCAAAAGTGGCGCATGAGCATCAACCGGTTTGCCGAGGCGATGACGATCTTCGCGGTCGTTTGCGCGCTCACCTTCCCTGGCATTCACATCGGTCGGCTCTGGGTCGCCTATTGGCTGCTCCCCATCCCGAACCAGATGCTCATGTGGCCCAACTTCCGCAGCCCGCTGCTGTGGGACGTGTTCGCGGTCAGCACCTACGGCTCGGTGTCCTTGCTGTTCTGGTACTTCGGGCTCATCCCCGACTTCGCCACCATGCGCGACCGGGCCAAAACCCCCTTGCGCCGCGCCATCTACGGCTTCTTCTCGCTCGGTTGGACCGGGTCGGCGCGGCACTGGCACCGCTACGAGCGCACCTACCTGCTGCTCGCAGGCCTCGCGACCCCGCTCGTGCTCTCGGTTCACTCTGTCGTTAGCTTCGACTTCGCCGCTTCGCAGCTCCCCGGCTGGCACACCACCATCTTCCCGCCCTACTTCGTGGCGGGGGCCATCTTCTCGGGGTTTGCCATGGTGCTCACCCTCGCGATTCCCGCGCGGCGCCTCTTCAATCTCGAGACGCTCATCACGAAGCGCCACCTCGAGAACATGTGCAAGGTCATTCTCGTGACCGGGTCGGTGGTTGGATACGCGTACGCGATGGAGATGTTCATCGCCTGGTACGGCGGCAACCCGTACGAGGGCTTCACCTTCTATAACCGCGCGTTCGGGCCGTACGGCTGGGCCTACTGGATCATGGTCACGTGCAACGTGATCTCACCACAGCTGTTCTGGTCGAAGCGGTTGCGGACCAACCCCGTCTTCATCTTCATCATCAGCATCTTCGTGAACATCGGGATGTGGTTCGAGCGGTTCGTCATCACCGTCAGCTCGTTGAACCGCGACTTCCTCCCCACGAGCTGGGGCTACTTCAGCCCGACCCCGACCGACTTCCTGATGTTTCTCGGAAGCTTCGGGATCTTCTTTACGCTCTTTCTCCTCTTCCTCCGATGGGTCCCGATGATCGCCATCGCCGAGGTCAAAACGACGATGGAGGAAGCACACGTGCACCACGATGACGACGACCATGGTCACGACGACGAAGCCGACGACCATGCGTCCGACGACGACGACGACGCATCCGAGCGCGACGACGACGACGAAGAGGCCGAAGGGTGACCGCGATGTCGACGAAGGAAGACCAGTTCCGCGACGGCGGGGTTCTCGCCGAGTTCAAGGACGTCACCACCTTGGTGAAGGCGTGCGAGAAAATTCGCGATGAGGGCTACCAGAAGTGGGATGCCTACAGCCCCTTCCCGGTCCACGGGATCGACCCCGCGATGGGGATCAAGATGACCAAGATCCCGGCGGTGGTGCTGTGCGCCGGCCTCACCGGGGCCACCACGGCGATCACGCTGCAGTGGTACACGAACGCCTACGACTACCAGTTCATGATCAGCGGGAAGCCGATTTGGAGCATTCCCGCCAACATCCCGGTCGGCTTTGAGCTCACGGTGCTCTTTTCGGCCTTCACGGCCTTCTTCATCACGCTGGGCATCAATAAGCTGCCGAGCTTTTACAATCCGCTGTTCAACCACGACAGCTTCAAGCGGGTCACCGACGACGCCTTCTTCATCACGATCTCGTCGGCCGACAAAAAGTACGACTTCGACAAGTGCAAAGACTTCCTCGATGAGCTCGGCGCGCTCGAGGTCGAGCGAATCAAGGACGACTCGCACATCGACGCCGCGCTGCCGCGAAAGCTGAAGATCGCGGCGGCGGTCATGACCTGCCTCACGTTCATCCCCCTCGGCATCATCGCCAAGGCCCGTACCGGCTACTCCGACAAGCCGCGTGTCCACATCATTCAAGACATGGATATGCAGCCCAAGTTCAAGACGCAGATCAGCAACGATCTGTTCCCCGACAAGCGGGCCATGCGGCTCTACGTCGAGGGAACGATTCCGGTCGGCGAGCCGATGACCGACGATCACTTCGAGCGCGGCGTCGACGCCGAAGGCGCCTGGGTCACGAGCCTGCCCCCTCAGGTCGAGCTCAACGAAGCCACCGTGAAACGGGGCGAGGAGCGGTACGGCATCTACTGCGGCGTGTGCCACGGGTCGGCCGGCTACGGTGACGGCCTCGTTCATCGGCGCGCCGAAAAGATCGGCTCCCCGAAGTGGGTCGCGCCCAGTTCCCTGCACCAGGATTACATCCGCGCTCAGCCCGTGGGTCAGCTGTACCACACCATCAAGTGGGGCATTCGCAACATGCCCGGATACGCGCATGCGATTCCCACCGCCGACCGGTGGGCCATCGTCACCTACATCAAGGCCCTTCAGCTCAGCCAGGGCGCCGACCTCGACAACGTGCCCGAAGACGCGAAGAAGCAGCTTCAGTAGCCGCTTCCGTTCCCCAACGCCGCGACGACGACGACCCCTCGGAGACCATGCTCAATGGGTAGCAAAGTCAAAAAGCCAGACTTCTCGCACGCCTATCTAGACCCGGCGCTGGCGAAGAAGTTCATCACCTTCGGGAGCGCCACCGCGGTCGTGTCGATCGGCTTGGCGACAGCCCTGTCGGTGGGTCATTGGGGCGCGTTTTTCCACGCCTACATGGTCTCGTACTCGTACTTTCTCGCCATCGCCCTGGGCGGGTTGTTCTTCGTGATCCTGAACCAGCTGGTTCGGGCGGGATGGAGCGTCGTCTATCGGCGCATCGCCGAGGGCGTCGCCTCGACGATGCCGGTCATGCTCGTGCTGTTCTTGCCGGTGATCGGGAGCACGGTCGCGGGGAGCCATGCGCTCTTCGAGTGGAACGACCATGCGCTGCACGCGACCGACCACCTCATCCACCACAAGGCGCCCTACCTGAACATGCCGTTCTTCGTGGTGCGGTGTGGGATCTACTTCGGTTTTTGGATCTACGCTGCTCGCTACTTTCGCAAGAACTCGCTCGCGCAGGACACGTCGCGTGACCACAAGCTCACCAAGAAGATGGAGCACTTTGCGGCTCCATGCATGTTCGTCTTTTCGCTGACCCTCACGTTTGCCGCCTTCGACTTCATCATGGCGCTGCAGCCCCATTGGTTCTCCACCATCTTCGGGGTCTACTACTTCGCCGCGGCCAACGTATCGTTCCTCGCCCTCACCATTCTCACCTGTCGTTGGATTCAATCCAAAGACAAGAGAATGCTCCCGGGCGTAAACGTCGAGCACTACCACGACATCGGGAAGCTCCTCTTCGGCTTCAACTTCTTCTGGAGCTACATCGCGTTTAGCCAGTACATGCTCATATGGTACGCGAACATTCCCGAAGAGACGGAGTGGTACCTGGAGCGTCAATCGGGCGGCATGGCGTACGTGTCCGTGCTCCTTCTGTTGGGGCACTTCGCCATTCCGTTCCTCGGGCTCATCTCCCGGCGCGCCAAGCGCAACCTCAAGTTCCTGACCTTTTGGTCGAGCTGGCTCCTGGTGATGCACTTTGTGGACATGTTCTACCTGATCAGCCCGGCCCAAGGCGGTCATGGCCCTGGTCACCACGCCGGAACCGTTCACTTCGGACCAGAGAACGTGCTCACGTTCATCGGCATCGGCGGTGCGTTCCTCGCTGCGCTGGCGCACCGGTTGCGAGGGAACAAGCTCATCCCCGTGGGCGATCCTCGCCTCCCAGAGTCACTCGGCTTCGAAAACGTCTGAGCCTCCTCTTTCGCAACTGAGTTCCCCCCTCTGTCGAGACGCTTCGACCCTCGCAACCCCCTCGACCTCGACCCTCGGAAACCCCGCAACCCTCGGAAACAATGCCATGGCAGATCTGGAAGTCGTTCAAGAATCCGGTTTCGACATCGACAACGAGATGATCATCGGCATCGGGCTGGCGACGACGTTCGCCGTGGTGGCGATCGTCTACTTCGTGCTCGCCCTCGACCAAAACATGAACAAATCGGTCGAGATCGAGCGTCAGCGGCGAGGGGCCGATTACGTCGCCTACAAGGTGGACCAGGACCAGAAGCTCGACGACACCGTTCGTTGGGCGGACAAGGACCGGAAACTCGTCGCCGTCCCCACCGACATGGCGAAGAAGATCGTCGCGCAAGGGATCCCGACCTGGGCTCCGCCTCCCGAAGAGAAACCGGCGGCCGCGCCCGCGGCTGCACCTTCCGCCGGCGCACCCTCCGAGGACTCAGCGTCGTCATCGGACGGTGACGCGGCAGACGGTGACTCGGCGGCAGACGGTCAGAAGGCAGACGGTGAGAAGGCAGACGGTGAGAAGGCAGAAGCCCCCTCCGAGGCCGACGGGGCTGGCGTGAAAGACGGAGAGGATTCGTCTAAGAAGAAGGGCCCCACCGCCGCGTCCGATGGCAGCTCGGGCGCTCCCGGTCCCGACGACGCTTCGGCGCCGGCGACGCCCCCGCAATAGGCGGCCCGCCTGGTGGCGACGCGCGGCCGGAGCCCGCTGGCGTGTCCCTGACGGGACCTGAACGTGCGTCTAAGTACTGAATTATGAGTTGGAACGCAGCGCTGCTCGGCATCTCCCTGATGCTTCAGTCCGGGCCCCCGGTGGGGATCGGGGAGCTGCAGCTGCGCGCGAACCAAACGCCAGACGAGCTTGAGGGCGTCGGCATCACCGAGCACGTCGAGGCCCGAGTGCCCGGCGACGTGGCCCTCACCCGGTACGACGGAACGCCCACGACGCTTGGCGACGTGTTGAACCACGACCGGCCGGTCATTCTCACGTTCAACTACTCGAGCTGCCCCATGTTGTGCAGCCTTCAGCTCGACGACTTGGTGAACGCCCTGAGCCAAGTGTCGTACACGATGGGGGAGGACTACGACGTGGTCACCATCAGCGTGGACCCGAACGAAAAACCGGAGCGCGCTTCCGGCACCCGGGAGGCGTACCTCGAGCGGTTCGAGGGGAAGCGTACCGACGACGCGTGGACGTTTCTCGTTGGCGACGAAGCCGCGGTCAAGCGCGTCGCCGACACCGTCGGCTTTGGGTACGCGTTCAATCCCGACAACGGCGAGTGGCTCCACACCGCCACCCTCATTCTGCTCAACGGGGACGAGCAGGTGTCCCGCTACATCTACGGGGTCAACACATCACCCAAGACCCTGCAGCTCTCCATCGCCGAGGCCTCCGAAGGAAAGTTCGTCTCGGCCGCCGATCAGCTGATCCTGTACTGTTTTCAGTACGACCCCACCACCGGCACCTACACGCCCATGATCGCCAACATCATGCGGCTCGGGGGCGGCCTCACCGCCCTCGTCGTCCTCGGGCTGGTGATGCGCGTGGTGCTGCGAAGCCGGCGCGAAGAAGAAGAAGCGGGGCGTCATGACGGCGACCTGCCACCCACCGGAGGCGGCGACGCGGACGGTTCCGACCGACCCTCTTCTCAGCGACCGTCGCCCCACCCTACGAATCAACCCGAACTGGGGGCCTCGGCCCGAGCCGCGACCGCGGTTTCGTCGTCGACCCCCCACCCGGAGCCATCGACATGAATACCCCCTTGCTGTTGAACAGCGCCCTCAGCGGTCTGCGCGCAGGCGACCCGTCTGCTGGTTACTGGTTCCCCGAACAAGCGTCGCAGAACGCCGAGCTCGTCGATGACGTTTACTTCTTCATCTACTGGGTGAGCATCATCAGCTTCGTCATCATCGTCGCGTTGATGATGTTCTTCGTCCGCCGCTACAAGCGGTCGAAGCCGGACCACATGCCCCCCAAGCAGAGCGACCACAACACCGTGCTCGAGATCGGCTGGTCGATCCCCGTCGCCGTGGTCGGGGTCATCCTCTTCTACTTCGGCGCCATCGGTTACATCGACGCCAAGACCCCGCCGAACGACGCCTACACGATCAACGTCCGCGGCTACAAGTGGGCCTGGGAGTTCAGCTACCCGAATGGCGCCACGACGACCGAACTGTTCTTGCCCGCAGACACTCCGGTCAAGTTGGTGATGAGTTCAGACGATGTAATCCACAGCTTTTTCGTGCCGGCCTTCCGTCTCAAGCAGGACGTCGTCCCGGGTCGATTCACTGAGATCTTCTTCGAGACAAAAGAGCCTGGGATTCATCACATGTTCTGCACGGAATACTGCGGCACGAGCCACTCCTTGATGGGGACTCAAGTTCCTGCCGACGACTACACGCCGCACGAGTGCTTGCAGAAAGTCCAAGGGGAAGACGAGCCCAACCTGAAGGGTTTGGTTCGCGTTCTGCCGCTCGAGGAGTTCAACGACGTCATTGGCTGCTACTCCGACCCCTATCAGGGCAAAACCCCCGAAGAGTCGGGTCTTCTCGTGTACCAGAACAACGGCTGCATCGGCTGCCACTCGATCGACGGCTCGAAGATGGTCGGGCCCAGCTTCAAGGGACTGTGGGGCAACGACCGCAAGTTCGCCGACGGCACGTCGGAAAAGGCCGACGAGAATTACATCCGCAACTCGATCTTGAACCCCAAGGGCCAGGTCGTGGCCGGATACCAGCCCGTCATGCCTACCTACCAGGGACGCTTGAGCGACGAGGAGATTCAATTCCTCATCGCCTACTTCAAGACTCTGAAGTGAGGTCACACCCTCCCCTACGGCCGCGCCGCCACGCACACGACGTCGACCTCTCCTACACACGGGGTCGACGTCGCTTTGACGGACGGGGAAACGTCGCGAACGCGCCGGCCGTGCAGTAAGTCCTAGATTCCGGAAGTTTACGAGGAAACCACCATGTCAGCACCTGCCGTAGACGTCGGTACCGCCGACTATCTGAAGCACGCAAAGGGCGTGCTCTCCTGGCTGTACACGCTCGATCACAAGCGGATCGGCGTCATGTACCTGATCGTCACCAGCCTCTCGCTCCTGCTCGGGGGCGTGTTCGCGTTGTTGGTTCGAGCCGAGCTCTTCACGGCCGGCCCGACGATCATGGAGCACGACACCTACAACCGGATGTTCACCCTTCACGGGGCGGTGATGGTGTTTCTCTTCATCATTCCGTCGATCCCGGCCGCTCTCGGCAACTTCGTGCTGCCCATTCAGCTCGGGGTGAAGGACGTCGCGTTCCCCCGACTCAACTTGGCCAGCTTTTACATCTGGATCCTCGGAGCGATGTTCCTCATGTGGAGCATGTACGACTCCGCGATCGACACGGGTTGGACCTTCTACACGCCGTACTCGAGTGACAGCGCCAACGCCGTGTCGTCGGCCGTGATGGGGGTGTTCATCCTAGGGTTCAGCTCGATTTTCACGGGCATCAACTTCATCGCGACCATCAACAAGATGCGGCCGAAGGGCATGAGCTTCTTCAAGATGCCGCTGCTCTTGTGGGCGCTCTACGCGACCTCGCTCATCCAGGTGCTCGCCACCCCGGTTCTCGCCATCACCCTGCTGTTGCTCACGCTGGAGCGTGTCATGGGCCTCGGCATCTTCAACCCCGCCCTCGGGGGCGATCCGGTGCTGTTCCAGCACTTCTTCTGGTTCTACAGCCACCCCGCCGTCTACATCATGGTCCTCCCCGCGATGGGCGTGATCAGCGAGCTCATCGCGACCTTCAGCCGCAAGCGCATCTTCGGCTACGGTTTCATCGCCTTCTCTTCGATGGCCATCGCGTTCCTGGGCTTTCTCGTGTGGGGCCACCACATGTTCACGAGCGGTCAGAGCAAGACCGCCAGCATCATCTTTTCGGCCCTGACCTTCACCGTCGCCATCCCCTCGGCGATCAAGGTGTTCAACTGGCTGGCGACGATGAAGGGCGGCGCCATTTGGCTCACCACCCCGATGCTCTACGCTCTTTCGTTCATCTGGCTGTTCAGCATCGGCGGGCTCACGGGCATGTTCCTCGGCACCCTGAATGTGGATGTTCACCTGCACGACACCTACTTTGTCGTGGCCCACTTCCACTACGTCATGGTGGGCGGCACCCTGATGGCCCTTTTCGGGGGCATGTATTACTGGTGGCCAAAAATCTTTGGTCGCATGCCGAACGACAAGGTCGGGCGTTGGAGCGTCTTGCTGACCTTCATCGGCTTTAACGTGACCTTCTTTCCTCAGTTCATCCTCGGGTCACGGGGCATGCCACGGCGCTACTACAGCTATCTGCCTGAATTTCAGTCGCTTCATCAGATCTCGACCATCGGAGCGTTCGTTCTCGGTATCGGAATCCTCGTCGCCTTCGTCGGACTCGTTATGTCTTTGAGGAACGGCAAGAAGGCGCCGGCGAACCCATGGGGCGCCAATTCGCTCGAGTGGTACTGCTCGTCGCCACCCCCGCACGAGAATTTCAAAGTTCAGCCCGAGGGTACCGACCCCTACGACTTCACCGGTTGGAAGTGGGACAAGCGAACCGAAGGATACGTCCGTAAAACCGCTGAGGCCTGAGGGTCGGATCCGCCGGCACTCACGCCTCCAATCCGCGGGCATCTACCCTGCGTCCCCACTATCCCGCGCCTCCTCTACCCCGCGATATCGGTCACGACATGAGTGAAGCTGCCATCGACACTGCCGACGCGTCCGCCTCCGAGGCCGATGACCATGGGGGGCACCACGATGCCCCATTCCTGGGTCACCACTTCAAGGACCACGACCACCAGTTCAACACGGGCAAGCTCGGCATTTGGCTCTTTCTCGGGCAGGAGCTGCTGTTCTTCGGTGGGCTGTTCTGCGCCTACGCGATCTACCGTGGGATTCACCCCGAGATCTTCGTCGAGGGCCATCACTTTCTCGATGTGAACCTGGGCGCCATCAATACGTGCGTGTTGTTGTTCTCCAGCCTCACGGCGGCATGGTCGGTCCGGTCCGCACAGCTCGGCGACAAGCGAACGCTGTGCATCATGATCGGACTGACGATCCTCTGCGCGTTCGGGTTCCTCGGCATCAAGTACGTCGAGTACAGCCACAAGTTTCACGAGGGCATTCTGTGGGGGCAGATGTTCAACCCCTCCGCCGACGCGATGTCGGAGGCGATGCAGGGCGCCGAAGCGAGCAGTCGGCTCCACATCTTCTTCAGTATCTACTTCGTGATGACGGGGCTCCACGGGATTCACGTCATCGGAGGGATCGTCGCCTACGCTTGGCTGCTCAAACGCGCGCTGGCGGGTCACTTCGGCCCCCAGTACTACGGACCGGTCGACTTCATTGCCCTCTACTGGCACCTCGTCGACCTGGTCTGGATCTTCCTGTTTCCCCTCCTCTACCTCATTCACTGACGAGCCGGACGCCTCCTGCGTTCGTCTTCGAGCCCCTGACCTCCTCCAGACGCAACTCGATCGCTCCGGCGCTCTCGTCCGGGTGACCCTTCACGAAAGCCTCTCCGATGGCAGATCAAGCAGCCAACGCGACCGCGCACGACCACGACGACGGGCATCATCACCATGTGATGAGCCCCAAGGTTCTGATCGGGACGTGGCTTGGGTTGATGGTGTTGACGGGGCTCACGGTCGGCGCGATCAAAATCGACCTCGGGGCCCAGGCCAACTTGGTGCTTGCGATGGCCATCGCGGGGGCCAAAGCCCTCCTCGTGTGCATGATCTTCATGCACCTCTGGTTCGACCAGCGCTACAACCTCATGGTGTTCTTCGGCTCGGTGATCTGCGTGGTGCTGTTCATCAGCATCACCATGATCGACACGAAACGAAACGTTCCGTTTCGCGAAGCATACGACGCCAAGAACCGGCCGACGCCCGAAGGTCGCGAGTTGGTCGAACCTTCCGTATCCCCGGTGGTCATCGAAGGCAGTGACGAGGCGGCGAAGGCCGGTGAAGTCCAGGTGAAGCCGTCACAGAAGCCGAGGGTCCCGTGGCCATCGCAGCTTCCCGACACGCCTCGCGTCGCCCCCACCGCCTGGTAGCGCAGACAAGTCCGCGGCTTACTCGACGGGCGATGCCGTAGCGTCCGGCAGCTCCGTTGCGCTCACGGCAGCGTCATCACGGCAACGTCGTAACGTACGGCAGCTCCGTCCGTTGCGCGCAGCAGCGTGTGTCAACGCCACCGCGCGTGGCGCCCACGCATCATGGATCCCTATCGTCGACGGTGACGGCGCCGTGCGTTCGCCTTTAGAGGGCGACGTTCGTCGTGCGGCCCTTCGCCCCGCCACCGTGCGACCTGCCGCAGCAACGGGCGGACGGGACGGTGACGGGACGGTTTGCGCCGCCGTTGCGGCGAAGGCGTCGCACGCACGCCCTCCACGAGGCGGCGAAGGGCTATGCGGCGACCGGAGGGCCGCATACCAGCGCTTCCGTGCGGCGATGGAGCCCAAGCGCGAAGCCCGCCAGGGTGAGACGCAGCTCGTGGCCGTCCACGAATCCCTCGTGGTCGAGCGCATCGACGACCGCGTTCAAAGACGCCACAGACACCTCGCATGAAGCCGCGAGCGCATGGCGGTCGGTGGCCGTGCCGGCCCGATGGTGCTCCGTGAGGTGTTCGAGCACCCGGAGCGCAAGTGGCTCAGAGGCCGCTTGTAGCGCTAGGGGAAACTGTCCACTTCGGCGTCGCATCACGAGAAAAGTAGGAACGTGGGCAAGACGCTGCAAGGGGACGAACCCCTTTTGTCTACCCTCTGTCTACCTTTTGTTCATAGCTCGAAGATCTTCCGTTGTCAGGCTCGGCCTGTCCTTGGCTTGACCCCCATGACGCGCGCCGGAAATGGTTTGGGTGAGGTCATGACGGAAAATCCAACGCCCCCCTACCGTCCCCAACACCATGTACGGATCGTGAGCGCCGCGTCGTTGTTCGATGGCCACGACGCCGCGATCAACATCATGCGCCGGATCCTCCAGGCGTCCGGCGCCGAGGTGATCCACTTGGGGCACAACCGCTCGGTCGCGGAGATCGTCGACTGCGCCATCCAAGAGGATGCCCAAGGCATCGCGCTCACCAGCTACCAAGGGGGGCACGTCGAATATCTTCGGTACATGCACGACCTGCTCCGAGAAGCAGGGGCCGACACGAAGATCTTTGCGGGCGGTGGGGGCACCATTCTCCCGAGCGAGATTAAAGCACTGCATGATTACGGAATCACTCGCATTTACTCGCCCGACGACGGACGCCAGCTCGGACTTCAGGGGATGATCAACGACGTCCTCGAGCGCTGCGACTTCGCCCCCTCGGCGCCAAAGCCCGAGGGCTTGCGCGAGCGAATGCGCGCTCGCGACGCCGCGACGATCGCCAAGCTCATCACCACCGTGGAAAACCATCCGGAACGTCGGGAAGAGGTGCTGACCTCGTTGCGCGGTCCCGACGGCGGCACCGTCGCCGCCGCCGCCGCCCCCCCCCCGATCCCGGTGCTCGGCGTCACCGGCACGGGAGGTTCGGGGAAGTCGTCGCTGGTGGATGAACTCGTTCGGCGCTACCTCGTCGACTTTTCCGACCGTACGGTCGCCATTCTGAGCGTCGACCCAAGCAAACGAAAGACCGGGGGCGCGCTCCTCGGCGATCGCATCCGCATGAACGCGATCCACCACCCCCGGGTGTACATGCGCTCGCTCGCCACCCGCCAGTCGAACCTCGCCCTCAGCCCGCACGTCCAGGCGAGCATCGAGATTTGCAAAGCGGCGGGCTTCGACCTGATCATCGTGGAGACGTCCGGAATCGGGCAGAGCGACACCGAGATCACGGATCACTCCGACGTAGCGCTCTACGTGATGACGGCCGAGTACGGAGCGGCCACGCAGCTCGAAAAGATCGACATGCTCGACTTTGCCGACGTGGTCGCGATCAACAAGTTCGACAAGCCGGGGAGTCAAGACGCCCTCCGCGATGTGCGCAAGCAAGTCCGCCGCAACCGCAACCAGTTCGATGTTCCCGACGACGCGTTGTTGGTCTTTGGCACCATCGCCTCCCAGTTCAACGACCCGGGCACCCATGTTCTTTACCGTCGGCTGATCGATACCGTGGCCGCCCGCACCGGCGCCGAGCACCTCCGGTCGACGTTCGAGGTCTCGCAAGCTTCGAGCGAGAAGCGCTTCATCATTCCGCCCGACCGCACGCGCTACCTCGCGGAGATCGCCGACGCCGTCGAAGCGCATCATCGGTTTGCCTCCGAGCAATCCGACATCGCACGCCAGCTCTATCGCTTGCGCGGCGCCCTAGACGCCCTCGACGCGCCACGGCCCGCAGACGAGGCGACGAATCCGCCCGCCCCTACGTCAGACGGCGACGCGGCGGCGCGGACCGCGATCGAGCGTCGCTACGCGGTTGTCGAGGAGAACCTCGACCCGTCCTGTCGCGCCGTCATCGACGGCTGGCCCCAGCTCCGCGAGCGCTACGCCGCCGACACCTATCGCTTCACGGTTCGCGACAAGGTGATCGAGCAGCCGCTCCGCCACGTCAGCCTCTCTGGCCTCAGCATTCCCCGCGTGATGCTCCCTGGCTTCGAAGATTGGGGGGAGATCGTGCGGTGGCAGCTCACCGAAAACGTGCCCGGCGCCTACCCGTTCACGGCCGGGGTGTTTCCCCTCAAACGCCAGGGAGAGGACCCAACGCGGATGTTTGCCGGCGAAGGCGGCCCTGAGCGCACGAACAAGCGCTTTCACTACGTCTCGAGCGACATGCCGGCGAAGCGTCTGAGCACGGCGTTCGACTCCGTCACGCTCTACGGAGAAGACCCCGCCCCCCGCCCCGACATCTACGGCAAGGTGGGCAACTCCGGCGTGAGCATCGCCACCGTCGACGACGCGAAGAAGCTGTATTCGGGGTTCGACCTGGCCGATCCGAGCACCAGCGTGTCGATGACGATCAACGGGCCGGCGCCAATGCTGCTCGGATTCTTCATGAATGCCGCCATCGACCAGCAATGCGAACGCTACGTGCGCGAACAGGGACAGGTCGAAGCCATCGAGCAGAAAATTGATGCCCTGTACCGAGCGCGGGGGGTGCCGCGACCTCGCTATCAGGGCGAACTCCCCGCGGGCAATGACGGCTTGGGCCTACTGCTTCTCGGCGTCAGCGGCGATGAGGTGCTTCCCCGCGAGGTGTACGACCGCATCAAGGCCGACACGATGACACGGGTGCGCGGCACGGTGCAGGCCGACATCCTCAAAGAGGATCAGGCCCAGAACACCTGCATCTTCTCGACCGAGTTCGGCCTGCGGATGATGGGCGACATTCAGGCGTACTTCACCGCCCATCGGGTGCGAAACTTCTACTCGGTGAGCATCAGCGGGTATCACATCGCCGAGGCCGGGGCGAATCCGATCACGCAGCTCGCGTTCACGTTGGCCAATGGTTTCACCTTCGTCGAGTACTATCGAAGCCGCGGTCTCTCCGTCGACGACTTTGCCCCGAACCTCTCCTTCTTTTTCAGCAACGGACTCGACCCCGAGTACACCGTAATCGGACGCGTGGCCCGGCGTATCTGGGCCACGGCCATGAAGCGGCGGTACGGGGGGAACACGCGCTCGCAGAAGCTGAAGTACCACATTCAGACGTCAGGACGTTCCCTCCACGCGCAGGAGATCGCGTTCAACGACATTCGTACCACCCTCCAGGCGCTCACCGCCGTCTACGACAACTGCAACTCGCTGCACACCAACGCCTACGATGAGGCCATCACGACGCCGACCGAAGAAAGTGTTCGCCGGGCCGTCGCCATTCAATTGATCATCAACAAGGAGCTAGGGCTCGCCAAGAACGAGAATCCCCTGCAGGGTTCGTTTGTCGTCGAGGCGCTCACCGACCTCGTCGAGGCGGCGGTGCTGACCGAATTCCGGCGACTGTCCGAGCGGGGCGGGGTGCTCGGCGCCATGGAGCGGATGTACCAACGTACGAGGATTCAGGAGGAATCCCTGCGCTACGAGTCCAAGAAGCACACGGGCGAGCTTCCCATCGTCGGGGTCAATACCTTTCTCGACCCCAAAGGCTCCCCCACCATCGTGCCCTCCGAGGTGATCCGTTCCCGCGACGAGGAAAAGGCCTACGCCATCGCGAGCGTGGCGGCGTTTCAGCAGCGAAACGCCCACCGCAGCGGGCCGGCCCTCGAAGCGCTTCAACGCACGGCGATCGAAGACGGCAACATTTTCGCCTCCCTCCTCGAAACGACCAAGGTCTGCTCTCTCGGCCAGATCAGCGGCGCCCTGTATGAAGTCGGCGGCCAGTACCGCCGGAACATGTGAGCCACGCCGCCCACGTCTCGAGGGGTTTCAGTCTCGCCGCACCGGAGACGCGGACGCGTCGCGCTGGCGTTGAAACGCGTCGTCGAGGGACTCGATCGTGACGCCATCGTCGCGCAGCCGCTTCAGGCCCATCTGAAGCCCCCGCACCGGGATGAAATCGTGACCCAAGAGCACCCCACCCCGCCGGCCGGCGGCGGCCATGCGGGCGGCGATGCGGCGTGCGTCCCGAGCGGCACGGGTGGGCCGCGCATCGCCCGTGTCCGCGTGCCACAACACGTTCGTCATCTCGAGTTCGCGCAGGGCTCGGTCGTAGCGCGCTTGCAGCCGACGGGCGCGCCCCAAGTACGGCCCTCCTCCCGGAGGGCGAGAATGCCGCACCGAATAACGACCCGCCGACGCGGCCCAGCCCCGGTCGCGACACACGCCCCGGACCCGACGCTCGATCTCCCCCGCGCGCGCGGCGAGGGTGTGGCGCGGCAAACGTGCGGCCGAGGAGATCCCGAGGACCGAGCGGTGAAGATCTTCGAAGTCCTCGGCCGACGTCGCGAGCAGCGCGATCTGGATCAGCGCCCGTGTGATCGCGTGCTGAGCGTGCACGTAGCGCGTCGCGGATCGGTCTCGCGACGCCATCGCGATGTCGTGGTCGTAGCTATGGGATCCGATGTCGTGTCCGTCGCGCTCCATCCGCTGAAGCAACGCGTAGGTCTTGGCGGTGATGAAACGACCCACCACGAAAAACGTCGACCGCTCGTCCCCGAGCGCGTCGAGCACCTTGGGGGTCTTGTCGGCGTACGGGCCGTCGTCGAAGGTCAACGCCACGCGCCCGGGGAGCCGAGGCGTGGTGCGCGAGATTTCCGGCGGACGTTGGTGGCCCGCCCGGGGCGACGTCGGGGCGGCGCGGGCCGGTGAAGTGACGCACGGGGCGGCAGGGACGAGCAGGGCGAGCGATGCGAAATGGCGACGGGTCAACACCCCCGGCTACGGCGCGGCGTGACACCCCGAAGGGCTTCGTGTCACGGTTCGGCGTAGCTACCGGGGGCGCTCGCGTCCTCGGTCTCCAGCTCTCCCTGACGCCCGTCGAACCCGTTGAAATGACCTCCGAGCGCACCCTCGATGCAGCAGCAGGATTGCGACGAGCATTTTTTCTCGCGGACCCACCTCGGGGGTGGCGACCAGGGAGGCGCCCTTGACGCAGCGACCGCTGGCGCGGGCGAAACCTCCGCCGTCGACGACGTCGCCCTCACGACAGAAACCGCCCGTGGCGTCGCTCGCCGAGGCGGGTCAAAGCGACGCCGCGCTGTTCGCCTCGGTCGCCGCCGGCGGGGCGCCCGGTCGTCGCGCCCAGGCGGAACTCTATCGCCGTCACGTTCGGTTTCTGTTCGGCGCCCTGCGTCGGCAGGAACACAAGCTCTTGGGCCTCTCGGGCCTCGAGGCGGAGGACGTGGTGCAAGATACATTTGCGCGCGCCTTCGCCCGCGCCGGGCGCTATACGGCCGCCCCCGACCACCCCGAGGACCGGGACCGGGCGCGTCGCCGCACGCGGGCCTGGCTCGGTCGCATCGCCCAGAACCTCATCGCCGACGGCTTTCGGCGGTTCCGCGAGGTGACGGCGGGAGACGCCCTCGACCATGTCGCGGCGCCCCCATCCGCCGACGAGCCCGCGCCGTCCTCGCGGCCCGAGGTCAAAGCCCTGCGCACAGCCTTCGCCACCCTCTCGGAGCGAGAGCGTGACATCACGCAAGTCAGCGCTCTCTACGCCCGGGCCGAAGGTCGCGGGCGGCTCCCGAACGACGTCTCGGCCGAACTCTGTCGCCGTTGGGGGATCACCAACGACAACCTCCGCGCCATCCGCCGCCGCGCCCTCCGCAAGTTGAGGACCCAGCTGACCTCTTCGGAACCTACGCGATGACCGACGACGACGACGACGACGACCCGAGCGCGACCGAGGAGGAGGAGGACCGGCGTGAGGCAGAGGACGCCGCGCTTTGGCACCGTGTGGGGCAGATGCTCGCCGACGAGGGGGCGCTTCTCCCCACCGACGAACGCGAAGTCCGACGCGCCGAAGCGATGCTCGACACCGCGGAGAAAGCCGGGGACGACGTCGCGCTGCCCGCTCGGCTCACCTCGTGGCCGCCGGCGCCCGCGGAGGAAACGTCCCCGGCCTCCCCCGGGCGCTCGCCCGCGTCCCGAGTCGAGGGAGCCGTCGCGGTGCGTCCGCCGTGGCTCGGCTATGGCCTCGCCGCCCTCCTCGGCGCAGCCGCCGCCGGGGCCGTGGGGGCGTTTCGTACGACGTCCCCTTCCCCGATGCCGCCCATCGGTGGCGACCGCGCGCCGACCTCCTCCCCCTCCTCGACGTCGCCGCGATCGACCACCCCCCTGTCGTTACCGCCCTGCAACCCGGCCGCGTGTTGCGCGGGGGCGCAGTGCGCGACGGCGGAGGGAGGAGCGCCTTGTCCCTCGGGGCGTGCGTGCGTGGCCTGCGCGGTGCCTCCCGGTTCGCGATTCCGCGTGCGCCTCGGGGGCGTCATCCCCGAAGCCGAGGGCGTCGCGAGCGTCGCCGCTTTTCCCGAAGGCACGATGGAGGTCTGCCTTCGGCCCGGGCTTGGACCGGAGGTCTGTACGCCAACCGCGGTCGGCGCGCGGGACGAAGCGACGTGGACGCGCATGCCGTTGGTGGTCGCCCGCGACGACGTTGAGCCTCGGCTCCGACTGCGTCTCCGGTGGCGAGGCGTGGCCGAGCCAAAGGCCACCGTGGCCACTGCGAGCGCACCGGTGACGCTCACGCCCCGGGCGCGGTGCCGTGGGCTCGTCGTCACCTTCGAGACCGCAAAGAAGACCCCGTTCGCCCGCACCTCCGTCTTTTTCGACGACCACCACTTCGTCGTGCTCGACGAGGCTTCCCCTGCCGCCGGCGCCCTCGAAGCCCGCCGTTTGACCTTCACCCTCATCCCGACCGTCTACGCGACCGAGAACGCCTCGCGGCGGCGCGTCCTCGCCTGGGGTCCCTACGACCTCACCGTGGCTCGAGCCTTGTCTGCGCAACTTGAAGCCGCGGGGCATCCCGCCCGGATCACCGATGGTCGTGCGCTCATGAACCGGTGACGGGCCTGACAGAGCGGACGCATCGCGGTACGACACGGCGGTGAGCGTTCCAGAGACCGTCGACGCCGCCACTTGGCGACTGCGCGTCGAAGCGGAGCTGAAGGGAAAGGACATCGAGCGCGCGCTCTCCCGCGAGGCGCTCGGGGGGCTCCGCGTGGCGCCCCTGTACTCGAGCGCGCCGCCGCCCTGGCCTCCGCCGGGGACCGCACCCTACGTGCGTGGCGCCGACCAAGTCCCCGCGGCGTCGCGATCGCTCCTCGCCTTCGCCCAGGCCAACCCCGAGACCGTCGCCGCGCACCTCCAGACCGTGCGCGCGGCTGGCGGCGACGGTGCCTTCTTTCGCCTCTCGCCTCGGGCCCGGGGCCTCGAGCGCGAAGGGCGGGGGCTTCCCCTCGCAGGACTCCGACGCCTCCTCGAAGAGGAGACGGCCCGGGACGGGACCTGGGGGTTCGACGCCGGGGGAAACGCCCCCGCGCTGCTGACGGCGCTCCCGGACCGACTCGAGAACGTTCATCTCGGGGGGGATCCGGTTGGGGCCCAACTCCGGGACGGGCTCGACGTCGAACGCGCCGCCACCGCCGAACGAACCCTCGCCCGGCTCGCGGCCGATCTCGACGGGACGTCGCGACGCGCCGGGGTCATCGACACCACCCCCGTGCACGAGGCCGGCGCCGACGTCGTCCTCGAGCTTTCGTTTCTCACCGCGGCCCTCGTGCATCGCCTCCGTGCCGCCGACGCGGCGGGGGTGGGGCCCGAGGTGGTGGCGCGCCAGACGCTGCTCCGCCTCGCCGTCGACTCCGATGTCTTTCTCGGCATCGCGGCGCTCCGGGCCGCCCGGGGCCTCTGGACCGAGATTTGTGATGCCTCCGGCATCCCTCCCACCCCACCCCGGATCCATGCCGTGAGTTCGCCCCGGAGCCTCAGCCGCCACGATCCCTGGCTCAACATGCTCCGCGTCACCAACCAAGCCTTCGCGGCGGTCGCCGGAGGCGCCGACTTCGTCACGGCGGCGTGCTTCGACGAAGCGGTCGGCGAACCGGATGCGCTGGGCTACCGCGTCGCCCGCAACACGATGAACGTGCTGCGCGACGAAGCCCACCTCGGGTGGGTGCTCGATCCCGCGGGGGGCAGCCACTACGTCGAGACGCTCACGGAGTCGCTGATCGATCGCGCCTACGCGCGCTTTCAGGCCGTTGAGCGCGCCGGCGGCATCACCGCGTACATCGCATCCGGCGCCCTTCACCGCGACGTCGACGACGCCTGGACCGAGCGTCGCCAACGCCTCGTGCGGCGCCGACCGCCGCGGGTCGGGGTCAGCGCCTTTGCCCGCCCGGACGAGCCACCGCTCACCCGCGCCCCGTGGCCGGCGGAGACCCCGCCCACGACGGCCGCCGCCTCGGGCCTGCCCTCCCGCCGCGACGACGTCCCGTTCGAGGCCCTGAGACGCTCCGACCACGCTCCCGTGTTCTTGGCCAACCTCGGTCCGCTCGCCCGCCACAACGCGCGCGCGACCTTCGCCGCCGACTTCTTCGGCGTCGCCGGGATCGCCACCATCGGGGGAGACGGCACCGGCGACCTCGCGCCCGCGGCCGCCGCCGCCGCCATCGGCGACGCCTTCCGGACGGCGGGCACCCGCGTCGCCTGCCTCTGCGGAGACGACGACCTGTACCTCAGTCATGGCCTCGACGTGGTCGCCGCCCTCGCCGCGGCCGATGCGACCCGGATCTACTTCGCCGGCCGTCCCCCGGGTCAAATGGAGGGGTCGCTCCGCGACGTCGGCGTCGACGACTTCATCTTCGTGGGCGCCGACGTGGTCGCCGCCCTCGAGCCGATGGCCGCCGCGAAGGAGGCGCCGCACCCGTGACGATCCCCGACTTTTCCGACCGCCCCCGGGCCCCTCGGCACGCGTATCCGCGACGCGATGCCGACGCGGGCGAGGATCCGTCGCGATCGACCCCCGAGGGGATCGACGTACGCCGCACCTACGGTCCTTCTGACCTCGACGAGGTGCGGCACCTCGGCGGCTTTCCCGGCTTCGCCCCGTTCGTGCGGGGTCCCTACCCCACCATGTACGTCGGACGCCCGTGGACGGTACGGCAGTACGCCGGCTTTTCGACGGCGGAGGCGAGCAATGCCTTCTACCGACGCAACCTCGCCGCCGGCCAGCGGGGGTTGTCGGTCGCGTTCGATCTCGCGACCCACCGAGGCTACGACTCCGACCACCCGCGCGTGGTGGGCGACGTGGGGATGGCAGGGGTCGCCATCGACTCGATCGAAGACATGCGCGTCCTCTTCGATGGGATCCCGCTCGACCGCATGAGCGTGTCGATGACGATGAACGGCGCGGTACTCCCCATCCTCGCCCTCTACATCGTCGCCGGCGAGGAGCAGGGGGTGCCGCCCGAACGGCTCTCCGGGACCATACAGAACGACATCCTCAAGGAGTTCATGGTCCGGAACACCTACATCTACCCGCCGGGCCCCTCGATGCGGATCATCGCCGACATCTTTCGCTACACGTCGGCCCACATGCCGCGGTTCAATTCGATCTCGATCAGCGGCTATCACATGCAGGAAGCCGGAGCGACGCCGGACATCGAGCTCGCGTACACCCTCGCCGACGGTCTCGAGTACGTGCGCGCAGGTCGCGCCGCGGGCCTCGACGTCGACGCCTTCGCACCCCGTCTGAGCTTTTTCTGGGCCGTCGGCATGAGCTTCTTCATGGAGGTGGCCAAGCTCCGGGCCGCGCGGCTCTTGTGGGCGCGTCTCATGCGCCCCTTCGCTCCGCAGAATCCAAAGTCGATGATGCTGCGCACCCACTGCCAGACCTCGGGGTGGTCGCTGACCGCCCAAGACGTCTACACGAACGTCATTCGTACCGGCGTCGAAGCGATGGCGGCCGTGCATGGACACACCCAGTCCCTCCACACCAATTCATTCGACGAAGCACTCGCGCTCCCCACCGACTTCTCAGCTCGGATCGCCCGCAACACCCAACTGACGCTGCAGCACGAGGCCGGGAGCTGTCTCACCGTGGACCCGTGGGGTGGCAGCTACTTCGTCGAACGACTCACCCACGACCTCGC
This sequence comes from Myxococcota bacterium, assembly GCA_039027095.1. Lineage (GTDB taxonomy): Bacteria > Myxococcota_A > Polyangia > Polyangiales > Polyangiaceae > JAPYTK01. The sequence continues at coordinate 183,362 of JBCCLB010000004.1, forward strand.
CGCGCGCGCCCAAGCCCACATCGATGAAATCGAGGGCCTCGGAGGCATGGTCAAGGCCATCGAGCAGGGGATCCCGAAACTGCGCATCGAAGAGTCGGCGGCGCGGGCGCAAGCGCGCATCGACAGCGGCAAACAGGTGATCGTCGGGGTCAATCGCTATCGTCTCGACACCCCCGAGGATGTCGAGGTGCTCCGGGTCGACAACGAAGCGGTGCGCACCCAACAGCTCGCCCGGCTCGCCCGGCTGCGCGCCGAACGCGACGCGACCGCGGTCGAAGGCCACCTCGACGCGCTGTCCGCCGCCGCCGCATCTGGGGACGGCAACGTATTGGCGCTGAGCGTGGCGGCGGCTCGGGCTCGGGCCACCGTCGGTGAGATCAGCGAAGCCCTCGCCCGGGTGTGGGGGCGCCACCAAGCGGTCGTGCAGACGGTGACCGGAGTCTACGCCGGTGAGCTCGGCCAGGACGCGACCGAGGTCGCCGCCGTGCTCGCCCGAGTGGAGGCGTTCGAAAGCCGCGAGGGTCGACGGCCCCGGCTGCTGGTCGCGAAGATGGGCCAAGACGGCCACGACCGGGGCCAGAAGGTGATCGCCACCGCCTTCGCCGATCTCGGTTTCGACGTCGACATCGGTAGCCTCTTCTCCACGCCCGAAGAAACGGCCAAACAGGCGGTGGAAAACGATGTGCACGTCGTGGGGGTGAGCTCCCTGGCGGCCGGGCACCTCACCCTCGTGCCGGCCCTCAAACGCGCTCTGATCGCAGCCGGGCGCGACGACATCCTCGTCGTCGTGGGCGGGGTCATCCCCCCCGACGACGTCCCCGCCCTTCTCGAGGCAGGGGCGGTGGCGGTGTTCGGTCCGGGTACCGTGATCGCCGAGGCCGCCGGTCGTGTTCTCGACGCCATCGACGCCACCGATCCGAGTGCGTCTCGGGACCGGCAACCGACGACCCGCCCCGTGTCGGCACGGAAACCAGTGTCGGCACGGAAATGAGCCCGAAGCGCCGGCGGCTGACCCGAGAGGCCTACGCGGCGGGCGTGAGGGCCGGAGACCGCGCGGTGCTCGGGCAAGCGATCACCCTCGTAGAGAGTCGCCGGGCGGACGACCAACGGCTCGCCCAGGCCGTATTGGGAGATCTCGCCGTCGACGCCCGGTCCGGGTCGGCGCGACGGATCGGCGTGACCGGCGTGCCCGGCGTCGGCAAGAGCACCTTCATCGAGCGACTCGGCGTCTGGCTCGCCGATACGCATGGCCACCGGGTCGCGGTGTTGGCGGTCGACCCGACCTCACGGGTCTCCGGGGGCAGCATTCTCGGCGACAAGAGCCGCATGCATCGACTCGCGCAGCATCCTCGGGCCTTCATTCGGCCCTCCCCCAGCGCCCAAAGCCTCGGAGGGGTGGCCCGTCGGACGCGCGAGACGATGCTCTTGTGTGAGGCGGCCGGCTTCGACATCACGATCGTCGAGACGGTGGGGGTCGGCCAGTCGGAGACCATGGTGGCCGAGATGGTCGATTTCTTCCTGCTCCTCATGCTTCCCGGAGCGGGGGACGAGCTGCAGGGGATCAAACGCGGCATCATCGAGATGGCCGACGTCATCGCGGTCAACAAGGCCGATGGCGACAACCTCACCCGAGCCCGCGAAGCCAAGCGCACCTACGGCGCCGCGCTCCGGTACCTGCGGCCCCGTCATCCCGCGTGGCACCCGGAAGCGATGCTGGTCTCGGGGTTGACCGGTGACGGGCTCTCTGCGCTGTGGTCCAAAGTGGAGGCCCACCGGGAGGCCCTCGGCGACGCCTTGAGGCTCCGTCGCGCCGAGCAACTCGAGCGTTGGCTGTGGGCGTCGGTCGAAGAGCAGCTGATGCGGAGCTTTCGCGCCCACGCCGGGGTACGCGAGGCGCTCGGCCCCACCACCGCCGACGTCCGCGCGGGCCGGCAGCCCCCCACCGCCGCGGCGCGCTCCCTGTTGCGGGCCTTTGGGCTCGAGGGCGCTTTGGTGGACTGACGGCGCGCGGGCGGGCTGCCACAACCTCCTACCAATCGACAGGCGCGCAAAGACTGCACGCTACCGCGGAAGCTGCGTTTGATAACTACTTCCGTAACCGGGGCGAATACGACAACCCTGCGACACGTTGGGACACACCGACGACATCGTGGGGGCATGCCTCGTGCTACGTCGCCGCGTTTCACCTTTCGACAACCCGAGGAAATCCATGCAATACGAGCGTCCAAACCAAGACGGAGCCAAGGTCAACTACGCCTCTCGCTACGAGAACTTCATCGGCGGTGAGCCCGTTCCACCGAAGAAGGGTCAGTATTTCGAGAATGTGTCGCCCGTGACGGGGCAGAACTTCTGCGAGATCCCTCGGTCGACCGCCGAGGACGTCGAGCTCGCCCTAGACGCGGCGCACGGCGCCAAGGTCGCGTGGGGAAAGACTCCGGCGGCCGAGCGGGCGAACATCCTCAACAAGATCGCGGACGCGATGGAGGAGAACCTCGAGATGCTCGCGGTCTCCGAGACCTGGGACAACGGCAAGCCGGTGCGCGAGTCGCTCGCAGCCGACCTCCCCCTCGCGATCGACCACTTTCGCTACTTCGCGGGGTGCATTCGCGCCGAAGAAGGCAGCATGGCGGAGCTCGACGAGCACACGGTCGCCCACCACATCAACGAACCGCTCGGCGTCGTCGGACAGATCATTCCCTGGAACTTCCCGCTGCTGATGGCGGCCTGGAAGCTCGCGCCCGCCCTCGCCGCCGGCAACTGCGTGGTCCTCAAGCCAGCCGAGCAGACCCCCGCCACCATCAACCTCTTCGCCGAACTCGCGGCCAAGCACCTGCCCAACGGCGTGCTCAACATCGTGCACGGGTTCGGCGTCGAGGCGGGCAAGCCCTTGGCGCAGAACAAGCGCGTCGCCAAGGTCGCGTTCACGGGAGAAACCACGACCGGGCGGCTGATCATGCAGTACGCCTCCGAGAACATCATTCCCGTGACCCTCGAGCTCGGCGGCAAGTCGCCCAACGTGTTTTTCGAAGACGTCTGGGACAAGGACGACGACTTCCGCGACAAGTGCCTCGAAGGCTTCACCATGTTTGCCCTCAACCAGGGCGAAGTGTGCACGTGTCCGTCGCGGGCCCTGGTGCAGAAGTCCATTTACGCGGCCTTCATGGAAAAGGCGGTGGCGCGCGCCAAGGGGACCGTCCCCGGCAACCCCCTCGACACCGACACCAAGGTCGGCGCTCAAGCCTCCAACGATCAGCTCGAGAAGATCCTCTCGTACTTCGACATCGGCAAAAAAGAGGGCGCCAAGGTCCTCACCGGCGGCGAGCGGGTTCGTCTCGGCGAAGGCCTCGAGGAGGGCTTCTACGTCGCGCCGACGGTCTTCGAAGGTCACAACAAGATGCGGGTCTTCCAGGAAGAAATCTTCGGGCCGGTGGTCTCGGTGTGCAGCTTCAACGATTACGACGAGGCGATCTCGATCGCCAACGACACGTTGTACGGCCTCGGCGCCGGGGTGTGGTCACGGAGCGCGCATACCGCCTTCCGCGCCGCTCGCGCCATCGAAGCGGGCCGTGTGTGGACCAACTGCTACCACTTGTATCCCGCGCACGCGGCTTTCGGGGGCTACAAGCAGTCGGGGATCGGACGTGAGACCCACAAGATGATGCTGAACCACTACCAGCAGACGAAGAACATCCTCACCAGCTACGACCCCAAGGCCATGGGCTTTTTCTGATGGCCGCCGACGCCGAAAAGGAACCGCAGGTGCAAGCGACGGAAGAGGCGGTTGTCCTCATCCGTCGTCTGACCGAGATGCACGGCCCACTGATGTTTCATCAGTCGGGTGGGTGCTGCGACGGGAGCGCACCCATGTGCTACCCGCGGGGCGAGTTCCGCGTCGGCGCGCGCGACGTCCTGCTCGGCGAGCTCGAGGGTTCGCCCTTCTACATGGGGGGCGACCAGTACGAGCGTTGGAAGCACACGCGGCTCACCGTGGACGTCGTGAAAGGCCGCGGCGCCGGGTTCTCTCTCGAAGCGCCCGAGGGCGTCCGGTTCATCATTCGGAGCGATATCTGCGCCACGTAGGCACCTGACCGACCAGCGTGCCTTCGACCCCCGCGTCGGGGCACGCCCACGATGCCTCTTCGAAGCCCTCGGGGTACTCGGTCAGCGTGAGCGGACAGGGGCGCTCAGGGGCTGGGCGCGCCGCGCCGTCGACCTCGAGCCGCCATGTGCTCCAGAAGAGCGTCGGGTGGTTGGACATGGCCCAGTGGTAGGTCCCCGCGACGTTGGTCGGCGGGTAAGGAAACATTCGGAGGATCACCTCCGGCCGGTCGGCATCGGCGGCGATGACGACTTCGAGACCGTCTCCATCATGCCAACCGGAGTGGCGGGTCGACCACTCGGTTTGCGCGGCGTCGATCACGAAGGGACCGCGGGCGTCGAGCCAGAGCTCGCTTCCTTCCTCGAGCCTAGGCTCGGGCTGGCAGGCCGGCAGGGCGAGCAGCGTTACGAAAACGGTCCATTCGGGTTGGGTCACGGACCGCCAGGCAACAAGATCCATTCCAATCGTTGCCAACGTCGGTACGGAGGCCGGCGCTCCGTCGCTCTCCCCTTCAGTTGACGTCGGCGATCAGCGGGTGGCCGTGGTTGAGCGGGCCGTGTCCGGCTCCGTAGCCGGGAGCGGTTTGAATCGCCCGACGGACGTAGTCTCGGGCCCGCACGACCGCGTCGACGAGGCGAAGGCCCTGCGCGACCCCAACCGCGACCGCAGACGCGAGCGTGCATCCGGTGCCGTGGGTGTGGCGAGAGGCGATGCGTGTGTCTTCGAACGTATGCTGCTCTCCGTCGGCGGTGCGCAGCATGTCGACCACCACGTCGCCCTGAAGATGCCCACCCTTGAGCAACACCGCGGCTGGCCCCAGAGCGAGGATGGGGTCGATCGCGCGGGTCATGTCGTCCAGGGTGCGGATGGTGGTGCCGGAAAGCACTTCCGCTTCCGGAAGGTTGGGCGTGACGAGCGCCGCCACCGGGAGCAGCCTCAGCTTGAGCGCACTCTCCGCCGCCGGCTCGAGGAGTCGCGCGCCTCCTTTCGCCACCATCACGGGGTCGACCACGATCGGAACCCCGCGGGCGTGGCGGCCTGCCTCTCGCACCACCGTCTCGATGATCTCCGGACTGTGAAGCATGCCCGTCTTGATGGCATCGGCCCCGAGGTCGTCGAGCACGGCCCCCATCTGGTCGGCCACGAAAGGCGGCGGTACGGGGTAGATCCCGTGCACTCCCCGGGTGTTCTGCGCGGTGAGCGCCGTGATCGCCGTGGTGGCGAACCCTCCGAGCATCGAGACGCTCTTGATGTCGGCCTGAATTCCGGCGCCGCCCCCTGAGTCGGAGCCCGCAACGATGAGAACCCGTCCTTCCATGGGTCCGACGTATCACGGGGCGAGGGGGCGCCGGGCCACCTCGTCGACGAGCGCCACCAGTGAGATCAGCCCTCGTTCCGTCCCCGACCACCGTGCGCGCGGCGGCAGCGGACGGGCGGTGTCGCCGTCGGTGCGGATGACGACGGGCGTAGCGAGGATGCGATCGCTCTCGTGCAACACGTGCGCCAGGGTGACGCCGTCGATTTCGGGGATGTCCTCGGCCACCACGAGGACGGAAGGCCGTAGGCGCTGGCTCAGGAGCAGCGCCGACGCGCCGTCGGCGGCGCCGATGACGTCGTACCCCTCGCGCCCCAAGGCCACGGACACCTCCCGCCGGCGCCCGTCGTGGGGCTCGACGACGACGACGTCCCCCTTCGGACTCGGCGTCCCCAAATAAGGGATGGTGTCGGGCCTCGAGCCGGGGTCAGCCCGCCCCTCCAATTCGGGCGGCAACCGCGACGACCGGGAGGTACGCGATGAGGGCTCGGACGCGGCAGAACCGGTGCGGGCGGGCCGAATCACCCCACTGCGCGCACGTTCCCAACCCGGGCCTGGCCGCATCCCCGAGGACGGCGCCCGCTCCGGCCCGGATGCGCGTTCGATGTCGATGGCGAGATCGAGCACGGACCGCATTTCGCGCACGAAGGCGAAGGCCACCTCCGAGCCGTACCCCACGTGCAGCGCCTCGTGGAGCGGTCCGCACACGAACAGCGTCAAACGAACGGCGTCGCGCGGGACCTCTTCATCCCCCTGTTGGGCCAACGACCATCGCAGCAGCGCGTCGACCTCAGCCTCCGAGACGAGCTGGCGCAGCGCGTCTCGAACCATGAACGCCAGGGGCGCCTCGTCTCGCGCTCGTTCTTCCGTCATCTCCCCCCAAACAGGCCTCGCACCCCTGGCGCGTCACGTAACGAGCCATCGGTCCGATGTCCATCTGCCCGGCACGAAGGACGAGAGGGAACGATGTCCGGTTGCCCTGCTCAGAAATTGGAACTAAGCCTCCCGACCAGAGCGCGGCGGATGCGCTCGTGTCCCTATCGTCTAGTCCGGCCCAGGACCCCGGCCTTTCACGCCGGTAACGCGGGTTCGAATCCCGCTGGGGACGCTACTTCATGCGACGCAGGCGGGGGGGGTGGTGGCCAGCCCGAGATCGCGCCGGTATGACCGGGCATGGCCGACCTCCGACTCACTGCCCAGAGACTCGCCGCCGTTCGCAAGCTGGCGGAAAACCCCGTCTCCCGCCGGGCGCTGTGGGCGCTCGTGAGCCGCGACTTCAACATCGCGGAGCTCGAGGCGCTGCCCCCGTCGGAACGAGGGAGGGTCGAAGAAGTGCCCCGACCCGTTCAGGGCAAAGCGCCGCGCCACTGGGGCGACGGGGCCGACCTTGGAGCCCCCGCGAGCCCACGGTGTACCGGGGCCCGGATCCGCGCCGCCTACGCCGCGGGGGACCTCTCGCCCGTGGAGGTGCTCGACGAACTGTTCCGCCGTGAAGACGACGGCGACTTCGGGCCGAGTACGTACAGTCCGTTCGTCGCTCTGGACCGAGAGGGCGCCCGCACCGCGGCCGAGGCGAGCGCCCAACGCTACCGAGACGATGCGGCCCTTTCGGCGCTCGATGGGATCCCGGTGCCGATCAAGGACCAAATGCACATGTCGGGGCTCCCGACCCGAGGCGGCACCACCTGGCGCACCGCCCTCGCCACGGAGGATTCCGCCGTCGTGGCCCGCCTGAGGAACGCGGGCGCGGTGCTTCCGGGGAAAGCGCACGCGACGGAGAATGGCCTCAACCCCTTGGGCTACAACCCCAACTTTTTCTACCCGCGCAACGTCTACTCCGACGGCCATGGTGCCGGGGGGTCATCGACGGGAAGCGCCGTGGCGGTGGGGCTCGGCTTCAGCCCCGTCGCCGTCAGCACCGACGGCGGGGGCTCCATTCGCGTACCGGCCGCGCTCAACGGCCTCTTCGGGCTCAAGCCGACCTTCAACCGCTTCAGCCGCTACGGCGACGTTTGGTACGGCACCGTGGGCCACACGGGACCGATCGGAGCCTCGAGCAGCGACCTCGTCGACCTGATGGAGGTCTGCTCCGGCCGAGACGAACGCGACCCCCTGACGCACTTCGCCCCCGACTGGGGCCACGTCGAAGCGACCTGGCGACCCGCCCTGGGACGCGGGATCCGCGGCTGTCGGATCGGCGTCCTGCGCGCGGAACTGCGCGATGCGCACCCGGGCATCGCCCGCGCTTGCGAAGAGGCCTTGCGCGCGCTGGAAAAAGACGGCGCGGTCCTCATCGACGTCAACATCCCCCTCCTTCGGGTCGCCAATGCCATCGGTCCCCTGGTCATCGCGGGAGAGTCGGCCGCCAACGCCAGCGACGACCTCGCGGCCCACCGAGAGCACATCTCGGATGAGTTGCGCCTGATCTACGGCCTTCTCGCCAACGTCACGGCCCAGCAGCACCTCCGGGGACTACGCACCCGCACCCGCCTTCGCGAGGTGATGGCGGCGGCGATCGCGGACGTCGACTTGCTCGCGCTCCCGGCCCACGCACGGCTGGCGGCCCCCTACCCACTCACCGAGGACCAGGTTCAGGTCGCGGACACGGCGTGGACCGCCTCGATGACCCGCTTCAACTTCGTGGCCAACCTCACCGGCCTTCCAGCCGCCGCCGTCCCGGTCGGCATGTGCGAAGGCCTTCCCGTCGCCCTCCAGCTGATCGGCGATGCCTGGGACGAGGCCAGCGTGCTGGCCGGATGCGCCCACCTGGAGCGCCTCGAGGTCACGGCGCTGCCCGTTTCTCCCGGGTACCGCGCCTTCACCTAACGCGCTTCGCCGCGCATCCACTCGATTCGGGGCGTCCGTGCATCACCCAAAACATTTCATAAAATGTTGAAATGTGCACTCGAGAAACTATGATGGGGTCGTGGTCGACGAAGACGAGACCGAGCTGCGCTGCGCGCACGAGCTAGAACCCGTTCCGAGGCTGGACGACGACGTCGTCACGCGCACGGCGGCGTTCTTTCGCGCCGCGGGGGACCCAGCCCGTCTCCGCCTTCTCCATCACCTTTCGGTCCATGGCCCGTGTTGCGTCTCGGAGGTCTCTGCCTTTTTCGGCGAAGGCATGAGCACCATCTCGCAGCGGCTGAAGGTCTTGCGCTCCGAACGTCTCGTCACCCGCCGACGCGACGGCAAACACATCTACTACGCCCTCGCCGACGACCACGTCGAGCAGATCGTGGGGATGGCCCTCGCCCACGCCGAAGAACACCCCTGAACCCGGGGCGAACATGAATGGACCTCACTTCCCCGGGTCGAAGCGCCCGGGCCTCGAAAGGGAAAGCACACCATGAGCTGCGAAAAGCACGAGCACCACGCCCACAAGCACGATGAGCACTGCGGTCACACCCGCGTGCGGCACGACGGGCACATCGACTACCTCCACGATGGCCACCTTCATCATCCGCACGGTGACCACGTCGACGAGCATCGCATCGAGGTCACGGCGAAAAACCCCGACGCATGCACCCCCAACCACCAATGCGGCGGCCATCCGGCCGACCACGTACACGGACCCGGCTGCGGTCACGAACCCGTGCCCCACGGCGACCACGTCTGTTACCTCGTCGACGGACACCTGCACCACCCCCACGACGGCCATTGCGACGACCACGGCGAGCTAGAAGTCGTTGCACGATAGTGTGGGTCAAATCGGTAGATTTGACCGACCCAAAAAGTAAGGCACCCCCAAGACGATAGAACCGGCTCTGAGGAGCGATGCTCGCCCTCGCCGGCTTGTCGTCGACGCTCTTGGGCGATCGTTGACGTTGTCGGCGAGCATCGCGACACCATCAACCAAGGGTTGTGGTCGAGGGTGTAGGTTGCACACGGAGCGACGGCACGGGTAGCGTCCGCTCGATGAAGCCCGGGCCGTCGGCGTTCTCCACGCGAATGATCTCGGCGGCCCTGGTCGCCGCCGCCGCCGCCGCCGGCTGTTCGAACCCGATGTTCGAGACGCGTCCGCCAAAACAGTCGAGCACGGTCCACCCGACCCAGGACATGGCCCGACGGGGCTTCACGCAACGGCAGCGCGACTGCTGGGACATGCCCAATGCCGCCGCTTGCTACGAGGTCGGCGCCAACTACGAGCTGGGCCTCGGAGGCCCCCCCGATGCCGCCGAAGCCTTGAAGTACTACGACAAGGCCTGCGACCTCAGCGGGGACGACGACCATTGCGATGCGGCCGCCAAGCTCCGCGGCGACGAGAACTGACGAGAACTGACCGCCGCCGGCGTCCCCCTCCCCTCCCCGGCGGCTCAGCGGGCGAGAACCAGACGCTCGCGACACGGCTTCGCGTTTTCGTCCTGCCCTACGCCCGCGATGCGGAGCGGGTCGCGGTCGAGTGCCGCGACCGCCCCCCGCACCTTTTCGGTGACGAGCTCGTGCAAATTCCCGCTGCGGAAATCGGTCTGCGTGCCCCCGCAGCTCGACTTGGGATCGCCTCCTCCGCGGGACTGCGGGCCGGCCCCCCCGCGCTCGACGAACATGTTGGTCGCCCCGGTGTACTGGGCGATTTGGCGCCAGACGGCCTGACCGGTCGCGTCCATGCCACTCGCGGCGATGGTGTACACCTTGATGCCGCGGCGGTTCGCCCGCCGCATGCTCGCCGCGTACGACACCTCCTGTGGATCATCGAGGTGCGGGGGCGCATCCCCGATGAGAAACGCCATTCGGGCGACGGAAGTACGGCTCCAGGAGAGATCGGAGAGGGCGACGGAGAGCCCCCGGTTGGCGTTCTCTGGCGTGTCGCCGCCGCCCGCGGCATAAAGGCCGTCGACCTGCTGCGAGAAGCGCGCCAAATCCGTCGAAAAGCCGTACACGCGGGTCACGAAGGCATCGCGATTGTCCTTGTACTCGACGAGGGCGATGCGAATCTGCGCGCCGAGGTTCCGGAACAACCCGGTGGCGCGGCGGATGGTCTCTTTGACCGCTTCGATCTCCTCGCCCATCGATCCCGTGGTGTCGAGAATGAAGGCGACGTCGACGACCCGGGGCGCACGGGGTCGCGATACGTCGAGCTTCACGTCCACCACCCCGTCGGGCCGGTCGACGACGAAAGCCTGGGTCGCCTCGGAGCCCGCGCACCTCACGCGAGCTTCGAAGCGCGACCCAACGAAGCCTTCGGCCCGAGGGAAGAACCAAGCCCGCCCCTCCGCCGAGGTCGTCAACGCGAGCGTGGGTCCCTGGCCGGCTGATTCCCCCACCGTGACGGAGCAGTTGGGTAGGGGCTTGCCCGCTCGGTCGCGGACCACGATGAAGCGACGGCGGCTGACGTCGACGGGTTCCAGCGGCAGGTGGACCTGGCCCGCGAGATAGGCGTTGAATTCGCGCCAGTTCGCGTTGTCGTCCCACTCCCCCGCCCGGACCGGACCCGCCGGAGCAGGCCGCGATGGGGGCGCGACGAGCACGGGGGGTCGGGGGGCGCCCGTGCCTTCGCTCCCGGGGCGAGCGGCGCGCATCGGAGCGGCCGGCGCGGGCGCCAGGGCATCCTCGCCCGCGCCCGTCGTAAGCGCCGATTCATCCCGAGGCGCCTCCGGCGCCGGATATGGTGAAGGGGGCGGCGGGGCCGGGGGATAGGCCGCGATGTCGTCGTCTGCGCCCGAAGCGAGACCGTCACCCGACGGGCTCGCGGCCGAGGGCGCGTTCGACACCGGCGACGCCTCGGCGACCATCTGCGTCCCCTGCGCCACGTCCGATGGCGATGAGGGAGGCGCGGTGGCACCGCAGGCAACCGCCCCCAGGGCCCACCAGGCGCCGAAACAGGTGTGCGGGCGGAGGGAAAGGGGGCGGCGGAGATGACGAATGGGGTGGGGCATGAGCGTGTTCCTCGGACCGGTTGGTGCGGGCGGTCGGAGGGACAACGAAACGCCGAGGGCGGGCCTTACACGGCGCCCCGAGCCCGTGCTAGTTTGCGCGCTGTCGGGGGCGTGAGGTCCCGTCCCCACGGAGCGCGATTGTCCCCCATCTCATCCGAACCGAGTGGTCGCTTTGCCATCGAAGCGCGTGTCGGAGGCGGAGCCAGCGGCGACATCTTCCGCGCGTTGGACCGTCAGACCGGTGCCCCCGTCGCCTTGAAGGTCTTGCGGCACACGGCATCGTCGATCGACAAGACGCGATTCGAGCGCGAGGTCTCCGTCCTCGCCGACCTCCGCCACCCGAACATCGTGACCTACGTGGCCCACGGCACGTGGCCGGATGGTCGCTCGTTTCTCGCCATGGAGTGGCTCGAGGGCGAAGACCTCGCCAAGCGGCAGCGTCGCGCTCCCCTGGGCATGCGCGACAGCGTCGAGGTCATCCGTCGGGCGGCGCAAGCTCTGGCCGCGATCCACGCTCGGGGCATCGTCCATCGCGACCTCAAGTTGTCGAACATGTTTCTCGTTCGCGGTCGGGGGACCGCGGTCAAACTGATCGACTTCGGCGTCGTCAAGTCGCAGTCGGACGCAGACTTTCAGACCGAGACGGGGACGATCCTCGGGACCCCCCACTACATGGCCCCCGAGCAAGCCCGTGGCGAGACCGTCGACCCTCGGGCCGACGTCTACGCGCTGGGGTCGGTGCTGTTCCGGTTGGTCACGGGTCGTAACGTGTTCGAAACCGAGCACGTGATCGCGCTTCTCGGCCGACTGGTCCTCGAGGATCCGCCGCGACCCGCCCAGCTTCGTTTCGACATCCCCGAAAAGCTCGACGTGGTGATCCATCGCGCCATCGCGCGCCGCAGCGAGGAGCGATACCCTCATGCGGGCGAACTGGCCCGGGCGCTCGCGCGGGTTGGTGCGGTCGACAACACCCCGCCTCAGATCGAGCGCTCGGGCTCTCAAGTCCGCCCGCGCCGGCCCCGATCCTCCGAAACCACCGCCACCGGCACCGGCGAGTCGCGCCCGACGCGCCCCGGTCTCCGGACGCGCCGCGTGGTGGCCTGCATCCTGTACGACGGCGGCGAGGCGGAAGCCGTCGGCGACGGCAGCGATGCCTTGGCCGAGCTCGTGGGAGAAGACGTCCGGATCGAGCGACTGGCGGGCGGGCAGACGGTGGCGGTGTTGGGCGTGACCCATTCCCGTGGTGATGAAGCCATGCGGGCCGCTCGGGCCGCACTTCAACTGCGGGCCCAAAACCCCTCCAGCCGGGCCGTCGTCGCGGTGGGACACGCCGTGATGGCGAAGTCGAACCTCGCCGGGGAGGCCCTCGACCGGGCGGCCACGCAACTCGACCGGGCGCAATCCGGGGAAATACGGCTCGACGGGCACGCGACGGGGGCCTTGGAGATGCGGTTCGAGCTCGCACGGGATGCGGCTGGCGCGCGTCTCCTGCGAGAAGACCCGCGCGACCTCGCGCCACGACGTGTCCTCGGCCGCATCACGCCTACGGTGGGACGCGAGCGGGAGATCGTCGCGCTCCAGACGCGGTACCACCAGCTGCTGCGCGACGCCCAGCCGAGGGCGACCCTCGTGCTCGGTGAGGCAGGGGTCGGCAAAAGCCGCATTCGGTCCGAGCTGGTGCAGCGACTGGAGGTCGCGCCCATGCCCCCCGAAGTGCTGGTTGTCCGGGGGTCGGCCGACCACGGCTCGGGCAGCATCTCGCAATTCGGGCGCGCGCTCCGGGCCCACATGGGCGTCAAAGACGGCGCTGCGGCCGACGCGCAGGTCCAGCTCGTCAAGCGTCACGTACGGAGTCGACTCCCGCGCAGCCTTCACTTCCTCGCCGCGTTCATCGGCGAAATGGTCGGCGTCCCGTTCCCTGACGAAGCGGACGAGCCCCTCCGCGCCGCCCGGGGCAACGACCAGTTGATGCAGTCGCGCATCCACATGGCCCTCGAGGCCTTCGTGCGCACCATTGCGGGCCGGATCCCTCAAATCGTGATCCTCGAGGATGCCCACCACGCCGACGACACGACGGTGGAGCTTTGCGGTTGGTTGCTCAACTGTCCCGACATCCGCTTCGCGTGTTACGCGTTCGGCCAACCCGAACTCCTCGCCCAACGACCCGAGCTGTGGAAACGGGCGCGACGAGAAGACCTCACCGTCGCGCCGCTCTCGGCGAGCGCGGCCGACCGCTTGATCCAAAACCTGCGTCCTGATTGTTCCGAGCCGGTGCGCCGGGAACTCGTGGTCCGTGCGGCCGGCAACCCCTTCATTCTCGAGGAGCTCGTGCGGTGCCTTCGCGACGGACAGGACGAACTGCCGCTCACCGTACAAGAGCTGGTCCAACGGCGTCTCGACCAACTCGCGCCCGAAGTGCGGGAGGTGCTGCAGGCCGCGGCGGTGTTCGGTGATACCTTTTGGTCAGGAGGCGTCGGCGCCCTCCTCGACCGAGACGACCCGCTCGAGGCCCTCGCGGTCCTCGAGCGCGAGGATCTCATCGTCGTTCAGCCGGAGTCGCGCGTGGTGGGTCAGAGCGAGTACCTTTTTCGCCAGACCCTCGTCCAGGATGCCGCCCACACGTCGCTTCTCGAGGAAGACCGCGGTCGTCTGCATCTCGCCGCGGGGGGGTGGCTCGAAGCGTCGGGGAGTGCAGACCTCGGCCTGATGGCGCATCACTTCGAACTCGGAGGAGACCGCGACCGAGCGGCCAGCCTCTACGCCCGGGCGACCCAACAGGCGCTCGCGAACTTCGGGCAAATGGACTCGGCGCTCTTCTTTGCGCAGCGGGGACTTCACTGCGGCGCCGACCATGGTGAACGCGCGCAGCTCCTCCTCACGCAAGCGCAGGTGTACCACCGCATGGGGCGGCTCGACGACAGCATCGCGGCCGCGCGGGAAGCGGTGACCCACGTCCCCATCGCGTCGGACATGTGGGTCGAAGGCCAGCGTCTCCTCGCCGCCGGCTTGATCGAGGCGGGTCACCCGGCGGACGGTGAAACGCTGCTCCAGCGGGCGCTCGCCGACGACGATGAAGGCACCTCCGGCCAAGAGAAACCCCCGGAGGGGCGCCGACGCGCCGCGTTGGCCCGACACCAGCGCGCCACCCTCGCCGCCGCACGCGTACGCGGCTTGATGGCCCTCGGGCGTGGCGCCGACGCGCTGGCGGCGGCGCAAGCCGCGGTCGAGGACGCCAAGGCCGCAGGCCGCAAAGGACGCGCCCCGATGCTGCGCGCGCTCGACGCCAAGGTCTTCGCCCTGATGACCCTCATTCGGCCCGCCGCGGCCATCGAAGCCGCCACGGAGCTCATCGCAGCGGCCGACGAGGTCGGCGATCTCCACCTTGCGAGTCGCGGCCGTATCAACTGCGCCTCCACCCTCAACTACGTCGGTCAGCACGAGCGCGCCCAAACGCTGTGCGACCAAGCCGCCAAGGACGTGCGCAGCTTCGGGCTTCGGATGCTCGAAGCATCATGGGCGCACAACCTAGGCATGGCACGCGCCCGCCGTGGCGCGCTCGACGAAGGCATCGACCTCCAGCACCAAGCGATTGCGGTCGCCGACGAATGCGGGGGACGGCGACTGGCGACCAACGCGCGCGTGTACCTCGTCATGCTGCTTACCGGGCGAGGCGCCCCGGGCGACCTGCGCGAGGCGCTCGACGTCGCCCTCCACCTCAACGCGACGCCCGACGCGGCCGGGGCGCCAACGTCTGCCCACGCGGCGATGGGCCCCCTCGCCGTGGCGCTCGCCCAACTCGCCCGACGCGATTTCGCCGCCGCCCGCGCGGCCATCGAGCCGGTGCTCCCGCTCCTCGAGACCACGCCCATGGAGGAGTTCGATGAACCCATCCGACGCGTCTACGTCGAGGCGCTTCTCGGCGCCGGAGACACCCACAGTGCCGACGTCGCCCTCGTCACGGCGCAGAAGATCATCGAGGCGCGGGGCGCCGCGCTCGGAGACGATGCCCTTGCCACGAGCTACCAGCGACACAACGTCGACGTGGCGCGCTTGCTCGAACTCGCTGGCCGCCGGCGTCGCACGGAGTAAGCACGGCCTGGGATTGACCCCCTGGGATGCGGTCGCTACCCGTTCCGCATGCAACGGCCCTTCCTCTTGTTGATCGCGAGCTTCGCGGTCGCGGCAACCACCCTCATCCCCTCGACCGCGCGCTCCGAGATGAGTCTGGCGGTGATCGATCTCCAACGGGCGATCGCAGACACCGAGGACGGTCTCCGCATGCGCGCCCAGCTCCAGCAGATGGTGGACGCGAGCAAGGTCGAGTTCGAGAACAAACGAAAAGCGCTGGAAGCGGCGAAGGCCGAATTTCAACGACTGCAGAAGCAGAAGGTCCCACAGCAAACGTTGCAGCAAAAGTACGTCGAGCTCGAGAAGATGAACTACGACCTGGGCATCGCCCAGCAACAGTCGGAACGTGGGATCATCAAGAAAGAGAATGAGCTCACGGTGCCCATCCTCAACGCGCTGATGGGGCTCGTGCGACAGGTCGCGGCGCAAAACGGCTACGACATGGTCTTGGCGAAGCAAGCCGCGCCCTACTTCCGCAAGGACCTCGACATCACAGACCGCGTCATTCAAATGTACAACGCGTCTCAGAGCCCCTCCGCCGCGCCCAAAGGCCGTCGTGGTCCTGGCGGCGCTCAGGGCGCAACGCCATCACCGCGGCGCGCGCCCGCCCCGGGACGGGCGGCGGGGCCCAAAGGGAAGTCGTCGCCGCCGCCCGCTGCGTCAGCCGCGCGACGCGCCAAAAGGCTACGGGCGAAGGAGCATCATCGCCCCGCGCGTGCCACGCCGGCCGCGTCCGTTCCTACCCCACGCGACCGCCGTTCCGCGCCCGCGCGCTGACCCGAGGCGGAGGCGGGCCGGCACGGGTGGCCTCGCTTGCGGGCGAGGGACTTTTTGACGGTCCCTGAGACAGAGGATTTAGGCCTCTTCGTCGTCGGGAGGACGCGAAGAGGACGACCGCGGCACCGGTTCCCGGTCCGAGGCAGCCGCGCCGACAGGAGGAGGAGGCGCCGACGGGGGCGGCGGGTGCGAGGAAGGAGGAGGACCCGATGAGGGATGATGCGCGTCGTCGGCGCGCTCGAGGGCAGCGAGTATCTCTTCTGGGTCGGTGAGCGCGGTGACGCGCGCCGTATCGTCCGTTCCGATGTCGGGCGAGGCCGCGCTGTCGACGCCGGCGACGACAGACACCGAGGCGGGAGCCGCCGCGGTGGGGTGGTCCCATATGCTCTTGCCGTCGTCGTCGTCCTCCCCGACCGAGGCGGCCATCTGCACGAGGACAACGGTGATGTTGTCGCCGCCGCCGTTGGCGTTCGCCTCCGCCACCAAGGCCGCGCATCCTCCCGAGAGATCCGCCTCGTGCGACGCTACGATGGCGCCGATCGTCTCTTCGTCGACGAAGCCATGCAAACCGTCGCTGCAGAGCAGATAGATGTCGCCGACACGAGCCCCATCACTGATGACCTCGACGTCGACCGTGGACTCGACCCCGAGAGCGCGGGTGATCACGTTGCCCGGCAGGTGCCCCAAGTCCTCCGCGGACATCTCGGGCCGCGCCCGCAAGGCCTCTTCAAGCAAGGAGTGGTCACGGGTCAGTTGCGTGAGTCTGCCGTCGCGAAGGCGGTAGCAACGGCTGTCCCCCGCATGGGCCACGTACATGCGCCGCTCGCGGGGCGAAAACGCGGCCGCAACGACCGTAGTCCCCATCCCCCGGTGGCGAAGCGAATTCATCGCCCGCTCGTGAATGCTGGCGTTCGCGCGTCGCAAAGACGTCGCCAGCAACGACCCTGGGGTTCCCTCCGAGGTGGTCTCCGCGGCATCGCCCTCGGCGCGAGCGTGATCGGCGAAGAACGACGACACCATTTTGGTGGCCATGCCACTCGCGACCTCGCCGCAGTTGTGTCCCCCCATACCGTCGGCGACGACATAGACCTGCCGGTCGGGCACGATGACGTAGCGGTCCTCGTTGAGGTCTCGCTCCCGGCCCACGTCCGTCATCCCGGCGGAGATCGCTCGCATACGCGGGGCGCAGCTTACCCCGAGCACCTCGACCTGCTCCAGTGTCGCGATGGTGAGAAGCGGTGCTCCCCCTGAGTAAGCCGCCTGCCTCTCGGCCTAGATCGTGGTGGTCGAAGTTGACGCGCTGCGCTATGCCCCGCCCGTGAACCGGAAACAACGCATCGAGACCACGCTGGCAGAGGCGCTTTCCCCGGCCCATCTCGACGTGGTCGATGAAAGCCACCGACACAGCGGCGGCGCCGGCGCCGAGTCGCACTACAACGTGACGGTCATCAGTTCGGAATTCCAGCAGACCCTCCGGGTCAAGCGTCATCGTCGGGTGCACGAACTGCTGGCGGATGAATTCGAGCGGGGACTGCATGCCCTCACCCTCACCCTCCTCACGCCCGACGAGTGGCGTGGGCGCAGCGAAGGCATCGCTTCCCCCGGATGCCGCGGCGGAAGCAAGGCGGGTTGAGTCTTGGCACGCGGTCGCATGTCGACAGCGTCGTCCCCGTCTTGGTCCCGGCCGTTCGTCTTCGGAGTCGTCACCGACATTCACTTCGGTCCCGAAGCCTTCTTCGAGGGTCGCCTCCGCAAACTCACGGCGCATGCCCCCGAGCTCGCCACCGCCTTCGCGGAACGCATGCGCCGAGAGGTGAGGCCCGACCTCGTGATCCATCTCGGGGACGCCATCGAAGACGCCTCGCCCGCCGACGATCTCGCCCGCTACCACGCGTGCCTGGCGCACCTAGAGGCATGGGGCGGACCGGTGACGCACATCGCCGGCAACCATGACCTCATCCACTTGCGCGCAGAAGACCTTCGTCGCGCCTGGGGGATGGGGAGCACCCCGGGACCGCTTTATCGAAGCTTCGATGTCGGCCCGCTGCGCGTTCTCTGCCTGCACACCCACGAGGAGAAAGACGTCCGGGTCTACCTCGACGAGCCCCAGCTGGCCTGGGTCGACGACGAGCTCGCCCGTCACGCCGAGCGCGACGTGATGGTGCTCATGCACCACAGCGCCGCGGACCAGGATACCCGCGACAACCGCTGGTTTTCCCGCTGCCCGCACCTCGCCCTCGTCGACAACCGCCGCGAGCTGCGAACGCGACTCGCGCGCCATGGCCGGGTGCGCCTCGTGCTCAACGGCCACCTTCATTGGAACCACGTCGCGGTCCATCACGGCATCCCTTTCCTCACGCTCCAGAGTCTGGTGGAAAACCTCGACGATGACGCCCCGGGACGCGCCGCCGCCGCCCATGCCGTCGTCCGTGTCCATCACGACCACCTTACCGTCGACATCGCGGGCGCGGCGCCCGCCCACCACCGATTCGACGCTGTCTCCTGAAGGGGTGCTCACCCACGCGGTGGGACACACGAGCGCATCAGGCGAGTGAGCCGGGAGGCCGTATGGAGCCCGGGCACCCGTGGGCCGATGGGCGTTGGGCCGCTCCTCCGTTCAGGGCTCGCAATCGACCAGGGTCTGAACGTCGAGCGACGCTTCGACCGGATCCCCCGACGCATCGAGAAGGGGCGTGCCCGCGTCCCCGTCCGTCGTGACCTGGATGCGGAGCGACAACAGATCCGGCTGCCCGTCGGTTGCGCGCGGCGACCCGTCGCGGATGGGGTCGGCGAGCTTGCGCGGGAGCAGCGCGACGGACGCCACGCCGCTCTCGTTGTGAAGCACCCCGTCGACGAAGAGCGACAGGCGCCCGCACTGGAGACGGGCACCGCACGCCCCGGGCGGACGCAACACGACCTCCTCGGGCGCGATCACCAGGGTCACCTCGCGGGCGCGGTCCTCTCCGATGCTCAGGCACGGGGCGACGGCATCGGGCTCGTCGTCGCCGACCGGAGCCGGGATCGAAAACGTGATGGCCGGGGCGCCGGTGGGCCCCACATCGACGACCTCATCGACTTCATCGGCGCAAGAGGCGACGGCGAGCCCTACCACCGCCGTCACCAACGCCAACCTCGGCGTCTGCCCCTCGCACCCTTGCCCGCCGCGGCAACCCCGGGATCGGCGGTCGCCCCGCGACGCCAACGTCTTCCGGTCATCGCTTCCCCCGTTCTTCATCGGTCGCAGGCCATGATGTCGTCGATCGTCTCCGCGCGTCGCATGCACTCGAGCTCCTCCCCGGTGATGGGTTGACCCACCAGTGCCTGACACCGCTTAGACCAGCGCGTCGACAACCGGTCGGCCTCGGCCGCGATGAACCCCGCCACGGCGCCGTCTTCGAGACCGCT
The DNA here is from genome assembly GCA_039027095.1 of Myxococcota bacterium. GTDB lineage: Bacteria > Myxococcota_A > Polyangia > Polyangiales > Polyangiaceae > JAPYTK01. The sequence continues at coordinate 202,962 of JBCCLB010000004.1, forward strand.
CAATTTGCCGGCCGCCATGGCGTCTCGGGTCCATGCGCGCTCGATGCGCTCCCCGATCATCAAGCAGTCCGCCGCCGTGACCGTCCGCTGCTCGCAAGCAAAGCCCGTGAGGGGCACCACGGTCGAGACCGCCAAAAAGCCCACCGGGAAGCGCGCCGCGGTGACCTCCGAGGTGGGAGGCCGCAGCGGCCGCGAACCGCGGTCGCGGCGGCGGCGCCACCACCTCCGTGGCCACCGCTCAGGTGTCGACAAAGCTCTTGAGCTGCTTGCTTCGGCTCGGGTGGCGAAGCTTGCGCAGCGCCTTGGCTTCGATTTGACGAATTCGCTCGCGTGTCACCTCGAAGTCTTGCCCCACCTCTTCGAGGGTGTGGTCGCTCTTCTCTCCGATGCCGAACCGCATGCGCAGCACCTTTTCCTCCCGCGGCGTCAGGGTCTTGAGCACCTTTCGCGTTTGGTCGGCGAGGTTCATGTTGATGACGGCTTCCGATGGCGAAAGCACGCTCTTGTCCTCGATGAAGTCGCCGAGGTGCGAATCCTCCTCTTCCCCGATCGGCGTCTCGAGGCTGATGGGCTCCTTCGCGATCTTCAGGACCTTGCGCACCTTATCGAGCGGCAGCTCCATCTTTTCCGCGATCTCTTCCGGCGTGGGTTCGCGGCCGTACTCTTGCACGAGGTAACGAGACGTCCGGATGAGCTTGTTGATCGTCTCGATCATGTGCACCGGAATCCGAATCGTGCGCGCCTGGTCTGCGATGGCCCGCGTGATCGCCTGCCGGATCCACCACGTCGCATACGTCGAAAACTTGTAGCCCCGCTTGTACTCGAACTTGTCGACCGCCTTCATGAGGCCGATGTTCCCCTCCTGGATGAGGTCGAGGAATTGAAGCCCTCGGTTCGTGTACTTCTTGGCGATCGACACCACGAGTCGGAGATTCGCCTCGACGAGCTCGGCCTTCGCGCGTTCCGCTGCCCGCTCTCCCCTTAGGATCGCGCGGTAACTCGCGCGGAGCTCAGCGACGCCGCAGTGAAGCTCTTCCTCCAGGTTGTGAAGTTGCCGGACGGTCTCGTGGCCGGCCTCCTCGATACGCCCCAGGTCGGGACGGGTCGCCCCGATCTTCTTGGCGAAACGAGCTTCTGCGTGCCGGTTTCCTTTGACTCGCTCGAGCTCTGACCGCAGCGTGTCGAGGGTGATCTCGGCGCGGTGGAGGTAGCGCGTCACGGGACGCTCGGCGCCCTGGACCCGCGCGATCTCGCGCTTGAGGGTCGTGACGATCTTGTCGACCGTTTTTTTGTTCAGGTTCATCTCGTCGAGCGTCGCCTTGAGGTCACGCCCGTTGGAGACGAGTTGCTCCGCCGCCGTCTTCTTGCGGCCTTCACCGCCCTTCGGCGCCCCGGCCCGGACCTCGGCCACGAGGCTTTGCCGCTTGCGCTCGAGCCGCTTGACCTTGTCGACGAGCCGTAGAAGTCGGCGGTCCGCCTCCTCTTCATCGAATTCTTGGTCCTCGGACTCGGCGTCTTTGATGAGGTCTTTGACCCGGACCTTGTGCTTGCGGAGGCGCTCTCCGATGGCGATCACCTCGCGCGCGGCGATGGGGGACTCCAAGATGGCCGCCATCACGGCGAGCTCGCCCACTTCGATGCGCTTGGCGATCTCGACTTCGCCTTCGCGTGTGAGCAGCGACACGCTGCCCATCTTGCGAAGGTACATCCGCACCGGATCGTTGCTCTTCGAGTAGTAGTCGACATCCTCGGTCTTCCGGGTCGCGACGGCCAGCTTCTTCGTCTGGTCTTCTTCGGCGATCCGATTGGGCGAGATCTTGATCTGCGTCGCGCCGTCGACGATCTGAATGTCTTCCGCCGTCAACGCCCCGACGACGTCGTCGATTTGATCGGGCGCCATGTCGCTCGGGATGGCGTCGTTGACTTCGTCGAACGTAAGGAAGCCCTTGGACTTGCCCTGCTCGAAGAGCGATTGAAGCTTCGCGTCCTTTTGGCTCGGCGCCGGGCGACTCTGGCGCGGCCGACTGGCGGCTGACTCGGGGGCGGCACCGGCGTCCGCCGAGGCTCCGTTGCTGCTCGGCCTGCCTTTGGAGGATGAGCCTCTGGAGGTGGCGCCGTTCGAGGTCGAGGTGGCGCGGCCCGCTCTGCTCTTGCGCGTCACCTTCTCCGTTTCCTCGCCCGCAGCGTCTCGGTCGGTCGTCTTCGACCGTCGTGTGCGCGCGGTGCCATTGGCGCCCTTCGACGCGCTGCGGCGCGTGGCCCCATTCGCGCCCTTCGAGGAGGAAGAGGCCGCCGACGCGGAGGCGCCGGTCGACGAGGAGGGAGCCTTTTTCGACGCCTTCGCCTTCGACGGGCTCGCCTTTCGGCTGGGCCCCGGGGTGCGCTTGGCCGCGGTTTTTTTGGTCGACGGCTTCGAAGCTCTACTCGCCATGTTTTCTCACACTCCCGTTCAGCGACTCTCTCGTGGCGACCAACGCGATGCCCTCACGCCGCTCGCTCCATGGAACAACTCGTTACGCTTGGCAAGATGGAGGCGCGAAACTGCGCAACCTTCCTAGGCCCCACGCCGGTCGGCCCCCAAGGCCGCCTCCACGTGGTGCCCGAAGGTCACCCGCTTCTCCCCCCGCTCGCGCGCACCCAACGCCACAAGGTTTACCGGCCTTCAAAGGTGAACCTTCTCTTTCGCCTTGCGGGACATCTCGCGCAGCAGCTCGTCAGCGGCATCGGTGTCGCCCAAGGCGTCGGCACGGTTCAATTCCTGCACCTTCGCTGCGTTGTCTCCGGCCAAGGAACGTCGTCGAAGTTTCTTCGCGTTATCCACCAACTCGACTCGTGCCTCATCTCGGTCGGAGAACCGCGGAGACGCCAGCCGACCAACTGCGAATGAATGGATCGCCGGCGGTAGCAAATCAAGTATTTCTGGGCCGTCTAGCGCCTTTTTCGCGTCCCAGACTTGCCGCACCGCGGCGACGCCCAACGCGACCGCCCCCTCGAGCTCGGCGAGGTAACGCTCCACCTCGGATTCTTCCAGTAGCTCCGGAAAATCGAGGATGGCGCCAAACGCCTCGAGGGCGATGTGCGCCACTCGAGACCGCGAACGCCCGGAGGCCCCGGCGAGCTTCTTGTCGGCCGCGTAGTGCACCTCACGGGCGTCGCTGCCACCACCACCATCTTCGGCTCCGCCGAGCGTGGCGTACCTGCCGTCCGGCGAGGAGGCGGACGAGGAAGACGACGGGCCCGGTGGTCGCCGCCGTCGCTGCTCCTGCGCGCGCATCGCCTGTCGCATCATCCGCTCCAGAGCCTGCAAGCCTCCGGGGCTCGTGCCCGCCACCGAGACTCGAGACGCCACCTCGTCGGCGTAAGCCTTCGCCATGAGGCGCATGTCGCCGTCGGTCTCCTCGGCGATCAACTCCGCCACGCGGCGAATTCTCTTCAGAATGCCGCGACGGCTGTGATCATCGAAGATGGCCTGGTCCCCGATGAGTTCGTCGACCATGAACTCCAACATGCCCTTGGCCCCCCTGGCCGCGGCCTCCACCGCCTCCACTCCATGGGTCCGCGCAACATCGTCGGGATCCATGCCATCGGGCAACTGGGCGACACGTGCCGAGAGCCCCCCTTCACGCGCGGGGATGCGCAGCGCCGCCGTCGCTTTGGTTCCCGCCCGGTCGGCATCGAACATGACGACCACGGTGGGCGCGTACCGCTTGACGAGCCGGGCCTGTCCCGCAGTGAACGCCGTGCCGAGCGGCGCCACCGCAAGGTCGAAGCCCCGGGCGTGGAGCGACAGGACGTCGAAGTTTCCCTCGACCAATACCGCGTAACCACGCTCGCGAATGTCGCGTCGCGCCTGGTAGAGGCCAAACACGTTGTCGCCCTTGACGTAGATGGGTGACTCGGGGCTGTTGATGTACTTCGGCGGGTCCCGTCGTTCGGGGTCGGGGCGTCGGTACATGGGCTCGAGCCCCGCCGCCGCGAGCCGCTCGGGCTCGGGTTCGGGAAGCGCGCGCCCACTGAACGCCACCACGCGGCCGCTCTTGTCGATCACGGCAAACATCAGGCGGTGACGAAACGCGTCGAAGGTTCCCCCGCCGCCCCCTCGGCGCGGGGTGACGACGCCGACGTCCGCCGCGCGCCCCAGATCGATCCCCTGGCGCTCCAGGTAGTGGCCGAGCGCATTCCAGCCGTAGGGCGCGTAGCCGATGCGAAACGCCTCCAGGGCTCGCGCGACGACAGGATCGTGGTCGGGGTCGAGCCCTCGTCGCGCGATCTCCTCCCAGGCGAGCGCCGCCAACGGGTGCTCACGGAGCTGTGCGGCGAAAAAGTCGGCGCACAGCGCGTTGAGTTGGAACAGCTCTTCGCGCTCGCGACGGCGTTGCTGGGCGCGGGCGCGGTCTCCCTCGTCGCGCGTCTCTTCGACTTCGATGTTGAGGCGTTCGCCGAGGGCGCGGATCGCCTCGGGGAAACTCATCCCCTCGAGCTGCATGACGTAGTCGACGGCGCTGCCGGACGCCTTGCACCCAAAACAATGGTAGAGGCCCCGCTCCTGATTGACGCTGAAGGAAGGGGTCTTTTCCTTGTGAAAGGGACACAAACCCACCCAGCGTCGCCCCTGCTTCTTCAGCCGCACGTTCTCGCCGATGAGCGCCACGATGTCGGTGCGCTCGCGGATGGCCTGGATCGTCGCCTGGCTGATCACGAGCTTACGTAGACCAGCGACGAATGGAGCGCCCGTGAAACGCCGTCAGACTCCGACCGGTGCGCTTGCTCCCCGCCGCCGCTGCGCGTCAAACGTCCTCTCGATCGTCCTCGTGGTCGTCGTCGTCGGCTTCGTCGTCGCCCCGCTCCGCATCCTCGAGGGCACCGGGAAGGACACCGGAGAAGTCGGCGGCCCGGCGCAGCTCCAAGACCCGTGGCGGAGGGGGGTCCCCGTACAACTCGAGCTGCGTGGCGAGCCACTGCTCTTCTTCCACGAGCTCGAGCCGACGGGGATCGTCGGGGGCGCCGTCCCATCGTTCGAGTTCCTCGTCGACGTCACGAAGACGTGCGCGCACCGGCAAGACGTCGACTTCGTCGCGGGTGATGAAGCGATCGGTGAGGATCAGGGTCTTGTCGCCGAGGACTTCCGCAAACCCGGTGCCCACGGCGACGTCGGTCGTCTTGCCCTCGCGGGCGTAGTGAAGCAGCCCGATGTTGAGCGCCGCGAGCATGGGGAGGTGACCGGGCAGCACACCGAACTCGCCGTTGACGCTCGGCGCCACGACCTCGTCGACGCGTTCGTCGAGCTTCACCCCCTCGGGCGTGATCACCTCGAGGTGCAGGTCCGCCATCAGGCTCCTGCCGCCTCCAGCACCTCGGAGATGGCGCCCTTGTAGGCGAAGTCGCCTTCGGACACATGGTCGAGCTCGCCTTCGAGAATCGCCTTGAACCCCTCGATGGTGTCTTTCAGCTGCACGTACTTGCCGGCGAAGCCGGTGAACTGCTGCGCGACGAAGAATGGCTGCGAGAGGTACTTCTGGATCTTCCGGGCTCGCGAGACGGTCTGCTTGTCGTCTTCGCTCAGCTCATCCATGCCCAGGATGGCGATGATGTCCTGCAGATCCTTGTAGCGCTGAAGCGTCTGCTGAACGCCGCGCGCCACGTCGTAGTGGTCTTGTCCGACGATCCGCGGGTCGAGCATGGTCGAGGTCGAATCCAGAGGGTCGACGGCGGGGTAGATCCCCAGCTCGGCGATCGACCGCGACAACACCGTGGTCGCATCGAGGTGGGCGAACGTCGTGGCGGGCGCCGGGTCGGTGAGGTCGTCGGCGGGGACGTACACGGCCTGCACGCTGGTGATCGAGCCCTTGGTCGTCGAGGTGATCCGCTCCTGGAGCGCGCCCATCTCCGTCGAGAGGGTGGGCTGGTACCCGACGGCGCTGGGAATGCGGCCGAGCAGCGCCGACATCTCGGAGCCCGCCTGCGTGAAGCGGAAGATGTTGTCGATGAAGAGCAACACGTCCTGACCGCGCTCGTCGCGGAAGAACTCGGCGCAGGTGAGCGCCGACAGCGCGACCCGCGCCCGGGCCCCCGGAGGCTCGTTCATCTGGCCGTAGACGAGCGCCGTCTTGCTGAGCACCGAGTTGCCGTCGGCGAGCTTCGACTCGGCCATCTCCAGCATCAGGTCGTTGCCCTCGCGGGTCCGCTCGCCGACACCGGCAAAGCACGACACGCCCCCGTGGGCGGTGGCGACGTTGTTGATGAGCTCCTGGATGAGCACCGTCTTGCCCACGCCCGCGCCCCCGAAGAGCCCGACCTTTCCGCCCTTGCGGTACGGCGCCAGGAGGTCGATGACCTTGATGCCCGTCTCGAAGATCTCGACATTCACCGCCTGGTCTACGAATTCGGGAGGCTCACGGTGAATGGGGAGAAACGACTCCGCCTCGATCGCACCCGCATCGTCGACCGCGTCGCCGGTGACGTTCAGGATGCGGCCCAGCACCGCTTCGCCCATGGGCATCATGATGGGGTTGCCGGTCGCCTCGACGTCCATGCCGCGCACGAGCCCCTCGGTGGCGTCCATGGCGATCGCGCGCACGCTCGACTCGCCCAAGTGCTGGGCCACCTCGAGGGTGAGGTTGTTCTTGGCTGTCGAGATCGCGGGGTTGGTGAGTTTCAGCGCGTCGTTGATCTTGGGGAGCTTCCCGGGCGGAAACTCCACGTCGACGACGGGACCGATGACCTGAGTGATTGTACCGACCGACATGGCGCTTTCGAGTGGGCGCGGCCTACCACGACCCCCGCGTCGATGCCACCGCAGGCACCGTGGCCGCGCCGAGCGCCTCCCGGGCCCGCGTCGACGACGTTCACTCGTGGACGAAGACCACGGTCCCGGTCAGCGATTTGCGCGCACCGTGCCACCGCGGGGGCACGGGAGGGTCGGTCCAAAAGAACAACCGACGGGCATCCTCCGGCGCGAGATTGATGCAACCGTGGCTCTTGGGGCGTCCGAACCCGTCGTGCCAGTACGCTCCGTGGAGGGCATAGCCGTCCTTGAAGTACTGCACGTAGGGGACGTCGCGCAGCTCGAACGCCTCGCCGACCGCGTCGGAGTCCATGGTGGTGGTCACGTACTTCGTGTGGATCCGGTAGATGCCTCGGATCGTCGCGGTCGAGTCCTCGGGATCGGCCAAGCCGGCCTCGCCCGAAGAGATGATGGTGACGTAGACCATCTTCTTTCCCTCGTACGCTTTGAGGATCTGTTGGGTGAGGTTGATGTCGATCCACTTGCCGCCCTGCTTGGCCCACTTCGGCCACCGTCGGGCGGGGACGACCTCGCTCGCGTGACGATCGTCGACGTAGAAGCCCGCTTTCGTCTCGTAGTACAGGCGGCGCCGGTAGATCTGGCGTTTGCCGGTGAGGGGGAGGGCTTCGCGCCACGGCTGGGTGCCCGCGTCCTTCATCCGCTTGCCGTCCCACTGCCACTTCTTGCCCGTCCGCCGCATCAGCGCGAACGGAAACGCCAGGTTCTCGTCGGTCCGAAGGTCCCAGCCGTGAAAGTCGCTGCCTCGGATCGGACGAAAGCGGTCCGCGGGGATCACGACGAGGTCGGGCGTGACGTTGTAGCGTCGACCGCGGCGGAGAAACGACGCGACGAACGACCGACCCTGCCTGCGGTCGACCTGATCGATTTTGGCCACGTCGGGGCCCACGTCGTCGACCAGACCCGAAAGGTCGGGGCTTCTGCCATCGCCGCGCAAGAAGAAGGGAAGGTCCGCGTCGTCGTCCGAGACCTCGCCTGCGAGCGCTTCGAGGGCGGACGGCACGTCGCGACCCGAGGCGTAGCGAAGCCACACGTCGAGCCCGTAGCGGGCGCCGCTGACTTCGTCGTCGCGCCACTTGTCGAGGTGACGGCGTAAGTTCGGCTCGTGGCGCTCGAGGTCGGCCGGCGTCGGGATGCGCGCGTAGACCGGTCCCCCACGCGTCACCGTTCCGTACATGTAGGGGAGTTTGTGGCCAAAGTCCGGCCTCTGGGCGGCGGCGCGAACGATGGGGTGCTGAAGGTCCCGGGTGGCGTCCGACATGCACACCCAGCCCACCGGCTCGATGGCCTGCCACCCGTCGGCGCAGTCTGCCGTCGCGCCCGACGTCACGCCGGGCTTGGTGGCCACGGTCGCGCCCCCCCGGAGGTACCCGATGACCTCCGCCTCGGGCCGGGGCGCCCCGCGCACGCGTACCAACCACCCCGTGGCGCCCACCGCGGGACGGTCGGACGAGAGGGGGCCCGGGAGGTTCGCGACCCCTCCCAGGTCGACCACCGGCGCGGCGGGCCTCGGGATGTCCGAGGTTGCCGGGGCCGGCGCCGTGGACCCGGTACGCGGCGCCGACCCGGAGGGCCCCTCCTCGCCCCCCGAGGTCGACGGAGATGCCACCGTGCCCGCCGGAGACGCCGGGGCGGTCTCGTCGCGGGTCGCGGTCGCATCGCCGCACCCCGCGGTGCCGGCCACGAGGCAGCACAACCTCACCGTCGCCGAGCTCGTCGACACCGCCGCCACGAGGGCGACGACCGCCCGCCTGAGCTCCGAGGCCCGACTCACCGAGACGACGCCTCCTCCGGGGAGGACGACGACGCCGCGGGTCCGTCGGACGGCGATCGGGGGTCGTCGAGGCCCGACGAGACCGACCGCCCGAAACGAAAGAGAAGCCCGAGCCAACCGCGGCCTAAGTAAAGACCGTTGAGGCTCGCGTACATCCAGAAAAACACGTCGAGGTGTCCGGCGAGGGCGAAGAGCCAGATGTGGCTCGGGTAGTGATTGAGAAACCGGAGCAACGTCATGACGCGCGCCACCAACCACGCAGGGGACCCGGCGGCCGCACGGGGCACGGTGTCCCCTTGTGCCTCGTAGTGGGCGGCGACGGGCGTGGCGCGGCCGCTGATCTCCGGACGCCTCACGAAGTTGGTGAGCGAGGTGGCGGACGCGACGAGGAACACGGCCGCCACCCCTCCAAGCAAGAACCCGGGCGACCCCGGCGGCCACCAAACGCCGTCGATCCCGTAGCCCCCCTGCCGCCACAAGTGCACCGACAGCCCCGCCACCAAGAGCAAGGCCTTGCTCTCGTCGGTGAAAAAGTCGAAGAGATGCCCCTCGCGACTGGCGGTACCCCGGTGGCGAGCGAGCATGCCGTCGACGCAGTCGCCGAGGTAGCTGAGCTCGAGGAGGACGATGGCCACGGCGACCCCGGCCGCTGCGTCCGCCGCGACGAGAGAAGCGGCCGCCGCCACGAACCCCGCGAGGCTCGCGATGGTCACTTGGTTCGGCGTGATGGGCGTCGACGAGAGGCCGACCACCGCGACCGCCGCCAGCGGTCGCATCACGTAGGTGTTCCAGAGCTGATCGTGCCGCTTGCGCGTCTGCCGGTAGACCCGGACCACCCGGCGGCCCCATGCCCCCATCCGCGCGGCTTCCGGTTCAGGGACGCGTCGCCGAAGGCACCGGCGCCGCGGGCGACGCGGTCGCGGTGGGCACGACGGACGAGGACGTGGTCTCAGGCTCCTCGCCGTCGCCGGTGGCGCCGCCGAGCAGCGAGGCGAGATCGTCCCGCACTTGCTCCGCCGTGGCCGTGGCGACCTCGGTCGGCTCCCGGGTGTGTTCGGTCACGATGAAGAACGTCGGCGCCTCGCCATCATCGGCCCGGTGGAGTTCGAGAAAGCCGAGCTGCTTGCCGCCCTCGCCCCGGTACGCGACCCGGACGACGCGAGCCGCCCCGGCGGGGAGCTGCTCCCGGTAGGTCACTGGGCGCAGGCGTTGCACCTTGCCGAGCCAGTTTCCGGCGGTCTCGTCATTGGTCTCCGGGGCGCTCGCGTCGGCCCAGAAGCGACGGCCCTCGGGGCCACTTCGGATCAACTCGCGCGGCGACGTCCCTTCGCCCCCGGTGACCGTGATCGCGTCCACTTCCGCCATCTTCCACGCGTGCTGTTGACGCTCGGCCAGCCGCCCCGCGCCTCCCTGGAGGTCTCGGACCACGCTCGCATCGATGACGTAGACGCGGTTGTCCTTCTCGTAACGGACGTAGCGATTCGCGGCCCCCGGGGTGGGACTCCCCAACGCGAAGGCGTGCTTGACCCCCGCGACGTCGATGACGAGGCGTCCCGCCGGATCTTCGAGGCCAAACGCGGCCGCTTGATCGGGGGCGACGTCACCGATCGACCGCTTGGCCCGCAAGGGGGCGAGTTTCTCCATCACCGTGGAAGCGACCTTGACCGACACGAAGCGCGCCGGTTTGACCGGCCGCGGCGGGGGGGGCGACGGCGGCGGAGCGGCGGAGGCCGACGCACTGCTGCTCGCCGCCGCCGTGGCACTGCTGGCGGCGTCTGGCGCCGGAGCGTCGACGGGGGCCACGCGGCCGGCGAAGTAGTCTCCGGTGTCGTCTGTCTTGCGCTCCACCGTCACCACCTGACGCTCGTCGGTGAGTTCGACCCGCGTGACGTCCTCGGGCTTGCCGCCCCACAGGTCGACCTCACCGGGCTTGAGGGGGACGTCGAGCGGGTCGTCAGGGCGCGACTGGACGTACGCAAAGCCCGCCGCGGCGAACAGGAGGACGATGTGGACCAACAGTCGGCGTAGCGCGTTCATCGGTCGTCCTCCTCCTCGTCCCCCGCCCCGTCGTCGCCACCTTCGGCCTCGCCGCCGCCGTCATCATCATCATCATCATCGACCGCCGATGGCTCTTTTTCGCCGCGTGCGACACGTTCTCCCCCGGCGGGACGGCTTTCGTCGCTCGAAGAATCGCCCTCTTCATCCGATGACGGCGCCTCACCGGCGGCCTCCGGCTCCTTGCGCCGTCTGGGGGCCGATGCGCCCCGTTGGCGTCGCGTCACGACCAAGCCAAGCCCGAGGAGCAACGACGGCATGCCGAGAATCGTCGAGTAAAACCAAAGCTGATCTTGCTCTTTGGTGTGAACGATCCGCTCGTCCTCTTCTTGCGAGACCGCCCCACTGAAGCTCTCCTCTCCGCCCAGCCACCGCACGGCGTCGAGAAAGAGAAGCTGGTTGGTGGTCGCGAAGCTCATCGCGTCGTCGGCGAACGCACCCGCGTCACCCACGATGAAGGCCCGCATCTCTGGCGCCCCGGCCGCCGACGTTGCGGCGGGGTTCGCGTCTTCGCCCGAGGGCGCGACCGAACCCGTCACCGCCGCCGCGAGGTTGAAGATGGCCTGTTTCTCGGTGTCCTTGTCGTGCCGCCAGTTCGCGTTCTGGTCGAGATAACTCCCCGGCGGGCCCTTGACCGCGAAGTCCACCTTCAGGGTCGGATCGGCGTCGGGGAGCTTGTCGAGCGGCGCCACCCCGAGAAACAAGACCGCCGCGCCGCGCGCCGAGGCTTTGCTCAGGGTCGAGACCGACGCGTGGGAAGAGAATCGCTTGGACACGATGTTCTTCTTGTCGGAGACGTCGCGCTTCCGGGGCACCAAGACCCGGTCGTTGACCACCAGGCCGCGTTCCCATTTGACGCCGAGCGCCGCCGCGAGGGGCGCGTGGTCGCCCTCGTCGTCGGGATCGAGGGCGAGAAAAACCGCTCCTCCCCCTTCGGCAAACCGACGCAAGGATTCAACTTCCGCCTCGTTGAGCGCCTTCTGCGGCCCGAGCACGAGCACCATCGTCGCGTCGTCGGGCACCTCGTCGGCCAGCCCCTGCGACAACCCGAGGTCCTTGATGGCGTAGTTCTGCGACTGAAGGGCCTCGCGGAGAATGCGTACCGTGCGCCCGGTGCGCCGATCGGTGGCCTCGTTCAGCTCGCCATGCCCGACCGTGAGGTACGCGGTGCGCTGCGACCGCATGACCTTCATCAGCGACTTTTGGAACTCGCCGTCGAACTTCCGGAGTTTGCGGAGCGCCCGCTTATCGGTCACGCCGATGTCGAGCTGCTCGCGGTTGGGCTCGTTGACGAGCACCACGACCCCATCTTTTTTGACCTCGTCCTCTTTCGCCAGTTGCGGCACCGCGAGTTGGTCGTGGACCTCGAAGGCGAGGTTGCCCCCCTGCGCGATGAGATCTTTGAAGTAGCGGGTGACCTTGGGCCGGACCTCGGAGCTGGGGGGAAAGTACGCGCGAACCGTGAGCGGGGTCTCGAGCTGGGCCAGCATGTTGACGGTCGACTCCCCGGGGGCGGCGACCCGGAAGTACGACACGTCGTAACTCCAGTCGACCTCACTCGCGCCATAGGTGAAGAGGGCCGCGTAGGCCGCCGCAAGCGCAAGGCTGAGGCCCGAGACGATGGCGGCGAACACCCGCCTCGACTCCATCACCGCTGCCCGCGTCATCGAACGCCGCGACAACTCGCCGAACGTCGTCGCCAGCAGGCTCGCCACCATGAGGATGAGCCACGTCACGGTGACCACCTGGTCGAACGTGTCAGGCTCGTTAAACTCCGGCGGCGTCATGCCGGTCAGCTCCCGGCCCGCTTCCGTGGTCGCGAAATAGAGCCCGAGTGCGAGCAGCGACGCCCCGGCGAGCGCCGCAAAGGCGCGCGCGGCACCGCGGCGGTCGGACGGCGCTTGCACGGCGGCGAACACGCGCTGACCGAAGCTCAGGGCGATGAGGGCCACCGCCACCAGGGTGAACAGCTTCGCCGCCCCGTCGTCGACGAAGACCCGTTGCCCGAGCAGCAAGCTCACCCATCCCGCGAGCAGGGCCGCGAACGACCACCGGTCGAACCGATCGGCCCGCGCTTGCGCTTCCCCTACCGCCATCGTCGCGCCTCCAACGTCTTGACCGTTGCGAGCAGGAACACGAAGCAAAGCGAGACGTAGAACGCCACGTTGTCGAGCCGCAGCACGCCGGTCATGAAGTCGCGCTGCCGCAAGTGGTGAAGGGCCATGCCGTCGAGAAACTCCTTCAACGGAGGCTCACTCGTTTTCGCCACCAGCCACAAGAGCAGCAGGACGAGCACGATGGCCCCCGAGATGATGAACCCGACGACCTGATTCTTCGCCAACGCCGACCCGAACAGACCGATCGCCGTCACCGAGGCCCCCAACAGGAGTGTGCCCGCGTAGCCGACGAAGATGTGGCCCAGACTCACCTTGCCGTTCACGAAGATGAGGGCCGGCATGTAAGCGCTCAACAGCGACAAGAGGAGCAGCACGACCATCACGCTGAGAAACTTCCCCGCCACGACGACCCGGTCGGAGATGGGCGAAGTCTTCAGCAGAATGAGCGTTCCTTGCTCCTGCTCGACCGCGATGAGGCGCATGCTCATCACCAAGCAGGCGAGGATCGTCCCGCCGGTGATCCCGTTGAAGGTCTCCGCCAGGACCTGGGCGCTGAGGGCTTTCTCCCCCGGGCTGCCCATCGCCTTGGCCATGAACCAAATCCCCTCGCCCAGCAGCACCGCCGCGGCGAGTACGAACCCCAGAGGGGACCTCACGTAGGCTTTCAGCTCTCGCTGGGCCAACAGCAACGTCGCGTTCATGCGCGCTCCCCGGCCTTTCTTGCGGCAGCCGGACGCGCGCCGCGCTGCGCTTTCTTCGCCCCCTCCGCCGAGGAACGCCGCTCGGTCTTGGTCAGTTCCAAGAACACCGATTCGAGTTCTTTCCGGTCGCGCTCGAGGCCGAGCACGCCGAAGTCCTCTCGTACGAGGTTCGCGACGAGGGCGGTCCGCACGTCGCGGTCGGCGACGATGGCCACCGCGACGGCGTCTTTGCCTTCGCCGACGGCTTCGGCGGCGCGCACCTCCGTCACGCCCGCGAGCGCCTCGACGAGCGAGGACAGCTTCGCCTCCCCTTCCTCCCGCGACGTGGACGCCGGGGGCCGCACCACCACCGTCAGCCGACGCGAGGCCGCCACCGACGACGATGATGTCGCGCCCCCCGCCGTTGTCGTGGTGCCGGCCGTCGCCGTGCCCGCGGGTACGTCTTCGCCTTCGACCATCTGGGCCCGCAGTTCATCTTCGGTGCCCGCGGCGACGATCTCACCGTCGCGGATGACCAGGAGCCGATCGCAGGTCTCGGAGATCTCACTGAGGATGTGGCTCGACACCACCGTCGTGTGCTCGCCGCGCAACGAGCGGATGAGGGCGCGCATCTCGACGATCTGCACCGGGTCGAGTCCGCTGATGGGCTCATCGAGCAACAGGAGCTTCGGCTGGTGCACGATCGCCTGGGCGATCCCCACCCGCTGCCGATACCCGTGCGACAGGGTGTCGATCCGCGCGTCGGCGTAGTCGCCGGCATCGGTCATCTCGATGACCTCGTCAACCCGACGGCGGACCGACCCGCGCGTTCGTTTGAGCTTGGCGGCAAAGCTCAGGTACTCGCGTACGGTCATCTCGCCGTAGAGCGGAGGCCGGTCGGGGAGGTAGCCAATCTGCGGTCGCACCTTCTCTGGCGCCTCTACGAGGTCGATCCCGTCGACCCGCATCTGCCCCGACGTAGGCAGCAAGTCGGAAGACAGCATGCGGAGGGTGGTCGTCTTGCCCGCCCCGTTGAGGCCGAGCAGTCCGATCACTTCCCCCCGCTCGATGGCAAACGACAGCGGCCCGACCGCCTTGTGGGCGCCGTAGTACTTGGTCAGCTTTTCGATTTCGATCACCGGGGCCTCGCTCCTCGCGTCGAGGCTGTCCCTTTTACCCGGTCGGGACGGGCTCGCAACCCATGATGGCGGGTGACGGCGCCGCGGCGATCCGCGCGGTCGGTCGGCCGTCAGATCACGTCGGCGGTGAGGTCGACCCCCGTTTCGCCCTGGAGCGGCGCCAACAGCGCCAGCGGATGGTCTGCGATGCCGAGGGTACGGCGGAGGTTGGCGTGCACGGTGGCGTGGGTCATTTCGATGCCGCCGCTATCGACGGGGAGCAACGTGCCCGGATCGATCTTCTTGAACCGGCCACCGTCGTCGATCCCGCCGATTTGACGGCCCCCCGGCCAGCGCCCGGTCCCGTCGAAGACGACCGTCTGGGTGGTGGGGTAGTGGTCCTTGCCGATGGCGGCGTTGTATTTCGGCGTGCGGCCGAAGTCGCCGGTGAGGACCACGATCATGCGGTCGCGAACGCCATACTGGTCGGCGAGCTCGAACAGCCGTCGAATGCCGGCGACCAGCGACCCCATGTTGTTGCGTTGCGTCGGGTCGGTGCCGTTGCCGTGGGTGTCGAATCCGCCCCGAGAGATCGTGGCCGACACGGTCAGGCCCGCCATGTAGGCGGCCATGATCGTCTCCGCTTGTCCTGCCGTTCCCTGAGACCGCTCCTCGGGGAGGAAGTCGTTGAGGCGTCGGAGCTCTTGCACGCCGTCCCGCGCGAGGTAGAGCAAGTTCATCGAGTCGAGAATCTGCGGCAGCCGCTGGTTGGCGATCTGCTTGTCGAGCCGGGCCTGCCGTGCCTCGGCGATCCGGCGCGACGTCGCCTCGGTGTGGTAACCGGTGGTGTTCTCGTCGTTGGGGTTGATGCGGTTCGGGTACATCACGCGGCTGAGCTGATTGCCTCCGCCGAGACGGGTCTTCGCGACCTCGGTGCCGCGGGACTCGTCGTAGTAACCGTGGGTGATGAAGGCCAGGGGCTTGCCCTTGGCGATCGCGCCCGCGTAGATCGCCGCCAGGGCGGGGGAGTTCTGGGCCAATATCCCGGTCGAAGAGACCCGGCGCCCGGTGTCGTGACCGTTGGTTTGGCCGTTGATGCCCGTGATGACGGTGGCGATGTCCTGAAAGTCGAAGAGGAGCTGGCCGTAGCCGGTGCGCTCGGTCTCAGGGATGATCGCCATGCCGTTGGCGGGGTCGATCGTCGCGGGCGGCGCAAACCGAATGTTCTTCCCTGCAGTTTGAATGTCGCCCGGAGCGAAGTCCCGGTTGGGGGTGAACGACCCGTTGTCGATGTTCCCCAAGGGAGAGGAAAGCAGCAGGTGATCCGGCCCGCCGGAGGCACCCACCATGACGAAGAGGGGCGCCTCCGGGTCGGCGTCCTGTGCGTTGACCTCGTTGATGATGCTCCCCGTCACCTGGGTCGAGGCCACGCCGAGGCCGGTGAGGGAGCAGAGCTTGATGAAATCTCGCCTATCCATGGGGTCTCCTCCGTCCTCACTCGTACAGGAAGCGGTAGTCGGACAGCAGGTAGGTCATGACCGCCATCCAAGAGCGAATGATGTAGTCCTCGTCGTCGGTGATCTGTTGGTCTTCCTCCAGCGGAAGACCCGTCCAGTAGTCGTTCTCGACCCGGCAGGGTCCGGGCAAGCCGGTTCCGATGTAACCCTCGTCCTCTTGCTCGAGCGCCATGCCGGCCGTGCCTTCCCGCCATGTCTCGAGAAAGAGCTGGTAGGTGCGCTCGACCTCGGGGTCTTCGAGCTTCAACCGCTCGCCCAGCACCTTCTCGTGGAGGCGGACGATGGTCTGCCGGATCCCCTGGATGGCGGCGGGCACGTCGAGTCCCCCTGACTCGGGGGCGAGGTTCAGCGGATCGTACTCGCGTCCCTCGATGGTGATGAGGTCGAAGATTTTCCGGTCCGCGCCGGCGCGGGCGAAGTCGGCCGGCACCGCCAGGCAGGACATCTCGTTGGACATCCGCTCCGCGACCGCCGCCATCAATCCGTTCGGGTCCTTGATGCGGACGCTCACGTCGTCGAAGTCGACCCCGCCGTAGAAGAGCTGGAAGGGGCCCACCGTCGACAGGTCCTGGCCCCGGTACCGGAGGTTGGGCTGGAGGTCGTCCTCGTACTCTCGACTGTCGCGGTCGCCAGCCGCCCAGGGCACCCCGAAGATCGCGAGGATCTTGTCGTGGAGTTGTTCCGGAGCGAGCAGTTTGCCGAGCCCGACCTCGCCGAGCCGCACCAAATCGGCTTCGCTCATTCCCTCGACCGCGTTGACGGCGCGGAAGTAGGGGCTCAGCACGAGCTCTTTGACCACCGTCTTGGCGTTGAGGTCGCTCTCGCCGAACGCGTCGGCAATGCTTCGGAAGGTGTTGGCCTGAGCCAGGAACGAGTCGAACTGAGCCGCGTAGTTCGGGTCCTCGAAGTCGCTCGGAGGAACGAGGATCTCACGCCCGGTGAGCCCTTCGTAGAGCGCGTAGACCACACCCGAGCGGAACCCGTCGGTGTCGACGATCTGGTTCGCCAACCACGGGAGTCCCACTTTGGCCGTCTGTTCGTCGAGGCGGGCGTCGCCGATCCCCGGGGGAAACATCTCCGGGAACCAATCCCCCTCCTCGGTGCGGTTGCCGATGTAGTTCAGGTTGGGGTCCCAGATCCCGTCGTCGTCCCACGCCTGGAACGCGCCGGCGATCGGGTCGAGCTTGGCGTGGCAGTTCGTACAGTTCGGGTCGTCACGCGTGGGGTTTTGCGCGTCTTCGGGTTGGTCGAGCGGCTGTTCGGCCGTCTTGAGGATGTCGGTCCCCATGAAAAAGTCGATGAAGACGCGCGCGCGGGCCCGGTTCCGGTTCGTGGCCGTGCTCGGCCAGCGACTGAGAAACATCGGTGAGGTCAGCACGCCCGCATGGGGGAAGTACTGGTACTCGGGCGCGCCATCGTCGCCGCCGTAGTAGTCCCCCGCGGGAAGTCGGCCGGGCTTGAACTCCATCGGGTCGCCACCGTCGAAGTCGATTTGGTCCGCGACGCCGTAGCTCCGGGCCGAGAACGGCGAGAACATCATGTAGTCGGCGGTGATGACCTCGCTGAAGGGCAGGTCGTTCTTCACCACCCACTCGATCAGTTCCAACGGCTCGCGGGCGATGGCCTGCCGCGTGAACATTTCGACCTCTTGGTAGTCGTTGAGCCCGTAGGCCTCGACCATCGCCTTGGCCTCGACGTCGTTGTCGAACCAATCAGCGTTGGCGTAGACGTCGGCGATGCGGCCTTCGGCTTCGTTGTTGAGGTAGAAGTCGGTCTGAAACATGTCGCCGTAGGCGCGTTTCACGAACTCGTAGAACTTCTCCTCCGTCATCATCTCGTCGAGGACGGCCTCCAACGCCGGGAACCCGCCCGCGCGAACCCGCTCGGACTCCGCCGCACTGGGGAGTCGCCCCGCGAGAATGATGGCCGCCTTCCGGAGCGTCGCCTCGGCATCGAGGAGTTCGGTGCCGGTGAACACGTCGGCGTCGTTGGGCTCGCAAACCTGTTCGTTCTGGAGCCGCACGACCATGCCCAACAGGCGTTGGTAGTCGTCGTCACCGACGTCGATGACCTGGCCCCCGCCGTGCGTCATCTCGTTGGTGGGCTTGAGGAGAAACTCGGAGATGCCGTCGCGCTCGTCGCCCGCGACCCGGCGGATGGTTTCGATGTTCTTCTCGATGAAGCCCGACTCGGCGGGGTTCACGAGCAGAAACCCGGAGTTGGCCGCCGCGCCCTGTGCGTTGTGGCAGGCGCTGCACTTGTTGAACACCAGCGCGTGGACTTCGTTGGCGTAGTAGCTCCGAATCGACTCACACTCGACCGTCGCCACCGAGTCGTCGCTCTCGCACCCCGTGACCGCGGCCCCGGCCGCCACCGACGCCAGCAAGGCGAGGCCACCGATCGCCCCACCTTTTCGTCGTCCCGTTTGGAATGCGCGTCCGTCGTCGTCGTCGTCGTTCAATGGCCCAACCTCGGATGTTCGGGCGCGCGCTCGAGTCTGGCCAGCCCCGCCTGGTCCGACCCCCTCCCGATGCTCCGCGCGCAACCCACCCCCCTACAACACGGCTCCTCGACGACTTAAACAAGGGAGAAACCGCAACCCGACCCATTTTGGTCGGAGATGTGGCCATAGGTGCGCACCGTTACCCTGGAGCATTGTTCATTCTGAGCGGAACAATCCAAGTCTCGCGGACAACGCTCAGGCGCCGCCAGCACCGCCCCCGCCCGCCGCCGCGGTAGACCCGCCCGAGCCCGCCGGGGCGCCGCCCGCACCGCCCGCGCCGCCCGCGCCGCCGGTCGTGGTGGTCGTCGTCGACGTCGGGCCCCCGCCGTTGCAACAGTCCGCGCAGGCGCACCCTTCGAACCACGGCACGCACTCGCCATTGTCGAAGCAGTTGTCTCGGCAGAAGGGCGTGTCGGTGCAGTCCGGGCAGGTGCAGGCTTCGCCCGGCTGACACCCCGGCTCCTCGTCACAGTCGTCGGCGCCAATCTGCGGGGAACAGTCGGCGACGCGGAAGAAACAATCCCCGCAGCTGCAATCTTCGCCGCCTTCGAAATCGCACTGACCGTCGTCGTTGCAGTTCCCGGTGCACAGGGCCGCGCTGGCGCAATCGGGACAATCGCAGGTCTCGGCCGCAGGTCCGGACGGGATGCAGGTCCCGTTCGGCTGTCCCCCCTGGCTGCAGGCCCCAGGACCGCCCGTCGTACCGGTGCTGCCGCCAGCGCCGGTCGTCGCCACGCTCGACGTCGACGTGGGCGCGGCGTCGCTCCCATCACATCCCGCCGCGTGCACCGCACCGCTCAGCCACACCAGGACCGCGGCCGCCATTCGCCCCGCCCGTCGCTCACGCCCACCAACCACAAGCACCATGGCGTTCAGGTTAGGCGTCTTGGCCCGGATTCGCCACGCCCACCGCGCTCACGCCGGCGACCGAACGTGTCCGGGAGCGGCGAGAAGGCCGCATCCGATGAGCTTGTACAGCAGCCGCGCGCCCACGTTGCCGTCCCAGCCGTCGTCCGCGGCGTCGTCGCCCGGGGCGATCTCCACCAGATCGAGGCCGACGATCCGCCGCCCACTCGAGACGACCATCGTCAGAATCGCCACCGCCTCATCGAAGCTCAGACCTCCCGGAACCGGGGTCCCCGTATGCGGACAGAAGCGCGGGTCGAGGCCGTCGATGTCGAAGGAGACGTAGACGTCTCGAGGTAGCGTCGCGACGACACGTTGCGCGAACGTGGCGAAGGCACCGCCGGAGTGAAGGTGGGCGACGCGGTCCCGCTCGAAAAACGCGTCGACGCGCGCGCCGGCCGCCGCGATGGCGGCAAACTCCTCGCGACAGAGGTCACGCACGCCGACACTGACGAGCTTGTCGACCCCCGGGAGTTCGGCGAGCACCCGGTGCATCACCGAAGCGTGAGAGCCGATGAATCCCTGGTACGCGACCCGAAGGTCGGCGTGCGCATCGAACTGCAACACGCCGAGACCCGGGTAGCGCGCGGCTCGGGCCGCGATCGAGGCGAACGCCACCGAGTGGTCCCCCCCCAGCACGGCCACAAAACGGCCCTCCTCCTCGGCGTCGACGATCGCCTGCCGCAACGACCCGTCGAGCTGCGCCGAGAGCGCATTCACGCGTGCAAGCGCCGGGTCGTCGTCGGGGCGAGGCCGGCCGGTGTCGTCGTGGTCGGCGATGATGTCGCGCGCCAGTTCCGACGCTTCGTCTGCCCATGCCCGCCACGACGGGGGGACGGTCCCCAGCGCGATACCGGCCCGATGGGGCTCCGCCGCAGGGGCGAACCGCGGGGTGATCGGCGCCGTGGCTCCGAGTCGCTCGAGGTCGAGGTCGAAGAGGTCGACCTGCACGCTCTCCCGCGCGACCGCGGCCGGGCCGGCCGCCGTGCCGCGCCGGTACGACGTCGTCGCTTCCCACGGCACCGGCAGCACGAGCACGGTCGCCGTCCCCAGCGCTCGATCGAGCCCGTACAGACTGGAGAACTCCATCTTGGCGAGCCCGTGTCTCGACCATGGCAGGCCGTCAAGCGTGCAGACCGGCCCCGCCGGGCCGGGCCATGACAACCTCGAGGCCTCCCTCTTCGGGCAGCTCAATGCGTTCCCCGCCGCCCCGGTACGGAAATCCGCGCGAACCTCTCTAGGGCCGCCGGGCGGTTCCTTCTTCCCGCGACGATTGCCCCGCTCGGCGGGGAACGAAGTATCGTCGCCCACGATGAATGGCTACCTCGTTCCCGGCTCAAGACGGCCGCCCGGCTCGCTCGCGGATTCGCTGCGCTCAAGGAGTCCCAGCCCGAGAACGGGTCGGCCCCTGGGGGCCGGACGCTACCTCGCGCCGAAAACGACGGCCGCTCTATGTTCGGCGCTTTGGCTCACCGCGCTCGCCGCCTTCAGCGGAGCCGCCGAGGGCGAAGACGAAACCCGTGCCGTCGTGATGGCGCGCAAGGCGGCGAAGCTTCAAAGCAGCGGCGCGCTCGACGAGGCCTGCGCGGCCTGGGCGGAGAGCGTGGCGCTCGGTCCGAACAGCGAACGGGCCCTGAAGCTCGCCTCGTGCCGTCGGGAGCAAGGGCGTGCCGCCTCGGCCTTTCGCGCCTACGGTCTGGTGTCCCGGCTCGCCAAAGAAGAGCGCCGCGCCGACCGCATCGCGACCGCCCGAAAGGAGCGCAACCGATTGTTTCTCCAGCTCGGTCGGCTCACCGTGAAGCTTTCCGAGGACGCCGCGGCCCTCGATGGCCTCGAGGTTCGGGTCGACGACGAACTGCTGCCGCCCAAAAAGTACGGCCAGGCGTGGCCAGCGAACACCGGCGATGTCATCGTCGTCGCGACGGCGCCCGGCTTCGAGACGACCACCGAAACCGTCAGCGTGAAACGAGGCGGGCGCGCCGCCGTGACCATTGGCGCCCTGGTCGCGAAACCCGAGCCCGACCCGAAGCCCACCAAACCCGAGCCCAAAGACGAGGCTCGCGACCGCGGCGACGACGACGACGACGATGATGATGACGACGACGATGATGGCGATAAGGACAGGCCGCCCGCCGAGGACCATGCGCCTGCGCGGATCGTGGTCGAGGTCGGAGGGTTCGGGGGCTACTTGCTCAGCGCCATCAGCTCGGGCGATGCGCCCGAGCTCCGCGGTGCGCCGTACACGTTCGCGGCGTCCACCACGACCGAGATCCGCGCCGCTTGCGCCAACTTCGACCGCATCGCCGGCGCGGGCGCGTGCGAAGCGGGGTTCGGCGTTGCCCATGGCGCTTTGGTCGGCGGCCAGATCTTCGTCGGCTGGGCCCTAACCCCGCGGCTTCACCTCGGAGGTCGTGTGTTCGGAGGGCCGCGCTTTCCCGACGGGTTTGCGGTCCTCGGCGGTCCATCGGTGAGTTGGCGGGTTCACGGCCCCTGGTACGTCGGCGCGACCTTCACGCTGGGGATCTCAGAGCACACCGCCCCGCTCGAGCGCGCCGAAGGGACCATCCCGGAGGGCTTTCGCGAGTTCAACGACGGCGAGGACGCCATCGCGATCCCGATCGACACGCTCGAATTCTCCGAGGCGACGGTGTCATCGGGGCTGATCTTCGGCGGCGCGCTCGAAGCCTCCCTGGCGCTCATGGGCGCATCGCCCCATGCCCTGCTCCCCCTTGGAGCGCCCGAGGGGGTGTTTAGTGGCACCCTCAACGTATCGCTGTGGCCGATGTTTCTCGGGTCGACCGGAGGCTTTCAAATCGCCGTCCCCGCGGGTCTGAGCTACCGCTTTCACTGACGCCCCGCGCCGCGTACCAACCCGGAACCCAAAGGGCGCCGAACGCGTGGCCCGGCCGAGGACTCGTGCTAAGGAGCGGGACGTGTCGAGAATTCGACACCCCTACCGCCATGCTTCGCTATCGCGCCGATCGCCGCACGCTGGCGTTCATCGTCATCTACTTCGCGCTGACCGCGTACCTCTTCGTGGCGGCGCCGGCGTCGTGGTGGGTGACGGGGCCCCTGTTGGTGGTCGCCTGCTTCTTTTCCTTTTTCGGGGCCGTAGCCACCCACAACACCATCCATTGTCCGATGTTCACGCACCGGGGGATGAACCGGCTCATGCAGGTGGTGTTGACCCTCACCTACGGTCATCCCGTGAGCGCGTTCGTCCCGGGGCACAACCTCAGCCACCACGTCCACACGCAGACACGGCGCGATGTGATGCGAACCACCAAGGTGCGCTTTCGGTGGAACTTCCTCAACGGACTGCTCTTTCTCCCCCGCATGGGTCCTGACATCCTCCGCGGGGAGACGAAGTACATGTTGGCCATGCGCCGCCGAAAGCCCGCGTGGTTTCACCAGATGGTGCTGGAGTACGCCGTGCTGTACGCGGTGTACGCGGGCCTGCTGCTGGCCGACTGGAAGGCGTTCTTGGTCTTCGTCTTTCTGCCGCACAAGTACGCGGCGTTTGGCATCGTCACGATGAACCTGCTCCAGCACGACGGTTGTGACCAAAACAGCCGCTACAACCACTCGCGCAACTTCGTGGGGCGTTGGGTCAACTGGTTCACGTTCAACAACGGCTATCACACCATTCATCACATGAAGCCGGCGCTTCACTGGAGCCTGCTCCCCGAGGCACACGCGGAACGCGTCGCGCCCCACATCCACCCCAACCTCGACCAACCGGCGCTGCTCACGTATCTCTGGCGTACCTTTGGGTGGCCCGGCCGCCGGCTGACCTACGACGGTCGGCCCCTCGTCCTTCCCCCCGAGGGGCCCGACGAGGACTGGATCCCCTCTCGAAAAGAGAGCGAATCGGTGTCGCTCGGCGCCATCTCGTAGCTGCGCCAAAAGCCCCGCGTGACGCGCAGCCGCCCCTTCCTGCGCGGGGGCGGTGGCTGCACCGGGGGCGTCGCGCGCGCTTTCGGTCGACGCTCACGGATCGGGGGGCCCCGTCGGCAGCCACGTGGTGGGCGTCGGAAGGGCATCGAGTGCGCGCTCGCAGGGGACCGCGTGTTCCGGTCAAGGCCATCGCCGCCTGATTCAGGATTACCTTGATGTCGTAAACTTCCTCTGACATAGAATTTTTGTCGCTTTCCCACGCGTGCTCGGTTTAGATCGCCAATGGGATGGCCGATCTTTCGACAACCGAGTTGACGCGATATGAACTCATTCGCTGCGTCCATCGGGGCGCGCTTGGTGACACGTGGCGTGCCCGAGGCGACGGGGTCGACGTCGCTCTGAAGGTCGCGCGCGACGCCGGCGCATCGAGCCACCTGGCTCGCGAAGGATGGGCCTCGGCCCTGTCCTGCGACGACGCGTTGCCCTCGTTTCACGACGCCGGTCACGTCCTTCACGTCTCTGGCGATGCGACGGGACGAGCGGCCACGGCGCGCGGTCTTCCTTACCTCGCCGTCGCATGGCGCGAGGGGGAGACGCTCGCGGCGCCCGCGGGGACGCCCGAGACGCTCGGCGCGCTGGCCCGAGGTCTCGCCACGCTTCACGGCACCGGGCTGTCGCACGGGGACGTCAAGCCGGAAAACGCCATCTTCGGTCCCCGCGGCGCGGCTTGGCTCGATCTCGGCTTCGCGGGTCCAGCCGACGGGGTCGAGGTTCGCGCCGCGACCCCGCGCTACCTCGCGCGCGGCGATCGCGACCTCGGAGACGCGCGGGCGCGGGACCTTCTCGCCTTCGGCCTCGTGATGGCAGAGCTCGTCGACGACACGGTGGCCGCGGCCGAGCGTCCTCTCGATGTGGTGCGGGCCCGGACCAGGTCGCTCCCCGCGCCCTTCGACGAAATCGTCGAGGCGTTGACCGCCCCGACGCCATGGTCGCGTCCCGACGCCGCCTGGGTGGCGGCGCGCCTGGGCGCGCCGCCATCTCCCCGATCCGCGGTCCGTAGCGCCTACCACCGCGTGCGCGGGGCCGCGCTCGCGCGGACCCGCGGCCCGGTGACCGACGCCTGGGCGGGCCCGCTCGTCGCGGCGGGGGGGGGGGGGCCCCCCCCCCGGCGCCGCCCCCCCGCGGGGGTGGGCCCGCACCCCCCCCCCCGC
>JBCCLB010000005.1:0-218109 GCA_039027095.1 Myxococcota bacterium
CCCCGAGGGGGTGAAGATGGTGATGCCCGGCGACAACATCAAGATGGAGGTCGAGCTCATCGCCCCCGTCGCCCTCGAAGAGCAAATGCGCTTCGCCATTCGCGAGGGCGGCAAGACCGTCGGCGCCGGCGTCGTCACCAAGATCCTCGAGTAAACCTCGCGACCCGACCCCCGCGTCACGCTAGTCTCGGCGGGACCGGGCCATGGTGGCCCGGCCCGCGAAACGGGCTACGGCAGCACCCCGCCGCTCACTCGGTCGGCCGGTAGGCGAGAACGGAACGCATGAACACGTCGAAAAACACCCGCCCTCCGCGACGTGAAAAGGTCTCGTTGGTCTGCGTCCAGTGCAAGGCGAGAAACTACCGGACCACGCGCCGGCGGGAACAGCGTGTCTCGCGCAGCAAGTTTTGCCGCACCTGCGACGCGCACACCCTTCACCGGGCGGCCCGCTGATGAGCTGCCCGCTGATAGGCTTCGCGAGGATGAGCCGCAAACGGAAGGGCCCATCGTGGGGTGAAAGCGTGACGTCGGGGAACTGACGGGGGCGGTCTAAGAAGGGTAAATTGAATTATTTTAGGGGTATAGCTCAGTTGGTAGAGCAGTGGATTCCAAATCCACCGGTCGGGAGTTCGAGTCTCTCTGCCCCTGCCGCTGGCGTGCGTCAGGCGACCCGAGTTGTCGCCGCGAGCACGCACACATGTCACATCCGCGCGCGGTAGCGCGTCCACTCCCTCGGTTATGGCGACCAAGACGAAGGACAAGGGCAAACCAAAGAAGCCCAAAGGCAAGCCGCTTTCCCAGCAGCTCCAGGAAAAGGAGTCTGCGCGTGCTGCGTACGAGCTGGCTGACGACGACGACGACGCATCGCCCGAAGAGACCGCGACCTCCTCGCGCGACATCGACGATGAAGACGGAGATGACGCCGCAGGGACGGACGAACGCGACCAGGGCGGCTCCGAGGACGCAGACGACGACGACGCCGAAGAACGAGACGACGACGCGGAAGAAGAAGGCGACGACGACGAAGACGCGGAAGAAGGCGACGACGAAGACGCGGAAGAAGGCGACGACGAAGACGCTGAGGAAGGCGACGACGAGGAAGACGAGGAGGAGCTCGCCGCTGCCGCCCAAATGGGGGTTCAGCGATTTGTCATGGCCGGTTTTTTCGGCTTCTGGATCGTGGTCAGCTACATCTTGGGCCGCGCCATCGAGGGCTTGTGGGCGGAGGCGGCAACGCGCCAGTGGACGCTCGAGAACGCGGCGTGGCTCGCGTCGGTCGAGGACGAGGGAACGCTGCTGAGTCGCGCCAACTTGGCCCTGGTGTTTGGCTTCATCATCGGGGGCGCGATCGTCATGCGGTATTACCGGGACCCCGACACCCGCACGTACGCCGACGAGGTCGCCGAGCAGATCAGCAAGGTCAAGTGGCCGACCCGGAAGCAGGTCGGCAACAACACGGTTGTCGTCATCATCTCTACGGCGATTCTGACCGCCTACCTCACGCTGCTCGATCAGTTCTGGAGTTTCGTCACCAACCTCATCTACTCGTGACGAACGCCCTTCAATCGGAGACGCTGCATGGCTGCACCTGACGTCGATACGACGACGGACGAATCAGAAACCCAACCCCTCGCTGCCGAGGGTGCGTCCCCAGAGCCTGACGCCACCAACGCGGGACCGCGAGAAGCGGACGCCGATGGTGACGGAAGCGAGGTGACGCCGATGAAGTGGTACGCGGTTCACGCGTACTCAGGCTACGAGGCGAAAGTCCGGGATGCGCTCAAGCAACGCATGCAACAGTTTGATCTCGGCGGCTCGTTCGGCGAGGTCCTGATCCCCAGCGAGACGGTAACCGATACGTTGGCGAGCGGCACGACGCGCACGAGAAACAAGGTCAGCCTCCCCGGCTACATCTTCATCCAAATGGCCATGAACGAGCGGACTTGGCATCTGGTCAAGGACACGCCGCGCGTCATCGGCTTCATCGGCAACCAAAATCCACGCGTGGTGCCCTCGCGCGAGATCGAAAGCATGCGCGCCGGCATTCGGGAGGGCGCGGTCAACCCAAAACCCAACGTGTCGTTTGCGGTGGGGGAAGAGGTAAGGGTTCTCGACGGCGCTTTTGCGAATTTCACGGGGACCGTCGACGAGGTGAACGGCGACAAGCAAAAGGTCAAAGTCATCGTGTCGATCTTCGGGCGCCCGACCTCCGTCGAGCTCGACTTTTCCAAGGTCGAGAAGCGATAACGGAGGCGGCACCCGACGCAGCGGCCGGGGTTTCCACCGAGCGATGGGACACCGCAGTGGTCGACACGGCGCGAACGACACGGCGCAGATCGACACGGCGCGCGGGGAAAGACCTGGCGCTCCTGGTCGAGTTCCGCTAGAAGTCGCGCCCCCTCGCCTCAGTCGACGCTCGGGGTGTCCGTGTCGCCCGTGACGCGACGCGCTCTTTCGAGCAACCCCGGGGTCGTTGGCCCCACGAGAGAATCGAAATGAAAAAGGTCGCCGGGATCGTCAAGTTGCAGCTCCAAGCGGGGAAGGCCAACCCTTCGCCGCCCGTCGGTCCGGCCCTAGGGCAGTACGGCGCCAACATCATGGCGTTCTGCAAGGACTTCAACAGCCGCACGCAAAAAGAAGGGGACATGATCATCCCCGTGGAGATCACGATCTACGCGGATCGCTCTTTCACGTTCGTCACCAAGACGCCGCCGGCGTCGGTGCTGCTGAAAAAGGCCGCGGGGCTGCGGACGACGGGGAAGCCGGGGGCGGGGTCGGCCGAACCGAACAAGATCAAGATCGGCAAAGTGACCAAGGAGCAGGTCCGAGAGATCGCGACGATGAAGATGCCCGACCTCAACACGACAGACGTCGAGCAGGCGATGCGGACCATCGAGGGGACGGCGAGATCGATGGGATTGAACGTCGTCGAGTGAGGCCCGCCGCCAAGGCGCATCGCCTCCTCGATGAATCCCCGGAAAGACGAGTCCACGAAGGCGCGTGCGTCGGCAGGACCGGTAGGCCCTCGTCTCGTCGTCGTCGGGTCCCCGAGGTTCTCAACCACCACTGAAACACCACGTACGAACAACCTTCACACCACCGCTCGCGCCTCGCGCGCGAAGAACGGGTGGTAGGCGGCGACCCCCGGAGGGCCCGCCGACCCGGAGGAACATGGCAAGAAAGTACTCAAAACGAACCAACAGCCTGCGGGAGCGGGTCGACCGCGCAGACAAAGTGAGTCTCGAGTCCGCCTGCGCCACGGTGAAGGACCTCGCGACCGCCAAGTTCGACGAAACGGTCGACATCGCGGTCCGGCTCGGGGTCAACCCGCGTCACGCCGACCAGATGGTCCGCGGCGCCGTCGTGTTGCCGCACGGCACCGGACAGAGCGTTCGCGTTGCCGTCTTCGCCAAGGGCGACAAGGCAAAAGAGGCAGAGGAGGCGGGGGCTGACGTGGTCGGGGACGACGACTTGGTCCTCAAGGTCCAGGAAGGTTTCCTCGACTTCGACCGGGTGATCGCCTCGCCGGACATGATGGGTAAGGTCGGTAAACTGGGGCGGATCCTCGGGCCGCGCGGGATGATGCCCAACCCTAAAGTGGGCACCGTGACCCCCAACGTCGGGGCGGCGGTGCAGGAGGCGAAGGCGGGAAAAATCCAGTACCGCGTCGAAAAGGCGGGCATCGTGCACGCGCGCATCGGCAAAGCGTCCTTCGCCTCCGATGCCCTGCTCGCCAACGCTCGCGCGCTGATCGGCCAGTTGCTTCGCCAAAAGCCCTCGACGGCCAAGGGCACCTACCTTCGGAGCATCACGCTATCGAGCACGATGGGGCCCGGGGTGCGGGTCGACCCGGCCGAATTCTCTGGAAAGGTGGATTGACCGATGATGCGCAGCGACAAGCAAGACACCATCGAGCGGATCCGGGATCGCTTCGGTCGTATGACCTCCGCCGTGCTCGTCGACTACAAGGGCCTCGATGTCGCCACGGTCACCCAACTTCGTGACGACTTGCGCCAGGCCGACGTCGAGTACCAGGTCGTGAAAAACACCCTGACCCGGTTGGCGATCAAGGACGAGCCCTACGCGGGCGATCTCGATGCGGCGCTCACGGGCATGACGGCCATCGCGTGGTCGTTCGAGGAGCCCGCGGCGGCGGCCAAGGTCTTCAAAAAGTTCCGCAAGGACCACGAAGACTTCGTCATCAAGGCGGGCGTGATCGACGGTAACGTCATCGACGGCGATGCGGTCGTGAACCAGCTCGCCACCATGCCGGGCAAAGACGAACTCAGGGCGCAATTGCTCGCCACGATGGCCGCGCCCGCGCAGCAATTCGTCAGACTGCTGCAAGCTCCGGCTCAGAACTTTGCCTACCTCCTCGAGGCCAAACGGGCCGACGGCGGAGAAGGCGGCTGAACCCCGCTGAACCTCGCCAAAAGCCCTGCTGAACCTCCGGGGTTCCGGCCTCGGCTATCTCACGATCGAACCGATTTAACTCAACTTTTTGACCTTTCGGGCCCCAGGTGGCCCACGCCGTGAAAAAACGCGGTTGCGCGTGCACGGTTATTGCACTATCCGACCGAGGCTCCGCGGGCGAATGAACCGCCTCCGGCTTCGCGTCGCCCTGGAGAATCACCATGTCTGAAGTTACTCGCGAGCAAGTTGTCGATTTCCTTTCCAACATGCCCGTCATCCAAATGGCGGAGCTCATCAAAGAACTCGAAGACAAGTGGGGCGTGAGCGCGGCCCCAGTTGCCGTCGCGAGTGCCGTGGCTGCTCCTGGCGCCGACGCCGGGGGGGAAGCCGCGGAGGAAAAGACGGAGTTCGACGTCATCCTGGCGGCTGCCGGCGGCAAGAAGATCCAGGTCATCAAGGCCGTCCGTGAGATCACGGGCCTCGGCCTCAAGGAGGCGAAGGAACTCGTCGAAGGAGCGCCGAAACCGGTCAAGGAGGCCGTCTCCAAGGATGAGTCCGAGGAGGTCAAGAAGAAGCTCGAAGAGGCCGGCGCCACCGTCGAAGTCAAGTGAGCCCTACGGGCCGCGGTCGGCGCTCCCGCCGCGGTCGGCGCTTCCACAACGGCCGTCTCTTCCGCAACGGCCGTCTCTTCCGCAACGGCCGTCTCTTCCGCCAAGACCGCCAACCCACCGCTTGGGTCATGGAGACCCACCTCAGCGCAACCGTCGCCTTAGACCCTGCGGCCCGGACCGCCTTTACAACCCGCTTACCTTACGTTTTTCCCTAACGTCTCGGGTCTTTCGCCCGAGAATCTTCCGCCCACGACCAAGACCTCATCCGCCACGAGGGTTCACCATTTGGCGCTGCGCCGCCCGAACCCCGACCACCGGTCACGCGACTGGGCGCCCCGAGCGCTCCCCCCGCCTCATCTTGCCGACCCCCGACCGTACCCGTCCGCCCCCGGCTCACGCGCCAGGCACCGTTTTTTTGGTGTCCTGGCCGCGTTGCGTCCATCCCTCCCCCTGACGTTCCACCCTCTCGCTGCTGACCACCATGCCTCAGATCCAAAACAACTTCAGGCTCCGCAAGAACCTCGGCAAGGTCGACACGATCATCGACATCCCCAACCTGATCGACATCCAGAAGAGCAGCTACGACAAGTTTCTGCAGATGTCGGTGCCTCCGGGGGACCGGGTCGACATTGGGCTTCAGGGGGTGTTTCGGTCGGTGTTTCCGATCAAGGACTATAACGGCTCGAGCGAGCTGGTGTTCGTCAGCTACAACCTCGAGGCACCGAAGTACGACGTCGAGGAGTGCCGACAGCGCGGGATGACGTTCGCCGCCCCGATTAAAGTCACCACGCAGCTGATGATCTACGACACCGGGGACGGTGGCGAGCGCCTGGTTCGAGACATCAAGGAGCAGGAGGTGTACTTCGGGGAGATCCCGCTGATGACGGACACGGGGACGTTCATCATCAACGGGACGGAGCGCGTCGTCGTCTCGCAGCTTCACCGGAGCCCGGGGGTATTTTTCGACCACGACAAGGGCAAGACGCACTCGAGCGGCAAGGTCCTTCACTCGGCGCGGGTCATTCCCTACCGCGGCTCGTGGCTCGATTTCGAGTTCGACCCGAAGAGCCTCATTTACTGCCGCATCGACCGTCGCCGGAAGATGCACGCTACGGTGTTGCTCCGCGCCCTCGGCTACAACACGCAGGACCTGCTCAACTACTTTTACGACACCGAGACCATCTACCTCGACGAGGACGGCAATTACGCCAAGAGCCTCGACGTCAACCTCCTGCCCGGCCAGCGCGCCACGCGCGACATCGAGGTCGACGGCAAAGTCGTCGTCAAGAAGAACCAGAAGTTCACCCGAGGCGCCATCCGCAAGCTCAACAAGGCCGAGGTGGACCGACTCCCGATGGACGTCGAGGAGCTGTTCGGCAAGGTGAGCGCGGTCGACGTGATCGATCCGGAGACGGGCGAAGTCCTGCTCGAGTGCAACGAGGAGGTCACCGAGGAAAAGCTCGAGGCGCTCCGTGAGGCGTCGATCGACCAGTTCGACGTATTGTTCATCGACGGACTCAATGTGGGTGCCTACCTCCGCGACACCCTCATGGCCGACAAGGTGCGGACCGAGGAAGACGCCATCCTCGAGATCTACCGTCGCCTCCGCCCCGGCGACCCGCCCGCCCTCGAGACCGCACGGACCTTGTTCCACAACCTGTTTTTTAACGAGGAACGATACGACCTCAGCAAGGTCGGTCGGCTGAAGCTCAACTACAAGTTCTACCAGAACCTCTCGGAGGAGCAGACGCCCGGGCTCGACACGACGGTGCTGACGCGGCACGACATTCTCGAGACGGTCCGGCACCTCATCGAGCTCAAGAACGGCCGCGGTTCGGTCGACGACATCGACCACCTGGGCAACCGCCGCGTCCGCGCCGTCGGCGAGCTCATGGAAAACCAGTATCGCGTCGGGTTGGTGCGCATGGAGCGGGCGATCCGCGAGCGGATGAGCATGTCGCAGGAAATCGACACGCTCATGCCGCACGACCTCATCAACAGCAAGCCGGTCAGCGCGGTGGTGAAGGAGTACTTCGGGTCGTCGCAGCTCTCCCAGTTCATGGACCAGACCAACCCGCTGAGCGAGGTGACCCACAAGCGCCGTCTCTCGGCGTTGGGGCCGGGCGGGCTGACCCGCGAGCGCGCAGGTTTCGAGGTGCGCGACGTGCACACCACGCACTACGGCCGCATCTGTCCCATCGAAACGCCGGAGGGGCCGAACATCGGCCTCATCGCGTCGTTGTCGACCTTCGCCCGGGTCAACCGGTACGGCTTCGTCGAGACGCCGTACCGCCCCGTCTCGGAGGGCAAGGTCAGCGACGACGTGAAATGGTTCTCCGCTCTCGAAGAGGAGGGGAAGTACATCGCGCAGGCGACGGCGGATATGGCGCCCGACGGTACGTTTCTCGAAAACATGGTGTCGGCGCGGCACAACGGCGACTTCAAGATCGTCCCCGCCGACATGATCGAGCTGATGGACGTGGCGCCCCAGCAAATGGTGTCGGTCGCGGCGGCGCTCGTGCCGTTCCTCGAGCACGACGACGCGAACCGCGCGCTCATGGGTTCCAACATGCAGCGCCAAGCGGTGCCGCTCATCCGCACCCACGCGCCGCTCGTCGGGACGGGCATGGAGGAACGCAGCGCGCGCGACTCGGGCATGTGCGTCGTCGCGCGACGCGAAGGCGTGGTGGAGAGCGTTGATGCGACCCGGATCGTGGTCCGTCCCACCGGAGAGGGGAGCGAGGTTCCCGACATTTACGGGCTGCTCAAACATCAGCGCTCCAACCAATCGAGCTGTTACACGCAGAAGCCCATCGTTCGGTCCGGGGACATCGTGAAGGCCGGTGACGTGCTCGCCGATGGTCCCGCGATGGACATGGGCGAGATGGCGCTGGGGCAAAACGTGCTGACCGCCTTCATGCCGTGGCAGGGCTACAACTTCGAGGATTCGATCCTCGTGAGCGAGCGCATCGCCAAGGACGACGTGTTCACTTCGATTCACATCGAGGAGTTCGAATGCGTCGCCCGTGACACCAAGCTCGGCAAGGAGGAGGTCACCCGCGACATCCCCAACATCGGCGAAGAAGGTCTGAAAGACCTCGACGAAGCGGGCATCGTCCGGATCGGAGCGGAGGTGTCGCCCGGCGACATCCTCGTAGGCAAGGTCACGCCCAAGGGAGAGACCCAGCTCTCTCCGGAGGAAAAACTGTTGCGCGCGATCTTCGGCGAGAAGTCGGGCGATGTGCGCGACAGCTCGCTCAAGGTGCCGCCGGGGGTCACGGGCATCGTGATCAATGCCCGGGTCTTCTCGCGCAAGGGTCAGGAGAAAGACACCCGCGCTCGCGAGATCGAAGACATCGAGCGGGCTCGGATCGAGCGCACCCGGGACGAAGAGATCGGCATCCTCCGCGACAGCTTTCACCGGCGCGTGGCCGAGCTCCTCGTGGGAAAGAAGACCGAGGCGAAGCTGGTCGACGAGAAGGGCAAGGTCCTGCTGGCTAAGGGAGATGCGCTCACGGACGAGGTGCTCGACGGCATCCCGCGCAAGTACTGGGAGCTCATCGAGGTCGAGAACCAGGTCGCGGTGCGGCAGATCCTCCAGGATCTCAACGACATGGTGCAGACCCGCGAAGAGCACTTCCGCGACAAGATCGACAAGCTCGCCCGCGGTGACGAGCTGCCCCCGGGCGTCATCAAGATGGTGAAGGTCTACATCGCCATCAAGCGCAAGCTGCAGGTGGGCGACAAGATGGCGGGGCGCCACGGAAACAAGGGCGTCGTGAGCAAGATCGTTCCCGAAGAAGACATGCCCTTTACCGAGGACGGCACGCCGGTCGACATCGTGCTCAACCCCCTGGGCGTGCCGTCGCGCATGAACATCGGCCAAATCCTCGAGATTCATCTCGGCTGGGGCGCGCACATCCTCGGCAAGCAAATGGAGGCGATGGTCGAGCAGAAGAAGACGGCGGCCGAGGTGCGAAAGTTCGTGAGCGCGGTCTACGCGGGCGACGCCCGAGCGACCAAGCTCATCGAGAGCCTCGACGACGGCGACTTGATGCGGCTGGCCGCCCTGGGCAAGCGCGGCGTCTTCATGGCGACCCCGGTCTTCGACGGCGCGCCCGAGAAGGCGATCACCGATGCGCTGGAGCTCGCCGAACTCCCCAAGTCGGGACAGGCGGTGCTCTTCGACGGGCGGACCGGCGAGGCGTTCCACCAGGATGTGACGATCGGCATCATGTACATGCTGAAGCTCCACCATCTCGTGGACGACAAGATTCACGCCCGCAGCATCGGACCGTACTCCCTGGTCACCCAACAGCCGCTCGGCGGGAAGGCGCAGTTCGGGGGGCAGCGCCTGGGGGAGATGGAGGTCTGGGCGATGGAGGCCTACGGCGCTGCTTACGCGCTGCAGGAATTTCTCACCGTCAAGAGCGACGACGTCCAGGGGCGCACCCGGATGTACGAATCGATCGTCAAGGGCGACTACGCCCTCGACCCCGGACTGCCCGAGAGCTTCAACGTGCTCATCAAAGAGCTGCAGTCCTTGTGCCTGAACGTAGAACTCATCGAGACGACCCCGGCCGAGCCAGCGGCGGCCGAGGAAGAGTGAAGGACCGAGAGGAGACGGCCGAACATGCGTGACATTTTCAGCTTTTTCGAGAAGCCCAAAGATCCCCTGTCCTTCAACGCGATCCGGATCTCGCTCGCGAGTCCGGAGAAGATCCGCGAGTGGTCGCACGGCGAGGTCAAAAAGCCAGAGACCATCAACTACCGGACCTTCAAGCCCGAGCGCGACGGTCTGTTCTGCGCCCGGATCTTCGGGCCGGTGAAGGACTACGAGTGCATCTGCGGCAAGTACAAGCGCATGAAGCACCGCGGCATCGTGTGCGAGAAGTGCGGCGTCGAGGTGATCCAATCGAAGGTCCGCCGCGAGCGCCTCGGGCACATCTCGCTGGCGACCCCGGTGGCGCATATCTGGTTCCTCAAGAGCCTCCCGTCGCGGATCGGCAACATCCTCGACATTTCGCTCAAGGACCTCGAGCGCGTGCTGTACTGCGAGGCCTATATCGTCATCGACCCCGGTGACACGGCGCTCTCACGGGGCGAGCTCCTGCCCGAGGAGCGCTACATGGAGCTCCTCGACGAGTACGGCGACGATGCCTTCAAGGCCGGCATGGGCGGCGAGGCCGTCCTCGAAATGCTCAAGCAGGTCGACGTGCACGCGCTCGCGGAGGTGCTCCGCACGGAGATGCGCGCCGCGACCAGTGAAGCCAAGCGGAAGAAGCTCGCGAAGCGCCTCAAGGTCGTGGAGGCGTTCCGGGAGTCGGGCAACCGCCCCGAGTGGATGATGCTCACCGTCATTCCCGTGCTCCCGCCCGACCTGCGCCCGCTCGTGCCGCTCGACGGCGGTCGGTTCGCGACCAGCGACCTGAACGACCTCTACCGTCGCGTGATCAACCGGAACAATCGGTTGAAGCGCCTGTTGGAGCTCAACGCCCCGGAGATCATCATCCGCAACGAGCGCCGGATGCTCCAAGAAGCGGTCGATGCGCTGTTCGACAACGGGCGTCGGGGCAAGACCATCACCGGTCCGAACAAGCGGCCGCTCAAGTCGCTCAGCGACATGCTGAAGGGCAAGCAAGGCCGGTTCCGACAAAACCTGCTCGGCAAGCGGGTCGACTACTCCGGCCGCTCGGTCATCGTGGTGGGTCCGGACCTGAAACTCCACGAGTGTGGGCTGCCCAAGAAGATGGCCCTCGAGCTGTTCAAGCCGTTCATCTACAACAAGCTCGAGGAGCGCGGCTACGTCTCCACCATCAAGGCGGCGAAGAAGATGGTCGAGAAGGAGCGTCCCGAGGTTTGGGACATCCTCGAAGAGGTCATCACGGAGCATCCGGTGCTCCTGAACCGGGCGCCGACAGTGCATCGACTCGGCATTCAGGCCTTCGAGCCGGTGCTGATCGAGGGCAAGGCGATCCGCCTTCACCCCCTCGTGTGCACCGCCTTCAATGCCGACTTCGACGGCGACCAGATGGCGGTCCACGTGCCGCTCAGCGTCGAAGCGCAGATGGAAGCGCGCGTGCTCATGATGAGCACGAACAACATTCTGTCGCCCGCCAACGGACGGCCGATCATCAACCCGACTCAGGACATCGTGCTTGGGCTCTACTACCTGACGCGCGAGCGGCGGTATGCCCGTGGCGCCTACAAGCCCGAGGCGTTGAAGGTGGAAGACGGGAAGCCAGAAGGGCATCTCGTCGGGGTCTACGCGTCGCCGGAGGAGGTCCGCATGGCCTTCGACGCCGACGAGGTCGCCCTGCACGCGCGCATCAAGGTGCGCGTCCCCATCATCGACGACGACGACCAGCCGGTGCTCGACGACAACGGGCGTCCGATGCGGCGGACGGTGGAAACGACCGTGGGGCGGGTGCTCGTCAGCGAGGTCCTCCCCCCGGGAACCTCTTTCGATCACGTCAACAAGACCCTCGACAAGAAGGCGCTCAGCCGACTGATCGATGTCGTGTACCGTCAACACCAGAACAAGCACACCGTGCTTCTGGCCGACCGCATGCGCACGATGGGCTTCGGTTGGGCCATGCGGGCCGGGGTGTCGATCTGCCTCGACCACATGGTCATTCCGCAGAAGAAAAAGGAGCTTCTGGGCGAGGCCCAGGCCGAGGTCGAAGGCGTCGTCGAGCAGTACCAAGAGGGACTCATCACGGACGGCGAGCGCTACAACAAGATCGTCGACATCTGGGCTGGGGTCGCCGACGCGGTCA
This sequence comes from Myxococcota bacterium, assembly GCA_039027095.1. GTDB lineage: Bacteria > Myxococcota_A > Polyangia > Polyangiales > Polyangiaceae > JAPYTK01. Next base: position 11,804 of record JBCCLB010000005.1, read on the forward strand.
CCAGCGAGATGATGACCGAGATCGGCAAGGATGCGGTCGTGAACCCGGAGACGGGGGAGTCCAGCATGGAGCCGAGCTTCAACTCGATCTTCATCATGGCGGACTCCGGCGCGCGGGGGTCCACCCAACAGATCCGCCAGCTCGCGGCGATGCGGGGTCTCATGGCCAAGCCGTCGGGCGAGATCATCGAAACGCCGATCACCGCCAACTTCCGCGAAGGCCTCACGGTGCTCCAGTACTTCACGAGCACCCACGGGGCGCGGAAAGGCCTGGCCGACACGGCGCTCAAGACCGCAAACTCGGGATACCTCACGCGGCGGCTCGTCGACGTGGCCCAAGACGCCACGGTGGCCGAGATCGACTGTGAGACGCTCGACGGCATCCGGGTGACCAAGCTCGAAGAGGCGGGGGAGGTCATTCAGAGCCTCGGCGAGCGCATCCTCGGTCGGGTGACGCTCGACGACGTGATCGACCCGCTGACCGGAGAGGTCCTGATCACCGCCAACACGCTCCTCGACGAGGCTTCGGTCCAGAAGGTTGAAGACGCGGGCGTGGAAGAAGTGATGATCCGAACCGTCTTGACCTGTCAGACCCGCCGCGGCGTCTGCGCCATGTGTTACGGGCGCGACCTGGCGAGGGGCTACCAGGTGAACATCGGCGAAGCGGTCGGCATCATCGCCGCTCAATCGATCGGCGAGCCGGGCACGCAGCTCACGATGCGCACCTTTCACGTCGGGGGCACGGCGGCTCGCGGCAAGGTCGAGGCCAGCTACCTGGAGTCCCGTACCGAGGGCACCGTGCGACTCAAGCGCGCCACCGTGCAGACGCGAAATGACGGCAACATGGTGGTCATGAACCGCCACGGCGAGCTCATCGTCGTCGACGACACGGGCCGCGAGCGCGAGCACAACCGTCTCGTGTACGGGGCGGAGCTCAAGGTGAAGGAGGGTGACCGGGTCAAACCGGGGCAACTCCTCGCGGAGTGGGACCAGTTCGCCGCGCCGATCCTCACCGAAGTCAGCGGCCGCATCGAGTTCGGTGACCTCGTCGAGGGCGTGAGCTTTCAGGACCGCGTGGACGAGGTGACCGGTCTTTCGGCGAAGGTCGTCGTGGAGTCGAAAGCGGCAGACCTCCGTCCTCGCATCACCATCAAAGACGTCGAGACGGGGGAGACCCTGAAGCTCCCGAACTCGGTCTTGGACGCGCGCTACCTGTTGCCCGTCGGAGCCTACATCGTCGCGCAGGAGGGCGACGTCGCGGAGGCGGGCGAAGTCATCGCGAAGATGCCCCGGGACGCGGCCAAGGTGCAGGACATCACCGGCGGTTTGCCCCGGGTCGCCGAGCTGTTCGAGGCGCGCAAACCGAAGGACCACGCCATCATCTCCGAGATTGAGGGTGAGGTCTCGTTCGGCAAAGACACCAAGGGCAAGCGCAAGGTCATCGTCACGCCGTACAACATGGAAGGCCAGCCCATGACCGAGCAGGCCCGGGAGTACCTCATCCCCAAGGGCAAGCACTTGCAGGTGCAGCCGGGCGACCGGGTTCGTCCCGGCGAAGCGCTGCAGGATGGACCGCCGAACCCGCACGACATCCTTCGGGTGAAGGGCGAGCGGGAGCTGGCCGCGTGGTTGGTCAACGAGATCCAGCAGGTCTACCGGCTCCAGGGTGTGACCATCAACGACAAGCACATCGAAGTGATCGTGCGGCAGATGCTGCGACGCGTCCGCGTCAAGGATGTCGGCGACACGCACTTCCTCATCGACGAGCAAGTGGAAAAGCAGGTCTTCGAGAACGAGAACGAAAAGGTTCTCGCCCGGGGCGGCAAGCCGGCGACCGCCGAGCCGCTCCTGTTGGGGATCACGAAGGCGAGCCTTTCGACCGAGTCGTTCATCAGCGCGAGTTCCTTCCAGGAAACGACGAAGGTGCTCACCGAGGCGTCCATTCAGGGCAAGACCGACGACCTCCGCGGCCTGAAGGAGAACGTCATCATGGGCCGGCTGATCCCGGCTGGCACGGGATTGCCCGCGTACCGGCGGCTCAAGGTCGAGGTCGACCGCGGCGACCTCCTCGGAGGCGAAGTGGTTCGGGTGGGCGGTGGCGGTGCCGCCCTCGCGGCCGTCAGCGAGGAATAGCGTCCCGAGCATTTCGCGGTCGGGGGGGAACCAACCATCGCGGCGCTGACGTCACCGGGGGGGGGGCGTCGGCGCGGACGACAATCGTTCTCGGTTTCGCTGACGCTCGTCGCCGTGCGGGTGCGGGCGGGCGTCGTCGCGTGATGTCGGCGGCTCCGGTCTTTTGGTCGCGGCGCACGGGAGGCGGTACGCTCATCGCCTAAAGCGTGGGGCGGGCTTGCACCCGGCGGTCGGCCCCCTAAGACCCCAATGGCACCCATCCGTGGCGGACCGAGTCGGCATCAACAAGCGCGTGGCGGATCGGCTCTACGCCGACGGAAAGCTCGCGGAAGACCACTACCTCCAGGTGGTCGACCATGCGCGCCGAAAGCGCATGCGGGTCGAGGATGCGCTCGTCCAGCTCGGGCTGGTGCCCGAGGACGTCCTGCTCAAGTACATCGCGACGTTGCACAAGACGCAGTTCGTCAGCACGGCTCGCATGGCCAAAGCGAAGGTCGACCGCGAGGCGCTCCGGGTCGTTCCGAAGGGACTGGCGCAGCACTTCGGTGTCTATCCCCTCGTCCTCGACCGAAAAGGCGACAAGCTCATCATCGCGACGGCGGATCCCGACGACCTCCAGGCGCTGAAGGAGCTGCAGATGGGGGCCAAGGTGAAGACGGTGGCCCCGATGGTGGCGCGCCCCGAAGCGGTGGTCGCCGCGATTGAGCGGGGGTACGATGGCGATCGCCAGCGGTTCGACGACATCCTCGACCGGGAGCAGGCCGAGGCGTTCGAGGGGCTGTTCGCCGACCAGACGACACCTCGCGAGAGGGGACGCACCGGTGCGTCGTCGCGGGATCGAGACGACCGGGCCAGTGCCCCGGAGCGGGCACCGTCGGCCGGGGCCCCGGGGCGACCGGTCACCGGCGAGTTCGCGCCGCCGCGTCGCGTGACGGGGGCGAGTGCTCGTGACGGAGGCACGGGGGGGGGCATCGCCCGTCGACCGCCCGCGATCGACGACCCTTGGGCGGTGCGGTCGGACATCGTCGACGAACCGAGCCATGCGTTCGACGACGGCTACATCGAGCGCGACGCCCCGCCTCCGCGGGCGCGACATCGGCTTACCCCGCAAGACGTTCCGTACGGCTACGGCGAGGTCGATGACGTCCGTCGTGAGCGGCCTTCGACCGGCCGTCGTCTGGAACGCGGCCGGGGTGCCTTTGTAGGAGGCTCGGCCGAGGTCGACCCGAACCGCGTGGCACGACAGCCCTCTCTGCCGCGTCGTGAGCGCCCGCCGACCACGCAACTCGCCGAGGGGCTGGTGCCGGATCTCGATTCGAAGCCGAGTTTCGCCCGCGCGGCGGGATTGAACCGACAAGCGGCGCGTGCCCCTCAGCGACGTCCTCGGCCGGACAGCGTCGACCGGGTGGCGCAGGCCGCCGACGCAGCGTCAGAAGCGTCTGCCCGAGAGGGAGTGGCTGCTCCGGGTACGTCGGGTGACGGTGCGGCGCGGTCGCGGCCCCGCAAGCGTCGAAGCTCACTGATGCCGCGTCCGCTCGGGTTGGGGCCTCCTTCGAGTCGTGGGGGAAGCGAGCACGAGCGTGTCTCGTCCGCCTCTCTCTTGGAGTCGCTGCGGGTCTTGGTCGGGTTGCTGGAGAACGAGCGCCCCAACACCCGCGGCCACAGCGCCGTGGTGGCCCAGCTTGCGGCGAACATATGCGAGCGCGTCAACCTCACCGACGGAGAGACGCAACCGGTCCTCATCGCCAGCTACCTGCACGACCTGGGAAAAATGGGAGACAAGCACCTGACCGCCCTCAACGTGGCGCAGATGGACGACCACTTCGACCTCGCGACAAAGGTCTACAAGCTGCCGGCGCAGTTGATGGAGTCGGTGGGGCTCCCCGATGAGGTGATGAACATCGTGACGCGCATGTACGAGCGCGTCGGAGGAGGGGGGATCCCTGATGGGGCGCGTGGCTCGGACATCCCGATGGGGGCGCGCATCCTGGCGCTCGCCGACTCCTACGCCGACCTGACGCGAAATCCGGCCAATCCGTACGACCGGGTGCTCAGCCCCGAGGAATCGATCGACGTGCTGCGTCAGCATGCCGGCACCGTGTTCGACCAGAATTTGGTCGAGGTCCTCGAGCTGGAGAGCGGCGGCGAGAAGATCCTCACCGACCTCCTCGCCAATCGGCATCGTGTGCTCGTGGTCGACCCCGACCCCGAAGAGACGATGGTCCTGCAGCTACGCCTCGTTGAACAGGGATTCGACGTTCACGTGGCCCGTACTGGGCCCGAGGCGCGGGAGGCGCTCGAGCGGACTGAGTTTGCCCTCGTCGTCAGTGAGGTCGACCTCGAGACCCAGGGCGCGGGCTTTCCGCTGCGGGAGTGGGTTGCCCAACATCAACCCGGGGCGAGCTGGGTGTTCTTGTCGTCGCGAAAGAGTCGCGATGTCGTCGAGAGGGCGCTCAAGCTTGGGGTGGACGATTTCCAGCCGAAACCGTTGTCGCACGAGATTCTCGTCGCGAAGCTCGCGCAAATCGTCGAGCGCAAGAGCGAGCACGAGGCGCCACGGGGCGTGTCCGGGTCGCTCTCCCAGATGGGCATCCCGGAGATCGTGCAGATCCTCTGGCACGGGCGAAAAACGTGCGCGCTCAACCTCACGGCGGGGGCGAAGCGTGGTCAGATTCACTTCGTCGAGGGCCAAATCGTCAACGCGCTGTGGGAGGACGTGCAAGGAGAGACCGCCTTCTACCGGTTGCTGACGCTCGGCGAAGAAGGTGCCTTCGCCGTTGATCCAGAGTTCCAGCCCTCCGAGCGCTTGATCCAAGCGAGCCCTGAGGGGCTCTTGCTCGAGGGGATGCGGCTGCTCGACGAGGGCGCCGTTCCTTGAGCGTCGCCCCCGTCGTCGCTACGACCCACCCGCCGCCCGGGTGACGCCCGCCGTCGCCGCCCACCCCGACACCGACGCCCAGAGGGTGTGTCGGCCTGTGCCAAGCCCGGTCCTCCATCGTGATGCGGGGCGAGTTATTTCGATGGTTTGCGATCTGGACGTCAACTTGCATACGCCTCGGTCATGAGAGAACCATCCAAGAACAAGGCGATCGCGACGGCAGTGCTCGCGGGGTCGGTGGCGCTCGTGGCGGGGCCGCGCCTCGCGGCGGCATGCGGCGGCTGCTTCGTCCCCCCGGAAGAGAACACTCAGGTCACGGGCCACCGCATGGTGCTCTCGGTGAGCGCCGGACAGACGACGCTCTACGACCAGATCGAATACGCCGGCAACCCGGAGGACTTCGCGTGGGTGCTGCCGACGCGGGGCCTGGTCGACGTCGGGGTGTCGTCCGACTTGATCTTCAACCAGCTGGGGTTCGACACGACGGTGTCGGTCTCGCCGCCTCCGCTCGACTGCGACTGGAGCCTCTGCCAAACCGAAGACGGTGGCCTCGCGGTGGCGCCAAGCGCCACTTCCGGGGCCGGAGGTGCGAGTCCGAGCGGCGGCGTCGACGTGATTGCGAGCGAGGTCGTGGGCCCCTTCGAGACCGTGCAGCTACAGGCCAGCGACCCGGCCGCGCTCGACCAATGGCTCGACAGCCACGGGTACAACATCCCGGCCGACATCGACCCGATCATCGCCGACTACGTGAACAACGGGTTTGGGTTCTTGGCGATGAAGCTCGTGCCCGGCGTCGGCATCGACAAGATGGCGCCCGTACGGATCACGACACCGGGGGCGTCGCCCACGCTACCGCTGAAGATGGTCGCCGCCGGGACGGGGGCCACCACCACCATGACGCTCTACGTGGTGGGCGAGGGGCGATACGAGCCCGCGAACTTTCCGAGCTTTACCATCGAAGCGTCCGACCTGGTCTGGGATTGGGACCAGAATCAGAGCAATTACCGACAACTCCGCCAGGCCGCCTACGACGAGAGCAGCGGGTTCGCCTGGTTGGTGGAGTCTAGCGTCGACTACTCGGTCATGGGCTTCCGCAACAACGTGCTGAACGTGATCGACTTCGTCGGTCCGGCCGACAGTGGTTACGGCGAGGACCCGACGGACGTCGAAGGGGCGCGCGAGGCGGCGGAGGCCGACCTGGACGTTCTCTTCGCGGGACTCAACCCGTCCGCGGTCAAGGTGACCCGTCTCCGGGCCGAACTCAGTCGGCCGGCGCTCGCCAACGATCTCGCATTGACGGCTTCGGCCGACCAGACCTCGTTGCCGACGTCGCTGCAGACCACCGAAGCGACGGGGACGTGGCCCGAGTGTCCCTGCGGCGGAGGCAGCAGCGACCCGTCCGTGCCTAAGCCTTCCCGCAACGGGGGATCTCTCGTGACCTCTTCCTCAGGGAGCAGCTGCACCGTCGAAGGCCCCCTCGGCCGGAGCAGCGGGGGCGGGCCCGGCGGCGCGGTTGGCGGTCTCGGGCTCTTGGGCGCGCTCGGCTTTTGGGCCCATCGGCGCCGCCGTCGCAGCACGCCTGCGTCGTCCTCGTAGCCCCTTCGGCGCAGAACGCTCGCCCGGCCGCCCGCGTGCCGGCTCGCTCGCCGACCCATCATCCTCCTCACACCACGATCGCGGCTCCCCCGCTCGTCATCGCGCCCGGACGCGGGCGGCGGGGGTTCGCCATCGACGGCGGGTGAGGAGCTCGCCCACGACCCCGCGAATGAGGCCGAGGTGGCCGCAATGGGCGGGCTTGTCGCGCCCCGCGTACCCACGCACACGGTACGCCCCACGGTCGTAGCGCTCGATGAGATGAAGTCCGAGACGTTCTTTTCGGTCTGCCGCGCGCAACCGACCGCCTACCTCTCCAAGAACCCAGAGGCTGGTCTCTCGGGTGCTCGCGTAGTCTGGGGTCGGGACTTGCGAGTGGCTCTGAAAGAAAAAGCGGTCCCCCGCGGCGGCGCGTCGGGCGAACGCGGCGAACGGGCGCAGGCGCTCCTGCTTCAAGCCTCGACGTCGTTTCGGGTCGCGAAAGCTGCCGTAGAGGGAGTCCAACAGCACGACCGCGTCAATTTTCTCTCCCAGCGGCTGGCGGAGGATCTGGGCGGTGGCGCCGAAGCCCGCACTCCATGACGAGAGCCCGATCCGCCTCAGATAAAGATCTCGGCGGCCGTGGTGGTCTCGCATCGCGGCGCGTACCTCCTCGAGCATCCGTCGGAATACCTCGGGCCGGGCGAAGCGCCGATGATAGGGAGCCGACGAAACGCCGAGATCGATGGCGGCGATGACGACCCCGCGGTCGAGCGGGGCCAGTGCTTTGCGGATGGGGTCCCGACCGTGAAAGTGCACGAGAAGGTCGAAGCCCCCCCGCTTGGTCGTCCCCGCCCTTTGCGGAAGTAGCACGTGTCCGCCCGAGGGGAGCGCGCGCCAGCGTTCATAAGCGCCAAACCCGTGGTCGCGGGGGTTACACGGGTTTTCACGCTCGGCACGCGCGAGGCCGGGCCAGGTGGCCAGGGCGATGAACACCCCGAGCGCGACGACGGTGGCGGTGGCTGCGTCCAGCGTCGTCGATGCGGCCTTCACGTCGCGAACTTGGGGACGGCGCCTCGTCTTGTAAACGCGTCAATGTTCTGACGCCTCGTCCCGGCTCAACCGGGCCACGGTGTCGATCCCGCGGCCGCGGCGGGGGCGGGGGCCGTCGGGTCGACCGCCGTCGCCCCCGCCGCCATCGCGGCCTGCTGCTTGGAGGCCGCGTCGGCGGCGGCGAGAATTTGTTCTTCAGCTTGGGCCGCGAGCTTCTGCACCACGGTAGCGGCGTCAGCGACGGGAAGCGCCTCGAAGTAGCGGAGAAATTGCTTCTCGAGGCCGGGGGTGACGCCTCCGAGAATGAGCGCGACAGGGATGGTGGGCTTTTCGATTTCGCCGAGCTCCTTCGTGCGGGCGCGCCAGCGATCGACCCCGGTTACCGTGCGGACGAGCCACTGGGCCGCGAGGCCGACGAGCAGCCCCCCCATGGCGCCAGCGACGAACAGGTCGGCGATGAATACGTTGGGGTCCTCCGTCGGCGCGAGGGCGCACGCGATGAGGCCGCCCAGGGCGGCGCCGATCACCATGCCCGGTTCGCCGCCGTTGTGATGGGCCGCGAGGCGAACGATCGCCGCCGCCTGGAGCCCCGCTTCTGGCGTGTTGGCGAAGCGACGGAGCGAGATGAGCGTCCGCCCGCGCCGCATCGATGCCGACCGGACGCTGATGTAGCTGATGAGAAGCGCGGCGAGGGCGACCCCGACCCCCACCCCGATGGCGGGACCCCGCGGGAAGAGCCCGGTCGGGAGCATTGCTTGCACCTTCGCCTTCTCGCGCGTTTCGGTGGCGGTCGCGGCACGCGCCGCGATCGCGACGTCCGCAGCCCGCACGTCCTTTTCGAGCGCCGCGAGCGGCGCCTCATCGAAGAGGCGAAGGAGCTTTTGCGCTGCCGCCTGCCGCCGGTTCGCATCGGCGCCGGGATCCGCGATCCGATTGGCCTTTGCGACCGCGGCCCACGCCGGGGCTGCCGCTTTCGATGCCGCTGCGGGTCGGCAGCCAGCCCGGTCGAGGGCACGGGCAAACTTGAGGACCGAACTCGCCGGGGACCATGGCAACGCGACATCATCCTTTTTGCCCGGCTTCTGCTCGGCGGCGCGCTGTTTGGCCTGCGCGGACCGCGTTTTGAAAATCCGGACCTCGGTGGGCAACTGCTTGGCCCACTTCACGCACTGCTTCGAATCGAGCGCGGCCTGTTTGGCCGTGCGCTCTGCCTCGATGGCGGTCGGGTCCGTCACCATCGGTCCTCGGGCGACGACGAGCCGCATGATCGCGACCGCCACCGACGCGACGAGGATGAACACGGTGATCAGCGTCCACTGAATCTCTTCGCGTCGGGTGTATTCGTTCACAGCGCGTATCCGTCGCCTCGCCTCGGGCGCTCCGACGATAGCGCAACGCGCCGACCGGAAGGGAAGAAACGGCGGGTTGACACCCTTGGTTCATGACCGTTACCTGGTCGGGGTGGAGCCGTCCGGGCTCCCGGTGCGATCATGGACTCGAACGCTGCCCGCAATGCCCCCGCGACGCGCTGGGAAGAGCTGTGTCGCGATGAGCGCTATCGTGGCCGGTGGGTGGCGCTGGAACGCGTACGCTACGCTTCTGGGGTCGTCGTCGAGGGCGAGCTGGTCGACGTCGACGACGACCTCGCGACCCTCTGTGTGCGCGTCCAGGCTTCGGATCGCGTCGCCTGTGCCATCCTCTTTTGCGACGACAAAACCAGTGGCATCCGCCGCGCGGTGACGTGAGCCTCGCCTGACCGCCACCGCTCGGCCCTGCACCCTGTCAATCGCGACCAAGAGGCTTTCACCGCGAGCAAGAGGTCCCCCGCGCTACTTGACCACGGGCCGAATCAGGGGCTTACCGTCGCGCTCCACGACTTCGAAGTCGACACGACGGTTGCGCCCGTGTTGCTTTCGCAGTTGTGCGGCTTGGCGTTCGAGGCTCGCTCGCATCGAGTCGTAGCTCACATTCGCGCCTCGTCCCGTTCGCACGCGCGCCGCCACGTAGGCGTCGTAGACCGCACGGGTTTTCGCGGCCTCTGTCGCGCCATCGCCGCCCGTCGACGCGGCCCGCGGCTGGGCGCTTCGGGGTGCGGGAGGCGAAGCCCGGGGCGCCGGAGGGGAGGGGCGCGCGCCTTCCGCCGGGGTTCGGGGAGAACGCTGGGGCGGTGATCCCGACACGGCTGGGGCGGGTCGGGCGCGGCCAAAAAGGGCCTGGCCGGCGGGCGCCCGGCCCGACGCGCCTCCGGTGGTCGGCGGCGGCGGAGGGGGCGCGAGCGGCCGGGTGGGAGGAGGTCGCGCGGCGGACCCGTGATGCCCGCCCGGGGCGGGTCGCGGCGCGGGGGGAGGGAGCGGGCGACCTAGGGTTCTCGGCACGGGGTGGTGGCTCGGATGGGAGACTCGTGGACCCGATGGCGGGGGCGGCGGATTTCCTGGTCGCGTGGGCTCGGCGGGCGGGGCCGCGAGAGGATGGGCAGGATGAGGCGACCCGGTGGACGCCGGCGGCCGCGAGGATCCGGCGTACAGTTCGCTCGGGTCCCAGACGGGCCTCTGGTCGTAGGCTGTCGGGGCCGGGCGCGCGGGGGGGGTGGGGACGTCATCCTCCACGAGGTCGAGTTCGATCTCGAAGCCCGACGGGTCGGGCAGCTCGTACACCGGCGGACCGGGCTCGGGGGCGGGCGCGGCTTCATCGTCGTCGAGGCCCTTGAGGGCCGCCTGCGCCTTTCGGCCGGCGATGGTCAAGGCCTCGGCCTGTCCGAAGCGCTTGGCCGCACGACGGAGGTCGCGCTTGAAGGTTCCCTTTTCGATCTGCCGCATGATGCGGCTCCAGTACTGGTCGTAGGTGTTGTAGCGCTGAACCAGCTGCTGGAACTTGAACCGGAGCCTCGTGTTCTGCAGCTTCGAGCGTCGCATTCGAAAGATGCTGCGCTCCACGTCTTTGCGCAGGACGTGGGGGGGGATCTTTTCGATGCCCATGAAGTACTGCTGATAGAGCGACTTGAGGCGCTCGATCTTCGGCTCCAGGTCCTCGACCAGCTGCTGTGCTTCCTTGAGGTCCATCGACCGCGGCGCCCCCATCATACACCTGCGGTGGCGTCCGTTGAGGGAGTCCGCCCCTGGCGCCAACGACGCCCACGAAGGCGACAACGATCGTGGGCCGACCGCGTCGACGTGAGGGTCGCACCTTCGTGTTGCGCGTGAGCGCGACCCTTGCCCGCGCCGGTTGCTCGGTTCGAAGGGGCGACGTAAGCCACGGCGTCGTGTTTCCCACGCTCGCCCGCATCCTGGTGCCAACGCCATGGGCGCCCGAGGGGTTTGGCCCCGTCGTCCTCTCGAGCTTCGGCGTCTCCCTTGCGGTCTCGCTGGCGCTCGGATGGGCGTGGATGCAGCGCTGGGCCCGGCGGTCACGATGTGATGACCCGAGTCGGATCGGTCTCGCTTTCGTGGCGGCGGTCGCGACCGCCCTCGTCGGCGCGCGGCTCTTCTACGTGGCGGTGAACCCGAACGTCGTGGCGACGACGGTTCGCGACGCGTTGGCGTTCGCGCGCGGCGGCCTGTCGCTCTACGGTGCGTGGTGGGGGGGGTGGCTGGGCGCATGGCTCGTGCTGCGGGTACGACCCGAATCCGTTTGGCGTTTCGGCGATGCCGGCGTCGTCGCGGTCGCGATTGGGTTCTCGATGACCCGGCTGGGTAGCTACGTCTCCGGCTCCGACTTCGGGCGGACGCTGCCCTCGTCCGCCCCGATGTGGCTACGACGCCTCGGCACGTTTCCCGCGCCGCCGTCGGGGACCGACGGGCTGCCCCGCCTGGAGTTCCCGCTCGTGTGGTGGAGCCAGGTGCGGTCCGGGGTGCTCGGGCCCGAGTCGGCGAACGCGCTGCCCGTTCACCCGACCCAGCTCTACGAGGCCTGTCTCGGCCTGACCCTGGCCCTGCTCGCGTGGCGAATGCGACCCACGTTCGCCGGAGAGCGCCTCTTGTTCGCGGCGTGGTGTGACGCGGGCGGCCGGTTTGCGACAGAGTGCCTCCGCGGCGACCTCGATCGTGGCGTCTTCACGCTACCCGTCAGCGCGCCCCTGGGAGGGGTGCTGGCGGCGGCGTTGCTCGTGGCCGCATGGGCGACCGGGCTGAAGGGGGCGACAGCGCTCCGCGTGCGTGGCGGCGCGGTCGCGTTCGGCCTGGTGGCCGTTCTCGCCGCCGCGGCCATGATGACGGGGCCAGAAACCGCCTTGCGCCTGTCCGCCACGCAACTGGGGGCCCTCCTCACCACCGTGCTTGTGGCCGCAGCTTATCGGCAGCGGCAGGGGAAGAAACAGAACCCCGAAGCGGGACCGGATGGTTCCGACGCTCGGTCGACCCATGCGAAGGCATCTCACCTTTAGGTACTCGTTCGTACATGCAGATCGCCACCGGACCCAGAAACCTTGATGCCGTGTCGCGAGCCACGGTATCACCACGCCACCAACCTCAGGAGTTACCTTTCCTATGCGAGATGGACGACCGCGGCTGCAGGGCCGAACCCCGACTTTCGGTTTGATTGCGTGCCTGACGGGCGCCCCCGTCGTCGGTGGGTACGCCGGCGGCACGGCGGTGACCGTTGGCGCCGTCGGAATGGGCCTGACCGTGGGCCTGACGACCCTCACGTCGGTGGCGCAGGGTCAGACCTCCGAAGCGGCGAAGCGTGAGAAGGCCATCGCCGCCTTCAAGGAAGCCGAAGCCAAGTTCGCCGCGGGGGCCTATGCAGACGCCCTACCGCTCTACCAAACGGCGGAAGAGACCATTCCCGGCGCCAAGCCCAAGTTTCAGATCGCCGCCTGTCTCGACAAGCTGGGTCGTACGGCCGAGGCCGTGGCCGCGTACCGCACCTTCATCGACAGCAACCCCGACCAGACCAAACACGGAGACAAGATCACGGAGGCGGGCAAGCGGATCGCCGCCCTCGAAGCCGCTCTGCCGGCCACCGTGACCGTGACCGTCTCGCCGCCCGATGCTCAGGGGGTGCGCATCGAGGTCGATGGGCAGCCGGCGGAGGGCAACGAGCTTTCCGTCGCGGCCGGCGAACATACGATCGTCGTGTCGGCCGACGGCAAAGCGCCGAAGACCGAGACCGTCATGGTCAAGGCCAACGAGAAAAAGACGTTGGAGGTCGCCTTGGAGCCGGCGGCGACGCCGGCTCCCGCGCCGCCGCAAGGCCCGACCCCCGACCCCGGGGCCGCCGCGCTCGAGGAGGAGGAGCCGTCGAACATTCCCGCCTACGTCACACTGGGCATCGCGGGCGCGGGGTTGGTGGTAGGCACCGTGTTCGGGGTCCAGGCGCTCTCCGCTCAGAGCGATTTCGACGAAGAGCCCACGACCGACAACGCCGACCGAGCGGAGCGCAATGCGCTCATCTCCGATATGTCGTTCGGCGTGGCCCTCACTTTCGGGATTACCGGGGCCGTGCTCCTGATCAGCAACTTGACGGGCGGCGACGAGGAAGCAGCCTCCGAAGAGGCCTCACTCGTGCCTGAGGTCACGCCGTACGGTGGCCCGCGCGGCGGGGGTGCCTCCGCGAAGTGGACCTTTTGAGCTGAGCCTCAACGAACTGGATTGACCAGCTGGGAGCCTTGTCGTGCTGAATTCGAAGACTCTTTTGTTCCTCATCCCCATCTCTGGCATCACCGCGGTCGCTTCGCTGGGCGGTTGTGAGCTCATCGCCTCCGTCGACCGGTCCCTGATCCCCGAGGCTACGGGGGGCGCTGACGCCCAGGGGGGCGCCGGCAACATGGGCGGAGACCCCACGACCGGGGGTGGCGGTGTGGGCGCTGCTGGCGGCACGGGCGGCGGCACCGGCGGCACGGGTGGCGGCACCGGCGGCACAGGCGGCGGCACCGGCGGCACGGGCGGCGGTACCGGCGGCGCTGGCGGCATGGGCGGTGCTGGCGGCACGGGCGGCGGCACCGGCGGCGCCGGTGGCATGGGCGGTGCTGGCGGCATGGGCGGCACCGGTGGTTCCGGTGGCATGGCTGCTGGTACGGGCGGTATGGGCGGTATGGGCGGCGGCACCTGACGACGGTCGCCGGAGCCGCGCCACGGTGGCGATGTGGGCGCGCGCGTCTACACCGCGGCGTGCCAACGCATAGGCCATCGTGTAGCCTCCTCACGTGAGGCTCGACTGCGCCGTGACGACCGACTGAAATGCACCCCGGGGACATCATCGCCGGCAAGTACCGGGTCGCCAACGTCCTGGGCCGGGGACGCGGCCTGCTGCTCGAAGCCCGTCATACCGAGTTCGATCAACGCGTGGTGGTGCGGCTGCTGTCGCCACACCTCTGCGATGAAAAACAGCTCGAGCAGTTTCGCCGCGAAGCCCGAACCCTCAGCAAACTCGAGTCGGAGCACGTCGCGCGAATTCTCGATGTGGGGACCCACTCCGACGGTTCGTTCTTCTTCGTACGCCAATACTTGGAGGGCATCGACCTCGCGGCGCACATGGCTCGTCAAGGCGCCCTCCGTCTCGAAGAAGCCGTTCTCTACCTCCTCCAGGCGGCGGAGGCCGTTCAGGAGGCGCACAGCCATCGGGTCGTCCTTCGGGAGCTTCAACCGGCCCATTTGTTTCTCACGCGAAGAAGGGGCGGCGCGCCGCTCGTCAAGGTCACCGACTTCGGCACGGCCAAAGTCCTGAAGGACCCGGGGGCGATCGTCGTCGACGGCGAGATGACGGCGACCGTGATGTTCGGGATGTCGCGGTATTCGTCGCCCGAGCTCGTGCGTAAGGCGCGAGACATCGACGGGCGTACGGATGTGTGGTCGCTCGGCTGCATCCTCTACGAGATGCTCACCGTCGTCACCCCGTTCCAGGGCGAGATGGCGGAGTTGATGTTGAAGATCACCCGGGAGGAGCCGATCCCGATCCGTCAGCTGCGCCCCGACCTTCCCCCGGAGTTGGACCAGATTATCGGTTGGGCCCTCGCCAAGGACCGAAGCGCGCGGTTCGCCAGCGTTTACGCGCTCGCGCATGCGTTGAAGCCGTACGCGAGCGCGGAAGGCCAGGTGTTGATCGATCAAATCGGACGCCTCGCACACGCCGAGCCAGCCGACGACCCGAGGCCGGTGAAGATCTCGCCCACGTCACCGCTCGCCCGTCGCCCTCTGGACGACGAAGACCGAACCATGATGCGACCGCTTCCGAGCTCCCGGCCGGGGGCTTCCGGTCGGAGCGTGGCCGGGGCCCACCACCGCCTTCCCCCGCCGTCGGCGCCGGGCTCACACCCGGGTTCCGGCGTGCCCGCAGAGCACGACTTCGAGCGCACGCAATTCATGGGGCACGACCCCGGCGGCTCGGTGCCGCCCCCGCCGCCGAGCCGCCCGGTTCCGCCGGCGAGCGCCCCGGGGTTCATCGCGCCGCCCGGGAGTCACCCCGGTTCGGTGCCACCTCCGCCGCCACCTTCGGCGGCGCCGGTCGACGGACCGGGCAGCGTGCCCCCGCCGCCCCGGGTGCGTCAGGGCAGTTGGGTGGAGGTGGACCCCGCCCTCGACAGGGCGGCGGCGGCGGCGTCGGTCCCGGCGACCGCATTGGCAGGGCCGTCCTCGTCCCATCGCCGAGCTCTGCTCGTGGCGCTCGCGGCCGTTTTGGTCTTGCTTCCGCTGGTGGCGGGGGCGGCCTACTTTGGATTCAGGGACGAAGGGGAGGAGCGGGCCGACGCGACGACGAGCGAGGGCGGGGTCGACGTCTCGACGGCGCCGGTGGAGGTACCAACATCCTCGCCGGCGTCGCCCGCCGCCGACCTTCCGGATGGCGACAACGCAGACGGGTCCGACGACCCCGAGGCGTCGACGGACGAGCCGAAGTCCGACGACGAAGATTCGGCTGAAGACGACGACGGCGACGACGACGACCAGAAGGACGAGGACGGCTCGGCCAAAACCGTCGTATCGCCGTCCCCCGCGGAGCCCCGAACGCCACGACCACGTCCGCGACCGGTCGCGACACCGCGACCCAAGCCGGCTCCGGCGCCCGCGCCCGCCCCCGCGCCGACGAAAAAGAAGAAGAAGAAAAAAAAGAAGAAGAAGCCTGCGCCCGCTGAAGAGGGGGGGACGGGAACCTTGGTGGCCATCGCCATCGGCGGTACCTGCGCGTTCGCGGTGGACGGGGCGCCTCGAGGGAGCGGAAAGAACATCCGCGTCAAGGTCCCGGTCGGACGCCATACGGTGAGCTGCACCCCCGCCAACAAGTCGACCCGAACCCAGAGCGTCAACGTCAAGGCGGGGAAGCCCGGCGTCGCTTCTTTTCGTCTGAATTGACGGGTCAGCGCGCGCGTCGCTCGCGCTGCTCGCGTTGGCAGTCGGCGAGGCGTCGTTGCGCGATGGGGGCCCAGGGGTCGTCGCGGGGGGCCCGATCGAGAAACGAGCGCCACGACGCGATGGCCGCGCCGTAGCTCTCGTCGCGATCGGCCATGTCCCGCGCCGCGCGGGCCCGCTGCCAGTGACCGAGGGCGGCGTAGTAGGCCTCGTCGTACGCCGGGACGAAGAACCAGCCGGGGCCGTTGAGTCGTTGGTCCAGGGGGTCGTACCGCCGCGCCGACGCGATGCTCGCGAGGGCCCCCTCGAGGTCGCCCGACCGGTCGAGGGCGACGGCCAGCCCCCACAACGTGGTCACGCCGCTCTCCAGCATGAGGACGGTCGAGGTCACGCGAAGGGCCGCACGGTAGCCGCGTACGGCCTGGAGGATCCGCCCCCTCGCCATGAGCCCTTCTGCCTGGTTGGCGAGGAGAACGGCGTGGCTGTCTGGGTCGGGTTCGAGGGTAAGCGCTTCGTCGTAGACCTCGATTTCGTCTCGGTGGCGACCGAGACGGGCGTAGCTGACCGCCATGGTCTGGAGCGCAGAGGCACGTAGGGTCGTCGGCGTTCGCGGATGTCGTACGACGTACTGGAAATGCTCGATGGCAAGCTCGAGTTCACGTGCGTCGGACACGAGCTGGTAGCGGTAGTGATGAACCCGGCCCATCTGGTGGCGGAGCATCGGATCGCGATGGTTCTCGGCGCCGTCCAGTGCCTGGGCCGCTCCGTCGAGGGCCGCGACCGTGGCTTGGGGCTGCGAGCGCGAGGCCGCGCGTTGCCCCAGGCGGACGTGCTCGTCGAGCTGGTCACCGGCCCGTTGGCGCATCTCGGCGGCGGCGTGCGTACTCGGGGCCGCCGCCCGTCGCCAGATGCTCGGGGCGGGGGCGGCCACCCCGGCCCACGTCGTTACGGTGAGCACGAGGACCACGCTGGCGAGCCGAGGGCGCGTCAACGGCCGCCTCGGCGACCCGTCGGACCGACCGCGGCGGCGCTCGATCCCTTCGCCCGACGGGCGGCCAGCTCGGCGAAGGGACTCGTGGTCCGGGCGTCGCGGGCGTAGGCGCTGAACGCTTGCGCGGCCGCCTGGGGCGCATGCTGCGTTCGGGCCCAGGCCTGAAGCAGGATGCGGTCTTCGTCGTGGATGAGATACCGGCTCCGGTCGCGCTCGGCCCAGGCGCGGAGGCCTCGGAGGTCGGAGACGATGGCATCCGCTTGGGCCCGTCGGCCAGAGAGGTCGAGGACAAGCGCCAAGGTGATCGCGACATCGAGCTCCAGACCGTGGTGTCGTACCCGTGATGCTTCGCGCACGTACGCGAGGGCTTCCGGTGGCGGCTCTGGTTGCCCTGCGTTCTCCTCCAAGACGACGTAGGTCGCCTCCAGCAACACGGCTACGCGCTGCGCCGGCTGCGGCATCAGCGCGGCCCGTGGCACCAACCGCCGGTACACCGCGGCCGCGCGGGAGAACGCTCCGCGCCGGCTGAGGCTGCGGGCCAAGGTCAGCATCACGACGGGCGAGGCGACGCTCTCGGGAGCGATGGCCTCGGCGCGACGGAAGGCGACGAGCGCGGCCTCGTCATCTCCGCGCTCGGCGGCGAGCCGACCGAGCACCACCGAGGGCGCCGCCGTGCCGGGCATGAGGGCATCGGCGCGGCGCGCATCTTCTTCTGCGCCCTTCGGGTCTTCACCCCGTCGGGCTTCCGCCCGGCTCAAGCGACGACAGTATTCCGCCAGCGCCGGCCGGCGGGCGAGACCCCATACCGTCCGTCGACGGGTATCGGTGCGACAGCGGGGGGGCTGGGTCGAGGCGGCGGCCGCCGCCGGCAGGTCCTGCGGTGCGGGTGCCAAGAGGGAGGTCGCGAGGAACAACCACGCCGGCATGGGCCAAGCCTAGCCGCGCTGAGGGGACGGGTCACCCCGACCCGAAGGAATCGTGAATGGCGATCGTCTCGCGGCGACGAGGCCCCACGGAAACGAGGTCGATCGGAAGTCCCGTCTCTACCGAGATGAAATCGAGGTAGGTCCGGGCGGCCCCGGGAAGATCTTCGATGCGTCGGCACGTGCTCAGATCCTCTTGGAACCCGGGAAACGTGCGGTAGATCGGCTCGGACCCCGCTGGCGCTTCGACATCGTGCTCGGTTCCGTCGGCGGCGCGATAGCCGACGCAGACGGAGAGTTCGGGGAGTCCGCGCAAGACGTCGAGCTTGGTGACGGCGAGCGCGTCGAGCCCATTGACGCGCCGCGCAAACCGCAGCCCCGCGAGGTCCAACCAACCCGTCCGTCGCGGGCGCCCCGTAACCGACCCGTACTCGCCCCCGGCGTCACGGAGGTGTTGACCCGCCTTCGCTCCCGGCGACGTCGCAGAGAGTTCGGTCGGGAACGGGCCTTCGCCAACCCGCGTCGTGTAGGCCTTGGTGATCCCCACCACGCGGTCCACCCGACTCGGTCCGATCCCGCCTCCGGTGCATGCCCCTCCGGCCACGGCGGACGACGACGTGACGTAGGGGTACGTCCCGTGGTCGACGTCGAGCATCGTGCCCTGGGCCCCCTCCAACATGATGCGGCGCTTCTCGCGGACCCACGCTTCGAGCCGCGCGCCGGTGTCGGCGAGGTACGGCAGCAGACGCTGCGCTTGGGTCTCGAGCGGAGCCATCACCTCGTCGATCGACGGGAGGGCGGCCCCGCCGAGCGCCTCCGCGAGCACGGCCCAATGACGCAGGGCCTCGGAAACACGGGTTCGGGCGTGGTCGATCCTCCGCAGGTCACCGATGCGGAGGCCACGGCGGCCGACTTTATCCTCGTAGCAGGGGCCGATGCCTCGCTTCGTGGTGCCGATCTTGGTCCCCGTCGCCGCTTCCTCCCGGAGGGTGTCGACGGCGATGTGAAACGGGAGGATCAGATGCGCGCGGTCGGAGACGAAAAGGCGCCCCGCGACGTCGACGCCCCGTGACGTGAGGGTCTCGATCTCATCGAGGAGCACGCTGGGGTTGATGACCATGCCCGGACCGAGGACGCAGCGGGTGTGGGGATGCAAGACCCCGCTCGGGGTGAGCCGGAGGACGATCTTGTCGTCGCCGACCACGAGGGTGTGGCCCGCGTTCGGGCCCCCTGCGTACCGGACCACGACCTCGGCCCGCTCGGCCAGGAGGTCGACCACTTTGCCTTTGCCTTCGTCGCCCCACTGGGCGCCGACGATGATGAGGGTGCTCACCGCGTCACACTTCCATGATCTGTGCTTCGCGGTCGCCCACGGTTTTGTCGACGCGCTTGATCGCTTCTGCGACCACCTCTTCGACCTTCTTTTTGCCGCGGCCTTCGTCGTCTTCGCTGATGTCGCCGTCCTTGGTCGCGACCGCGAGGAGGTCCATCGCATCGCGGCGATGTTGACGGATGCTGATTTTTGCGTCCTCGCCCGTGCGCTTGGTGAGCTTGACCATGTCCTTGCGACGGTCTTCCGTCAGCGGGGGGATCGGCACCCGCACGATCTCGCCATCGACCTGCGGGTTGAGGCCGAGCCCCGCGTCTCGGATCGCCTTGTCGATCGCCCGGAGTTGGGTCTTTTCCCAGGGCTTGATGGTCAACATGCTGGCATCGGGGACGCCGAGCTGCGCCATCTGAGCGATGGGCGTTGGCGTCCCGTAGTAGTCGACGCGAACCCGATCGAGAATGCTCGGGTGGGCCCGACCGGTACGGACCTTGGCGAGCTCCCGCCGGAGGGCTTCGAAGCTCTTTTCGATGCTTCCCTTCAGGTCCGTCACCACGTCGTCGATCATCGCTGCTTCTCCTCTGCCGCGCGGGCGGCCGCGGTATAACACGGCCCAGGGGGCCCGGGTCGGTGCACGACGGCGGGGGGGCCCTTCGGTCCGGGCTTGCCGGAGCGACGCTGATCGTCGATGACGTCGCGCGGGCCGGTCGGCGCGTCGAGGAGTAGCATCGGGGTGGACGCCAAGCAGTACGACATCCTCGTCGTCGACGACGAAGTCGACAACCTCGACGCGTTTCGCTTCGCCTTCCGCAAGACGTTCCGACTCCACTTCGCCACGAGCGGACAAGCGGCGCTCGAGCTGGTGGCCGCGGGCCTCGACCCCGCGGTCGTGGTCGCGGACCAACGGATGCCTCGGATGACCGGGATCGTTCTCCTCCGGCGCATCAAGGAAGTGCGTGCCGACGCGTCCACGGTGCTCCTCACCGCGTACGCCGACCTCGACGTGCTGGTCGATGCCGTCAATAGTGGCGCCGTCGACCGCTACTTGGCCAAGCCCTGGGACGGCAAAGAGCTGGAGGCGCTTCTCCGACAGGGCATCGGTCACTTCGCGACACGGCGAGAGAATCGTCGCCTGCGACGCCAGGTCGAGCGTTACGCCGGATACCTGGAGCGCGAGCAGCACAATCCGCTCGACTTTGGTCAAGTCGTCGGGGGCGGGGCCGCGACGCAGCGCGTGCTCCGCCAGGTGGAAGAGGTCGCGCCCACCGCAACGACGGTCTTGATCGAAGGAGAGACGGGCCTCGAAAAAGACGTCGTGGCCCGGGCGATCCACGTGGGCTCGAGTCGAGAGGCGAGCCCCTTCGTCGCCGTTCGCTGCGCGGCGTTTCCCGGGGTGGCCCTCGAACGCGAGCTCTTTGGCTACGCCCGCGGCGCCTTCGAGGGGGCGCTGCGAGACCGTGAGGGGAGGGCGGCATTGGCCTTCGGGGGCACCTTGTATCTCCACGAACTCGGGACGCTCCGCCCGGCGGCGCAAGGACGCCTGCTTCGGTTGCTCGAAGAGAGGAAGACGGAGCGGGTGGGGGAGACGCAACCTCGCGCGGCGGACGTTCGGCTCGTGGTCTCCTGTGCCCCCGACCTCGACCGGTCGCCCCTCGCGGAGGGGTTGGTCCCCGAGCTGAGGTCTCGTCTCGAGGTGTTTCCCATCCGACTCGAGCCCCTCCGTTCGCGACCGGAGGATCTACGGCCCCTCGCCGAACACTTCTTGCGCAAGCATGCGCAGCGCAACGGACGACCGCTGGCGTCGATGAGTGCCGAGGCCGTCGCCGCCTTGGAACAGTACGCGTGGCCCGGCAACGTCCGCGAGCTCGAGAGCGTGCTGGAACGCGCGGCGATCCTCGCGGGCGACGGCGTTGCGATCGACGTGGACCAACTTCTGTTTCGACCCGGAGCCGGCGTCTCCCCACCGCCCTCAACCACGAGTAAGGGCTTATCGCTCTCGGGCCGACTCGACGCCATGGAGCGCAGCGAACTCCTCGCGGCGCTCGAGCGCTACGACGGGAACAAGGCCGAGGTCGCTCGTGCCCTCGGGATCCACCGCACGACCCTATACTACCGACTCAAGAAGCTTGGGATAGACGCTTGAACGCCGGCGGTGCCGATGACGCAGCCGAAGCGCGAATCGGGGCTCGGCTCCCGCGGTCCTTTTACCAGGCGACCGCGGATCGCGTCGCGCCGGCGATGATCGGAAAGCTGCTCGTCCACGCGACCGACGCCGGTATCGCGGCCGGTCGGATCGTCGAGACCGAGGCCTACTGCGGGCCGGAGGACGGGGCTGCGCACAGCCGAAATTGGCGGCGTACACCGCGCACCGAGACGATGTGGGGACCTCCGGGGCATGCTTACATGTTTCTCATCTACGGGCTTCACTGGTGTTTCAATGCGGTGGTCGCCGCCGATGGGGTGCCGCACGCGGTGCTCGTCCGGGCCGTGGCGCCCGTCGTGGGCCGCGCGCTGATGGCGCGACGTCGCGGCAAGGCCCCCTCGCGCCGCGACATCAGCAATGGTCCGGGCAAGCTGTGCGCGGCCCTGGGGCTCGACGCGGCCCACAAGGGGGCCGATCTCGTGACCTCGGGTTTGTTTCTCGCCGAAGATCTCGGCGGTGATGGCGAGAGCCACCCATGCGTCGTCAAGACGTCGCCGCGCATCAACATCGACTACGCCGGTGCGTGGGTCGACAAGCCCTGGCGCTGGTATGTCGCCCGCGACCCCTACGTGTCGGTCAATCCTCGCACCTGACGACGTGGGCGCTCGGGCGCCAGCGTCCGTCGTCTCCCTCGAGCGCAAACTCATCAGCCTGTAGTGCCAACAAGTGGGCGTGAAGGCTGAGCGCGGCGAGAGGTCCCGCGGCGGAAGAGACGTCGTGGTACACGATCCGTTGCAGGGCCTCGCGGTCGATGCCTTTGGGATGGCGCCGTAATGCCTTTCTCACCTCGTTTTCCCGCCATCGCCGATGGGCGAGGTAGCGGTCGTAGTGGGCCCGCGGCGCATCGATGGGATCGCCGTGGGCGGGGAGCAGACGCACCGGATCACGGTCGCGAAGCCGCTCGAGCTGCTGCAGGTACACCCTCAGGTCGCCGTCTCCGGGCGCGATGAGGATGGTGCCGCGGCTCGCGACCATGTCGCCGACGAGCTGCACCCGCGACGCTTCTTCTTCGAGGCAGAGATGGCCGGGGGCGTGGCCCGGGGTGTGGAGGCACCGCCAACGCTGTGGCTTGGGGCCGGGCAGGTCGATGATGGCTCCCTCTTCGAGACGCCGGGCCCAGGGCAGGTGGGGAAGACGAGCGGCGGTCTCGGCGTGCGCCCACAGCGGCAGGCCGAGCGCACGTCGAAACGCATCAGCGCCACCCACGTGGTCGGGATGGTGGTGGGTCACGAAGATCGCACGCAGGACGCGGCCTTCCTCGGCGAGCGAAGCGGCCCAGGCGAGCCACGCGCGCTGCTCGTCGGGATAGGGGGATGCGGGTTCGACGAGGAGGACGTCTCGCGTGCCGAGGGCGAAGCTGTTGGTCGTCTGCGCGGGGGGGAGCGTCGGGGTCCGGGTCGCGAACCGAACCACCCCCGGGGCGATCGGGTCGGGACGGTGCCAGGGGGCGCCCACCCTCAGCCGCGGTGGACCACGACGGCGAGGGCCTCGCCGCCCCCAATGCAGATCGACGCCATGCCGCGCGCCACCTCGAGGTCGCGCATGGCGTAGAGCAGCGTGGTGAGGATCCGGGCCCCGCTCGCCCCGATCGGATGTCCGATCGACACGGCGCCGCCTCTGACGTTGACCCGAGCGAGGTCGAGGTCGCATAACTTCGCCACCGCCATGGGAACGACGCTGAAGGCCTCGTTGATCTCGTGAAGGCCGATGTCGTTCTTCGTCAGGCCGGTCCGGGTCAGGGCGTTGTCGATGGCCTTGGCCGGCGCGGTGGTGAACCACTCTGGGGCCTGGGCCGCACCGGCGTACCCCTCGATGCGACCGAGCGGCGTGAGGCCGTGTTGCTTCACCGCCGCCTCACTCGCCAGCAGCAGCGCGCACGCGCCATCGTTCAGGCTCGACGCGTTGGCCGCCGTGACGGTGCCTTCACGGCTGAAGGCCGGCCGAAGGCGGGCGAACTTCTCCGGCTTGCCCCGTGCTGGCTCTTCATCCGTGTCGACGACGAGCGGGTCGCCGCGGCGGGCCGGCACCTCGACGGAACACAGTTCGTCGTCGAACAGCCCCTCCTGTTGGGCGGCGCTGGCGCGGCGGTAGCTCTCGGTCGCGTAGGCGTCCTGCGCCTCGCGCGAGAGGCCGTACTCGGCGGCGCAAAGCTCGCCGCAGTTGCCCATGTGTTGGTCGGAGTAAGGGTCCCACAGGCCATCGAGGATCATGCCATCTTTGAGCGACCCGTCACCCATGCGATACCCGGTTCGACCCTGGGTTAGGTAATACGGGACGTTCGACATCGATTCCATCCCGCCCGCGACGACGAGCTCGGCGTCGCCAACCGCGATGGTCTTGGCGGCCAGGATGACCGCCTGAAGGCCCGAGCCACACACCTTGTTCACCGTCGTGCACGGCACGTCGTCGGGCAGACCGGCGTAGCGCGATGCTTGTCGGGCGGGGGCTTGACCGATGCCCGCACTGAGCACGTTGCCCATGAAGACCTCCTGCACCGCGGCGGGTTCGACACCCGCCTGTTCCAGGGTCGCCATGATGGCCCTCGCGCCGAGTCGCGGCGCGGCGATGGTGCTCAGCGCTCCGAGGTAACTCCCGATCGGAGTGCGCTTGGTGGCGGCGATGTAGACGGGTTTCGGCATCATGGGGGCTCTCCAGTCGGCGTCTCGCCGCTCAAGTCCGGGGCGTGTTCGTCGTTCCTCGGAGGGTGGTGGCGCGCGGCCCGACCGGCCGTGGACGCCGCGGGACGCCATCGCGCCCCGCCTGGCCCGCAACGTGAAGGATAGGCCCGTGAAGAGCAAGTCGTACGTTTTGGTCGTCGGAGAAGCGAGCACGCCGGCGTTGGGTTCGATCGAGATCGGCGCCCGCATGGCGGGCGCGGAAGTGCGGCATCATTTTTCGGCCGAAGCGGCACTGGAGCTGGTCGCGCGCCGGGCGCCGCTCGCGGTCGTGACGGTGGCCGACGCCCCGGGGGCGCACCAACTCGCAACGCAGTTGCGCGCGCGGTCCACCGTGCCCGGACTTGCCGCGATCGGATTGTCGCGGGCGCCGACCAACTTGTTGTTCGAGGAGGCGTACGGCGCCGGGGTCGACGACATCTGCCCCCTCGAGGGCCGCGCGCTCGGCCGACGCTTGCGTCAAGTCGCGGCGTCGCGAGCGAAAGCGCGCGCCTCCGCGCCGGAGCAGGAGCCATCGTCGCCGGGAAAGAAAGCCGACCGGGTCGTGGTCGTGGCCCACGCGGACAGCACGTCGCGTCTTCTGATTGCGCGGGTGTTTCTCGACGCCGGGTATACCGTCCGTTTCGCGCGCGACCCCGATCAAACCCGAGCGAGCCTGGAAGGCGCTTGCGCGCTCGTCGTCACGTCTGAGATCGAGACGCACGAGCGCGTCGTGCTGAGCGCCCAGCTCCGCCGCGACGGGTTCGACGGGCCGATCATCGTGAACACCCCGCCGAAGCAGATCGGCGCGCTCCGCAGCGCGCTCGCCGGCATCGACAACGTGGTGGTGCACGATGCCTTCGGGCCTCCCGCCAACCTTCTGTTCGTCACCAATGAACTCTGCAATCGACCCGCGGTCGAAGCGCGAGACAGCGAGCGCCTGCTCTACGGATGCACGGTGTCTTTTCGGAGCGCGGGACGCGACAACGGAGACGTCGGCTTCATGTACAACCTCAGCGCGGGCGGGGTGTACGTCCGAACGCTCGCGCCGCCTCCGCGCGGGGAGGAGGTCTGGCTCGAGTTCACTCCGCCCCGGAGCGACCGCCTGGTCCACCTCGAGGGAACGGCCGTGTGGACCCGTGGCTTCGGCAACAACGGATTTGCAACGGTCCCAAGCGGCTTCGGGGTCCAGGTCACCGGCGGCTCGGAGCGCGATCTCGTGCGCTACGCCCGGAGCTACCAGACCTTCCTGCGCGAACGCAGCGGGGTCAAAATCGAGCATCCCGCGCCGATGAGGCGGTCCGAGGCGCCGGCGTCGCTGTCTGCGTCGCCCTGAGCGGTGCGGGTCCCCCCGCGGCCGGGGTTCGTGGTAGCAGCAGCAACGATGTCGTTTCTGCTCCACACCGAGCGCGTCGCCGCAGGCACGCCTCGCCGCTGGGCTTACGTGCTGCACGGCATCTTCGGGTCGGCCGTCAATTGGCGGCTCTTCATGCGAACCCTGAGCCGGGCGTGCCCGGACTGGGGCTTCGTGCTCGTCGACCAACGGGGGCACCACCGCTCGCGGGGCGCCCTCGCGCCGCACACCATCGTCGCCATGGCGGACGATCTCATTCAGACCGAGCAGAAGCTGGCCGAGACGATCGACGGCGTCATCGGCCACTCCCTGGGCGGCAAGGTCGCGCTCGCGTACGCTGACCGCCGTCGGGCCGGAGGACGGGCCCCGCTCGCTCAGATGTGGGTCCTCGACGCGCAGCCCGGTGCAT
The DNA here is from genome assembly GCA_039027095.1 of Myxococcota bacterium. Classification (GTDB taxonomy): domain Bacteria; phylum Myxococcota_A; class Polyangia; order Polyangiales; family Polyangiaceae; genus JAPYTK01. The sequence goes on from JBCCLB010000005.1 coordinate 37,576, forward strand.
CCCCGGGAGCCCGTCCCGGAGGCATGACGGTGGAGGTCTTGGAGACCCTCGAGGCGTTGCCCGCGACCTTCGCGCGCCGCGCGGATTTCGTCGCTGCGGTAAGGCAAGCGGGGCAGTCCGAGATGGTGGCGGCGTGGTTGGCGATGAACGTGCGCCGGGGCGACGATGGCCGCTACGCCCTCGCGCTCGATCTTCCCGCACTACGCTCCATCCTTTGGGACTACCACGCCCACGATGCTTGGGGGGTGCTCGAATCGGCGTCGCGCGCCGCCCGCGAGACGCATGTCGTGGTGGGACAGCGGAGCTACGTTTGGGGGCCTGGAGACGAGGCGCGGCTGGCCGCCCTCGACGACGTCGCCGTGCTCACCCTCCCCGAGGCCGGCCATTGGGTGCACGTCGACGCGCCGGAGGCGATCCAGGGCGCCATGCGCGTGGCCTTCGCGAAGGCCTGAGCGCGCGGCGCCGCACTGGTCTCAAGTCACACCGGTCTCAAAGGGCCTCCCGTCTCCCTCGCCCGGGAGGGCCCCGGGAAGGTTGTATGCAGCCCTCCGGCCCACGGGCCTCTTCCCGGATCAGTCGGCGTGACACAGGACGAAAAAGGCGTTCTGCGCGACCCCTCGCTTGTACGCGGCGCCCACGACCACCCCGTCGGCCACCGACCGCATCGTGTCGGTCATGTGGGCGTACACGAGACGCGACAGCCCGGAAGTGTTCGGCCGCACCGGCGGCCAACCGGTCGGCGCGTGCGATGGCACTCGCGTGTAATCGAAGTAGAGACCACGCCGGCTCTCCTCGGCGGCGTCATCTTCGGCCCCGCGCACCACCTCGAAGTAGCCCGGGCCCGTGACCATCGACATCGACTGGTGGTTGTACCCGACGATGGTCTCGCCGAGGCGCGCGAATCGCTTCTGAAAGCGAGAGAACGCGGGCAGCGAATTGCGACCCTCCATGATGACCGTCGTGTCGTCGGGGGTCGACGCGGCGACGAAGTCTTCGGCGTAGACCGGAGCGCCGCCCGCCACCGCCCGGTAGAGGCGACCCACACGGCTCCCGCGCAGCGCGAGCGCGGCCTGGACGCGGTCGGCGCGGGAGAGGCTGTCGAGCCAGCTCCGAATCTCGTCGTGGGGGCAGCCTCGATCGAGGAGTTCCGAGAGCGGGGCCGGGGCGAGTGCGTCTGCAGTACGGGCCGACATGAGGGCAGGGTACCTCACCTTTGGCGCTTCGGTCTTCCCGTGGGCGTTGGCACATCGCGGCCTGCAGAGTACCTTGTAGGGAGTCATGCTCACCCCGGGTCCCGGTGTTCGAATCGCCGAGCGTTACGAGCTTCATCACAAGCTCGGCGAAGGGGGCATGGGGTCGGTTTGGGCCGCGGTCGACCAGAAGCTACGGCGGGACGTCGCGGTCAAATTGGTCACCGAGCGCATCGCCGATTCTGCGCGAGCGCTCGCACGCTTCGAGCGCGAGGCGATGGCGGTGGCGCGACTGCGTAGCCCGTACATCGCCCAGGTCTACGATTACGGCGTCGAAGATGGTTCCCCGTACATCATCATGGAGCTCTTGGAAGGCCATGACCTCAAGGCAAAGCTCAGCCGCGAGGGACGCCTGGACATCATCGAGACCGGCCGGGTCGTGGTCCAGGCGTGCAAGGCGCTTCACGCGGCACACCAGGCCGGCGTCATCCACCGGGACTTGAAGCCGGCCAACATCTTTCTCGCTCGCGAAGGCGACGAGGACGTCGCAAAAGTGTTCGACTTCGGGGTCGCCAAAGCCCTAAACGACCTGGCGGACGACACGGAGACGACCGCCGAAGGCGTTCTCCTGGGCACGCCGAAGTACATGAGCCCCGAGCAAGCCCACGGAGCCCGCGAGGTCGACCATCGCACGGACCTCTGGGCGATGGCGGTCATTACCTACGCTTGCCTGACCGGGCGGCTTCCGTTCGAAGGCACGGGCACGGGCCACGTCTTGGTCAAGGTATGCACCGAGACGCCCCCGGCCCCGAGCGATCTTCACGAGGGCGTACCGCCGGTGGTCGACGAGTTCTTCGACAAGGCGCTGGCCAAGGAACCGAGTGAACGGTTCCAGGATGCGAAGTCTTTTGCCCACGCCTTTGCCGAGCTCGCCGAGGTCAGCATGTCGACGTTTTCCCTCAAGGGAAAACTCGGCAGCGGCGTCCATGATCGACCCGCAACGGGAGGGGCAGCATCGTGGCCCTCGGCGCCCTCCCACGGTGGTTTCGGCTCGGGCGATGTGTCGATCTCGCTCGACGACGAGCTGCGTGGCTTCGACGGAAGCGCTGGCCCTCCGGCCGCGCGCGGTGGTTCGGTGGTCGGGGTGGGGCCGGGTGAGGACGACGACGGCACCCTCGGGCCGTCCACGCGAACGGATGCCGCGCCCCCGTCGGCCCCGCCTGGAAGCGTACTCGCCCGCCCCCGGACCCGGCAGCTCGCGGGCTTGTTCGCGGCCCTCTCGGTTCTGGGCCTCGGGCTCGTGGTCGCGCTCCGCGCCAGTGGTCCCGCGTCCGATGGCGCCCCCCGTGGTCCCGCGACGGAGACGGCGGTCGAGCCGGATGCCTCGGGCGCGACCACCACGCGGCCCGGCGCGCCGAACGATGACGCCGACGGTCAACCCCCGTCGGGCGCCGCGGCGGCGACCCCACCGGCGCCCGCGGGCGCCCCTGACACGGAGGCGGGACGAACACCCGCGGTCGACCCGGAGGCGCCCGCGCCAGGCGTTGGTGGACCTACCACGCCCCCGGTGTCTCCTCCGTCGGTCCCGGCGGTGGACCCGCGGGGCGGCGGGGCTCACGCGGCGGGCGCCACTTCGCGCCCCGGCCGGCAAAAGGCTGCGGAGGCGCCGAAGACGTCCGCCGACGAGCCGGCGCCGGGGACCACGTCGCCGCCATCGAAGAAGAAAAGCGGTGATGGACTCGATCTGTTCGACCAGCGCTTTTGAGCCGGTCGTGTCCGTCGCATCGGTAGCGTGGACCGAAGCAATCGATGAGGTGCCCGCCCCCTCGGCGCGCTCGACAACCCTTCGGAAGTCGTTAACGATCCCGACATGAGGTATCGCTGCTCCCGCGTCGTCGTCGCCTGCCTTACGGTGGTCGCGGCCGCCGGGTGTGCGCCGCGCTACCATTGGGTCGACGCCGAGCCCGACGGGCAAGAACCACGTCGCGGTGCCGCGGGCGATGCCGCGGAGCGTCGCGATGAAGCGGCTGAGCGGGCGGCATTGAAAGGGCCACGCACTTCGGAGGACCTCTCCTGCGAGGGAAGTACCGGAGCGACGCGGGAGTTTGCACGCCGCAATCGCTACCGGGGCGTCGAGGGGTTCAACACCCGCGGGTGCGTTCGGGCGGGCTCTTGGACCGCCGCCGAATAGGCGGGGTAGACTCGAACCCGTGCGGCGCGGTTCGTCGGTTCTGATCTCATCGTGGTTGGCGATGTCCCTCGTGGCGCCCGCGCGAGAGGCCTTGGCCCAGGCGACGGAACGGGCGGCGGCGCAAACCCTCTTTGACCAGGCCGTGAGCTTGAGGGATGCAGGTCAGATCCCGGCCGCGTGCGCCAAGTTCGAAGAGAGCCTCCGTCTCGATCCGGGGGTTGGCACCCAGTACAACCTCGCCGATTGTTACGAGCGGCAGGGTAAAACCGCGAGCGCCTGGACGTATTTTCTCGAGGTGGCGGCCCGTACCTCCATGGCGGGACAACGCGAGCGCACGGAGGCGGCGCAGGCGAGGGCGCAACGCCTCGAACCCCGACTCAGTCGGATGGTGATCACGCATGACGAAGCGGCGCCCGACACGCGCATCACCCGCAACGGCGTCGCCGTGGGTCGGGCCCAGTGGTCGACCCCGGTACCGGTCGATCCCGGGGTCTACGTCATCGCCGCCGTGGCTCCGGGGAAGCGACCCTGGGAACGACGGGTCGAAGTCGCTCCGGATGCGACGGTGCTCGAGGTCGACATTCCCCCCCTCCTCGATGGCCCCAACCCGTCGTCCGGCCTCGCCGGCTCCCTGACGCCGGTCGCTCCCGTGGCTCCGGCCCCCGGGGCGGGCCGCGACCGGGGCGGCGCTGCGAGCGACGGACTGAGTTCGGGGGCGATCGCGGGCATCACGGTCGGTGCCATCGGCGTCGTCGGCCTCGGCGTCGGGGCCGCCTTCGGTATCGTGGCGGTGGACGGAAAGAACGAAGTGGATTCGCTCTGCCCCGACGACCGTTGTCCCTCGATGGATGCCGAAGCCCGTGCCGCCTCGGCCAACGACGACGCCCGGACCGCGGGAAACGTCGCCACCGGCGCCCTCATCGGAGGCGGGGTGCTGGCGGCAACGGGGCTCATCTTGTGGCTCGTTCTTCCCGATGACGACCACGATGCCACCGCGTGGACGCTACGTCCTTGGACGACGGGCCCCACGGATGCGGGTCTGTTCGTCTACGGGTCGTTCTGAGGGCGCATCGCGCGTCGTGACGCGAGGGTGGGGGGACGAGCGGACTAGCGGCGAAGGACGAGCGTGCCCAGAACGCCGAGCGGCGGCCCCACGCTCACGTGGCGACGCGGTAGGGACGATTCCGGTCCGAAGCCGGAGGCGTAGACGAACTCCGAATCGTTGAACGCGGCGTCGAGAAGATTTTGGGCGTCCACCCGCAGCTCGATTTCCCCCATCCGGAGTCCGATGGACGCGTCGAAGACGAGCACATCGCTGCCGATTTCTCCGAAGGGGAGCGGACGCCGAAACAGGTAGTCGACCCCGACCCCGACGTGGGCGCGGAGGTCACGCCGCCACCGCCGCGCCAGCACCGGCCGGAAGGCGATGTCGGAGCGCAACAGCAGCTGGGGTACGAAAGGGACGAGGTCGCCCGCGGTGAAGCGCAGGTCGGAGCCGCGAAAGCTCGCGCGGGTGTAGGTGACGCCGAACGCCTGGACGAAGTCCGCGCCGAGACGCTGTTCGAGGTCGAGGGCGCCGCCGACGCGAAGGGTCGACGGGACCGCCTCGTTGCGCGACGTACGCTCGTTGAAGACGAGGTCATCGCTGAGCAGGCTGGCGAAACCGGCGGCCGAAACGTGAAGCGACGGCCGAAGCCGGTAGCGAACGCCGAGCTCGAAGGCGTGGGTGTCGGTGAAGGGCGTCGACTCTCCGTCCGCGAGCGACCGTGCCTGGGGGGACCGAAATCCCTTCCCGTAGCTCGCGAGCGCCCGGAGATGGGGGGTGATGACCACGTCGGCCGTCACTTTCGGACCGACGTGCACCCCGGCGGCCGCGCGCTCGCCCGTGTCGTCGGCGAGACGGTCCCGGACGTCGAAGGCGAGCCCGTCGACCCGGACACCCCCTCGGAGACGCAGGCGCGACCACGGTCGCAACGACAGGTCCGCGTAGCCCGCCACGTTGGTCGCGGTGACCGCTGCGTCGACGAAGGCCGGCCCTCCTCCGTGCGACGGCTCGTGGCGCTGGTCGATGAGGTCGTGCCGCGCGTGCACCCCAACTTCGATGTGATCGGAGGGAGAGAGCCACGGCAGTCGGCGGCGGAGAAACCCGCGGAGGCCCAGGGTGGTGAAGTCGTTGTGTTGTTCGGCGTTGTCGCCCCGTTCGGGGTCGACGAGGTCGCCGGTGAAATTGAATTGGAGTCGCAGAGTTCGGCGCACGAAAAACGGGGCCATGGCGGCGCGCCAGTCGTCGTCTTCGTACGCGATCTCGCCGAGGAGTTGCGCGCGCGACGTCGCGCCCCCCTGCTCGGGGTCGTAGGTCGAGAAGCGGTCGAAGTTTGAATCCTCCAGGTCGCGCTGCAAGACGACCCCCGCCGAGTCGAAGCGGCCCGCGTGAAACGTGGCGAGGACGCGCGTCGACACGTGGTCTCCGAGGGCCACGTTCAGTTGCCCCATGGCGTTGGTGCGCTGGCCGGCTCGGGCGGGACCGAAGCCGTCGGTGCCCCAATGCTCGAAGGCGGCGAAGCTCCCGTCCCCCAGGCCAGCGGGGCGAAAACCCACGAATGCACGCCGGGTACCGAAACTCCCGTACGAGCCCTTGGTCGTGAAGCCTTCCTCGTCGAGCCCGAGGTCGAAGCGAAGGGTGCCGGCGACGGCGAAGTCGCCTTGGCGGGGATCGAACGCCCCAGGAGCGGCGGTGATGCGCGCGACCGTCTCCGGAATGACGAAGTGGAGGTCCGCGTAGCCCTGCCCGTGCACGTTGCTGACTTCGTTGATGGGCAACCCTCCCACCACCATCTCGAGGTCCTGGCCGTGCACGGCATCGAACCCGCGAAAGTAGATCTGATGTCCTTTCCCGGCGCCGCTGTGTTGGGTGATGGCGAGGCCGGGGATCGCCTCGAGGAGCTCGCTTCCGCTTTGTTTCAGGGTGGCGTCGAGAATGTCGCGCCGGCGCACGGTTTCGGAAGCGCTGCGCGCGGGCGCGGACGCCCGCACGGTGACGTCACGCATGTCGTCGACATCGGCCGCGGGCATCTCCGAGGAAGGCGCACGGGGGGCGCCCGCCGTCATGTCGTTGGCCCCCCGGGCCTTTGCCGCGGCGGTCCCCACCCCTCGGAAGCGCGCGATGACACGAATGCGGGCGGGGACGGGACGACCGGACGCGACGTCGCGGGCGGGGCGGAAGCGCCAGTTCCGAACCGCGGCGACGGCGGCCGCGTCCAAGGCGGGACGCACCATGGCCTCCACGGCGACGTCGTGGACCTGGCCGTGGCGGTCCACCGTGATGAGAAGCGCCACGACGACGTCGTGCGGCCCGGGCGGGCCCGGCCACGACGGCGCCGGGTGATGCCACGGGATGGGAGGAGCGACATCGTGCGCCCCGGCGGGGCCGGTCGTCGTGACGGTGAAGGCCATCAGGGCGCCCACGGCCGCCGGCCTCCTGCGGCCAAGGCGCAATCAGCCTCCGCTCGCGGCGCAGTGACCCTCGCCGTTGAAGTGGCCGAGCGAGCCCACCGAGGCGCGCACGAAGTCGCCAAGGGTGTTCACGTCGGCCGCCCCTGCTTCGTAGCTGCCCTCTGCGGGCGGGATCGTCGAGAGCTCGACCGCGTCGAGCTCCGCGAGGGTGACCTCCCCGTCGCCGTCGACATCGGCGTCGGCCATGTGGGCAAAACGAAGGCCGGCCTCGGGCGACACCAAGTCGTCGAAGAACAAGTGGTCCCCGTGAATGGTCAGCTGCAGGTCGACCGATCCGCCGTTGGGCACGACGACCCCGTCGATCTCCTGACCGCCCCCCACGTCCACGCAGCGGTCGTAGCGACGGTCGGCGGCGAAGCCCCACGAGAACCGCTTGGTGATCTGGTCCCGGGCGGCGACGCCGGAGGCCCAAATGCTGAAGCCCGCTTCGCGCATCGCTTCGACGTCCCCGGTCGCGGCGCTCTCGTGCGCGGTGGTGCCGTCGGTGGCGACCGGGGTCCGGTACCCGACCGCCGTGAGGTTGCCGGAGGGCAGATCGTCGAGTGCACCCACCCCGTGCGGGCCCGGGGTCACGAGGTCGAATGCCCGCGCCTCGGCGAGCGAAGCACCCTCGCCATTGGCGTCGGCTACCGTCACGTCGCTGAGGACCACGACGAAGCGCTCGAACGACACCGCCCATCCGTCTTCGAACGCGTCGGCGGGGATGCCCGCCTCGATGAAGTCTTCCCCCCAAGTTTCGACCTGGGCGCGTCCGGTGCCGCCTTCGCCGCCGCACCCCATCGTCGCCGACGAGACCGTGAGGCCGAAGAGAATCAGAGCGTTGAACCTGCGGATGTACGTCATAGGGGCGGTCTCAAGTCCGTGTGAATGTGGTCGTGTACGCGACGGCCTTGCGGGTGCCGCGCACGAAGGCGTTGTGCGGTGCGCGACCGGGGACGAGAGACACGCCGTCGCGGGATCGCTCTTCGAACGGGACACGGGCGAGCCACGTCGCGACCGACACCTCGAGCGCAAGCGTGCCGCCCGCTTCGGTCGCATCGCCATCGTGGACGGGACAGCCCCGGAGTTCGGGCGCGCCCGAGGCCGGGTCACGGAGGTCGTCCGCCGTGGCGACCGCGTCGAAGGCGACTTCGTCTCCGCCTCGCACGGCCGCCCCCGCGACGCGGATGGCACCCGTCGCGCCACGTCGCGAGGAAGAGGCGTCGGCGGGCGGCGACGTATCGCGGAAGACCAGCCCCCCCGAGCGAATCATCCCGGTGACGCCGGCCACGGTCGCGAGCTCCGTGGCCGGCGCGAGGAGGTCGATGTCCACCGGAGACAACATCTCTGCGAGCACGCGACCTTCGGCGAAGTGGCCGGGGTGCGCATGGGCCTCGCGGAGGAGCCATCGCCGCCATCGACGGGCGATGGGGTCCCCGTCGACGAACACGAGGCTATCGAGGGCGAGGATGGCCTCGTCGAGCCGGATCGACCATCCGAAGTCGTTGTCGAACGGGGTCCCCCGCCCGACGTCGCTCGCGACGGTGATGCGGTAGTCGACGCGGCTTCCGGTGGTGGTGTCGGTGTCGCAACCGGCCACCGAAGTCACGGCCCAGAGCCCCACGCCGCCGATGCCGGCGAGCACATCCCGCTTCTTCACCCGCAGCGACACGATGCGCGACGTGGACCATCGCCGGCCCCCGTGGGCAAGCCGGCGCGACAATCTGCCGCGCCGGCGCCGTTCCAACGCCGCGTGGCATCAACGCGCGTCACGGGCGCGACGTCCGCGCCGCTGACGCTTCTTCTCGCCCTTGGCCCCGCGACGTTTTCCGAGCTCGGCGCGCGCCTCGGCGCGGGTGGCACGTGCCTGCTGCCGGAAGGCCTTTGCTTCCTCACGCGTCACCTCGCCGTCGGCGGCGACACGCTTCGCTTCGGCGCGAAGGGTCGCGGTACGTTCGTTGAAGCGCGCCCGGATCGCGGCCTTCTTCTCGTCGCTCAGCTTGCTCCGGTCCAGACGCCGGTCGAGGCGGGTGCCCCACTTGTCGATGCGGTTGTCGACCCGCGCGACGAAGGCGGGGCCGTCCATGGGAAACGTGCGCTTGCCCTTGCGGGCGCGCTTCTTTTTGCCCTGCCGTTTCTCGGCTTTGTCCGCGCTCGCGTTGGGGAGGGCATCGCCGTTCGGCGCGGCGGCGGCCACGGAGGGAGCGGCGAAGGCGAGGGCGGTGGCGAGCAGGAGGGCGGGGCGGAGGCGGAGGATGTTCATGGGGTTTCTCCCGGGTTGGGGTGGGTTTCGTCGGTTCTGACGCCGCCGGCGCCGCAACCCCTACGTCGAAATCCTGCCCCCGGGCGACCCGCCCTCGTGGTCCCAAGCGGGACCGCTCCGAGGTCGGCATCGGCGCGTGCCTCCTCGGTTGCTGGTGAATTTGAAATTCACTATCGTCCGCCTCGTCAGGAACCGGGTCCGACCCGGCGCCAGCTGCGATGGCCGACGACGACGACGACATTCAGGGTTTGCATTCGGACACCCCCTCCGCCCCGTCCCCGTCGTCGGAGGGGCCCACGGACGAAGACGCAGAGGCGTCACGGCCGCTGGCGCAGCGCCGGGTGCGTGTGGTGGACCAGGTCCGCGGTGCCTCCGTGCTGCTGATGATCTTGGTCCACACGATGTGGATCTATTCGAGCCTCGAGACCCAGGAAAACACGTGGCTCGGCAGCACCCTTCACGTGTTGGCCCAGGGTACGTGCGCGTTTCTCGTCGCCATGGGCTTTTCCTTCATGATGTCGTCCCGCAGCTCGCTGCGGGGTGGCCTTCAACGGGGCTTGCTCATTCTCGCCGTGGCGTGGGGCATGAACCTCCTCAAGTTCATCATTCCCCTCGCCTTGGGCGTGATTCCCGACGGCTTCATCGCCGCCTACGGATGGGAGCGACCGCTCGAGGCCCGACATTGGGTGCAGTTGATGCTCAACGCCGACATCCTTCAGATGGCCGGTCTGTCGTTCCTCATCATGGGCGTGCTCATCCACGTGACGCGCAACAAGTGGGTGTACGCGGTCCTCGCGCTCGCGGGAGGTGCGGTGGGCCACGTCATTCAGGGCGCCAACGTCGGCGTGCGTCCGATCGACTACCTGCTCGATCTCTTCTGGGCGTGGGAGATCATCAAACCCGACCCCGACGCTTACTGGTTCGTGTACTTCCCCGTCTTTCCGTGGATCACGCCCATCTTCGCCGGCATGGCGTTCGGGGCTTGGTACACGGAGATGATCGACGGTCTGAAGTACGAGGACGAGGTCGAGGCGAAGCAGAGCCGAATGTACTGGGTCATGCTCGTCGTGGGTCTGCTGGGGGTGGGCGTCGGGGCCCCGCTGGTGCTGAAGTACCCCGAGACCCACTTCCGGCAGTTCTTCCACACGGGCTGGGGGGGCATCGTTTACCTCACCGGCCTCAACTTTCTCATCCTCGTCGGCGCACGGATCCTCGAGCGCTACCTCCGGCACATCCTCTGGTGGCTGCGCGCGACGCTCGACTACTTCAGCGCCCGGGTCACATCGATGTACTTGGTGTCGTGGATCCTCATCTGCTGGGGCATGGGTATTTTTGGTTTCTGGGAGCAAGACGTCGAGGGGACGTTGCTCGCCATTCCCTTCACCCTCGGCGGCACCTTGCTGGTGCAATGGGGTTGGGACACCTACCAGCGGCGTCGTCGCCAGCGCACCGCCCTGGTGGAACCCGCTGTCGCTGAGTGACGACGGGCCCCTCACAGGAGGGGAGCGCCCAGCCGACGCGCCCCACGCGACCGGCGTCGGCGGGGCGGTTGGCCGGCCTGGCACGCCCGGAGAGATTCGAACTCCCGACCCGCAGATTCGAAGTCTGCCGCTCTATCCAGCTGAGCTACGGGCGCGTGAGGGCGGGTTACAGCACCGGTGCGGCGTTGGGGCAAGCGCACGCGCCGAGGTAACACGACCCTCCGCGTCCGCGGTGGGACGGGGTTGCCAAGTCTCCGCCGGCTTGTTTAAGCTCGAGGCATGTCGACGAACCGCGGCTGGCGTTGGTGGTGGTGCCACCGGAGCGTCCGCGGGTCGTCGGGTGCAGCGTGAGGTTCTTCTCCTTCACCGCACACCAGCTGAGAGCCCGCACACCGCGGGCTCTTTTCGTTTTGTTCCCCTCCCGCCTGTTGCCTTCCGCAGGCGCCCCCTGAGACCTCCCCATGATCATCGTTTTGAAACGCGACACCCCCGAGGCGGTTGCCTTGGAGCTCCTCGGTAAAATCGAAGGCCTCGGCCTCAAGTCTCTGTACATGCCGGGCTCGGAGCGGACGGTCCTGGGGGCGCTCGGGGACGAGCGCGTGCTGGGTCAGCTTCACCTCGACAGCGATCCTCGGGTCGAGAGCGTCAAACCCATCTTGTCGGAGTACAAGCTCGTGAGTCGCGAGCTTCATCCCCACGACTCGGTGGTTCGCATTGGAAATGCCGCCGTGGGGGGGAGGGAACTCTTCGTGATCGGCGGTCCGTGTGCGGTCGAGAGTCGGGAGCAGATGCGGGCGACCGGCCGGGCCGTGAGGGCGGCGGGCGCGCAAGCCCTTCGGGGCGGCGCCTTCAAACCTCGCACGAGCCCGTACAGCTTTCAGGGGCTGGGCGAAGAGGGTCTGCAAATCTTGGAGGAGATCTCGCGCGAGCTCGCGCTGCCGGCGGTGACCGAGGTGGTCGAGGTCGGTGACGTCGAGGCGGTATGCCGTCACGCCGATGCGCTGCAGGTGGGAGCGCGAAACATGCAGAATTTTCGGCTGCTGAAGGCCCTCGGGCAGTGTGGCAAACCGGTGGTGCTCAAGCGCGGAATGGCGGCGACGGTCAAGGATCTGCTCCTCGCCGCCGAGTACATCATGAGCGAGGGCAACGACCAGGTGGTCTTGTGCGAGCGGGGGATTCGAACGTTCGAGACGGCCACGCGGAACACCCTCGACCTCAACGCGATCCCCTTCGTGAAGCAGCGTAGCCATCTGCCCATCATTGTGGACCCGTCTCACGGCACGGGACGTCGCGACCTGGTCGAGCCCATGGCCCGGGCCGCCATTGCGTGTGGGGCCGACGGGGTCATGGTGGAGACCCATCACGCCCCGACGGAGGCGCTCAGCGATGGGGCCCAGTCGCTGACCCCCGAGCAGTTTGCGCGCATGATGGCGTCGCTCCGGCCGGTGGCGGAAGCGGTAGGTCGACGCATGCCGGCGGCGCCGCGTGAACAGGGTGAGGAGCATTCGTCGGCGGTCGGCGCATGAGTGGGGGCGCACCGGCGTCGGGTCGGCCCCTGCGCTCGGGCGAGGTGTTCGTCCTCGGTCGCACCCTGGACGCGGAGATCGATCCGGTGGGCCTCTACGACCGGCTCACGGGGCGTCGGCCCGACACGCTCCTGCTCGAAACGGCGGCGCCGGAGGCGCGGGAGACGAGCCGCAGCCTCGTCATGTCGCGCGCGGCGTTGCGGCTGACGATACGGTCGTCGACGGCGGTGCTGAACCCGCTGACGCCCGGAGGACGCAACGTCTTGCCCCGGGTGGCGGCGTGGCTCGAAGGGCGGGCCCAAACCTCGGTCCGTCGCGCCGACGATGGTGCGCTCGTCACATCGTTCGGCACCCGTGCCGGCGGGGAGGAGCGCGACCGGCTCGTGGCGCCGTCGGTCTTGGACGCGGTCCGCGCGTGTCTCCGGGGGCTCGCGCGGGTCGGAGGCGACGACGCGCATCCCCCGATGATGATCGGGAGCTTCGCGTACGACCTCATCGGCTCCTACGAGGCGCTCCCGCCCGCGTCGTCCGACCCCCTCGGCTGGCCCGACGCCGAGCTTTGGCTCGCCGAAGAAGTCGTGTGGATCGAGCCGAAGCGCCGGCGGGCGGTGGCCCTCCGGTACGCCTTCGGGGGCGAGGAGGCGACCTACCACGACGCGGTGGCTGGCCTCGGTGCGCTCGTGACCGTCGCGACCGAGCCCGCTCCGATAGCGTCCGGCGTCGTCCCGCCCTCGGCGGCCACGGAGAAGGGGGACGCCGACGTCGTGAGGGTCGACCTCGACGACGCCCGTTACGCGGCGGAGGTCCTGCGGCTCAAGCGTCACATCGCCGCGGGTGACGTTTTTCAAATCGTGCTTTCCCGGCGGTTCTCCCGACCTTGCCCCGACGCGTTGGCCGCCTACGCGCGCCTGCGTCGCGTCGAGCCGAGTCCGTACATGTTCTTTCTCCACGGGGCCCGGGGGGTGCTCTTTGGGGCCTCGCCCGAAAGCGCGCTCGCGGTCGACCCTAGGCGTCGCGTCACGATCAGCCCCATCGCGGGGACGCGGCGGCGGGGCCACGTCGGCGGTCGCCTCGATGTCGACCTCGATGGACGGATCGAGGCGGAGTTGCGACTCGACCAAAAGGAATTGGCGGAGCACATGATGCTCGTGGACCTGGCGCGCAACGACGTGGCGCGCGTCAGCGTGCCGGGGACGCGGGTGGTGTCGCGCTTGATGGATGTGGTGCGGTACTCTCGCGTGATGCACCTCGTGAGCGAGGTGCAGGGGATGCTTCGGGACGAACTCGACGCCCTGCACGCCTACGTCGCGACGATGAACATGGGCACGCTGGTGGGGGCGCCCAAGCTCGAGGCGGCGAGCCTGCTCCGCCGGGCCGAGGCAGAGCGACGCGGGCCCTACGGGGGGGCGGTGGGGTACTTCGACGCGGACGGCGTGCTGGACACCTGCATCGTCATTCGTTCGGCGGTGGTCCGCGACGGGGTGGGCACGGTGCGGGCGGGGGCGGGGGTGGTCCACGACTCCGACCCCGAGGCCGAAGCGGACGAGACCCGGCGCAAGGCCGCGGCGGTGCTCAGTGTCTTGATGGAGGATGTACTGGAGGAGTGGGGCGGGTTGGAGGGCTCGGCGTGAACGTGCTGCTCATCGACAACTTCGACTCCTTCAGTTTCAACCTGGTGGACGAGCTCGAGAAGCGGGAGGCCCGGGTCGAGGTGTGGCGCAACGACTTGCCCGCCGCTCGCGCGCTCGAGCTCGCGGAGGCCCTACCGTCGCCGCGCCTCGTGCTGATCTCACCGGGGCCGGGGCGTCCGGAGGACGCGGGCTGTTCGGTGGCGCTGAGCCGGGGCGCCGCCGTGGCGGGGATCCCGGTGTTCGGCGTGTGCCTCGGCCACCAGGCGCTCGTCGTCGCCTTCGGCGGTGAGGTCGGTCCGAGCGAAGACGTGGTGCACGGCAAGGCGGCGCGCATCACCCATAACGGCGAGGGGCCGCTGTCGGTCCTTCCCAATCCGACCTACGCCGCCCGGTATCATTCGTTGACGGCGACCCGGCTCCCGACCTCTGGCCCGCTGCGCGTGGCCGCAAAGACCGCCGCGGGGACCGTGATGGCGGTGACGCACACGGGGGCGCCGGCGGTGGGGGTCCAGTTTCACCCGGAGTCCATCCTCACACCTCACGGGGGCGCCTTGATGGGGGCGGTCATGCGATGGGCCACGGCGGTGGGAGAGGTCTCATCGTCGTGACGCCGCAGGAGGCCATCGACACCCTAGCCGCGGGCCGTGATCTCACGCCGCAACAAGCGGAGGACCTCTTCGCCGCGGTGATGGCCGGCGAGGTGCCGCCGTTCGCCCTCGCCGGGGTGCTCGTGGCGCTGAAGGCCAAGGGGGAGACCGCGGCCGAGATCGCGGGGGCCGCACGGGCGATGCGCCAGGCGGCCACGCCCTTCGACACCGAAGGGCAGGCGGTGGGCGACAGCTGCGGGACGGGAGGCGACGGCGCCGGAACCGTCAACATCTCGACCGCGGCCGCGTTCGTCGCCGCTTCGGCGGGGGTGCGGATGGCCAAACACGGCAACCGTAGCGTGTCGTCGCAGTGCGGGTCCGCCGATGTTTTGGAGCGCGCCGGGGTGCGCATCGAAGCGTCCCCCGCGCGGTCGCAGCGCGCGCTTCGCGAGGCCGGGATCTGCTTTCTCTACGCGCCGCAATATCACCCGGGGGTGCGCCACGCGATGCCGGTGCGTCGGGGTCTCGGGGTACGGACGCTCTTCAATCTGCTCGGTCCCCTGGGCAATCCGGCGGCGCCGGAGTTTCAGTTGGTGGGGGTCTACGATCCCACGCTTTGCGTACGGGTGGCCGAAACGCTTCACCGCCTGGGATGCGGGCGGGCCTTGGTGGTTCACGGTGGCGGCCTCGACGAGATCGCGCTTCATGCCCCGACGACGGCGGCGCGCCTCGAGCGGGGGCGGGTCACGCCGACCACGCTCACCCCCGAGGGTCTCGGGCTCACCGCGGCGCCGCTCGAGGCGCTGCGCGGGGAAGGACCAGAGACCGCGGCCGCGTGGCTGGAAGGGCTGCTCGCGGGGCGCGGTTCGCGCGCCCACCGCGATGCCGTCGCGGCCAACGCGGGCGCGGTGCTCTGGCTCGCGGGTCACGCCGAGAGCTTGGTGGCCGGCGTCGCGGAAGCGGGGGCTCGTATCGATGACGGGGCGGCGGTGGCGACGCTTGCGGCCCTGCGTCGCCTCACCGCAGAGGACGTGGAGGGCGCGCCATGAGCGTGTTGTCGCGCATCGTCGCTGACAAGCGTGCCGACGTCGCCCTGCGGAAGGCGCGGGCGCCGCTCGCCTCATTTCGGGGCGACCTCGCGCCGTCCGACCGCAGCCTCGAGTCGGTGCTACGGGGGCCTCGAACGGGGTTCATCCTCGAGTGCAAACGGGCGTCCCCATCGGAGGGCGTGATTCGCGCCGACTACGACCCGGTGGCGATCGCCCGGGCCTACGCGCCCGTCGCCGACGCCATCAGCGTGCTCTGCGACACGCCCTACTTCGGGGGGGACCTGGCCCATCTGTCGGCGGTGCGGGCGGCCGCCTCGTGCCCCGTCTTGTGCAAGGACTTCGTCGTTGACCCGTACCAGGTTTACGAGGCCCGACGGTACGGCGCAGACGCGGTGTTGCTCATGGCCTCGGTGCTGGCCCCGGCGGAGCTCGCGTCGTGCTTGGCGGTCGCCCGTGAGCTGTCCGTCGACGCGTTGGTCGAGGTGCACGATGGCGACGAACTCGACGTGGCCCTCGAGCTCGACGCGCCCGTCGTCGGGATCAACAACCGCGACCTTCAGACCCTGGCCATCGATCTCGATACGACGCGACGGCTCGCGCCTCGGGTGCCGGCCGAACGGGTCGTGGTGGGCGAGTCGGGCCTCTCGGATCACGACGACGTGCGGGCGCTGCGCGCTCACTGCGACGCATTTCTCGTCGGCAGCGCCCTCATGCGGGCGTCCGACATCAGCGCGGCCACTCGTTCGCTCGTGTACGGGCGGACCAAAGTCTGTGGGCTGACCCGAGTCCACGATGCTCGGGCGGCGAAAGAAGCCGGGGCGACCCACGGCGGCGTCGTGCTGTGGCCGTCGTCGCCCCGGGCGATGACGGTCGCGACCTCCCGAGCGCTCGTCGCGGAGCGGGGGCTTCAGTGGGTGGGGGTGTTCGTCGACGCGACGCCTAAAGCGATGGTGGACGCCGCCGACGCCCTCGGACTCGCGGCGGTGCAACTGCACGGCGAAGAGGGCCCCGAGGTGGTGGCGGCGGTGAAGGCGATGCGCCCCGAGCTCGAGGTATGGCGCGCGGTGCGCGTCCGCGAGGGTGAACCCCTCCCGACCGCGGCCCACGTCGGCGCCGACCGGCTGTTGCTGGACGCCTTCATCCCCGGCACCCGCGGCGGCACCGGCCACCAATTCGATTGGGCCCGCGCGGCGTCGCATCCCGAATGCGCTTCGCTCGTGTTGAGCGGAGGCATCGACCCGTCGTCCGCGGCCCGCGCCGATGCGGTGGGGACGTGGGCCCTCGACGCCTCTAGCGGCCTCGAAACGGCGCCCGGGCGCAAAGACCACCACGCCCTCCGTGCCTTTCTCGAGGCCCGACGCACGCCTCCCAATCACCCCCGCGGCGACCACCAGAGAGACGAATGAACGCACCGAACCCGAATCCGAACACGCTCGACCCTCGTTTTGGCGCTTGGGGAGGCATGTATGTGCCGGAGGTCCTCGTCCCCGCCCTCGAACAGCTCGAGCAAGCCTACGTCGAGACCCGCGACGACCCTGAGTTCGTCCGCGAATTGGACGAGCTCCTCCGCACGTACGCCGGCCGCCCCACGCCGCTGTACCGCTGCCGACGTCTCGCCGAGGGACGGCGGGCGCGGATCTACCTGAAGCGCGAGGACCTGCTCCACGGCGGGGCCCACAAGACGAACCAGGTGCTGGCGCAGGCGCTCTTGGCGAAGCGACTCGGCAAGACGCGTTTGATCGCCGAGACGGGGGCGGGACAGCATGGGGTGGCGACGGCGCTCGCCGGGGCGGTGCTCGGCCTGCCGGTTCGGGTCTACATGGGGGCGAAAGACATGGTGCGTCAGCGGCCCAACGTGTACCGCATGCGCTTGTTCGGGGCCGAGGTGGTGGGGGTCGAGAGCGGGGCTCGGTCGCTCAAGGACGCCATCAACGAAGCGATGCGCGATTGGGCGGCGAGCTTCGAGGACACCCATTACTTGCTGGGCACCGCGGCGGGTCCGCATCCCTTCCCCACGCTGGTGCGGGACTATCAACGGGTCATCGGAGACGAAGCGCGCGCGCAAATCCTCGACGCGGAGGGGCGGCTGCCCGACGCGGTGGTCGCGTGCGTCGGCGGGGGGAGCAATGCGATCGGGATCTTCACGGCGTTCGTCCCGGATCCCGACGTCGCGTTGATCGGGGCCGAGGCAGGCGGCGAAGGCCTGGCTACGGGCCGCCATGGCGCGGCCCTGAGCTGCGGGACCCCAGGCGTGCTCCACGGCGCGCGGAGCCTGTTGTTGCAGGACGAGCACGGGCAAGTGGTCGAAGCGCACAGCATCTCGGCGGGCCTCGACTACCCGAGTGTCGGGCCCGAGCACGTGCATCTCGCGGAGACGGGGCGCGCCCACTACGTCGCCGTCACCGACGACGACGCGGTGGCGGCCTTTCATCAGCTGTCCCAGACGGAAGGGATCATCCCGGCGCTCGAGACCGCGCACGCGGTCGCCGAGGCGGTGCGGATCGCCGACGACCACGATGTCATTTTGGTGAACCTCTCGGGCCGGGGTGACAAGGACCTCGACACCATGATCGCGCGCGCGGACGGAGTGTCGCCGTCGTGACCCGCTACGCGCAGACCTTCGCCCGCCTCGAGCGCGATGCGGAGATCGCCTTCATTCCCTTCGTCATGCTCGGCGACCCCACCCCCGAAGAGAGCCTCGACGCGATCGACAGCCTCGTCGCGGGGGGGGCCGACATGTTGGAGCTCGGCATCCCTTTCAGCGACCCGATCGCCGACGGGCCCGTGATCCAAGCCGCGAGCCTTCGGGCTCGGGAGGCGGGGACGACACCGGCGCGGGCGTGGGAGCTTCTGGCGGAGATCCGTCGGCGTCACCCGGCGGTTCCGGTCGGACTCTTGGTCTACGCAAACCTCGTCGCCCGGGGCGGGTTCTACGCGTCCGCGGCGCGCACCGGGGTCGACTCCGTCCTCGTCGCCGACGTCCCGACCCGAGAGGCGACGCCCTACCTCGAAGCGGCGCACGAGGCTGGCGTGGCGCCGGTGCTCATCGCCCCCCCCAACGCGTCGGAGGCCACCCTCGACCGGGTCGCCGCGGGGAGCTGCGGCTACACGTACGTCGTCACGAGGCGCGGCGTCACCGGGGATGCGGTGACCGATGAGGGCCAGGTGGCGCGGGCGCGGGCGCTGTCGGAACTCAGGGCCCGTGGCGCCGCGCCCCCGGTGCTGGGCTTCGGGATCGCGACCCCCGACCACGTCGCCGCGGCGCGGACGGCCGGCGCCGCGGGGGCGATTAGCGGCTCGGCGGTCGTTCGTCGCATCGAAGCCGCCCGACACGATCCCGAAGCGCGCCACCACGCGCTGTCCCGCTTCGCGCGAGAGATGAAGACGGCGACGCGCGGATCAAGTTATTGAGTGACACTCACTCGTAAGCGAGGGTTGGCTTGACAGTAGGCCGGGGCCACCGCATGAACAGGCATGGCTTCCCCCCCTCGGTCGCGCGCCAAGCGCGAGCGTGATCCGGCGCAGAAGCGACAACGGATCCTCGGCGCGGCGCACGAGATCATTCGCGAGCGCGGTGGCACCGGGGCCACCTGTTCGGCCATCGCGCGGCGGGCCGGGGTGTCGGAGGCGATCATCTTTCACCACTTCGGGTCGAAGCAGGGATTGATGGCGGCAGCGGCGGGGGAATACGGGCACGGGATCGCCCGCGCCATCTTCGCTCACGCGGTGCCCGGGGTGCGGCCCGAGCTCCGTCCCATGGTGGCGGGGGTCTTTGATTATGTGCGTGAAAACGGTCACATGCACGACTTCGTGGGTGCATGTCACGACGGGCGAGCCCCCAACTCGGCCTTCTTGGCGAGTCGCGAAGTGGTGGTGGGGGCGCTGGCGCAGGCGTTCACCATGTACCGGGGCGCGGGTTGGATACGGACCGACGATCCCCACGCCGCGGCCGTGTTGACGTTCGGCATGGTCCAGTCCGCGCTCCTCGAGTGTTTCTCCCGGGAGCCCGCCGGAGAACCCGAGGTCTACATCGACGCTTGCGTCGCGTTCATCGAACGCGCGCTGTACATGCAGGGCGACGGAGCTTAGGCCAGCGACGCGTTGGGCCCGAAGGCGTGAGGGGACGAATGGATCCGAAAATTTACGAAATGTCACTCAATAGCGAACCTCGTGACGCTCAGGAAGCTGACCCGCTCCGAGGGGGGCGCGTCCACGATCCACAGGTCGGCGCTCGACCGTCTGCGGCGCGCCTTCCGTCCGTTTCACGTCGGTCGCGGGGCTGGCGGGTCGGAGGGGCAGCGTTTGGGGCCGTGTTGGTGTTCGGACTCGGCGCCGTGGTCGGCGGACTGGGTGCCGGCGGAGAGGGCGTCGGCGCACGCTTCGACATGTCGCCGGTCGGGGTGGCCCAAGCGGACGAGGGAACCCCCACGGACGCCACGCTCGGCGCCGACGCCCCGGTCACGGTCCGCGTCGCATCCGCGGTGCAGGCGCAGCGTCCGGCGCAGGTGGTGATGCACGGGACGCTCGTCGCCCGGGACCGTTCCACCCTGAGTTTCGTGGTCGGGGGCCGCCTCCTTCGCCGCGACGTCGATGTCGGCGACCGGGTGACGAAGGGCCAGGTCCTGGCGCGGATCGACCCGCAGGCCTACCGCAACGCGGAGCTCGCGGCGGCCGCAGACCTGGCTCGCGTCGATGCGCAGTCGCAGCAGCTCGCGCGCGACGAGCGGCGGGCGACCGAGCTCGAGGCGGAGGGGTTCGCCCCCACGTCGCAGCGAGAGCAGGTCCAAACGGCTCAGTCGACGTTGGCGGCGCAGCGGCGGGCCGCCCTGGCCCAGTTGCAGGAGACCCGACGCCAACACACCGAGACGGTCTTGCGCGCCCCCTTCGACGGGGTCGTCCGTGCGGTCTTCGGCCAGGCGGGAGAGGTCCTCGGTCCCGGCGCGCCGGTGCTCGCGGTGGCCGACGACGACGGGCTGGAAGCTCAGGTGGACGCCCCCGAGCGGGCGCTCCGGTGGCTGACCGTAGGCGGCCGCGCCCACGTCGAGGTGCCTGGACTCGGTGCGCGTCGCGGAGGCACGGTCGACGCCGTGGCCCGAGCCGCGGGGCCGTCCGGTCTGTACCGGCTACGCATCGCGCTCGATCCCGCGTCGACGCCGGCCGCAGAGAAACTCGCCCCTGGCCTCGGCGTCTTGGCGCGGGTCGAGGGGCCCGCGCAGGATGAGGTCCGCGTCCCCCTTGCGGCGGTGGTCGACCCGTCGGGGGATGACGCGGCGGTGTGGATCGTGCGCGACGACATGGCCCAGCCGCGACCCGTGACCGTCCTCGGTCTCCGCGGGCAGGGCGACGATGCGACGCTGGCCATCGCGCCGCGCGGGGAGGCCTCAGCCATTTCCCCGGGGACGACGGTGGTGGTCGCGGGCCACGCGCGCCTGCTCCCGGGCGATGCTGTGCGAACGGAGAACGCGGGCGCACCGCCGCCGCCGGGGCGCGTCGCGCCATGAGTGGACACCCGCACGACGAGGGCTCCGATCCCTCGCCGTCGTCGCCCGAGGGGTTCGTCGCCAAGCTCGGGGCGCGACCGCGGCTCGTCGTGGCGGTGGCGATGTTGTTGTCGTTGCTCGGGGTGGCCTCCTGGTTCGGGATGCCCCGGGAGGAAGATCCGAAGATCGCGGCGCGGGCGGCGATCATCGTCGCCCCCTTTCCCGGCGCGAGCGCCGTCGATGTCGAGCGGCTCGTCGTCACCCGCATCGAAGAGGAGCTCGCCGAAGTCGAAGACATCGATCACGTCGACGTCACGGTGCGCACCGGCGTGGCCGTCCTCACCCTCCGTCTCCGCAACGCAGTGACCAAGGGCAATACCGACGATGTTTGGGACGAGGTGCGGGATGCGCTGGAGCGGGCCGAGGCGGAGATGCCCGCCGCCGCGCTTCCTCCTCGCCTCGACGATGAGCTGATGGAGACCGAGGCGGTGCTCGTCGCCCTTCACGGCGTCCCCGACGTGCTCGAGGTTGCCGACGCCGCCGACGCCCTGGAGCGGGCCCTGCTCGCGATCGACGACGTACAGCGCGTGGTGATCACCGGAGATCCCGGGGCGAGGATGACGGTCGACATCGACGACGTCACCGCCCGCCGTCTCGGGGTGGACCCGCTGTCGCTCGCGCAGTCGCTGGAGAAGCGCAACGTGCGACTGCCGTCGGGGAGCCTTCACCTCGGGCCGAAGGCGGTCCCCATCCGCCCCTCGGGCGACTTGATGACACGAGATGAGGTCGCGTCGTTGCCCGTTGGCGTCAACGCGGACCGGGCCGGCCGGGCCGCGACCGCGCTCCCTCTCGCCGAGTTCGCCGACGTCGGTCGCGCCGTCGATACGCCTCGGTCGGCGCGGGCGCGCTACGGCGGGGCGCCGGCGGTGTTCGTGGGGGTGATCCCGCGCGACGGCATTCAAGCGGAGGTGTTCGGAAGCAAGGTTCAGGCAGCGATCGACCAATTCACGGCGTCCCGCCCCGAACTCTCGGTCGACGTCGTGGCGTTTCAACCGGACCGCGTGGCGGGGCGGCTCACCGAGCTCGGCGGGTCGTTGGTGCTGGGGGTCGGCATCGTGGCGGGGGTCGTGCTGTTGCTGATGGGCCTCCGCATGGGTCTCGTCGTCGCCAGCATCGTGCCCCTCGTGGTGTTTGCCGCGGTGAGCGTCTACGCCGCCGGCGGTGGCGTGCTCCACCAAATTGCCGTGGCGGCGCTGGTGATCGCGCTCGGACTGCTCGTCGACAACGCGATCGTCGTCGCCGAACTCATCCAGCGGCACCTCGACGACGGGATGGCCCCCGAGGCGGCGGCGCGGACTGCGGTGCGCGAACTCACGCTGCCGCTCGGGGCCGCGACGGCGACGACCCTCGCGAGCTTCGTCCCGATGCTCCTCGCCGATGGCAATTCGGGCGACTTCACGCGCGCCATCCCCATCATGGTCATGGTCACCCTGGTCGTGAGCTACGGCTACGCCCTGCTGGTGACCCCCCTTGCCGCGCGCTTCGGTCTGCGGGCGCGCCCCGGTCGCACCGGGGGGTCTCGACTCGACCAGGTGGCGGGAGCGGTCGGCACCCTCGCGGCGCGCCGGCCTTGGATCACGCTCGGGTCGGCGCTGGTGGTGGTCGCGGCGAGCGGCAGCTTTGCCGCCGGGGTCGGCTTCAACTTCTTCCCGACCTCGGACCGCAACCAAGTGATGGTGGAGGTCGAGCTGCCCGAGGGCACCCATCTGGCCGCCACGGACGCGACGACGCGGGTGTTGGAGCGGTGGTTGGACCGTCGTGACGACGTCCAGACGGTGGCGAGCTTCGTCGGCCGCAGCGCGCCTCACTTCTACTACAACCTCCCGACGCGACCGCAGGCCCCCCACATCGCCCAGATCATGGTGGTGACCCGCCGCGCGGAAGACGTGGATCCGTTGCGTCGCGCCCTCGAGGACCATGCGCGGCAGCGCACGCCCGAGGCGACGGTGTTGGCCAAGCGGCTCGAACAAGGGCCCCCCGTACGGGCGCCGGTGCACCTGCGCCTCTACGGCGAGGATCTCGGCGACCTTCACCTCGCCGCGACGCGCGTGCGCGCGATGCTGCGCGACCTCGACGGAACGCGCCACGTGCGCGACGACCAAGGGTTCGGACTCCCGACCTTGGAGCTCCAGGTCGACGACGCGGCCGCCCTGCGGCACGGCGTCGATCGTGAGCGGGTCGCCCTCGCCCTGTTGGCGCAGGCCCGGGGGATGCCGGCGGGGTCGTTCCGGGGGGGCGCCGACCCCATCCCGATGGTGCTGCGCAGCCGCGCGTCGCAGGCGTCGGGACGAGGCGACGCGACGGGGCCCGACGTCCTGCTCGCGGCCGACATCCCGCGGCCGGGGCTCGGCCCGTTGCCGCTCCTGGAGGTCGCGCGGCCCGAGGTCGCGTTCGCCCCCGCGGTGATCCACCGACGCGACCGCAGCCGCGTCGTCAACGTCTACGCGGAGAATGCACCGGGGGTGACGTACGCCGCCATCATGGGTCAAGCCTCGGCGGCGATGGACGATCTGGAGCTCCCGGCGGGGGTCCGGTGGGATGTCGGCGGGGCGGTCGCCGAGTCGGCCGCGGCCAACCGGTCGCTGGGCGCCAAGGGGCCCTACGGCGCGTTGCTGCTCGTGCTGGTGTTGCTTGCGGAATTCAATTCGTTCCGGCGCGTGTTGATCGTGCTCGCGACGGCTCCGTTGGCGGCGCTCGGCATTTGGCCGGGCCTCTTTCTCGCGGGGCTACCGTTCGGGTTCGTAGCGCTGCTGGGGGCGATCGCGCTGATTGGGATCGCGGTGAACGGAGCCATCGTGCTCATCGACGTCGCCGACCGCGAGCGGGCGGCAGGGGCCGACGTGCAAGCGGCGTTGACGACGGCGGTGCGGCTGCGGACCCGGCCGATTCTGCTCACCACGGCGACGACGGTGGCGGGTCTCGCCCCGTTGCTCTTCAGCGCCTCGACCCTGTGGCCGCCCATGGCGGCGGCGATGATCAGCGGCCTCGTCGTGTCGACGCTGCTCACGCTCGGGGTGGTGCCCGCCCTCTACCGACTGTTGCTCAGCCCTCGCCGCCGCCGCCGCGCGGCCGCGACCTGAGCGTGGGAGCCCATCATGATGAGGATGCATCGAAGCGTCACCGCGGGCGGCGTGGCCGCCTTCATCCTTTCGACGTGGTCATCGTCGCCGTCGTTTGCGCAGGACCAACCGCCGCCGCCTACGGTGTCGCCGGCGCCCGCCGACGTGACGCCGGCTGAGGCCGACCCGCGACCCGAATCCGGCGGGAGGTCCCCGTTGCCGGACCGTGGCAAAGGTCGTAGCGGCAAAGGTCGGTCCCCTCGTGCCCTCTCGGTCGATTTCGGGGCGGCCTTGCGGGGGCCAGGGGCGCCGTTGTCGACCTACGGCGTGGCCCGGGTCGCGGCCGCGCGGGGGCCCGCGGTCGCCGCCGCGCAGGCGGAGGCGGAGCAGGCCGAGGCGGAGGCCGATGCGGCCGAGAGTCGGCTTCTCCCGCAGGTGGAGCTGTCCGCGCGCTACACGTGGTTGAGTCCGATCGACAACGATCCGCTCGTGCCCGCGTCGGGCGATGCCGACGCGGCGCGCCAGGCGGTCACGCAGCTTCAGGACCCGGTCGCCCAGGGCCTGTGGACGGCGCAGCTCGATCAGCTCGACGCCCTGTCGGCCGCGACGATCGAGATCCCCCAAAACCAGTTCGGGTTCCGGGCCGTCGTTCGCTACCCCGTGAGCCACGCCTTCGCGCAGATCCTCCCGCTCGTGGCGGCGGCCGAACACGCGGCGGAGGCGCGGTCGATCGGCATCGAGGTCGCCAAGCAGGATACCGCCCTGCAGGCGGTCGAGACCTACCTGAGCCACGGGCTCGCCCGCGGGGCGCTGGTCGTGGCGGAGACCTCGGTGGTCCAGGCCCGAGAAGACCTTCGACAAGCCGAAGGACGTCGCGACGCGGGGGCGGGCAGTCGGCCCGATGTGCTTCGCTTTCGGGCCCAGCTCGCCGCGGCCGAGCGTCGGGTCGCCGAACGTCGCGCCGCGGTGGACGCATCCGGGGTGGCGCTGCAAACCCTGCTCGGTCTCGAGCGGAGCGGTCCCTTCGCCGTGGGGGAAGATTTGACGGCGACGCCCCGGCGTCGCTTCACGGCTCCGGCGGCCGAGTGGGTGGCCGAGGCCTACGAACGTCGGGCCGAGCTGCGCGTCCTCGATGCGCTGCGCCACGCCCGAGAAGACCAGGTGACCAGCGAGACGAGCGCGTACTACCCTCGTCTCGACGTGCAGGCCCAAGCCGACTACGCCAACCCGAACACGTTGTTCGTTCCCCCCGGCGACCGGTTTCGGGGCAGCGTGCAACTGAGCGCGGTGCTGTCCTGGTCTCCCGACGCGGCGTGGACGGGGCAATACCGACGCAAGGCGGCGCGACGCGACGTCGATCGCGTGGCGGCGCAGGTTCAACGACTGCGCGAGGGCATTCGCATCGAGGTCGCCGGCGCCCTCGCCGAGTACCGCGCGGGCTTCGAGGCGATGCGGGCGGCGCGGCGTCAGGTGGCCGCGGCCCGGGAGGCGTACGCCGCGCAACGTCGGGCCTACGAGTTGGGGGCGGCGCGGGCCACCGACGTCATCGCCGCCGAACAGCAACTCGCCGAGGCGCGGCTCGGCGTGCTGTCGACGGGGGTCGAGATCCGTCGACGCGAGCAGCGCCTACGCCGGGCGCTGGGCCGCGACCTGTCGGTGCGGCCCGCCCCCCCGACATCTTCCCGCCGCCCCGCGGGCACCCTGGGCCGCAATTCGGCGACCATCGGGAGGGCGGCGCGCCGATGACGACCGCGCCGGCGCCGTCGCCCCGCGTGGTCAGCTTGCTGCCCTCGGCCACCGAGATCGTCTGTGCGGTCGGCGGCGCGACGCTGTTGGTAGGGCGCTCCCACGAGTGCGATCACCCGGCCGCCATCGCGGACCGTCCCGTGTTGACGGCACCGGCCGGCCCGATGACCGGCGACAGCCGCACGATTCACGAGCGGGTCGAGGCCCACCTCGCCGCGGCGCTCAGTGTGTACGAAGTCGACGCCCCCCGCCTGCGGTCGCTCGGACCCTCGGTCATCGTGACGCAAGATCTGTGTGAGGTCTGCGCCGTGGCGCGTCCGGACGTCGAGGCGGCGGTGGCGGGCGCCGCGGGGAACGACCGCCCGACCATCGTGAGCCTCGACCCCAAGACCCTCGGGGACATCTTCGCCGACGTGCGCCGGGTGGGGGAGGCGCTCGGGATGGCGGCCCGGGCCGACCAGGTCGCGACGGAACTCGCGGCCCGAGCCGAAGGGGTGAACGAGCGCCCGGGGGCGAGCGGACCCTCGGTTCTCGCCATCGAGTGGATCGACCCGGTCATGATCGGCGGGTTGTGGATGCACGAGGTGATCGCCCGTGCGGGAGGGCGCCCGCTCGGTCCGCCGCCCGGGGCGTACGCCGAGACCGTCGACCGAGCGGCGCTCGCCCAGCTCGACCCCGACGTGGTGTTGATCAAGCCCTGCGGCATGAGCACCGCCCGGGCGCGGGAGGAGGTGGCCACCCTGGCCCGCACGTTGCCGTGGACCGAGTGGCGGGCGGCCGCGCGGGGCGCGGTGTTCATCGTCGACGGCAACGCCTACTTCAACCGTCCCGGGCCCCGCATCGTCGCATCCATCGAAGTTGCGGCGGCGTGCATTGCGGCGGCGACCGGGCGGGCGAGCCGGTGGTCGGATCGCCACGGTCACGACATCTGGCGGGTGGCGTCCGACCTCTCATCGAGGCCGCTCCGCGACCCCCCGCGGGGCTGAGTCTGAGTCGTCGACCCGGCGGTCACCCGCGTGAGCTTCAGTCCGTCCTCTGCCCATCGTCGCCCGTCCCTCGGGGCAGGAGGGTCGCTCGGAGCGCGGAGGCGAGCGCAGCGGTGAGCACACGCCGGGGGCGCTCACCTCGCCACCGTTCGACTTCTCGGTCGTCGAGGGCGTGGTGGGTTTCGATGAGAATCGCGGCCGGTACGCGCGGACGCCAAAGCACGAAAATGCGCGCGCCGGGCTCGTGACGGTCGAAGAAGACCCCCGGCGCGCGCGCATCCCCGGCGTAGACGGCACCATAGTGACGCCCGTCGTAGGCGGGCAGTCCGCTGCGACGAAGGGCGGAGGCCAGGCCCCGGGCCAGCGGCGTGCTGTGAGGGGCAGAAGGGTGATGCGCGTCGGCGACGAGGATGGAGAATCCGGGCGCGTCGTGGCTTCGCCGACAGGTGGCACCGCCCGCCGCTGAAGGTCGCCACGGCTGTCCCGTTCCGCGCACGTCGGAGTGAAGGCTCACGAAGGCGTCGGCGCCCCATCGCTCCGCATCGGCCACGCGGTCCGGGTAGGCCACGCGCGGACCGTCGACCGTGCGGCTGACCCGCGTGACGAAGCCCCCCCGACGCTCGAGCGCGGTGGCCATGAACGTCGCCAGATCCACGGTGAACACCTCCTCGGGTTCGCAAAAGGCCCCTCGGTTGCCATGGTTGTCTTCCGCCCCGTGGCCCGCGTCGAGGTAGACGCGGAGGGGCGGACCGGGCGCTGGCGGCTCCGACGGGACCGGCGTGAGCACGGACCCTGCGGCCGGCCAGGCGGGCGCGGGCGTCCCCACTCGCGTCGCACGGGCGGCCCCCGCGACGACGGCGAGCGTGCCGATGGCGAGAACGCCAGCACGGGCGGACCGAGATTGGATCATGGCGCGACCCCATCATCGCCCGGTTTGCCGGTTGTCCCCGAGTTTTCGGCGGAGGGTGGGGTCCGGTAACCTCGGGCGGTGTGGATGAAGACGAGAGGGGTGTCGGTGCGGTGGGCGCGGGTCGGGGCGTCCGCCATGGTGGCGGCCGGGGGTATGTTGACCGGCGTCGTCGGCTGCGGCGGTGATGATGACGAGGCGCGACCGTCGACCGGTCGCGCGATGTCGGTCGCGACGAGCGGTACGGGCGGCGTAGGGGCCTCGTCGGGGGGCGGCGCGGAGACCGGAGGCGGCGGCGGTGGGGTCGGCGACAGCGACGCAGGCGGCGCCGGCGGAGGACGGCCGGCCCATCACAGCTCCGGTTGTGTCGATGGCACCGGTCGCGCCGAGGGTGTGCACACGTTCGACCTCGACGGACGGAGCCCGCGCTACGTGTTGCGGCTTCCCCAGGACCACGGTCGGCTCGCGCGCGCCTGGCCGGTCGTTCTCGCCCTCCACGGCAACGGAGGCGACGTGGGCTACTGGGACGTGACGAGCGGCCCCCGGAACATCCGAGAGGTCGTCCGCGACGACGCCGTGCTGGTCATTGCCGAGGCGATCGACAACCGTTGGCGGGACTACGGCGCGGACCCCGCCACGTGGCCCGCGCGCATCGAGGACGAGCTCGCGTACTTCGACGAAGTCATCCGCCATCTCGAAACCGACCTCTGCATCGATCGCCACGCGATCTTCTCGATGGGCTTCAGTGGCGGCGGGTCGTTCTCGGGGGTGTTGGGCTGCCGCCGACCGAACATCCGGGCCATCGCCGCGGGGGGCAGCGTGGTCTACTTCGATCCGGCCGCGTGTGTGCACGCCCCCGCGGCATGGATCGCCATCAGCGATGGAGACGAGAGCGCAGGGCGTTTTGCCTTTCGCGACCACTTCCGCGATGCGGCCGGATGCAGCACGACCTCGATGCCGAGTGCCCCGTCGGCATGCACCCGCTACGACGGCTTCGACGAGGGAACCCCCGTCGACTACTGCGACCACCCGGGCGGCCACCAGTGGCCCGACTTCGGCGCGCAGGCGGCGTGGGATTTTTTCGCCCCGTTCGTCACCGAGCCGTAAACGAACCTTTTGGAAGACGGGGGCGGGCGAACCAACCTACCTCATCCGAGGTTCTGCCCCTGTTCGCGGAGGCGCGCGACGTCGGCCTTCAGCGCCACGACCAAGTGGGCGACCGTGGCGTCGTGGGTCTTGCTCCCGATCGTATTGATCTCACGACCCATTTCTTGCCCGAGAAAGTCGAGGCGCCGACCCACCGCCCCGCCGCCTCGCAGCAGCGTCTCGGCCTGGGTCGCGTGGGCGTCCAGGCGCGTCAGCTCCTCGGTGATGTCGGCGCGTTCGGCGAGCAGGGCTACCTCGGTTTCCAAACGGCCCTCATCGAGACCGGGGACGGTGTCTGCCCGCAGCTCGGCGATGCGCCGCCGGAGTCGGTCGCGGTGGCGCTCGGCGACGTCGACCGCGTGCGTGCGCACCTCTCGTTGCCGTTCACGAATCGCACCGAGCAGGCGCTGTACCTCGGTCTCGAGGGCGGCGCCTTCGTGTCGACGCATCGCTTCGAGCTCCCCGAAAGAGGCGTCGAGGGCGCCGCGCAGGAGGCCCTCTACCTCGGCCCGGACGAGCCCCGCGCCCCGGAAGAGGTCGGGGACCGTCCCCAGGAGAGAAAGCGGCAGTGGGGCGTCGGGCGCCAGTTCGTCGCGGAGCGCGGTCAGTTCGGCCCACGCGCGACGCGCCCGCGGGCGGTCGATCTCGAGCGCGTCACCACGTGCCTCGACGCGCACGCGGACGTCGTAGCGCCCTCGGGTGACCCGCGCTCGCGCTTGCTGTTCCACGAACAGGGCGAAGGCCGCGAGCCGCTCCGCGACGTGCACGCGGAGGTCGAGGTGCTTGTGGTTGACGGAGCGCACCTCGACGTCGACGTCACCCACGCCGGGCACGAGCGCCCGACCGGTGCCGAACCCGGTCATGCTGAAAACGGGTTGGCGCCGGTCGTCGTGGCTCACGTCGGACGCTGCAGTCGTCTCGATGAGATCCGACCGGACGTCGTCCGTCAGCGCCGTCGCCGCCGGACCCGCGCCCCCGCGGTGGCCACGAGTCCGAAGAGCGCGGCCAGACCGCCCGCGGGAGGCGCGTCGTCGCCCTCGCGGCCGGGGGTGCTGCAGCCGCACCCGCCGTCTTCTTCGATCATCTCGGGCTCGACCCCGTTGCCGCCCGCACTCGACGAGCTGGTGACGCCGCCACCGACCCCGGCGCTGCTGGAGGTGACGGAGGTCGCGCCGCCGGCGCCGCCGACGTCTTCGGTGTAGGCGACGAGGGCGGGGTCAGGGCTCACCGACTCGGGGATGGGGGGCTCGCCGTCACAGGTGACGAAGTTGTGCTCCCAGGCGGGGCGGAAGGCGAAGTTCTCCCCGACCGCAGGGGTCCCGATCACCTCCACCGTGAGCTCGATGGTGGTCTGCATGTTGACCTCGAGGGTGCCGGTGGGCACGCCATCGATGAGGCCTTGGGCGTTGACCGGGTTGCCGTCGGCGTCGCCGGGAGCGCCGTCGGTGCTGTAGTTGATGAGCTTGAGCCCCGCCTCGAGCGGCAACACGAAGAGGAGGTTGTTGGCCGCCGCCTCCCCGGTATTCTTGAGGGTGGCGGTGACGGTGATGGTTTCGCCCATCATCACCGAGGCGGGCATGGCCACGGTGCTGGAGTCCTCGAATTCGGGGGCCTTGACGTCGATGGCGAGCGCGACCGCGGTGGGCACGTAGGAGTCGCCCGAAGTCTCGGTGCGCAAAACGGCCGACGTTTGCGCGTTCTCGAGGTGCCCGTCGACCGAACTCAGGTCGACGGTGGTGAGATCCCACCCCTGGCGGGCGCCGGCGACCATGACCTCGGTGAAGGGGTCGTGGTTGACCATGCCGAAGCTTCCGGAGGTGTTGATGTTGCCGTCGCGGCCGTTGATCTGCGAGCCGAAGAAGTTCTGCTGCGGGTTGTTGGGGCCCGAGAGAAACACGAACGGGTCCGATGCCGACTTCCCGATGGCGAGATCGTCGCCGGCGAGGTCGGCGTCTCCCTCGAGGGTCGAGACGACGGCCCGGCCCTCGACCGGCCCGAAGGGCGGCGCGCAAAAGCCGCTCACGGTGTAATCCTGCGAGGAATCCTCGTCGACGAAGGAACCGCCGACGAAGACCGAGAGGTTGCGGATGGGCTCTCCTTCCCCGCGATAGGCGACGAGCAGGGTCCACCCCGCCGCATTCAAGCTGTTGATCGTGTCGGTCTGGGTCGCGGGGACGCCCGATACGGCGTAGGCGCCGCCGCCGTTCGCGATCACGAACTGGGTCACGTCGGCGGACCGAATGTAATAGTTCGCCGCAAAGCCGGAGAAGGACTGCTCCGCGATGGTGACGGCGGTCGCCGGGTCGGGGGTGACCTGAATGCTGTTGCCCCCCACGCTCAGAGTTACCGGGTCGTCGATGTTGGCGACGACGGAGTCGCCGTACTCGTAGCTGCCCGCCCACACCAGCTCGGCGTAGAGGATGGTGTCGTCGGGGTCGAAGTTGAGCGGGCCACCCTCGGAGCCGTTGTTGGTCCAGTCGAAGGTGGTGCCGAAAGGATAGGGGTTCGCCGGGTTGAACGGGTCGTTGTCGCGGCTCTGCGGGTCGAGGCTGATGAACGTCCCGATGGAATCGAGGGTCCCGGGGCCGTTTTGATTGAAGGCCTTGCTCAGCCCGAGCGTGTTGCCGGTCGACAGGATGCCGCCCGAGGTGGTCGTCGAGTAGCGCAGCTGCTGCGCCGACGCCGTGTGGCTCGCCGCGACAACGCCCACCACCGTGCACAGGGCCGTAAGCTTCAATTGGGTACGCATGTCACCTCCCGAAATCCAATCCGTCGTCGTGAGAGGGACCCGCACTGGCCCGTGCCCACGATGTGAGCCCCACGAGCAGGGACTGTGCCAACGTATTGACGGAAGCGAGAGGTGTGACGCTGTCAGCTCATGTCGTACATCATCCTGAAATGTCTTAAGGGTTTGCCGTCAGGCCCCAAGTTTCCTCGGTGGTTGAACTTGGATCCCTGGGTGCCCTGGGTGGATCTTCAGTTACCCGACGCCGTCCGGTTCACCACGGCGTTGGTCCCGCCGCCCGGAGCCCGCGCCAGGGCCTCGGCGTACGCCGCCTGAAGACGGAGGAAGGCTTCGTGCGACCCGCCGCGATCGGGGTGGACCACCTGGGCCCGGCCCCGAAACGCCCGGCGGAGGGCGAGGAGGCAGCCCTCAGGGCGCGACAGCCCGAGGGTCAAGTAACACGCCGGGAGCGCGTCGACGGCGACGCGGGTGGCGCGGCGCGGGGGGCGATGAAGCTCGGCGTGACGCACGGCGTCCCCGAGGGCGCCGTCCTGGCCCCGCGGACGCGGCGTGGCGGCGTGGGCGCCGTCGCGCTGCGCCGCCTCGAACACTTCGCGAAAGCCGCCGCGGCGTTCCATCACGCAAACCGGTTGACGAGGGTCCCGCGGACACCGTCCGCGGGGGGCGGGGCGGAGCGTGCGGGCGCTGCGCCCGAAGGCTCTGCCGCCTGCGCGATGAGTTGATTGGCCAGCGCGCCTTCGAGCTCGACCTGGTCGAGCGCCTTGGCCGTCATCGCGACCGCCGCCTGCGTCTGAAGCGCACCCGTGCTTGATTCGACTGGAGACATGCCTCTCAGAACGACGCGGACCGCCCGCGCTTGAGTGGGAGGCGCCGGCGCCTCGAGGCGCCCCGGTTCGTCTCGCCCCGCAGAGGTGCGCCGCGCAGGACCTCGAACGAGCGATGCTCGCGCCGCCGGCTTGTGCGGCGGCGCGAGCATCGTGGTGGGCTCACGGTTGGCTGCAGGCGATGAGGGAACGAACGAAGCCGCCTAGACCTCCGGGCACGCGGCGTCGCATCCGCAGGCCCGGTAGGGCTCGAGGCATTGCTCCCGCAGGCACGCCTGGCACTGGGAGCCGGGCGTTTTCCCTTCACACAGGTTGCTTACTCCGTCACACGCGTCTCGGCAGATGTCCTCGCGACAGCCGCATTCGAGAAGCGCTTCGTAGTTTCGCGTCGCTTCTCCGGGACAGAACGACCTCCCTTGAAAGCCGACGCGACTAAGGCCAAGAGAGGTGCAGGGTTCGCACGCCCCCGCGTCCCCGGACGTGCCGGCGGGGTCGAAGTCCCCACCGTCGTCCTCCACTTCAACCGCGCCGCCACACGCGAGAATACCGAGACTGATCAGGGCATAGGCGAGGCGCCGACACGCTGCGCGGGCCACATCAGTGCTCATAGGCCTGACCAGAGACGCGGCTGAGCGCCGATTCGGGATAGGCGGCGTGAAAGAGGCGATCCGGAAAGCCGAGCGTACAGGTGCCGTAGTCGCCGTTGACGCACACCGGCTTGTGGACGAGCCCGAGTTCGAGCGCCTCGACTGCCGCCGGGGCCGTCCCGCCACCGATGGTGACGTTCGCGTCCTCGACGACTTGGTTGATACAGAGCCCGGGGCCGCTGCACGCAGCCTGGCTGCGCACGATCTGCCACACCGTCGTCCGCGCCACGATGTCGACCGGAGCTCCAGGGTCGTTCGTGGCGACCCGTCGCCGAACGATGCTGCTCTGCGGGTGCTCGAGGGTGAGCGGCGGAAGGGCGCCGAAGACCTCGACCCCCTGCGACATGGTGATTCGCGGCGTGTAGTCTTCCGCCCCTTCGGGCGCAGGCAGCTCCTCGGTGAAAAAGTCGGGCAGGAGTGGCAGAGGCGGGTACCCGTAGGTGTCGAGGTCGCGGGTGATCGTGAACACGCGGTTGAGATCAGCCTGCTCGCTGGTGCGGCCGTAGGTCATGCGCTGGAGTCGGGGGTTGCGGTTCACGTCCATGTCCATGCGGTCGCTGTTCCGGTAGTAGGACAGGCTCTCCTCCGTGCTCGTGACGTGGCTCGGCCCCACGCACGGCCGCCAGGTTTCGTCGACATCGAGCAGCTGTTTGGGCTCGACGTAGTTCGGTTGGTCGAAGGCTGAGGCGCCAAAGTGCTTGAACACCCCGATGGCGCGACGCCAATACCACTCGATGATGACCCGTTCCTCCGACGGGCATGAGGGCAACGCGTCGAACGTCCCGTAGGGCTCGCCCTGCTCGTCGCGGCGCTCCGACGACAGCAGCACGATGTTCTCCAAGCCTTCGTCGTCCTCCCAGGCGCGCACGGTCACCGTGCCCGTGTGGTCGGGAAAGTCCTCAAGCTCCACGGTATCCCAGAGGATCGCGACGTCGCCGTTGCTGGGGTCGACCTGAACCTTTTGCATGCGCCACGTTTGCTCCACCGAGGCTTCGAACCCGTCGGAATCGCCACGCCACACCACGAGGTGGGCGGCCGTCGAATCCTGGCG
Source organism: Myxococcota bacterium (assembly GCA_039027095.1). GTDB lineage: Bacteria > Myxococcota_A > Polyangia > Polyangiales > Polyangiaceae > JAPYTK01. The sequence goes on from JBCCLB010000005.1 coordinate 71,638, forward strand.
CCGTTCGCTCGCCGCCTCCGTGGTGACGATGGTCGTGGCGTCGATGCGGTCGGGATCGATGAACGTCGCCCCCACCGCGCGGTCGGTGATGATCCGCCCGTTGGTGAACCTGCGGCCCCCATCGATGCTGGTGAGCACGACGACCTCTTGGCGGCGCAACCCGCGCAAGGTCTCCATCACCGCCACGATGGCGGCCACCGACTCGTGGTCGGTCGAGAGGGCACGCACGGCGGCGGTGTAACGAAATGTGCCGGGGATGACGTTGCCGTTGGGGTCGCACGCGCCACCGTAGAGCTGACACATGTTGCTGGGCGCGGGCCACGGGGCCGCGGGGTCGTCCCACCTTCGCTGGGTTCGCCCCGTGGTGCCCGAGATCCAGTTGAAGTTGTCGGTGAACGCATAGTGGGCGGCGGGCGGGCTGTCGGCCGTGAAGGCCGTCAAGATCGCGCCCGTCGAGGTGGTGGCCGGGATCCACGCCGTATCGTGGTGAAACATGGGGAATGGTCGAAAAAGCGTATCGTGCCTTGCGTAGCCCGCGAGGCCGACGCCGGCGCGAGCGACGCCAACGTCGTCCTTTCCATCCTCAGCGGTGCAAGAAACGGAGGCTACGAGCGCCCCCCCCCATCAAAATTTGCGCCAGAAGGCGTCGTGAATTCGTATTCCTCATGTCGATCCAACTATCGCAGATAGTGAAATCATTTATGTAGCAAAAATTGAATGGGCCGTGCCTTCGAGGCACAGCCGCTGAAGAGACGGCGACGCTGTGGTCAGGGGTTGTCGACACCGGAGCAGGCCGGGCGGCCGGGTGAAAGACCGCGGTCCCCGTCGTACCGGCGCCTAGGTGGCGCGTTCTGCGCGCCAACCCCGAGCACGACGCCCGCGCTAACCCCCGGCCTGAAAGCTCGCTCCGAATTTCCGTCTGCGAAGCTGGCGGGCTGGCGGGCGCCGTCGCCACCGCGGTCCACGCCGGCGGCGAGGACGGACGGCGACGGCCTCCTGCGCGCTGGCCGTTCGCGGGGGGCAACGGTCCTGATGAGGCCACGTGCGTGCGCCATCCGGGCGTCGCGGGTGGCGTCACCCAGTGTGGGTCGCGGTGTGAACCGGCGATGGCGGCGGCGGCCGCGGGTCGGGGTGGGTCATGAAGGACTCGAACCTTCAGCCAATGGATTAAGAGTCCACTGCTCTACCAATTGAGCTAATGACCCGGAGCGAGCGCGGGTCGTACCCAACCTCGGGGGCGCCCGCAAGACAGATTTTCGCCTTGCTTGCCGGGGGTTGGCGCGTCCCCTAGGTCCCTGGGGTGAAGTCGTCGCCGCCGTCGGCCGAGGAGAGGATGCGCCAGGCGCTCACGCTGGCGGCGCAGGGTCTCGGTCGCGTGTGGCCCAATCCGGCGGTCGGCTGCCTCGTGGTGCGCGATGGTGTCGTGGTGGGCCAGGGGCGCACCGCCGACGGCGGCCGTCCGCACGCCGAAGCGGTGGCGCTGGCCGAAGCCGGGCCGCGGGCCGCGGGGGCGACGGTGTACGTCACGCTGGAGCCGTGCAGCCATTGGGGGCGCACCCCGCCGTGCTCGGGGGCGCTCATCGAAGCCGGGGTGGCGCGGGTGGTGATCGCGGTGCGCGATCCCGACCCCCGAGTCGACGGCCGTGGCCATGAACTGTTGAACGAGGCCGGGATCCTGGTCGAAGAGGGGGTACTCACCGCCGAGGCCGAGGCCCTCAACGCCGGGTTTTTTCATCGCCTGCGGCACGGACGGCCGCTGGTGGCCGTCACCGAGGCCCGCGACGCGGCCCTCGCGGCGACGGCGCAGCGCTGGGACGCCGTGCTCGCCCACCCGCGCTTCGAGGCCCTGAACGGAGCCCTTCGTCGGCCGGGGGTCGTCTTCGAGCTCGACGGGCTGGAGCTCGACACGCCCATCCTCGAGCCGCCCCACGGACGGCGCGGTGCGCGTGACGCGGAGCCGCCGTCGCGACCCTCGCCTCCGCCAGGGGGGGGCGGCGGCGGTTGGGTCGTACGACGCGGCCGCGGTCCCGGGGAAGTCCCGGGCGACGCGTCGGGTCCTGACGGGTTGCGCTGGGCGCTCGCGGCCCTGGGCGAGCGAGGGCTTACGCGGCTTCTCGTCCACGCCGACGATCCGGTCGCGGCCTCCCTCGACGCGGCGGGCCTGCTCGACCTTCGGCTCCCGAGTTCCGACTGACGCGAGCGGCCACCCGACCCGGTCGCGACCCGACGCCGCTATCGAGGAGCCTGCCGTCAACCAGGCCCGCCATCAACGGACCCCGCCGAACGAGGGCGGTGCGCACGGCGATCAAGGGAGGAGCTGCGTGCAGTCTGCCTGTCGCTCGATGCTGCAGTCGTTGGTGCAGCTGTCGCGGCAGACGCATTGAATCACTTGCGTGGCGGCCACGAAGCCGGGGAGGAGCGAGCAGTTGGCCTGCCGGCAGTTGAGGTAGCAATTGGCCTCGAAGGCGCAGTTGGCGCCGCAGTTGCGCATGCACGCGGTGGCCTGGAGGCAGTCGGCGTCGTTGTCGCAGTCGGTCCGCAGGTCGACGCACAGGCCGAACGTGCTGCACTGAAGACACGTGCCGCAGTCTCCCGACAGATCGCAGGAAGACACGTCGTCGCCGCCCGCGCCCCCATCGCCGCCCGCCCCGCCGCCGCCCCCATCGCCGGCGGCGCCGCCGCCGCCCGCGTTCGTGGCGTCGGTGCGGCCCGATCCGACGCCTATCGTCGCGGCGCCGGTGGTGTTGGTCGTCAGAAACTCGGGTCGCTCCCGCGGCGCGGCGTCGTCGCACGCGCCGAGGCCGAAAACCACGCCGAGCACGGCGAGGCTGGCGCCGGCGACCATCCGCAGTCTCCGCGGACCCCACTGTTTCGATACGACCACCTCTGACACGTGACACGCGCGGGCGGCGCGGGCCAAGTCGGCCGGGCCGGTTCCTCGACGGTCCGCAGGGGTGCACGTGGTAAGGCACTGCCGTGCAGACGCTCGCCGAGCTCGTCGACCGCCTCGGGCCCCTGCGCGTTCGTGACGCGATCGGTTGGACGCTGCGGGCGGCCTTGAGCGTGTGGGAGCTCCATCGGGAGGGTCGGGTCCACGGTCGTCTCGGTCCCGCGGCGATCGAGGTGGAGCGCGCGGACTGCTCGTCGAACGGCGTTCTGTGTTGGGCCGCGCGGCTCGAGGATGCGCCTGAACACCATAGTCTCGAGCGAGGGCCGTCGGGCGTCCCCAGCCACGAGGACGACGTGTGGGCCCTCAGCGAAATGCTCTATTTCCTGCTCACGGGCGTGCATCCCTATCCGGGCGGGGTGCACCAGGCGGTCTATGCCGACGGGGCTTCGGTGCGCCCCCCCAAGCCCATCGCGGTCCACAATTCCGACCTCGACGTGATGCAACCCATCGTCGATCGCCTGCTCCACGACCCCCGAAGGGGCACGACGATCGAGGAGCTCGTGGCCGGCCTCCAGGATTTCAGCCCGGCTACGGCCGACATGCCGCCCCTGCTCGTGGAGGCGCCGACGACGAGCATGCCGCCCCCGGGTTCGCGCTTTCCCGCCCGAGCGCGGCGCGGCGGGCCGGCTTCCGATGCGCGTACCCGCGGGCTGGTGGCCGCCTTGGTCGCAGCGGGCGCCGTGGCGGTGGGGGTCGCGTTCTGGTTGCGCCGCGACGGCCCTTCGACGGCGTCGACGCCGCCGGTCGTTCCCGGCACGACGGCGGCGACGGATGAGTCTCCGAAGCTGGTTCCGCGGGGAAACGGTGCGCCCGGCACGAGGGACACGGCCACCCCTGAGCCCGGGAGCCCCAAGGGCACGGCGTCGTCGTCTGCAGCTCCCGCGCTGCAGGATGTCACCACGTGCCTCACGCCGTTTTTTGCGCCTGATGCTTTCGCTGCGCCCTCCCGGCGTGAGCTTCCGTGTCGCGATCCGGAACCGAAGAAGGTGTCCCGGGCCATCACGGCGGCGTTGACGGAGGGGGCCCAGGGTCGGGTGACGCAAGCCGCCCGCGATTGGTCACAGCTCGGCTGGTACCGGCTCGCCGCCATCACGGTGATCCGAGGTCGATGTTGTCCCGAGCCGCCGCCTCCCCTCACGACGCCCGCGCTGCTCCGCACCTGCGAGCTCGCCGCGGCCCTGCGCGCATTGACCGACGCCCGCGGCGACGAAGCGTTGGCCGAGGCCATCGACCGGTACGGGGAGGCGGTACGATGCGCCCACGCGGCGGGGGGAGGCGAGCTCCTCGGCCTCGATGGAAAACCGGACCGCGCCCAAGCCGCCCGATTCTTGCGCATGCTGACGCGCGCGCGCCGTCGCCGCGCCGCCGCTCCCTGAGGCATCGGGCTCAAGTTCTGAAGGGTTCGTCCGTACCTCCCCTCGTGCGGCGTTGGGTGCCCGTGATGGTGCCGGGCGCGCCCCCGACCCGGGGTCACGGGAGGAGAAACAACATGAAGACAATGATGAAGGTCGCGACGATCGCGCTCGGGGCCGCGAGCCTCTTGGTTCAAACCGGATGCGCCGCGCCGCTCGATGAAGAGGAAGCCACGGAACGAGATGACGAGGTCACCAACGACGCCCTCGTGTCGGTGGGGGTCGACGGCGTGCCGTGGGTCGACGACGTCGCGTACGGATGTACCAGCCCCTTTCGGGGGCAGTTCGAGCGCTACGACGACGGGCGGACGGTGGACCTTTTCTGGAAGGATGCGTGTGCCGGCGACGACCTTCAGATCTTTCTGTCCACGGAGGACCCGGAGCAGCCGCTGTGGGGCCCCGTCCCGGTCTCCGGACGCATCGAGGCGGGCGGCGGCATCTTGGCGTTGGTCTCGGGCGACTTCGACGTCGATGCGAGCGACCCGGGCCAAGGGAGCTTGTTCTTGATCGTCGAACGTCCGGAAAAGCGCATCGGCCACATCGAAGCGCAGGTCGGCCTCCGGGAGGCGGGGGGACGACCCGACCGCGTCGACGGTACCTTCGAACGCGCCCCTTGATCGCGGCGGGCTGCAGTCGTGCGCCGGCGGGCCGTTCGTCACCGACGGACGGCCCGCGTGCGTTGTTGGGGCCGGGGAGGAAACGCGTCGATGAAGCCCACGAAAAAGAGCACCCTCGAGACCCTTCTCGATTGGTCGGTTCCCCTCTTGCTGGGGGTCGGCGTCGCGTTGGTCTGGGCCAACCTGAGCCCGGCCACCTACCACGCGGTAGGTCACGGCTCACCGTTTGGACCCGACAGCCACCTCAACCTTCACTTTTTGGTCAACGACCTCTTCATGGCGTTGTTCTTCGGCATCGCCGCCGGAGAGATCACCGAGGCCTGTCTTCCGGGCGGGGCGCTCAACCCCCCCCGCAAAGCGATCAACCCCCTGATGGGAACGGTGGGCGGGATCGCGGGCCCGATCGCGGTCTACCTCCTCTTCGTGGCCCTGACGGGCGCCGAGGAAGTACGCAACGGGTGGGGGATTCCCACCGCGACGGACATCGCGATCGCCTGGCTCGTCGCCCGCATCGCGCTCGGGCCGAAGCACCCGGGGGTCACATTTCTGCTGCTTCTCGCCGTCGCGGACGACGGGATTGGGCTCGGCATCATCGCCGTGTTTTATCCGGACCCTGCCCACCCGGTGGCCCCGGTCTATCTGGGGTTGGTCGCGCTTGCCGCGCTCGTGGCGTGGACGATGCGCCGTCGCGGAGTACGGACCTTCTGGGCCTACCTCGCCCTTCCCGGAGCGATGAGTTGGTGCGGGCTGTTCTTCGCCCATCTCCACCCGGCGCTGGCGCTGGTGCCGGTGGTGCCCTTCATGCCGGCCGCGAGCCACGACGAAGGGCTCTTCGCGGCGAGCGAGGCCAGCGCCTCCGACACGCTGAATCGCTTCCAGCACGGCCTGAAGGCGCCCGTCGACGTGGGGCTGTTTTTCTTCGGCTTGGTCAACGCAGGCGTGTCTCTGGGAAGCGTCGGCGCGGGGACGCTCGCCGTCGTGTTGGCGCTGCTCGTGGGGAAGACGCTCGGCATCGTCGGCTTCGGCCTCCTCGGCGCACGTTTAGGCTTCCCGCTTCCGGAGGGCATGGATGGGCGAAGCCTATGCGTCGTCGGCGTGTGCGCGTCGTTGGGACTCACCGTGGCGCTGTTCGTGTCGAACGTCGCCTTCACCGATCCGGAACTTCAGGGGGCGGCGAAGATGGGCGCCCTGTTGAGTGTGATCGGCGCGCCCCTCGCCGTGGTGTTGGCCCGCGCGCTGCGGGTCCGCCGCGTCACCGAGGCCGACGCCGGGACGCGTACGCCGCCGCGTGCGCCGAAGACCGGGCCGGACGACGCCCTGCGCCCCGACCGAGCCGGGCCCCGGACGATCAGCATCGCGCCGGCGGAGTGACGGGCGTGGTCACAGAACGTGGTGGTGGCGGAGCGCGGGGACCGAACCCGAGCTGGCGACCGAACCCGAGCTGACGCCGAACGCCGGGCTCGGTAGGGCCCCCGGGTGACGATGTTTCGCGCCAAGTGCGTCAAGGCCGTTTTGTTTCTCGGCATCGCGATGGGGTGGGGTGGGGGATACGCCTGCGCGCCGGCACCGATGCCTTCGTCGGCCCCGCCGACGGGTTCGTCGGCTCGGGCTCGGCCGCCGGGGGCGACGGATCTCGCCCCCCCGTCCACGCCTGCCTCGACTTCGGCCAGCGACCGGGAAGACATCGCGCCCGAGGCGGCGACCGGGTTCGTGGCGCGGCGCGGGGTCTCGGGCACCGGCCACATGATCGCAGCGGCGAACCCGTACGCCACGCGGGCGGGGCGCACCATTCTCCGTCAGGGGGGCTCCGCCGTGGACGCCGCCATCGCCGCCGCCCTGGTGCTCACCCTCGTCGAGCCGCAGTCGTCGGGGATCGGGGGCGGCGCGTTTCTCCTGCACCATGACGCGGCAACGCGAACCATGCGCGCTTTCGACGGGCGCGAGACGGCGCCGGCGGCGGCGACGCCCGACATGTTTTTGGCGCGAGGCGGGACGCCGAAACCGTTCTTCGACGCGGTGGTGGGCGGACTCAGCGTAGGGGTACCGGGCGCGCTCCGGATGTTCGAGCTCGCCCATCGTCGCGAAGGCAAATTGCCGTGGGCGGCGCTCTTCGCGCCGGCGATTCGCCTCTGCGACGACGGCTTCGACGTCTCCCCTCGTCTTCACGCCCTTCTGGCGCGCGACCCCGTCCTGCGCACCGTCGAGCCCACCCGCAGCTACTTCTACGGGGCGGATGGGGCGCCCAAACCGGCCGGCACCCGTTTGGCCAACCCCGAGCTCGCCGCTGTGTTGCGCACCGTCGCCGCTGAAGGCGCTTCGGCCTTTTACCGGGGGGTCATCGCCGACGACATCGTCCGCGCCGTGCGACGACATCGCCGAAACCCGGGTCGCCTCACCTCTGCAGATCTCGCGGGATACGCGGCCCGAGAGCGCGAGCCGGTGTGCTTGCGCTACCGGGGCCGTCACCAGATCTGCGGCATGCCGCCCCCGACCAGCGGGGGCATCACGACGCTTCAGATCCTCGGGCTCCTGGAGCATTTCGACCTGGGCTCGGAGCCTGGCTCGTCGCATGAGGTCCACCTCTTTGCCGAAGCGGGTCGTCTCGCCTTCGCCGATCGCGGCCGCTACCTCGCCGACCCCGACTTCGAGGAGATCCCCGTCGCCGGGCTTCTCGACCCCGGTTACCTCGCGCGGCGAAGCGAGGCGATCCGCGTGGGCCGGGTCATGCCCACCGCCCCCCCGGGGGTTCCCCCGGGCCTGACCGCCGAACAGGCGCACTGGGCGGACGATGATGCGCTCGAGCTTCCCTCGACGAGTCACCTCGTCGTGGTCGATGGCAATGGGGATGCGGTCTCGATGACGGCATCGATCGAGACCGCCTTCGGCGCCCACGTCATGGTGCGTGGCTTCCTGCTCAACAACGAGCTCACCGACTTTTCCTTCACCCCCGAACGTGACGGTCGTCCGGTGGCCAACCGGGTTGCCCCGAACAAGCGGCCGCGTAGCTCGATGGCGCCGATCCTCGTCCTCGACGAGGCCGGGAACGTTCGGTTGGCCGTCGGCTCCCCGGGCGGCTCGCGCATCATCCCTTACGTCGCCCGCACCCTGGTCGCGATGCTCGACCACGGGGTCGAACCCCAGGCGGCGGTCGCGGGCCCGAATTTCGGCAATCGCGGGGGCGCGACGGAGATCGAGCGGCATCCCGAGCGCGCCGCCTGGGTGGCGACGACGCGGGCGACCCTGACCCGGTGGGGGCATGACGTGCGGGTCGTCGACATGAACAGCGGGCTCCACGTGATCGAACGACGGCCCGATGGCCGTCTTCGTGGCGGAGCCGATCCGCGTCGCGAGGGCATGGTGATGGCCGACTGATCATGGCGCCACGATGTGCGTGTGCGTCGTTCCGATGGTGGGGAGCTCGGTCGGGGCGCCGGCGTGGCTGCCGTACCTTCAAACGGTGCGGGCCAGGGTCCTCCTCCTGGTCGCCTCGTCGCCGTTTTCCTCGCTCCTGGCACTTCGTCGTCGTCGTCGTCGGTCGCGATGGAGGCCGGCGCGGCCGACGATGAGGATGTGCGGGATCGTGACGACGCTGAGAAAGCCGAACAAGCCAGCCCAATGGGTCGCGGACCAGGCGGTCGGATCGGTGCGCCACGGAACCACCGACCTCGCCGCCAGCCCCGAAGCGAACGGCAGAGGGCTCGGACTGGCGCTGCCTCGCCACAGCACGTAGCCGCCGATGAGGATGATCCAGGTCATCGAGGTGAAAACGCCGCCCACGGTCACCCAGCGCCTCAGCGGGATGCGGGCGTGCACGGCGCGGAGGTGGTGCAGCGCGTGCCAACCGCAGAAGTACAGTCCGAAGGACACGAAGAGGGGGAGACAGGCGAACGCCGCCCCGAGGACCAAGGCGTCCACGACGGCGGCCGGCCGATGGCTCACCGTCGCGAGATGGGCGCCGAGGGCGATCAGCGCCACCACCACGGGGGCATGGGGCATGGCCTCCGACCACGATGCGATGGTGGCGACGAGGGCGGCGGGCAGAATTCGCGCTTCCTGGGTCAGCGCCATCACCACGGGGGCGGCTTCGTGGGCACGAAACCCGAGAGGGGCGAGCACGACGAACGCTCCCCGTGACCAGGTGGGCCCGAAGCCCTCGTGGTGGTGCCCGTCCCCCTCGCCAAAGTGCCAGGCGGACGCGAGAAGAAACACCAGGAGGCTGAGGCCGGGGGCCAGCCACCATCCGAGCGCGACGACGGCCATCGCCGCCAGATAGACGACGATGAAGGTGCGGAAGCGGAAGCGGTGGTCGAGGGCGGGGTCGATGGCCCCGTGGGCGAGACCGACGGTGAGGATCCCGAGCGCGGCGGTGAGGATGAGCGCCGATTCGCCACCGGCCCACGCGATGGGGATCATGGCCAAGGCCCCCGCCCAGCGGATCCGGGTCCACGTCGACGAAAGCGTGGCCGTTCTATCCATCATCGAGATCGCCCGGCGCTGAGCGCAGGCGGTACCGAGGGGCGCGGGGAAAGGGGCGCCGGCACCAGCCGGGAACCGACCAAGCCGGTCAGGGCTCGCAGAAAGGGCGCGACGGGAAGTCGTCGAAGGACGCGCAGCTCGGCGAATGGGTCCGAAGATTCGTCGAGGAAGTCCAACACGTCGTCGAACCGCGGGTGACGGAAGAGCCGCGAAAAAAACTCCGGACCTCGTTCGGGATGGGCTTGGAGGACGCGGAGAAAAATCCGGTCGTAGGCGCGAAAACGCCAGGGTGACCCGGTCCCTGGTTGCGGGCGGCCGGTCGCGTACCAGGAGCCAGCGAGACGCCGAGCCTGTTCCAGGCTGCGGACGAACGTGTAGCCCGTGCTCGGTTTCGTCATCCCGCCGGCGGCTCCGAGGTGAAACACGTTGGCGCCCGCCTGGGGGACGACGGGACGCGGGTCCATGGGGATCACGCCGTATTCGCGGCGCACGACCCGCCACGGGCCCTCGATGTGACGGTCGAGATAGCCCTCGATGTGGCGGTCGTAGTGGGCGCGGTCGCGGGGCCGACCGGAAAGCTCCGTGTGTTCGACGAGCCGCCGATGGGGCGAGAACGGAAGGACATACCGAAACGCGATGACGCCCGGGTCCGACGACCCCGAAAAGTCCATGAGCGTCACGGCATCGGCCTCCCTTTGCGGGCGGGCCGTTTCGACTTCCCACCCTCCAAAGTGCTGCTGCAGCGGGGCTGGCTCCGTCGAGACGCCTCGGGGGGAGGCGCGAAAAACGCTCTGAAACGCGTAGCGGCCCACGAGGGTGCGACCATCTTCGAGGCGCACCGAGGCGCCTTCCTCGCCGCCGCGGTCCTCAATGGCGAGGGCGCGGCCGTCGACGAAGTCGACGTGGGGCGAACGTGCGAGCTGGGCGCGAAGATGCGCGACGTACACTTCACTCCGCACCGTGTGGTACGGGCGGCGCGCGAGGGCCGAGGTGCGGCGTGCACCCGACGGGTCCACGAAGGCCATGCGGTGCCACGTACGGTCGACGGTGTGCCGCGCCGGCCCGGGGACCTCACCCCAAAAGCTCCAGAGTTTGCGGGGGGGTGCCCCGCCGTGCGCATCGACGATGGTCAACGACGTGGGCTTCCCCGTGGCCCGCCCGAAAACGTCGAGCCACCAGGCAAGCGCGAGACCAGCGGCGCCGGCCCCGACGATGAGCGCGCGCGGAACCGGAGCTGATGTGCGGGCGAGGACAACCATGACGGCTCGCGGCGACCCGCCGCCCCCCTCCGAACGGAAGGGGAGGGCAGGGGTTTAGGGTTCGAGGTTCGTGCGGCCGTGATGCACCATCCAACCGCCCAGGGTGAGCAAACCGAAGCTCGTCATCGCCATGTCGCGTCCGTCGAGGAAGCGCAGATCGACCCGAAAGACGAGGGTCGAGAGAACCGCGACGATGAGGCCGAGGGCGCCCAGTCCGATGAGGGCGCCCCCGGCGGTGACGTAGTGGCCACCCGGTCCTTCGTCTCGATCACCAGCGGGCACGGCGGCTCGAAGCGTACGAGGTGAGGGGGCGACGGTCATGTCGCGTGCCTCATTCGGCCGGGCTCGCGGCGGCGACCACGCCCTCGGCCGTGATCCCCTCCGCCGCCATCTTGGCTTTGGCAATGTGGTAGATCATGACCCCGTACCCGCACTTCGCCGTGATGTCAGCGAGGCTGTAGCCGACCTGAAGGCCGACCTGCGTCGCGGCTCCGGTGCCCATGTCGAGAATGGGGAGGAGGTAGGCAATGGGGTAGAAGCCCCACGTACCGAGGAGCAAGAGTTGGGTGTTGCGGAGCAGGACCTTCACCTCTTCGCTGTTGGCCTCGGCGGCCTTCTTCAGCTCGGTCCAAAGGACGAACAAGATGTAGACGAAGGGAACCGTCGACAGGAGGCCCCAGAGCGTGCGGGTACCGTTGTCTGCCGCGACCTCGCCCGGGTAGCCGAGTGCGATCATGAGCGCAGATGCGACCACCAATTTCGCCATCAGCTTGCCGCGAACGGCTTTCTCGAGGGCGAGCACGGCGACCAGCTCGGCGACGAGGAGGGGCACCGTCAGCAGCCAGTCGACGTAGCGATACGCGTCGTTGAACGGCACCCCGGTCGCGGCGTAGACACCGGTTTCGGTCAACGCGTAGGCGTCGTGCCAGCTGTTGAAGATCCGGAAGTAGTGGTAGCCGGCGATGGCCACCACCAGAGACGACATGATCATCGCGGGCCGATACTTGGGCGCCAATTGGTTGCGGCCGACGATGAAGAAGATGAACGAGCCGAGCATCGCCGCGATGGCGAGGCTGAGCATGTTGTAAACGAGGGAATACTGACCCGCACTGAGCTCGGGCATGAGGACAACCTCCTGAGTTGTTCTGAACAGGTTCAAGCGGCCCTTTAAGGCGTTCATGTCCTGTGCAAAGCCAAATGTGACGTGGGCGTCACGGTTGTCCGTGGTGCTTGGGCACCTTATGGTTGCCAAGGAGTATGGAGCACTCTGCCGGACAGGATCCGCCCTTCACCATCGGGGCGGTGGCCCGTTTGACCGGGCTGTCGGTCAACACCATACGCACGTGGGAGCGGCGCTACGAGGCGGTGCGGCCGGCGCGCGACGAGGCGGGCCGACGTTCGTATCGGAGCGAAGACATCGCCCGTCTCAAACTGCTCCGCGCCCTTTCGCAGCGGGGCGAGTCGGTCCGACAATTGGCGCGCCTCACGACGGACGCGCTCGACCAACGGCTGCAGACCCACCGCGCCTCGTCACCGGTGGCGACGCACGCCTCGTCGCGCGACCTGCCGGGCGTCGCTGACGATGGCGCGGCCAAGCTCCTGCCGGTGGCGCTCGTCCATCCCGAGTTGCAGGCGCTCTATCGCGCCTACGGCCGTTCTTGGCCCTTTCAGGCCGTTTACGAAGCGGACCACCTCGACGCGTTTCGCGCCTCGTTCGACGGCATGCGCGACCGTGAACCCGTCGCGCTGTTGCTGGTCGAGTTGGCACGACTGGGGCCGGTCCCCGCGGACGGCCTGGCCGATCTCCAGCGGATCACGGGGGCGCGCCACACCATCGTGACCTACGACTTTGCCCCCACGCACGTGCGGCGCGACCTGTCGGCCCTCGGGGCGCGGATGCGGCGAGGGCCGGTCGACCCCACGCGCCTCGACGCGGACGTTGCCTCGCTGCTGGCCTTTCCTCCGGCCCCGAACGCGCCTCCTCCGGTGCCGTCGGCCGGGAACGGCGACCCCGCACCGCGTCGCTTCGACGACCTCGAGCTCGCGCGGTTGCGCGGGATCGCGTCCGACGTGGCGTGCGAATGTCCGCAACAGCTCGCGACGGTGGTCTGTCAGTTGGTGGCCTTCGAGGCCTACTCCGAGCGTTGCATTCGAACGTCACCCGAGGACGCGGCGCTGCATCGGGCCCTTCTCACGGGCACCGCCGGGGCGCGGGAGCGACTGGAGCAACTGCTGCAACGGGTCTGCGAACACGATGGCATCCCCACCCGGCGTCTCGGCTGAGGTAATCTCGCCCCATGCGGGTAGGGCGCGGCTTCGCTTTGGGCATGTTGGTGGCGGCGTGCAGCGACCCGTCACAGACCCGACCCATAGAACCGCCGCCCCTGTCCGGGCCTGGCGGGGGTGATCAAGTCGGCGCGGGCGGCGGAGGCGGCGCGGTCGGGCAAGGGGGCGGCCCCTCGGGATCGGGCGGGTCCACGACGTGGTCCGACGAAGACCCGGCGAGCTTTCTCATGGTCAATTGCAACAACGCCGGCGAGCCTGACAAGCCTTCGCGGCGCAACCTGGCGCTCGCCCGGATCAACTTTGCCGCCGACCATGGGCTCGGGTGGGCCCGGGTATCAGGAGGACCGCAGCAATGGCACACCGGCGGCCTACCCACGCCGGAGCGGTTTCAGGTCGTCCTCGACCACGCCCACGCCCGTGGCGTGAAGGCCTACTTGTTTCTGGAGTACCGACCCGATCTCGACGGCGGCACCGTCTACGACTTCGACTGGTTCGACGTCGGCCGACAGTTCGCGCTCGCTCATGGCGACCGCATCGACGCCTACGGCGTGCTCAACGAGGTCGATCACAACGAGGCCGTGCAGGGAGGCCTGACCCCGGCCCACGTCGCGCACGCGGTATCGAATTTCTCCGACGGGGTTCGTTCCGTCGTCGCCGACGCGGTCATCGCCAGTCCGAGCGTCGGGGGGACCCCGATGACGCCGGGGCAAGAGATTCCTTTTCTTCAGGCGTTGGCCCCGCTCATCGACCAAGGACGCGTCGACATCCTCAACCTCCACACCTACATCGATGCGAGAAGCCCGTGCAACGGCGGTCCCCATTGGTCGAGCTACGACGGGTCCGGGGACTACGCCGCGCCCCACGAGAACTTCGCGTGGCACAAGCGAGACGCGGGGATCCAGACCGACGTCAAGCTCGGCGCAGGGGAGTTCAATTATCGGGAATGGGTGGTGGATGGGTGCCCCGAGTGGGGCAGTTGGTCGCGGCGTGGCATCGGCTTTCTCACCACGCTCTGGAGCGAGTTGATGGCGGTGCACGACGACGGGAAGCATGCCTCTTCGTTTCATGGCCCGTTCGACATCTTTCGGGCCGAACCGCAGCGACCCTTCAGCATGGCGTTGAGTTTCGATGCGTCAGACCCCGATGCGTACGTCTGGACGCCCAATCCGCTCGGCGAGACCTTCATGCGCGCGCTGGAGATCTCGCGGGGGATGGGCTTCGTCGCCCTCGACCCGCACGAGACGAGCAGCGCCGTGCTCCGGGGCGATGGACGAAAGCTCTGGGTCTGGCACAACCGAACGGGGTTCAGCACGTTGGCGGGCGCCGCCACGGTGCGGTTGACCGGGGTCCCGACCTCCGTCGACCGCATCGACGTCTACACGTGGGAGACGCCCCTGGGGTCGCCTGCGCTCGTCGTTCCGACCGGGGGCCAGGTGTCCGTCGAGATGGATGCCGCGTCGTTGCCGGCGGAGCAGACGCTGATGCTCGTCGCCGCGAGTGAAGACGACGGTGGCATCACCGGTGGCCTCGAGGTGGCGACTCTTCGCTGATGCGGACATCTTCTTCGGGGGCCCTCCAACGTTCGATGTCGAAGCGCCCGCGCCTATGGGTCCCCGGGGTCGCGTGGGTGCGGTCCGACGGAGAATTGCAGGCCGGGGAGGACGTTGGGTACGCGGCCCGGGGCGCGGGGTGGCGGGCGCTTCCCTGCGGTCATGAGGTTCGGGTCGTGGACTGGCGTCACTGCGCTTGGTTCGTCGCGCGCGCGCGACTCACGACCGAGCTCATCCGAGAGCATGCGCTCATCGAGCCCCACACGTTGCTCGATCCCGAGGCGCAACCTCACGCCCGTCGGTGGCTGGAGGAACAGCCGCTGCTCGCGGTCTCGGGGGCCAAAGCCCAGCGGTTGATGAAGGCGGGGCTCCGTGTGACCCGCGTCGAGCACGGGGTGGAGACCGACGACCACTTCGTCGTCGAAGCGGCGGGAGGCGACCGCCCGCCCTGGAAAATCGAGGGTCGGATCGGCGATCTGATGCCGGACGAGGTCAAGGCGGTCCATGCCCTCGGCGGCGCCGAGCCCCCCGAGCGCGGGCGGTTCGTCGACCGGCTCTTGCAGCGTTTGACCCGGGGCGCGCTCCGCGAGGCGTCGGTCGTCAACGCGCTCGCCGCCCGTCGGGTCGTCGAGCCCGGATACGGCTATCGGGGCGCCACCGACGGGCTCGCCGCCAGCATCGAGCAAGTCCAGCGGGACTTCGCCCCCCTCGAGGCGTTGTTCGCTCAGATCTATCCTCGGGCAGAGCCTCACCGCGCCGATGCTCGCCGCATCGAAATCGAGCTGCGGCGCGCCCCCGCGTCCTCTGAAGAACTCGAGGTCCCCGTATACGACCGCTGCCACCGTCGCGCGTTGGCGGAGATGCGCCTCACCTTCGACCCCTCCGCCCCCGCTTCCTCGCCGCGCTACCTCATCGACGGGGCGGCGCAGCGGGAACTTCTCGTCGAGGCCTTTCCGCGGTGGTTCGTCGACCGGGTGCGTCCGTGGGAGCCCGAGGCACCCCGCGTGGAGGTGAGACCGAGCCGGCAGGGCGCGATCGCGGCGCGCCCCTGGATGGTGCTCCTCCTCCTCGTCGGGCTGCTCCTCGCCGTGCTCGCGGCAGGGTGGCTGTCGCAGGCCGCACCATGATGATGGATCCGACCCGAGGCTACGAGCGGCTGACGTTGGCCCGGTTGCGCGCCGCAGGCGGCTCCTCGCGCGTTTTTCCCACCCCCGACGGCGGCGTGCACGTGTTGGATCTCCTCGGACGGGGCCGGCTGCCTCCGGTGGCGCTGCTCCACGGATTCAGTGCGTGCGGGTCGTCGCAGTTCTCCTCGATGGCGCTCCGCCTTCGGCCGCACGTCCGCCGTCTCCTGCTGCCGGACCTTCCCGGCCACGGGGCGAGCGACATTCCCGCGGCGCTGACCTCCGACGTCCTCGAACGGGGGCTCGCCGTGGCGCTCGACCGCGCGGTTCATCCCGAGCGGCCGGTCGTGCTGTTCGCGAGCTCCCTCTCGGGTGGTTTGGCGATCCGCTACGCCGCGCGCCGTCCCGAGCGGGTCGCGGGGCTCATGCTCTGCTCCCCCGGCGGCGTCGCTCCAACCCCTGAAGAATACGAGGATTTGTCGGCGGCCCTCTCGGTCGGTTCCTTCGCGGAGGCCCTGGCCTTCGTCGATCGCGCCATGACGGTGCCGTCCGTCCTTCGCCCCGTGTACGCGTGGGGGGTCTGGCGGCAGTTTCAACGCCCGCATCTGCGGCGCTTCGTCGCGGCGGGGGACGGAGCGACGTTTCTTCGCGAGGAAGAGATCGCGGCGCTGTCGATGCCGGTGCACGTCATCTGGGGCGCGCAGGACCGATTGCTCCCCGCCCGTCATCTGGAGGTGCTCCGGGCCGCCCTGGGGCCGC
Organism: Myxococcota bacterium; assembly: GCA_039027095.1. Taxonomy (GTDB): domain Bacteria; phylum Myxococcota_A; class Polyangia; order Polyangiales; family Polyangiaceae; genus JAPYTK01. The sequence continues at coordinate 88,071 of JBCCLB010000005.1, forward strand.
AGGCGACGTTCGAGATGCCGGCGACGTTTGGCCACGCGCCGTTTCTGCACCATGGCGACGCGTTGGTGGCGCGGTTGGTGCGGTTCCTCCGCCGATGTGACGGCTGAGCCGCCGCTCTCGCGCGCTGGCGCACAAACCACTATACCGAGGCCAAATCATGTCGAAGCGAGTCTTCTCGTGTGGGCGATCGTGGGCGGCGGTCGCCGGCTCTTTGGCCCTGGTCGTCACCCTGCTCATCCCCGCGCGGAGTGCGGCGGAGCCGCGGGCGACGCTGCTCAGAATCGATCCCCGGGCCAGCTTGGTCGACGGGTCGCCGGTGCTCACGACCGTGATCGACCTCGTGCAGCACAAGTCGATGAGTGGGGTCACCTCTCGCTGCGCCACGTTCTCGGGCAACGACAGTTACCGGTGCATGGCCAACGCGTTGGAGAAGCCGCAGGCGCTTTACGACACGTTCAAGTTTCCCGAGGACGACGTGATCTTCACCGTCACCGTCGACGACCGCGACAACCCCGCGGAGCTGGTGAGCGTCGACCGGTGGGGCGAGTCGAAAAAGGACGAAGGGGTCGGGACCGCGTACCTCATCGTCATCGATGCCGGGTCGGTGATGGGCAACCGGCTCACCGACGCGCAGAAAGTCGCGCTCGAGTTCGTCAATCGGATGGGACCGAACGACATCGTCAACGTGATCTTCTTCAACGATCGGTCGGCCTTGGAGCCGAGCGGGTGGAAAGACAAGAAGGCGGAGGCCGGTGCCCACATCAAGTCGGTCCGCCCCAACCAGTTTCCGCGCGGAGGCCGGGCCCGACCGCTGTTCAACATGATCAAGACCGCGGCCACCGACGGGTTCCGCTCGCTGGGCAACGTCGGGAGCAAGGTCGATGTCCCGATGCACCAGGCCATGGTCGTGCTCTCGAGCGGGCACTCCGGCTCCGATGTCGGCTCGGCGTCTCAGGGGGCGCTCGCGCTCGCCGATTACCTCACGAAGGGCCGCTTCCCCGAGAACAACGAGACCATGCCGAAGGCGCCGGTACCCATCGTCAGCGTGTGGTTTCCCGCCCGGGCCCAGGAGGAATTCTTCGAGAACGCCGAACAGTTCATGATGAACCTCGCCAACCCGGGGATCGGCGGCTTCTACAGCATCGTGCTCGAGGGGGAGGGCAATCGCGCCAAGAACATCGTGACCGCCGTCACGCGGCGCTTCGACCAGATGTTCATCGCGAAGTGGCGGGTGCCGTGCATCGCTCCCACGGTGGGTCAGACGTTCAAGCTCGTCTTCAAGGTCGATCCCCCCGTCGCCGGCGACAACTTCATCAACGTGCCGGTCGGGATCGACCCTTCGACGTGGCCGCTCGACATCGACATCGACCGCACCGAGGACTGGGCGGCCGACAACAAGCTCCACCCCAACGGCACCCTCAAGGTGTTCGGAAACTTCTGCTGGGGCTCGGACGAAGGCCGAGCGGAGGTTTACCTCATTCCCAAGAACCAACCGGCGCCCGAGTCGCTCAAAGGCCGCAGCGTCGACGAGGCGAAGAAGCTTCAGCAAAATCTGATCGCGTCGAACCTGGTGGGGAAGGCGGTCAACGCCAGCGACCAGTTCGTCGAGTTCGAGCTGCCGGACTCGACCAAGTTCCTCGATGGCAAAGAGGACGACATGGAGGCGCGCGTGGTCGTGGTCGACAAGCGCACCTACCGTACGAGCGCCATCACCGCCGACCAGATCCTCACGCTTCCCGCGCAGAAAGAGCCGATGAATCTGATTCTCATCGGGGGCCTCACCTTTGCCGGGGTCGTCCTGGTGCTGTTGGTGATTCAGATTTTCCGTGGCGGCGGGAGCGGCGGACGACGAAGCCGACGGGGCGGCGGGGGCGGGGGCGGAACCACGCCGCGGCCCGTGGTCGCCGGTGGGCATCAACCACGCCCACCGGGCGGCTACGGACGTTGATCAAGCCCTGAATCGGAATCGAGCCAAACGATGTGGTCGGTCAACGACATCAATTCCATGGCGGCCTCCATGCTGCGCGGCGGGCGTGGCTTCATCGCTCGCCCCGGCGGCGGGACGGCACCGGCGCAGCCATTGGAGCTGTTCGACTTCGAGGCCTGTCCCTTTTGCCGCAAGGTCCGCGAGATCCTGAGCGAGCTCGATCTGACGTACGTCGCGCGCACCTGCGCTCGGGGGTCGGCGACGCGCGAGGTGCTGCGCGGCCGGGGGGGCAAGGAGCTCTTCCCGTATCTCGTCGATCCGAACACGGGACAGGAGATGTACGAGTCGGAAGACATCGTTGATTACCTCCTGGAGACCTACGGCGGGGGGGCTCGTTCTGCTTGGCGCCGGACCCTCGGGGCGCCGGTCAGCTTGGGCTTCGGCGCGCTCGCGAGCGGGTTGCGACGCCGCGGGGGACGCGTCCGCCGGGCGCGCCCCGAGCCGCTGCCGGAGCGCCTCGTGCTATACAGCTTCGAAGCCTCTCCGTTCTGCCGCAAAGTGCGCGAGGTGCTCTGCGAGCTCGACCTGGACGCCGAGATCCGAAACGTGGCGCGCGGGGGTCGTCGCCGTCCGGAGCTCGTCGCGCGTGGCGGCAAGATGATGGTGCCTTACCTGATCGACCCCAACCGCGGACGCGAGATGTACGAGTCAGACGACATCATCGCCTATCTCGACGCGACCTACGGCTGAGGGGTGCTGGTTGAGCGCGGGCGTGCGGCCCGGCGCGCGTCACTGGCAGGTGCCGAGCGTTCCCTGAGCGCTGCACGACGTCCCCGACGGGCAGTCGGGGGAGGTATAACAGCCGTTGGCGCACACCCCCTGCTCGGTGCAGATCGTCTCGCGCCCGAGGTAGCCGAGGTTGCACGCCGTATGGTCGAAGGGGAGGCAATCGACCCCGGGCGGCTTGAGCTGGTGCTGGTCGGCCCACTCGGCGCAGACCGTGACGTCCCAGTTGTCGATCGCCTGGGTGAAGCCGCAACGGCTGGGGGGTGCGGTGTAGGCGGTGCAGTCGGACGCCTGGTCGCAGGTCGGCATGCACACGGTGTTGGCGGCGTCGAAGGCGATGCACTCGGATTGGGGGAAGGGGCAGTCCGAGACTTTGGTGCAGCGGATGGTGCAGTAGTTGAACCGGCAGAGGCCGCTGATGCAGTCCCCGTCCGTCGCGCAGGTTTGCAGCAGGGCGACGTCTCGCGAGCCGCCGCCCCCGGCGCCGCCGCCGCCCGTCGTCGCAGAAGTCGTCGTCGACGGCCCCCCGGCGCCGAAGCCGCCGCTCCCCGTCGCGGTGGTCGCCCCGGGTCCGGCCGACGTCGTCTGCGCTCCCGGGCCGGAGCTCGGGCGCGCGAGGCAAGGCTCGCAGGCGCCGAACGATTGACCGTCTGCGTTGCACGGTTTGGTCCCCGGGTCGCCGCCCGGACACCGGCAGAAGATGTTGTCGCCCGGCTGGCACAATCCGTCGGCGCCCGGGTCTTCACCCCCGCACGCGGCCGTGAGGGTGATGCCGCCGCCGAAGAGCCCCGCCGCCATGACGACGACGCCGATGCTCGTCGCGCGCCGCCTCGCGTTGACCGACCACCACGACGACATCATGGGCCCAGTATAGCGGAGCCGAGGGGGAGCGGCGCCTCGGCACTTCCCCGGGCGCCGCGGTGACCGGGTCTACTGTCGGTCAAATCGGTAGATTTGACCGGCGCAAACAGTAAAGCACCCCCAACACAATAGAACCGGCTCTGAGGAGCGATGCTCGCCCTCGCCGGCTTGTTGTCGACGTTGTCGGCGAGCATCGCGACACCATCAACGGTTGTGGTCGAGGGTGAAGATCGGCGGCGGCGCTTCAGATCTGAACCGTGCATCCGCACGCGGCTTCGCTGGCCGCGGCGGTGGCGCACAGCGTGTCCCAGTGGGTCAAACAACAGTAGTCGTCTGCCGCGCATACGGCCTGAGTGCAGGCGTTGCAGCTCTGCGGCACCGCGCCGGGGCCATGGGACGAACAGCCGTCGAACCCCGGGCAGGTTGTCGTCGTCCCGCCGCCGCCCGTTCCGTCGCCCCCGCCTTCGCCCGAGGATCCGCCGCCGGTCGAGGTGTCGCCGCCGCCGCCGGCGCCACCCACCCCGTCTCCGCCGCCAGCGCCGCCCGCCCCGTCATCCGGGAGCGCGCAGGACGCGGCTTGGAGATGCTCGGCGCACAACGCGAAACCGGTGGCACAGGTGGCCTCTCCGCTCGCTGCACAGCTCGCGTGGTACTCGGTACAGAGGGTGCAGCCCTCGGCGCCGGTCGGCGGGCTGCACTGCCCCGCGTCGACTTGGTGGGCGCTGAGACAATCGCCGAACTTGGTCGTGCAGACCTCGAGCGTCGTCTCGCCGGTGGGGTCCGACACGCAGGTTCCGAGGTCCTGCCGACAGATCGTACAGCCGACCTCGTCGGGGCTCGGACCCGGCGTGCTCGTGCACTGTTGCCGCACGTCGCCACGGGTGATGAGAAACGCTTTGCAGACGCCGAATTGCACGTCGCACACGGCCTCGTCGGCGTCCTCGCCGGCGACGCAGCCGGCCCGACGTTCTTGGCAGAGACCGCAGGCCTGACTGTCGCCCGGGTTGCGGCAGTCGTCGGGTCCGAGATTTCGCTGTTGCTGGCACGTCAGCCATTGGTCGCGGCACGCGACGAATTGCTGTTCATCCTGAGATGTCGACGTGCACTCGACCAAAATCGCCTGGCACTCGTCACAGGCTTCGACCTCCGTCTCGTTGCGGTTGGTCGTGCCCAAGTCGGCGTCGCACGCGGCCACGCTCGCGCCGCCGATCAGCGCCAGCGCCCAAACACCGATTCGTAGCCCGGACGGGAACGTCATGACCCGTCGATGTGCAAGCCACGGGCCATCGGTTTTGGCCGTCGTAAGTGACCGACACTGGGGCTCCGTGGCGCCATTGTCTTACATTGTGGTTCAGATGCCTGGATCAACCATCACACAGGTGGTGACGGGATAGACCGGGGGGGACAGCCGTTCAGGCGCCGGCGAACCCCCCGTCACTCCGCAGATTTTCGGGCAGATTCTCGGCTTGCCCCTCGAGGTCCAGCGCCGGCCAAGCCGGGGTCGGGTTGCGTGTCTTCCTCGCCGTCGTCGACCAGCGGAAGGGGGGCCGAACGACGGTCATCATCGAGATCGCCGCCCGGGTTTTCCGAGAGTGCTTCGCCGGCGGAGAGCAAGGTGGTGTGTTGTCCTGTGTCCTCTGCTTCTTCCCCGCCGTGCGGCGGAGGGAGGTCGACGACGCGCGGGGTTTCGGTTTCCGACGGGAGCGTGGTCGTCGACGATGAACGCGTGGGGCGGGGGTCGCGGACGGAGCCCGAGGCGTCGGTCGTGCGCCCGCCCGCCGGTGAACGCGGGGCCGCGGCAGCGCGCGCATCGTCGACGGCCGTAGGTACGCGTGCTTCCTCCTCGCCTACGTCGAGCAGCACCGCGATGAACCGATACTCACGGCTGTTCTCGAGCATGATCTTGATGATCATCGTGAGCGGAACGCTCAGCAGCATCCCGACCGATTCCCAGATCCAGCCCCAGACGACGAGAGACAGAAAGACCACGGTCGTCGACAAGCCGAGACGCCGACCCATCCACATGGGCTCGAGGACGTTCCCCACGAGGGTGTTGACCACGATGTAGCCGGCGAGAAGCGCCAACGCAGTGCCGGGGCCGTGCTGGACCAGGGCGAGAAGCACGGAGGGGACGGCGGCGATGATGGAGCCGATGGTCGGAATGTAGTTGAGGAGGAAGGCGACCAGCGCCCACAAGACCGCGAAGTCCACACCGAGGGCGGCGCACCAGACCCCGATGAAGATGCCGGTCCCGACCGAGACGACGGTTTTGATCGCGAGGTAACTCTGCACCTCTGTCGCGATGCGCCGGTAGGGGCTGATGTCGGCGTCGGGGGCGCCCGCCAGCGCGCGGAGTTTGGCCGCCACCGTGCCCTTTTCCATGAGGATGAACACCATCGTGAACATCACGAGAAAGGTGTTGCTCAAGGCGGAGGCGAGGCCGCCCATGGCGGAGGGCACGATACCGAGGACACGTGAGGCCGCCTGCCCGGGTTCGATGAAGCGGGCGATCTCGCCGACGTCGAATTCCGGGGGGAGGCCCAAGCCCTTCAACCACGCCAGAGAACTCTGGGCCATCTCGGCGAGCCGCTGCTCGTACCGGGGGATCGACTCGCGAAAGCTCGACACCGACCCCCCCACCGCCGCGCCGAGAATGGCGAGCAGGCCGAAAATGCCCAGCACCACGAGCATGACGGCGGCGGCGTTGGGGATGCGCCGTCGCTCCAGCCAACTGACGGCGGGCGCGCAGATGATGGCCAGCATGATGGCCACCGCGATCGGGATGAGAATGCTCTTCGCTTGGCGGAGGCCTTCGATGACGATCCAGAGCGCGGCCAGGGTCCACACGGGGTTCCGCACCCGGGCCAGGACGGCTGGCCACGTCGACATCGAAGGAGACCCGTCGCTCACGTCCCAGATCGTCGCCAATGCCGCGAGCGATGTCTAGAAGACGACGCTGGGCCGACGGTTTGCCTCGGTGCTACATCACGCGGGTGGCGAAGACGGAGACACGGGCGCGCGATGCGTCTGCGGCGGGAGCGCACCGGGGATGGTTGGCCATCATCGCGCTCGGAACCCTCGCCGTTTTGTTCGTCCTCCCTCGTTTCGCGCCGCCTCCGGGTTGGTCCGGCGCCGTCTCGGGTTTGCCGAATGGGGGCGAGGGGAGCGTGGCCCCGGACTTCACCCTTCCCGTAGGCGCCAACGGGGATCCGGGGGCCCGGCTCCAACTCTCTGCGCTGCGCGACAAGGTGGTCATCCTGGACTTTTGGGCGAGTTGGTGTGGTCCCTGTCGCATGCAGGCGCCCATCCTCGAGCGCGTGGCGCAGCGCCACCCCGACGACCTCGTCGTGCTCGGCATCAACGTCGGGGAGTCACCCCAGACGGCCCTGCGCTACGCAACCGCCGAAGGCCTGTCCTACCCGATCCTCCTCGACGTGGACGGGGAAGCGCAAGACCTCTACGCCGCCACCACGCTTCCCACGCTCGTGGTCATCGATCGTCAGGGCCAGGTTCGCTCGCTCGTCCGCGGCGTCATGCGGGAATCCGCGCTCGAAGACGTGATACGCCGCCTCTGAGCCTTCCGGCGGGCTGTGCCCCCGCCTCGGCTGCGTCTCCGCTCCCATGCAGATCTCGACCAAAGTCGCGCTCGCGATCTCGCTCGTCGTTCTCGGCACCGGAACCGCGGGCGGCGCCATCGCGCTGGCCCAGGCGGAACAAAGCCGGCTCGAAGACTTCCGCCGCGCGCACGACGACTCGGTCGAACTGCTCGCCGTCGCCGTCGCTCCGGCCGTCGCCGAAGGGCGCTACGAGCGGGTCCAAGCGGTGCTCGACAACGTGCACAACTTCCGCGAGCGCTTTCCCGACGTGGTCGACATCGACATCGTGCGTACCGACGGAAGGGTGATCGCATCGCTCGATCCCACGCGCTTCAACACCACGCTGGCACGCCCCATCGAACTCGACGCCCCGGTCTCGGGTGGGTCCGAGCACTACGAGGTGTCCCGTGAACTGCGGCTCGAGCACGCGCTGGGAAAAATTCGAGCCGTCTTCAGCAAGACGCGGCTGCGCGAAGAGACGGCGTTGCTCCAGCGGCAGGCGGCGGCGTTTCTCCTGCTCGCCATCACGCTGGCGGGGGTCTTGCTGCACCTCGTGCATCGACGGCTCGTCGCCAAACGCCTGTCGCGGCTGGTCGCGACGGCCGGTGACATCGAGCGCGGTCACCTCGCGGTTCAAGCCCACGACGGCGGCAAGGACGAAATCGGCGAGTTGGCCCAGTCCTTCAACGCGATGGCGAGGGCGGTCCGTCACTCCACCGAGAACCTCGAATCGATCATCGCGGCGCGCACCGAGGAGCTCCAGGCGGCCAATCGAAGGCTCGAGCAGCTGGCGACCACCGACCAACTGACCGGCGTTTACAACCGGCGGTACTTCGATGAAGCGGCACGTCGCGCCCTCGAGGTGGCGCGACGCAACGAGCGCCCGCTGAGCGTGGTGCTGGTCGACGCGGACGAATTCAAGGCGGTCAACGACACGTTCGGGCATCCCGTGGGCGACGAAGTGCTGCAGGCCGTGGCGACCGTGCTGCGCGACAACGCACGTAAGGCGGATCTGGTGGCGCGTTTCGGGGGCGAGGAGTTCGCCATCTTGATGCCCGAAGCCGGGCGAGAGCTCGCGGCCCAGGGCGCCGAGCGCATGAGGGCGGCCCTCGAGCGCGAGGTGCGACCGCGCGTACCGGCCCTAGACCACCGTCAGGTGACGGCGAGCTTCGGCGTGGCGGCCTTCGAAAAGGGCGATGACCGCCTTGAAGACTTGCTCAGCGCCGCCGACCGCGCCATGTACGCGTCGAAAGAAGCCGGGCGCAATCGCGTGACGGTGGCCGAGCGCTCGGGACGGGGGCGCGCCGACCGCGAGGACGAGGGGCGAGGGGGACCATGAACATCACCAGCACCAAGATGAGGATGCGGGCCCGCGGGGCCCTGAGCCGTCGCGCCTGGCTTCGCGCGGCGGGGGGACTCAGCACCGCGGCGCTCGTCGGCGGCGGCGGCGGCTGTCGCGAGCCCGTAGAGGCGAACAAGGAAGCTCAAGATGCCCTGATGGCGCTCCGTCCGGCGGGGGCGGACCCCTCGGTGCTTCGGATCGGCATCACGCCCTCCACGGGGGCCAGCACCGGGACGCGGCTGGCCCCTCTTCTCGACTACCTCGCGCGCGCGTTCGAAGGGCGAAAGACTATCGAGGAGGTGACGGCGCGGGACTACGATCATCTCGCCGTGCTCGTGCGGGAAGAGGCGATCGAGGTCGGCATTTTCAGTCCGTTGAGCTACGTGAAAGCGCTTCAGGCGCACGTCGAGGCGGTCGCGATCGCCACGGCGACCCGCAACGGGTCGCCCACCTACCTCGGGTACCTGGTGGCGCGGGCCGCTGATTTCGGGGAGCGGTTGCCCCAGCTCGAGGCGTTTGCGGGCCGTCGGGTCGTATGGGTGAACCGGTCCAGCACGTCGGGGTACCTGTACCCTCGGGCCATGATGCGGGCGCGCGGCCTCGATCCCGACGCGTTTTTCGGCGCCTCTCGCTTCGCCGGCGACCACCAGACGGCGCTCGACATGGTACGCACCGGCGAGGCGGATATCGCCGCGACGGCGAGTTCGTTCATCGACGCCGATGCGGTACGCATGAACCCGGCGGCGTCGGCGGCCCCGGCCGAAGACAACGACGCGTCGCGGCTGGTCGCTGTGGCCAAGACGCGGCACATCCCGCTCGACTGCGTGGTCGTGCACAAGCGCCTCCAGCGAAACCTCGGCGTCGCGCTGCGCACCGCGCTGGAGCAGATCATTCACGATCCCGCGCGCGCCGATGAGCGTCTCGGGGAGACGTGGGGGCTCAACGGCTTCGTCCGCCCCGTCAGTTACCGGGAAGTGGCCGAGGTTTACGCGCGCTCTTGAGGCAGGCCGGTGTCACCACTCACGTCCCCAGGGTGCAGCTCTCGACGTGGCCGACGTACCAATCGTCGGCCGACGTCCATCCCTTGCCCGGACCCCATTGAATCTTGGCGCCACGGCCGAGACCATCGACCTTGTAACGGCACTTCGTGCTGAATCGTGGGCTCGGTCGCTCCCAGTTCTCTTTCTCGAGCTTCTTCTTCAGGGCGTCGGTGGCCCATACCCCGGCTGCGATCAGCTGGACGCCATCGACGGTGGTGTAGGGCTGGAGCACCTTCTCGTCTTCACGGGCGTCAGCGCCCTTGTCTCGCCGCTTGTTTGGGGCTTCGAAGGCGCAGTATTTGCCCTTGACCTCCTGTTTCATGGCGCAGGAGAGGTCCTTGTAGTCCGTCGTCACGAGGGTGAGTTCGACGGTGACGGTCTGTCCGATCTTCCATTTCGGTTTGCCGGCCCCGGGCATGCCCGCCCCCCGGCTTCCGAGAATGCCGAAGGCGAGGGCCAACCCTCCCACCAAGACCACGAAACCGATGATGCTTCGGGTCGACGTGCTCTGTTTGGCCCGGACCCGCGCGGGGGGCCCGCGGCGCACCCGCGCTGACGTTTCGTACGGTTCGTCGTCGTCTTCCGCGTCGTCGTCGTCTTCCGCGTCGTCGTCGTCTTCCGCGTCGTCGTCGTCGTCTTCCGCGTCGTCGTCGTCGTCTTCCGCGTCGTCGTCGTCGTCGCCCGCGGCGTCGGCGTCGGCACCCCGGGCTTCTGGTTCGTCGCCGTCGCTGCGGTTTTCGAGGTCCTCGCGCAGCGTTTCGTGTTCCTCGGCGTCCTTGGTCATGGGCGCCGGGAATGTAGCGCAATGATGGAAGGCGACAAACGCGGCGCGTCGACCTTCCATGCGGACGGGCGCGGCGCCCCTTCGCGGCGGCGGACGCATCGGTTACAGCCGAAGCCCATGCAGTTCGAACACGTGGTGCCACGGGCACGGGTCTTGGGAACCGGCAGTTACGTGCCCGAGACCATCCGGTCGAACGAGGACCTCGAGGCCACCTTCGACACCACCGCGACGTGGATCACGTCGCGCACCGGGATCCTCCGTCGACGCATCGCCGCGGAGGGCGAGACCACGAGCGACATGGCTACCGCGGCGTCGCGACGGGCGATCGAGGCGGCCGGGCTCACGGTGGCCGACCTCGACCTCATCATCGTCGCCACCTCCACGGGCGATGCGCCGCTTCCCGCCACCGCCGTCTACCTCCAGCAAAAGCTCGGCGCCGACCTCATCCCCGCCTTCGACGTCAACGCCTCCTCGACCGGATTTCTCTACGCCCTGTGCATGGCCGACCAATTCGTTGGGGTCGGAACCTACAACACGGTGCTGGTGGTCGGAGCTGACTGCCCCTCGCGCGCCCTGGGACCCGACGACCGCACGGGCGCGGTCTTGTTTGGCGACGGGGCGGGAGCGGTGGTGCTCGGGCCGACACGCGACGAGCGAGGGATCCTCAGTGCCCGCATCCACGCCGACGGGTGTCTCTCCGATTTGATGCGCATTCCGGGGGGAGGCTCGGCCGAGCCGATGACGGAGGAGGCGCTCGCGCAGGGGCGCCACTTCCTCGAGCTCGACGGGCCCGCGCTCGGTCGGGTGACGGTGAAGCACCTGACGAGTACCTCGATGATGGCGCTGAAGGCCGCGCGGCTCACCAGCGCCGAGCTCGACTGGGTCATCCCCCTGCAGGCCAATCTCAAAATCGTGACCACCATCTCCGACCGACTCGGGTTCCCCCTCGAGCGCTTCGTGCTGAACCTCGCCGAGTACGGCAACACGATGGCCGCCTCGGTGCCCATCGCGCTCGACGAGGGGATTCGCGACGGCCGCGTCGCGAGCGGCCACACGGTGCTCATGTGCGCCCTCGGCGCCGGCGTCACCTGGGGCGCCATGATGATGCGCGTCTAGAGCCGTCCTTCGGGCGAGCGGAGCAGCCGTTCGTGGGCCGGGTCGAGCTGAGACCCGCCGACGAAGCTACGGACGCCATACGGATAGCTCGGTCCCCGACTTGAAGGGTACGGAGGCCGACGCGTATCGCCCATCGCCGCGCACGTAGGCGAGGTAGTCCGCGTAGTCGGCGCGGAACATGCCGACGTTGTCCGTCACGACGAGCGCCCCGTCTCTGAACTTGGGTTCGACGAGCTGAAGAATCTCGAGCGCAAGCATGGGAAAGCCGTCGTTGAGCAAGAAGTCGACTCCCGGCGCAACGTCTTCGAGCTGCGCCCTGGCATCGCCCGTTCGAATGTCCACGTAGGACTCGAGACCGGCCTCGGCGACGTTCGCCCGGGCCCGTTCTGCCTTTTCGGGGACGATTTCGGTGCCGATCACCTGGCCCCCGCCATTCTCTCGCACGGCCGCCGCCAACCAGATGGTGGAGACTCCGAACGACGTGCCGAACTCAACCACGCGTCGCGCCTTCATCGTCAACGCCAGCTGGTAGAGAAAGGCAGCCTGGGCGCGCTCGAGCGCCAGGTACTTGTCGGCGTAGAAGCCTCCGGCCTGCGACGTGTCGAAGCCGACCCGACCGCCCATCAGGATGCGCGGCAGTTTGGGCAGATAGTGCCAGAGCATGCGCGGCGTCTGCGCCTCGGCCTCGCCGTGCAGTCGCTCGAGCACACCGCGCGCCCGCGGGTCACGCACGAGCTGAAGAGACGCTGCAGTTGCCATCGCCTTCGAGCTTGCCGCGGTTTCGACCGCCAAGTCAACTGACTTGGGTTGCTTCTCCCGTCGCCTGCTAGGGTCCTCGCGTGTCGAAACCCAAGCGGCCCGACGACCGACGGCGTGACCAAATCCTACGGTGCGCGCTGACTTGTTTTTCCCGCGACGGCCGCAAGGGTACGAGCCTTCGCCGTGTCGCCCGCGAGGCCGGCGTGTCGCTGGGCTGCGTGCAGCATTACTTTCAAACCCGCCAGCAACTCGACGACGCGGTCATGGCGTTCGCCATCCGCAATCTGACCGCCGAGGGTCATGCGCTCTTCGAACTTCCCGACGCCGCGTTCGGACCCCTCCTCCATGCCGCCATGGCGGCCCAGGTCCGCTGGGGACGTGATCACCCCGAGGTGAGCCGACTCGGGGCGCGCCTCGCGATGGACGAGCCAGATCACCAGTGGCCCGGGGAAGAGGAAGTCCACGCGGAGGTACGCCGTCGCATTCGCCACGGGCAGGAGCAGGGTGATTTGCGCGACTTCGACCCGCAGCTCCTTCTCGTCTTGTTCGAAATCTTGGTGAACGGTTGGACCCAATACCGCGAGCACTATGCGCGACTTCTTCCGCACGTCGATGATGACCAACGCGACACCCTGTTCGTCGCATTCGCCGCCGACGTCATTCTTCGCGGCATCAACCGTGATGCGCCCCGGCCCTCAGCGTCGCGGCGGTGATCGGCGCCAAGTAGCTCGACCCCGAGCCCGGTTACCCGAGGAGGTGGTGGGCCAGACCCGCGACGACCAGGGCGTGGTGGATCACCCCGCGGGAAATGAGCGCTCGCATGTCCGCGCGAGGCACCGTGACGACGGCGATCTCTTCGTTGCCGTCGAGCCGCTGGGTGCCGACGGGGACGGCGGCGCGGACGCGAACCGTGTGGCACCAATTCGTCTGAATCGCAGGATTGGGGGAGACGCGGCCGATGAGCTCGGCGCGCTCACCGGCGTAGCCCGTCTCTTCCCGCAGTTCCCGCGTGCCCGCTTCGAGGGGTGACTCTCCGGGGTCGACCATGCCCCCTGGGATCTCGAGGGTGACGCGGTCGAGGCCGTGGCGGTACTGCTCGATCATCACCACCTCGTCGTTCGGCGTGAGGGCGACCACGTTGACCCAGTCGGGCGAATCGATGAAGACGAAGGCGCCCTGCTTGTCGCTCTGGGGGCTGGCCGCCACGCGCTCGTGCACGGTGAAGATCCGGGTTTCGAGCAGCGGTCGCGACGGTTCCGTGCGCCACGGGAGGACACGGGTGAGGTCGGCGTCGTCGCGGTAGGTCGTCATCGGCTCGGGGCGCGACGCTCGGGCGCGGTGGCTCGGGACGCGGGGGGGCGCGTCGTCGGCCCGGGGGCGGCGGCCGTCGTGGACGCCTTGCCGGTCGCGGACACCTTGCCGGTCGCGGGGGCCGCGGCGTCGGGGTGGTTCATCGCGGGGGCGAGGTCGCGGAGAAGCTGTTGGGTGGCTTCGATGCCGCTCGCGAACCGTTCGCCGGCGCGAGCGCGCCGGGTGAGCCTCATGTCGGGGGTCAGCTTCAGGGGAATGGTACCGCGGGCGACGAGGGCCATGACGCGACTTGGTTCGAGCGGCGTATCGTCTCGGAGATGGAGGGTGACGGCCTTTTGGCTCGCCTCGCAGGCGAGCACCCGGAGGCGCCTGAGTTCGACCTTGAGCGTCATCAGTTGCACGAAGCGACGGGCTTCGGGGGGCGGGCGGCCGAAGCGATCTTCCATCTCGTCGGCGAGAACCGACAATTCGTCGTGGGTCATGGCTCCGGCCAGTCGCTTGTAGAGGGACAGCCGCACCCCGACGTCCTCGACGTACGATTCCGGGAGCAGGGCTTCGACGTCGAAGGACAACTCTGGATCGAGGTCGTCCTCCGCGGGCTCGCCGCGCAGCTCGGCGGACGCCGAAGCGAGCATCGAGGCGAACATCTCGACGCCGACGGATGCGATGGCGCCGCTTTGCTCGGCTCCGAGCAGGTCCCCGCCCCCCCTGAGGTCGAGGTCGAGAGATGCGAGTTGAAAGCCCGAGCCGAGGTCGCTGTAACGCTGGAGGGCTTCGAGTCGCGTTCGGGCTTCCTCCGTCACGGAGCCGCCCGGAGGCAGGACGAGGTAGCAGTAGCCGCGCTCTTTGCTCCGGCCGACCCGTCCCCGCAATTGGTAGAGCTGCGAGAGTCCGAGCAGGTCGGCCCGGTCGACGAGGATTGTGTTGGCCCGAGGGATGTCGAGACCGTTTTCCACAATCGCGGTGGTGCAGAGGATGTCGAATTCGCCCTCGACGAACCCGAGCATCGTCTTTTCGAGGACCGACTCGCGCATGCGGCCGTGGGCGAAGGCGATCCGGGCGGTGGGGGCGAGCTGCTGCAACTTGGCGGCGCGTTCGGCGAGCCCGTCGATGCGGTTGTAGACGAAAAACACCTGACCGCCCCGCGACAACTCGCGCTCGATCGCTTCGCCGAGCACGGCCGGGTCGTGGCGGGTGATCACCGTGCGCACGGCCCGACGATCCGCGGGAGGCGTCGTGATCGTCGAGAGGTCGCGAAGGCCCGTGATCGCCATCTGCATCGTCCGGGGGATGGGCGTGGCGCTCAAGGTCAGTACGTCGACGTGCGTGCGTAGGGCCTTGATGCGCTCCTTTGCCGCCACCCCGAACCGCTGCTCTTCGTCGACGACGAGCAGGCCGAGACGCTTAAAATGTACGTCCTTCGACAGCAGTCGATGGGTGCCCACCACGACGTCGATCGCGCCTTCGCGCAGCCCGCGTACGGTCTGGGTGAGGTCGCGTTTGGACTGAAAGCGGCTCATGGCCGCAACCTCGATGGGAAACGCCCCGAACCGAGCCCGGAACGTCCGCGCGTGCTGCTGCGCGAGCACGGTCGTGGGACACAAGACGGCGACCTGGCGACCGGCCATGGCCATGCGGAATGCCGCGCGGAGGGCGACCTCGGTTTTGCCAAAGCCGACATCGCCGCAGACGAGACGGTCCATCGGCCGGGCCGTTTCGAGGTCGGCCCCGACCTCGTCGATGGCGCGCGCCTGATCGTCTGTCTCCTCGTAGGGAAAGGCGGCCTCGAACGCCCGGTAGTCGTCATCGACGGGGGCGAGGGCAAAGCCCTGGGCGTTTTCCCGCTCGGCGTACAGCTTGAGGAGTTGGTCGGCGAGGTCGCGGACTTTTTTCTTCGCCCGGCTCTTGGTGCGCGCGAAGGTCTGACCTCCGAGGCGGTCGAGTTTTGGCGAGCCCCCGCCGTCGGCCCGAAATCGGTGGACCTGATTGAGGCGATAGACGGGGAGGTAGAGCTTGTCGCCGCCGGCGTAGCTGACCACGAGGAGGTCGACGGTGTGGCCTCCGACCGCGCGGTGAATGAGGCCCTCGTAGCGACCGACGCCATGGTCGACGTGCACCACGTGGTCACCCACGGCCAGGGTGCGGAGGTCTTCGAGAAGCTGTTTCGTTCGTCGTTTCCCCGCGCCTTGTTGGGCTTTGCGTCGCCGATGCGTGCGCGCGCCGAAGATGTCCTCTTCGGTGACGACCACCAGCCGTTCCGCGGGGGCGACGACGCCGCTGGAGAGGGCGCCCACCGAGATGGTGAGCGGGGGACGACGGCGCTCGACTGTCGCACCCTTCGTCGCCTCGTCATCATCGTCGTCGCCATCGTCTTCGTCGTCGCCGTCGTCGGGCCGACCGCGGGGATGGGGCTCCGGCGTACCCATCGATGCCGTGAGGGCCGAGACCGGGCCGTCGAACTCGAGGGTGAGGTCGAGCCCGCGGTGGCGGAGCATCGTGGCGAGTCGCTCGGCTTGGGTCGTCGTACGGGCGGTCACCGCGACCCGGTAGCCTTCGTCCTCCCAGTGGGCGATGCGTTCGAGAAGGGGTTCGAGCCCGGCGCCCGACCCGTCGCCGCGGGCCGATTCGAGGGTTCGTCTCAAGTCGGTGAGGTCTTCGGTGGCGAGGCTCGGGGTGTGGTCGTCGATCTCTCCGAGGGCGCTCAAGATACCGTCGTCGGCGCCGAGCACCGGGGTCCCCATCAGCGCGACGCGGGGGTGGTCGTTCAGCCAGCGGTCGACGGCGTCGGGCGCGATGTAGAAGGCATCGAGCGGGTAGTGGGGCTGGCCCTCGCGGGTTTGGACGGTCGCCTCGGCCGCCGCGTATTCTTCTTCGAGCGCACCGGTCACCGCATGCGGATCGCTGACCAGGACGAGGGCGTCGGGGGGTAGCTGCGTCACCAGCGGCTCGAGGGCGACGAAGGCGGGGAGAAAGCCGTCGGCGCCGAGAAAGGTCCGGCCTTCGAGAAGGTCGTCGACCAGGGCGCGCGCGCGGCTGGAGGGCATATCGACCGCATCGCATAGGTCGCGGAGACGACGACGGACGGCGTCGCGTTGCTCGGGACCGACCAGGGCCTCGCGAGCCGGGGGCAGGTCGACCGACGCCCGTGCTCCGAGGCTGCGTTGGTCTCCGGGGTCGAACTCTTTGAGACTCGCGATCTGATCGAAGTCCAGTTCGATACGCACGGGGCGTGCGAGACCGGGCGGCCACACGTCGAGCAAGGCGCCGCGCACCGCGACCGAGCTTGGATCCTCGACCATGGGGACGCGGAGGTAGCCGGCGTGGGTGAGGGTTCGGACGAGCTCGTCGCGGTCGACCTCATCGCCGACGCTGAGCCTCATCGTATGGCGGCGCACCTGGGCCGCGGGGACGACGCGGCGTAAGAGGGCGGGAGCGGGGAGGATGGTGATCGGCGGGGGCCGATCGCCACTGAGCACGTGCAATCCGGACAGTCTTCGCTCCGCGGCCCGGCGGTCCGGGGCGGCTTCAGCCCACGGACTCTGCTCCCCCGCGTCGAGGCGGCACGGGACGACGTGGGGGCTCCAGTAGCCGAGGTCGCCTTCGAGGCCGCGTGCGGCCTCGGCGTCTGGGGTGACGACGACCAAGGGTCGATCGCTGGCGCCCAAGAGCGCCTGGACGACCAGACCGACCGCCGCGCCCCGGACGCCCACCACGGAGAGACACGCCGCGTGTTCCGCCGTGGCGGCGGTCGCGACTTGCCGCAGCGTCCATACGGGTCGGTCGCGGAGAAGGGACGAGATCGTCACCCTGGACACGTAACGGGCAGCCGCCGAGCCGTCCTCTACGCCGGGGAACCCGATCGCGCGCCGCCACCGGCGGAAACTTGGCCGAACGGCGCGCTTCTGCGTACCGACGTCGCACATGCGTCGGGCGTCGTCAGACGACGACGACCCTCAGGGAGACGAGACCCATGAACCCAACCACGCCATCTCAAACCGCAGACACGTTGCCCGATCGCCGCGACCACACCGCGCCCCGCCGCCGCTACGCCGCGTTGGTCGAGGTCGGCGGGGCGGAGGAAGGTGGGTTCGAAGCCGAGTCTGTCGATCTCTGCCTCGACGGCATGCGTCTGCGCACGGCCTACCTGCCGCAGCCGGGCGAAGAGCTCGTCTGCCGCTTCGATGGGGCCGGCGGGGAGATCGTGGCCCGCGGGGAGGTCGTGTGGACCGAGCGGAACGGGCGGGCGGGAGAGTTCGGCCTTCGCTTCGTCGGTCTCGACCGCAAAGGCATGAAGCTGTTGGAGGCACTCTGCGAAGATGACGAGGGCGAGGAGGCGGCGGCGGAGCCCGAACCGGAGCCCCTCGCGACGCCGGGCTCGAGGGTGCGGCTCCACATCTCTGGGCTCGGCTCGCCCATGCGGGCGCGCGTCCGGGACGCGGCCACCGAAGAGGTGCTCGTCGGATCCAATCTGGAATTTCTCAAGGTGGGCCGTCGGCTCGACCTCGAAGAGGTCGAGCGGGGCCGCAAGCGTCAGGCGACCATCGAGCACGTCGGCGTCGAGATCGACCGGGAGACGCAGATCCCCCAGCTGGTCGTGGCCCTGAGCTACGCGGAGGATCCGGACCTCGACCTCACGACCGCCCCCATCGTGGTGAAAAAGACGACCGCGACCGCCCCCCCCGCCGCACGCGCGTCGGACGAGGCGACCCCCGAGCCGACGGTGATCGACAACGAGACGCCTTCTCTCGGTCGGGCCTCGGTGGCTGAGGTCGAGGCCCCCGCCCGGATGGCCCGGATGCCTGAACCCCTCCCCGCCGTCGAAGCCTCCGACCATGGTGAGGGTCTTGCCCGTCCCGGGGAGGGAGGCGAATCTGCGTCCGACGACGACGTCGCCGACGACGATGAGGAAGACCTGCACGGCTACCGGGCGCAAGGGGTCGAAGACGAGGTCGGCGAGGATGAGGGCGCCGACCTGACGTCGGTGCCGTCAACGCCCGGATGGCGACGGGCCGCGTATGCGTTTGCGGGTTCGCTCAGCACGGCGACGTCGGGCGCCCGCTCGGCCGTTCATCGCGTGGCCACCGCGGTGAAAACGAAAAAGGAATCCTCGCGACGGACCACGGGACCCAAGCGGACGACGGCGCCCCCCCCCGGCGGTGCGATGCGCACCCGAGGTCGACGCGTGGTGCGCGAAGCGACGGGTCGACTTCGCCGCCAACACCCTGGTCAGGACCGGGACGTCGACGTGGAGGTCACGACGACGCCTCGGCGGGGGGACAAGCGTCGGGCCCTCTTCAGCGGCGTGGTCGGCGTCATGGCGGTGTGCGCGGTGTACTTCGCGAGCCAGAAGATCAAAGGGGCGACCGAGGCCGAGACGCCGGTCGCGGACCCGGCGGTCGTGGCGGCGGCGGGACCGTCGTCGGCGCCTCTCGATGATGACGTCGCGGCGCCGCCAGGAGGGGCCGCACCGCCGTCCGCGGCCGTGGCCACCGTCGATGTGCCTCTGTTCGGCGCGACACCCCTTTCGACGACGGAGGTGGTGCCGGTGCCGCCGGAGTTCGCGCGTCCGGGAGAGGTACCCGAAGAGGCCCCAGAAGCCGCCGCGGCGGAGGCCGAAGCGCCGGGCAAGAGCTACGGCGCGCTGAAGATGGAGTGGGGCGTGGGGGAGGTCGAAAATCCCACCGTTTTGCGCCTCAAAATGGACGGCAAGGTCGAGGGTATCGTGGGCGAAGAGACCTCCACGGGCTTCAAGGTCGTGGTGCCCGGGCGAAAGAGCGTGAGTTCGACGTCGGGGCTCGCGCGCAAAGACAAGCGCCTGACCGCGGTCGACGTGGTGAATTATCCCGACCGCTCCGAGGTGACGTTGCGCTTTCGCAAGGACGTGCCGGCCTTCGTCGCGAAAGCGCAGGGCAAGCGCCTCATCATTCACATCTCCACCCCCGGCAAAAAGAGCCGGAAAAAACGCTGAACCGGGGCTTCGCCGCGAGCCTCGACGGACGGGACGGGCCTGGCGCAAAAAAGTGAGGGGGGCGGAGGGGAACGACGAACCCACCTCGATCGGTGGTTCCGCGCGCCCCGCCACCCCCCTCGTGTCGGAGATGGGATGAAGAAGAGGGAGAAACTCAGTTGAACGTGGCGGTGCCCGTGGCGAGGGTGGACGCCATATTTTCGAGGGGCTCGGACATGCCGGCCGCCGTCGCATCAGCGCTCATATCGACCAGCGGCTTGAACGCGAACGGCGCGGGGCTGTCGTCGGGCATAGGCTCGATGCTGATGACCACGGCGTAGCCGCTCAGCACCGACGCCGGGTCGATGAAATCCTGTCCGGGGAAGGGCGGTGCACCGTCAGGTCCGGCCGCGTCTCCCGGGCCGTCGCTGTCGGCGCCAACCCCGCTGAGAAAGGTGCCGGTCGACACCGGGGCGCCATCGGGGCCGACGACCCAGCCCTCGTACTGCCATCCGGCGGGAAGGGTCGGCAGATCGAGGCTCGCCGTCGGCATTTCGCCCATCGCGGCCGGCGGGTTCAAGAACCACACGCCCTGGTCGAAGTCGTCCGCGAGGTCGTGGGTGGTGGGCGTCTCGAGAATGTACGACCCCGCTGCGTTCGCGAAATCGTCACCGAGGGCCGCGGGGTGGCCGACCGTGAGGTTGGCGACGCCGTCGGTGAAGTCGCCCGCGACAACGTGGACGTCGCTGGGGGCCGGGTCGTCGCCCACCGCGGGCTCGATGGTCAGCACGAACGTCGTGGTTCCATCGGCTTGGTCCTGGGGGATGTCGAACGTGAGCTCGGTCGAGACGTCGGTGAAGCGCCCCGAAGTCACCGGAGCGCCGTCAACGATGATCCATCCCTCGTAGACGTAGTCTGCGCCCAAGGGCTCGAGACCATCGAAGGACAAGGCGAGCGAAGCCATGCCGCTCGGGGTGGGGTCGTCCTCCGACGCGTCTTCGTCCGCGCAGGCGGCCAGGGTCAAAGAGGAAGCGGCGACAAGGCCAAAAAGAATCTTCGGGTCGATCATGTGACGTGGTCTTTCGTGCGACGCCGACTCCGTGCGGCGTCCGGTGGATGAATCCGAGGTGGGAGAGGCTTGCCGTAGGTGTGTCCACGGCATCCCCTCAACGACACCCGGCCTTACGCACGCCGGTCACGGTCGTTACCCTCGGTGCAACGAAAGAAAGATCGTTTTCGATTTTCTAGATCAATTTTGGTCTAGATCGATGGTGGGCGAGGTCGATGATGAGCTTTCGGGTTCTCGGTGTGCCCACCCCTCGGCGATGAGACCGTCGATGATCCGCTGGGCCCGGTGCCCTCCCCAAATCGGGTGCGGCTGCATCGATCGCGCCACCGCCATTCGATGTGCGATCTCAGCGGCGGGCCGATCGCGCGCCTTGGCCTCGTCGAGGACGCGGCGCGTGAGCGGGTAGATCGCGCCTTCGTCGGTGCGACCGAGATGCGCTTCGAAACGGGGGTCGTCGGGGACGAACCCGGACGCTTCGTCGGCGCACTGCACGATCCCCATGCGATTGACGAGAAAGTCGGGCACGTAGGTCACGCCTCGGGCGTGGAGGCGCTGGGCGTCGGCGATGGGGTCCCGCAGTTGATTGTTCGCCGCGCCGCACACGATGGTGGCGCCCAGGGTCGCGATCACTTGGGCGTCGAGCACGCCACCCACGGCGCAGGGGGCGAAGACATCCGCGGGCGCGCTCGCGATGCTGGTGTCGCCGCGGGGGACGATGCGTACCTCCAGGCGAGGGTAGCGGGCCGCCAGCGAGGCCAGCGATGGGTCGACGTCGCTGCCGATCACCCGGGCGACGCCCAACGCATGCAGACGGGCGACGAGGGGTTCGCCCACGTGGCCGAGACCCTGCACCGCGACGACCTTGCCCCGAAGATCTCCCCGTTCGAGATGGGCGAGCGCGGCCTCCATGCCGCACACGACCCCGTGCGCGGTGGGGACGGAGGGGTTGCCCGAACCACCGAAGGACTCCGGGATGCAGGTCGTAAAGCGGGTGGTGCGAAACACGGCGGCCATGTCCTGGACCGACGTGCCTACGTCCTCGGCGGTGACGTAACTGCCCCGGAGGCTCGAGATGAATCGTCCGTACCCCTCGTAAATCTGGGTCCGGACCTCGGGGTTGTCCTCGCGGGGGTTCATGCCGCGCGCCATGAGCCCTTTGCCTCCTCCCCACCAAAGCCCGGCCAGCGCGTTCTTGAGGGTCATGCCCAGCGCCAACCGGAGCCCATCGCGCAAGAACGCGGTGACGTCTGGATAACCCCAGAATCGAACGCCGCCCGCAGCCTGGCCCCGACGGGTCCGATGGATGCAGGCCCCGAACAAGACGCCTGTCCGGGGGCAGAGCTCGGCGAAGAAGCCCTCGTGACCGTCGTAGTCGATCGGGTCGGCGGCGACGTGGTCGGCCAGCGTCGCTAGGGCCGGATGCGATGCGATGACCTCGCCCCCCGGCCGGGTCGCGACGTAAAACCGCCGGATGCCTTCTTCGCGCAGCCGTTCGGCAAAGGCGGGGAGTGACAGGCCTAGAAGCGCGGACGACATGCGTGGCGTTCAGAGGATGGCGCGAACGAAGTCGAGACCGCTCATGATGCCCACGACCTCGCGTTTGTTCAGCGCGAGCACGCGGCGCACCGACGTGGCCGCCGCTTGCTGCGCGGCGCGGTACAGCGGCGTGTCCTGTTGCATGCACACGAGCGAAGGGCTCATGACCTCCTCGACGGGCGTGTCGCGCGAGGCGGCGGAGGACAGGAGGGACTCGACCTGGGTGAAGAGTCCCACGGGCCAGCCGTCGTCGACCACCACGAGGCCCTGCACCTGGGCCTTGCCCAAGCGCTCCGTTGCCATGCCCACGGGCTCTTCGGCGCGGATGGTGAATACCGGGTGGCTCATGTGATCCGACAGGGGCAGACGCAGGCGTGCCTCGGCCACGGCGTTCATCACGTCCCGCGTGCTCACGACCCCCCGGAGGCCGCCTCCTTCTTCCTCGACGACGAACACGCGGTGGAGGCGTCCGGATACCATTTTTTGACCTGCGAGCCGCAGGTTGGTGAGCGGGGTGACGGTGACCACATCGCGGGTCATCACCTCGGAGACGGGTTGGTCGGGAAAGGACAGGAGCGGCGAGCCCGGCCGCCGTCCCGTCTCTCGCTGACCCACGCGCAACAGGTCGGTCCGCGTGACCACGCCCGCGAGGCGGCCGTCGTCCTCGACGACGGCGAGGCTCGAGACCCGGTGCGCCTCGAGTTCTTCGTGCACCCGCGGGAGGGGGGTGGCAGCGGCCACCGTGTGCACCGGGGAGGACATGTGGCGGGTCACCGGCATCGTGAACTGACTCATGCAGAACGCGTAGCCCAGCCCCGATTCTGAGGGCGGAGATTTCTCGCCGCGTCACGCGCGGGGACCGGTCGGGTTTCAACGGGCGTATCTCGGCTGCGCCGAGCCAGAGCGAGGCAGGTGAGGCGCGCGGTTCGGGGGGCCAGCTCATGCAGCACCTTTCGTCGGGGTGTGCTACGGACGGCCCCCGAGAGAACAACCAAGGGGTCCATCGAGGTCGCGGCGCGCCGCGTCTCGAGCATCACGCCGCAGGATGGGCGGGATGGCTCCGGACCCGGGAGGAACGGCTGAACGCATGGCCCGAAACAGGAATCGACAATTCGCAAAGCGCAAACGAGAGCTCGAAAAGAAGGAAAAAAAGGCGCAGAAGCGCGAGCGAAAAGCCGCGCGCGCGTCCAACCCCGGTGGGCCCGAGATCATGGATATCGAGGACGCGCCCACGTCGTACAAGCCCACCGACGACGAGGTGATGCGGGCGGTGGAGCGCGCGATGCGACCCCAAAACGCAGGGGCGCGCGAGTCTCGTGGCCGCGCCGCGGCCAACCCCCGCCTGTTCGTGGGCAACCTCCACTCCGACGTGGAGGAAAACGAACTGCGATCCTTTTTCATCGAGCAAGGGTTTCCCCTCAACGACGCGATCGTTCCGCGCGACCGGAACACCGGTGAGTCCCGCGGGTTCGCGTTCGTCGAGCTCGCCGAGGCGGAAAAGGCGCAAAAGGCGATCGAGGCCCTCGACGGGTTTACGTTTCAGAGCCGCCAACTCCGCGTCAACGCCGCCGAGCCGCGCTGAGCGTCGACGCTCTGCCGCTCTGCCGCGTGTCTGCCGCTGCCGGGAGTCTGCTGCTGCCGGGAGGTCTGCGGCTCCGGGAGCGCGGAGGCTGACACAGCTGCTCCGGGAGCGCCGGCGTGGCCCGGGGCCGAGGGGGGGGCCCAGACAGACCCTCAGGTGGTCGGTCCTCCGAGGCTGCGCCCACGACGACGATGAGGCGACGGGCGCGGCGAAGGTGGCGACAGACGGTTCACCGGGGGTGGCGACGGTCGACCACGGTGAGTCGATCGACGTTCACCGGGTAGTCGACCAGGGGATAGGCGCCGGTGGCACCCGTCCCGAAGGTAGGGAACGGTCCGGTCGGGGGCACGTCGACTTCGGCGAAGACGCGCCAGTGGCCCGCCTCGGGGACGTCGAAGGACATGCGGGCGAAGGATGCCGAGTGGTCGGTGAGGCGCCGAAACAGCACGAGCACGTACGGGTCACGGTCGAGAGGGCCCGGTAGGACGAAGACGTCCTCCCAGTCGGCCATGAAGGCCAGCGCCTCGGCGTCGAGGGGCGGGGAGAAGGTCAGCTGCATGCCGTCGGGGTCGGCGTAGCGCCCGGCGTCTGCGATCCCCGGGGTTTGCCTTGCGTGACGCGTCAGTTCGGTGAGGGTCTTGGGCTCCGCGCTCGGCAGGCGCCGGAAGAGGTGTCGGAGCAAGTCGTCTCTCGCCGCGTACGCCCCATCTTCGGTGCGCCCTGTCGTCGTCGAGGCCCCGCCGCAGGCGCTTCCGGCCACGACCACGAAGATGGCAAAGAGGGACCGGCGACCGACAACGGACTTCATAACGCAGTATACACCCTCGACCACAACCGCTGATGGTGTCGCGATGCTCGCCGATAGCGTCCTAGAGCGCCCAAGAGCGCCGACGACAAGCCGGCGAGGGCGAGCATCGCTCCTCAGAGCTGATGCTGTTGTTTCGATGGTGCATCATTTTTTGCGCCGGTCAAATCTACTGATTTGACCGGCAGTATCGCGTGGGTTGGAGGCCCGCGGCTGGCGAGCGCTCCGGTGGTGGGCCCCGCGATGCGAGGCCCGCCGCCGAGGCGCAACCGGTCAGGCGGCGGCGGGGATGCTCATCGACCGCGCCCCGCCGAACACCAACTCCGGGTCGCCGTCTTCGTCGTCGCGGCGACGGCCTGACGTCATCACCACCTGGCGCGCTTTGACTTCGGTAAAGAAGCGCTTGGCGCCCTGGGCGTCGTCGTAGGGGCGGGTGTGGAGTTTGCCCTCCACCATCACCTGTTGCCCCTTGCGCAGCATGGTGGCGAGGTTGGTGGCCGAGCGCCCGGTGAACTTCACGTTGTGCCACTCGGGCCGCGTTTGCCAGCGGTCATCCTCGGATGCAGCCGCGTCCTTGTACGGCTCGTCGGTGCACATCCGAAACGTGATGTAGGCGTCGCCGTTCGGGAAGGTACGGAGCTCTGGTCGGTCGCCGAGATGCCCCATCAAAATGACTCTGTTCATACTGCTCATGGATCTGTGTTCCTTGGGTTTTGGGTCGGTAAAGGGCCAGTCAGACGCTCACCTCACGCGGCGAGTGCCTTGTCGGTGCCCTTCGGGCGCTTGGAAGAGGAAGGCTTGCGGGTCGGTGCCTGCTTCGCCGTCGCCGGCGGAGCTCCGGGGTGTGGCACCACCGGCAGGTCCGACGCGAGCGCGGTGCGGAGCGCGCTCGCGCTCGACTGCTGTTCGATGAGGGTTTGCCGTGCGCGCTCACGGCCCTGACCGAGCTTGTTGCCCCCGAGGGAGAGGTGAGCGCCTCGCTTGTCCACGACACCAACCTCGATCGCCTTGTCGAGCAGCGCCCCCACGGCGTCGATGCCGGTGCCCCAACGAATGTCGAATTCGGCGACTTGAAATGGCGGGGCGCACTTGTTCTTGACCACCTTCACCCGGGTGCGAGAGCCGACGGAATGGTCGCCGGCTTTGACTTGCCCGATGCGGCGCACGTCGAGACGGACACTCGCGTAAAACTTGAGCGCATTGCCTCCCGGGGTCGTCTCCGGGCTGCCAAAGGTGACCCCGATCTTTTGCCGCAGTTGATTGATGAAGACGATGGTCGTGCCGGACTTGTGGCTCACGCTCGTCAATTTGCGCAACGCCTGACTCATCAATCTCGCCTGAAGACCGACGTGGGCATCGCCCATGTCGCCATCGATCTCCGCCTGGGGAACCAAGGCCGCCACGGAGTCGACAACGACCAAGTCGACGTCGCCCGATCGCGTCAGGGTTTCGGCGATCTCGAGCGCTTGTTCCCCGGAGTCGGGCTGCGACAGCAGGAGATGCTGGATGTCGACGCCGAGCGCCTTGGCGTAGGACGGGTCGAATGCATGCTCGGCATCGATAAAGGCGGCGACGCCGCCGTCCCGCTGCGCCTCCGCGATGGCATGAAGACACAGGGTGGTCTTACCCGAGGATTCGGGACCGTAGATCTCGACGATCCGTCCGCGGGGATAACCGCCAATGCCGAGGGCTTCGTCGAGTACGATCGCGCAGCTCGGGATGACGCGAATGGGATCGGTTCTGACCTCATCGCCCAACGCCATGATGGCGCCGGCGCCGAAGCGCTTTTCGATGGTTTCGACCAATTGGCCCAGGGCCTTTTCGATGTTCTTTTTCATGGTTTGTTCTGGTGATTGGTGGAGGGTCAAGGTGGGGGTGAGCCCGCGACCTCAGCGGAGGCGCGGTCAAAGGTGCGCAGCTGGATGGCCTCGGCGTAGTGGGCCGGCGCGGGGCGGCTCGCGCCCTCGAGGTCGGCGATCGTGAGCGCCACGCGCCGCAGGCGGAGGTAGGCCCGCGCCGACAAGCCGAGCTGTTCCCCGGCCCGCTGCAAGAGCCGTTGCGTCGGGGGGTCCAGGGGGGCCAGCGTGTCGAGCTCGGCCGTGGACCGCTGGGCATTGAGGCACGCGCGCGGCCCTCGCTCAAGGGCACGGCTCCGCGCGGATGCGACCCGCGCCGCCACCGTCGCCGAGTCCTCTCCCCTTGGTGCGCCGTGCAGCGTCGCGAGGTCGACGGGCGGCAACGACAGTTGGAGGTCGATGCGGTCGAGCAGGGGACCGCTCAGTCGATCCCGGTAACCCCGCACGCGCTCGGGGCTGCATCGACAACGTCGCCTCGGGTCTCCGTGGTAGCCGCACGGGCAGGGGTTGATCGCGGCCACCAGCATCGGCGCGGCGGGAAAGGTCGCCCGGGCCCGGGCGCGGCAGATCGTAATCTCTCCGTCTTCCCGAGGTTGGCGCAGACCTTCGATGACGGCGCGGCCGAACTCGGGCAGCTCATCGAGAAACAGGACCCCGTGGTGGGCCAGCGACACCTCTCCCGGCCGCAGCGGCAGCCCTCCCCCGAGAAGGGCGGCGCGGCTCACGCTGTGGTGGGGCGCGCGAAAAGGACGTCGCCGCACCAGGCCCATCTCCCCCCGAAGCAGTCCGGCGACCGAATGAACCGCGGTGACGAGCAGTCGCTCCTCGTCGCTCATCGCGGGAAGCAGGGTGGGAAGGCGCCGCGCGAGCATCGTCTTTCCGGCCCCCGGGGGACCGACCATCAAGAGGTTGTGCCCCCCCGCCGCCGCGATCTCGAGGGCGCGCCGCGCTGCCGGTTGGCCACGGACTTCGGCGAGGTCGACCGGAGGGGGCGCGTGGGTCGACGTCGTGGTCGGTGCCTCCGGTCTCTGGGCGCGGGCGAGGACCCGCTCGCCCGCAAGCGCCTGCACGACCTCCTCGAGCCGATTCGCGACCCGGATGTCGACGTCCCCGAGGTCCGCGGCCTCCCCCTGGTTGTCGCAGGGGATGATGGCGCGGTCGTAGCCGCGTCGCCGGGCGCCCATCAACGCCGGGAGCACCCCGCCGACGGGACGCAGCTCCCCGGCCAGAGAGAGTTCGCCGAGCAGCACGGTGCCGGCCAGCGCCCCGGCGTCGACGCGCTCCAGCGCGGCGAGGACCCCGAGCGCGATGGCCAGATCGTAGGCGCTTCCCGCCTTGCGGAGGTACGCCGGGGCGAGATTGACGGTGAGCGCGAACTCGTTCAGGTCGAGGTCGAGGTGGCGCAGTGCGGCGCGCACGCGCACGCGGCTTTCGCGCACCGCCGCTTCGGGAAGACCGACCAGGTGAAAGGCGGGGAGGCCGCGCCCCGTGTCGACCTCGATGTGGACCGGATGGGCGTCGAGGCCGCTGAGGGTGACCGAATGGGTGGTGGCCTGCATGCTCCACCCCCAGAGCGAGCCGCGTGCCAGGGTTCAAGTCGCCGCAATCAGGCCCCACCCGTCGGTCTCGCGATGGCGGCCGCCACGACGGGGGGTGGCGGCCGCCAGAGGTGGTGGCTCACGGGGCCAGTCGGAGAACGTATCCGTCCAGCCCCGACGGCGGAGCGGCGGTCGGAGGGGTCGCCGCGCCGATGTGACCCTCGAGCGAACCCACGGCGACGAGCGCGGCGCGCCCTGCGGTCGCGAGCCCCGTCACGTCCTGCCATCCGGGACCGCCCACGACGTGACCCCAGAGGGGCGTTCCGTCGCGCCCGGCCAGGGCGACCACGAAGCCATCGGTACCCTCGGCCCGAGTCGCCCCGAAGACCCCCTCGAGGTCGCCCTGGAAGGTGCCCCCCGCCACGATGTCGCCGAAGGGGCCGACCGTGATGGCGGTGGCGCGCGCGCGGGCGGCCGGCTCGAGTCGCTCCGTCCACACGATGGCACCGGTCGGGGCATCGAGTCGGGCGACGAACACGTCGTCGGGTCCGGGACCATCGGTCCGGTCGCGGGCGCCGGCGATGGCCACCGTGTCGCCGGTCGCAGCCAAGGCGTCCAAACGGTCCCAGCCGCGGTCGCCGACCGCCGTGATCCACCGGGCCCCCCCCGTCGGCGACCATCGGGCGATCCACGCGTCGGCACCGCCGACAGCCGTGATCGATGGGGTCACGCCCCCCGGGAGGGTCAAGGTTCCTTCGAAGGTTCCCCCGACCACGACGTCGCCGCGCACGACTTCGAGACCTTCGACCGTGGCCCAAGGCGCGTCGATGACCCCGACCCAACGGAGCACACCGGTCGGGGAAAACCTGGCGAGGAAGCTCGCCGGGCGTGGGCTCACGATGCCCGCCAATCCCAGTTCGCCCTGGAAGGACCCCGCCACCCACAGGGTGCCGTCCGCGTCCACGGCCACGTGTTCGGCGCACTGGGCCCCTGAGCCTCCGAAGCGCATGGTCCACGCCGGGCGCCCCTCGGGGCCGACGCGCTGAAGAAGGGCATCCACGTCTGCCGCATCGACCTTGGCGCGACATCCTGAGACCACGACGTCGTCGTCGTCGGCGCTGCCGAGACGGGCGAGATCGACGAGCGTATCGTCGGGCGAGAGGTAGCCCCGTGCCGCCGAGAAGGACCCGTCGTCGCGCCGCCAAACGAAGGCGTGGTCGTTACCCGTGGCCTCCTCGAGCCCCTCCGCGAGGACGATCGTCTCATCTGGGTCCGCCACCACCCCGAAAGCGAATTGGTGTCCGGCGCCGCCGATGCGCTCGAACCCGACCCGTCGGCCGTCCGTGCATTGGCCCGCCCCGTTGCACACACGGCCCGCGGCGTCGCAGGGGACGCCTGCGGCGAGGGGGCGTTCCGTGCACTGTCCGAGGACGCACGCCGCGTCGCCACACGTGGTCGCGATGCAGTCCGCGTCGGTCGCGCAAGCGAGCTCGGGGTCCGCCCCGGGGATGCTTGCGGGGGGGGGAGGGGAAGCGGCGGGCGGGGCGATAAAGGCATCGGCGGGGGTACGGTCCACCGGACGGCCCTCCGCGACGAGGTCGGTGTCATCCTCGTCGTCGGCGGCGGCGCAGGCGACGAGCGAGGCGAGCAGTAAGGGGCAGAGCCACGAGGTACGCATCAGATCTCCACGGGCGGAACGAGACGGCGGGATCGCCGTCGAAATCACCGCGTGTCGTGGCGAACGTCCTCGACCAAGAAAACTTGAGGCCCCGGGGCGCACCGCCCTCGCGTGGGTGTGGCATGCTGCACACATGCACGGTCGTTGGTCGCTTCCCGGGTGCGTGGTGGCCGCCGCGACCGTCGCGGCGTGCAAGGCCGACCCCTCGCCGCCCACTCCCATGGCGGGTTCGGCCGGGGCCCCGCCGCCGTCGGTTCCGAGTGCGTCGGCGCCACCCGTACGGCCGACCCGCCTGCGTCGCGTGACCCTCCAGGCCACAGCCGACGAAAACGCCGTCTGCCACGACGGGTCACCGCCCGCGCTGTACCTTCGGCGGGGCACGCCGGCGCGGGAGGATCACTGGATCGTGGTCCTCGGGGGAGGCGCGACCTGTACCGACGCCCGAGCGTGCCCGGCCGCCGCGCCGCGCCCTCGGCGATCGAGCCCACCGCCGGTTGCGTCACGTCACCCCGCGGTCGGAATCCTCGACGGCGACGAGGCCAAGAACCCCGACTTCGCCGGCTTCAGTCAGGTCTTCGTGCCGTCGTGCAGCCTCGATGCGTGGATGGGGGACCGGGGCGCGAGCGAAGCGACGGGGGGCCAACACCATCGCGGCCATCGGATCGTGGCGGCGGTGCTCGAAGCCCTGCGGCGACCCCGGGCCGACGGACCGAGTCTTCGCGACGCCCAGCGCTTGGTCCTGGCTGGCGTCGCAGAGGGAGCCCTGGGGGTCATCCACCACCTCGACCGGGTGGCGGCGCAGCTTCCTCAGGTGGAGGTCCGTGGCCTCGTCGACGGCCTCCCGAGGCTCCGGCCCCTGAGTCTCGCAGAGCGGAGACGTCGCGTGGCGGCATGGGCGCCCGTGCTCGACGCCTCGTGTACCGCTGCGGCCGCCGCTTCCGGCCCGGCGGCGTGTGTCGACGCGCTCGACGTCCTGCGTGACCACGTCGCCACCCCGCTCTTTCTCCGCGTCGATCTCCGCCGCCCGCAGGTGGGGCCGGCGACGGACGAGGACGCCGCCTCCGTGGCGTCGGTACGGGCTTCCGAAGCCCTCGCACGTGCGCTCCTGGGCCCCCGCCCGGCGGGTTTCGGTTCGGCGTACGGAGCCCCCGCCGTCTTGCTCCAATCGGCGTTCTTCGAGGATCGCGTCCAGAACGACCGCCTGTCGTCGGCGGTCGCCCGCTTCGTATTCGCGCGCGCCGGAGCCGCCAAAGTGGTCGCGCCCCGGGGTTGAGGTCTCTCTCGACGGGACCGGGGTGGTAGCCTAAGGCGTTCGGAATAGAATGGGACCACGAGGGGTGGGCAGACCCTCGGCGTTCGACCTCGGTCCGTTTTCGGTCGTCGAGCGCTTCGTCGAGGAGGAAACGGCGCCGGGGCCACTCTGGCTCGGTGCTGCCCGGGAGGGCCTGCGCGTCGGCGAGCCCCTGCTCGTGCGTCGAATCCAACGCGGGCGTGCGCACCACCGAGCCATCGCGGCGTCGGCGCGGTGGGCGATCGACCTCGATCACCCCGGTCTCATGCCGATGGTCGACGTCCGGTCGCACGAGGAGGAGGTGCTCCTCTTCACGGCCTTCGCGGAGGAGGTGCGCCTCGACGAAGTCCTCCGACGCGCGGCGGTCGGTCGTCGTCCGCTGCCCCCACCGGTGGTGGCGCGCATTCTCATCGACTTGTGCGAAGTGGCGGCCCATCTCCACGAGCTTCGGCGCGAGGACGAACTGGTCCGGGCCGCCTTTCGGCCCGACCTGGTGTGGATCGATGGGGCGGGGCGGGCGCGACTGTTCGAGGCCACCATTCAAGACTTGGTCGCGCGGTTGGCCCCGTGGGACCAGACGCCCAAGCGGGCCCGGTACGATGCCCCGGAGTGCTTCAGCGGCGTCATGGCCCCCCCGGCCGACATCTGGGCCCTGGGTGTCCTCGGATGGGAGATGCTCCGCAATCGGCCGTTGTTCGCGGGAGCCGACATTGCGACGCTGGCCCATCGCGTCGCCACCACGGAGGTGCGACGGGCCGATGCGTTCACCCCCACCGGGGGCGTTCCCATTCCGACCTCTCTGGCCGACGTCATCGCGCGTTGTCTTCGCGGACGGGCCAGCCGACGCTTCGCCCATGTCGGCGAACTCGCCGCGGCGCTGCGCGAGGAGTCCCCGGCCGCGCGGGCCGACGTCGCGCACTTCGTGGCCCTGACGGTGGGCGCTCGCCGTACCGAGGTGCGGCGTCGGATCGATGCCACCTTGGCGGAGATCGCCCGCCACCCGAGCGCTCGCCTCACGCCGGTGGCCCCCATCGTCCCCATGGTCGTCCCGAGTCTGGACGTGGCCATCTCGTCCGGTTCACCCGTCATCGTGACGTCATCGTCGGCCGCGGCCTCGCCGCCCGAGGAGAGGTCGGACGACGCCTCCGAGGACGCGGGCCGCCTCGCCATGGTCCCGGTCGCATCCGAACGCGCCGACGACATGGCCAGCGACCCAAAGGGACCACGGGCCGACGAGGCTCCTGACGGGGAGGCTCAGCTCGAAGAGGCTCGCCTTGACCGAGCGAGCCCCGATCATGATGCGTCGCGGAGCCGAAGCGACGAGGCATCTGCCGGCGACGTGCTCGCCGAGGGAGCAGCGCACGACGTCGAGGAAGGCGAAGAGGTGGTCGTCGTGCCTCTCCTCGGTCTTCGTCCGCGGTGGTGGTGGCTCGTGGCCGCGGGGGTGGGGGCGGCGGCGGCGTGGTTGTGGTGGCGCCCCGCGGCCGAAGCGACGACCGCGGCGTCTCAGTCCGGGTCCCTTCGTGCCCCCCCCGCGTCCACGCTCGAGCCCGGCGGCGAGGCGCTTCGGGTGGCGGCGCCGACGAAACCCAGCGAGAGACGGCCGCCGGGGTGGGATTCGATGGACGGCGCGGACGGAGAGGGCCAAACTGCGCCGGTGACATCTGACCCCACGGCCAGCGCCCCCGAGGACCGAGCATCGGCCGAGCCACCGCCGCCGCCGCCCCCCGCGTCCTCGCCGCGCGTCATCGCGCCGCGGTGGCGGGGACCCCGCCCGCGACCGAAG
This sequence comes from Myxococcota bacterium, assembly GCA_039027095.1. Lineage (GTDB taxonomy): Bacteria > Myxococcota_A > Polyangia > Polyangiales > Polyangiaceae > JAPYTK01. Next base: position 120,681 of record JBCCLB010000005.1, read on the forward strand.
TACACCCCGGGAGGGATTTGACCGACATGAAGATGCCGTTCACGGATGCGGCCGCGTCTGACGATGGGGTCGGCGACGCACCAAGGAGCCGAGCCGAAGAGGGCGAGCCTCACGGCGCGCGAGCGGTTCGTCGTCGTCGTCGTCCGACCGGAGGGACTGGCGCCGCCGCCGTCCTTGGGGGTTGGGGGCTCTTCGGTGGGTTGGGGTTGGGGGCCGTGCTGGGCCTTGCGATCGTCGTTCACGACGTCGAAGGCGCGCTGGCGCAGCCGCCGCCATCGGCGTCGTCGTCATCCCAGCCGGCGGTGACCGAAGAGCGGACCCCGACCACCGGCGTACCGTGGGACGAAGCGGACGGTACGGCGAACTACAAAGCGACGCAGTATTACAAGGCCGGAATCAGCCTCTTCGAGCGGAAAGACTTCACTGGGGCGCTCGCGCAGTTCCGGTCCTCGTACGGAGAAGTCAGGAGCCCGAACTCGCGATTGATGGTGGTGCGTTCGTTGTTCGAACTCGGGCGCTACGAGGCGGCGTACCGGGAGGCCATGGTTCTCGAGGAAGAGGCGAAGAACGCCGCGGCGAAGTCTCCCCAGAAGTACGAGGCCGCCGTGACGGCCGCGGCGACCGAGCTCTCGGCGGTGAAGAAAAAGCTCGCGTTCGTCGTCGTGCAGGCGCCGGCGGGAGCGACGGTCACCCTCAACGGGGACGCGCTCCCCGCGGCGCGTTGGGGGGAGGCGATCATCGTCGCTCCGGGACCGGTAGAGGTGCGCATGTCGCGCGCGGCCCCGGGCGTGGCCCCGGTGACGGAATCGGCCGACGCGAAGGCCGGACAGACGGTCACGCTCACGCTGTCGGCCGCGGAGACGCCCCCGCCGGCCCCGAAGACCCCGGTCGGGTCGGAGACGGCGACGGTGGCGGTTGACGACGGGTACGCGGGGCCGGACCGCATTTCGATGGCGGTCGTCGCCGGCAGCGTCGGCGTGCTCGGCATGGCGACCTTCGGCATTTTCGGCGCCCTCGCCAACGGTCAGTTCAGCCGCCTTGAAGACTTGTGCGATGGAACATCGTGCCCGGAACGTCTCGAAGAGGAGGCGGAGGCAGGGCAACGCTACCAAACGGCGGCCAACGTGAGTGTGGTCGTGGGGGCGCTCGGATTGGCGGGCGGAGCGGGGCTCGTGCTGTGGGAAGTTCTCGAGCCGGAAGCCGCGGCCCCTCGCGGCGACCGCGCGCTTCATTGGTCGGTAGGTCCGGGCTCGGTCAGCGTCTCGGGCCGCTTTTGACGCCGTGATGCCGATGGCCACTGTCATGCCCGTTTACGCTGGGATGCCCGCTGGCGCGGGAAGGCGCCGTGATCCCGTGGCGCCGAAAGACGCTGCCGTTGCGTCTGCCGTTCGGACCCGTTGATGCCGCCCGAAGAGAAGGAGCCACGAGAAAGAATGCGTTTCACTGCCCTGGGCGGGTTCTGTTTTTTGGTGACCGCCGTCATCGCGGCGGCCTGCACCAACGACTTCGACCGCTTCGACTTCGACGACGACGATGATGGCGGCAGCGGCGGGGCGCCGACCGCGAGCAGCAGCGTGACCTCCGGCGGAGGGATGGCGTCGACGTCGACTTCGTCGTCGAGCTCGAGTGCGGTGACGACGACAACCGGCATGGGCGGCGGGGGACCTGAATGCACCAGCCCCGTGCAATGCCCGGGGATGGACTTCGACTGCGACATTCGCGTCTGCAACGACATGATGTGCGGACGAGAAGACCGGCCGCAGGGGTTGCCCTGCGACGACAACGGCGGTGCCGTGTGCGACGGGTTGGGCTCGTGCGTCGAATGCAACGTCGACGCCGACTGCGCGACCATCACCAACGGCGTGTGCGACCTCACGACGAACACGTGTCTGCCCGCGAGCTGCACCGACGGCATCACCAACGGGATGGAGACCGACCTCGACTGTGGCGGTACGGTCTGCAATCCCTGCATCAATGGCGACGACTGTGTGTTGGCGTCGGATTGCCAGAGCAACCTGTGTGACGCGAACCTCCTCTGCGTCGCCTGTACCCTCGACACCGATTGCGGGACGGGCGAGTTCTGCGATGCGGGGGGCGTGTGCACGCCCCAAGGCGTGCTCGGCGATGGGTGCGGGGCCGACAACGAATGCGCGAGCGGCTTCTGTCCCGCGGACGACGGCGTCTGTTGCGATACGGCGTGCGACACCCTCTGCGAATCGTGTCTGCTGGCCGATACGGGCCAGGCCGACGGAACGTGCGCGCCGGTCACGGCCAGTACGGACCCCAAGGGCGAATGCACGATCGCGTTGTCGTCCTGCGACGGTGACTTTTGCTCGGGCACGGCCGGCGCCTGCGAGCCGGCGGCGGCGACGACCGTATGTCGACCGCCGGCGGGCGCGTGCGACCCCGCTGAACTCTGTGATGGGACCAGCAACGTCTGCCCGGCCGACGTCCTCGCGGGCGCGGGGAGCATCTGCAACGCGAGCCTCGGCGCGTGCGACCCTCAAGAGGTGTGCGATGGCGTGAGCCCCACGTGTCCGCCTGACGTCGTGTCGCCGGCCAATACGGTGTGCGGCCCCGTCATGGGACCCTGCGACGCCGAAGAGGTGTGCGACGGCGTCAGCGACGCCTGTCCCGCCGACGGATTCATTGCCGACGGAGGAACGCCGGTCGGGGTCGGATGTGGGCCGTACCTTTGCGATGGCGCCATGGCGTCCTGCCCGACGATGTGCGCCGTCGCAGCAGACTGCGTGGTGGGCAACGTCTGTCAGGCGGACATGACCTGTGCCCCGTGACGGTTGAACCGGTCACGGGGGGTGAACCGGTAACTGCGGGCACCGGTGGTCGCTTCATCGAGGCCCCGACGGCGCGTACCCCTCGTCGCCGGGAACCCGCGGATTGAACGGCATTTTCCAGGAGTGATGCGCGAGGTGCTCCACCCGCGACCACGGCCATCCGCGTTCGATCTGTTTCGGGGCGCGCGGGTCGGTCGGGGCCCCGTCGGGCTCGGCGCAACATCGCCAGCTCAGGTAGTAGTAGGCGAAGCTCTCGTCGTGGGAGTAGATCTTCGGGCGGCACATGTTGCGCACCCCGCGGTACCAAGGCCCGCCGGTGGTGACGTTGTCGAAGTCACGCTTGGGTCCCCGGCCCGAGGTTTCGGAAGCGGCCAGCTCGTCGGCGTTCCCGGGGAGGTCATAGACGCCGTAGTCACTGACACAGCGCGGTGAACTTCCGCTCACCTTGCCCTGCCACAGTCGCTCGAGTTCGTCCGGGTCGCGTTCGAGAAGTGCGTCACCGCGCGGAAAGTCCCAGGGTTGGTCCCCGTGGCAGATCGTCGCGTCGCGCGTGTAGCCGTAGGGGAAGGGCTTGTTGTCGGGGCCCTCGCAGGCCTTGGTCCATTCGCGCTCGGTGCAGACCCGTTTGCCGCGACGATGGCAGTGCAGTTGGGCCTGATAGAAGTTCTGCATGACCATCGGCCGTTGTCCGGCGCGATTGGGAAACTCGTAGCGGTCGATGCAGAACCGCAGCGGGCGGGTGGGCCCTTCGCAGCGGGTCGGCGCTTCGACCTCTTCGCAGACCCACAAATGGTTTTGCGGCGCGTGCCACTTCTCGAGGCACGTGACGACGAGACGCTCGCAGTAGTCGCCGGCGACGAGCACCATGTCGTCGGGACACGCTTGGTGCGCGTCGGCGTTGGCGACGTCATCGTGCGGGTTCGGGCTAAGCCGTGAAGAGGACGCCGACGCAGGGGGCGGGGTCGCACGGGGAGGCGCCGGGGCGGTGAAAGAGGAGGCCGCGGTCGTTTCTGCCGGCGGACCCGCCGACGAGGGCCCGACCTCTGAGGGCGAGGTCGGCGCGGCCCCCGTGCACGATGCGACGACCAGTGGCAGCGCGACGGTCATCGATGGCGCGAACGCACGCCACCATGAGCGGCACGGTAGGGGCCCGTCAGCGCGGCTCCTCCCGGGAGGGGGCCGCCGTGGGCGTCGTCGCGAGGTAGTCGGGCGTGGCGGCTCCCGCCACGTCGTTGAGTCGCGACGTGAGAATGTGGTCGCGCCAAGCGCCGTTGATAAAGATGTAGTCGCGAGCATAGCCTTCCACGGTGAAACCCAGGCGCTTGAGCAATCGACCGCTCCTCTCGTTGGTCGGCAGGTAATTGGCCATGACGCGGTGCATGCGGGTTTCGGTGAACACGTGGGTGAGCGCCGCGTCGAGGGCTTCGAACATCAAGCCTCGACCCTGACTAGCGGCCTCGAGGCTATAGCCCAGGGTGCACCCCATCAGGGCGCCGCGCACGAACTGGGTGAAGTTGGCCATGCCGACCACACGACCCTCCGGGTCGTCGCGAAGGGAGAGCACCAGGCGAAGCGAGCGGCCGGCGTGGTACTCCTGCCGGTTGTGCTCCAGGCGCCGCCGCCAGAAGCGCTCGCTGAACACGCCGTCGGGAAAAGGCGGCTCCCAGGGGGAAAGGTGGTCGCGGTTGACCACGAAGTAGTCGGCCAATCGTTGCGCACGCGACGGGGCGGGGAGGGTCAACGACAAGCGCGGCGTGCGCAGGGTGACGGGGGAGGATGTCGTCATGGCGCGCACGCGAAACGGCCCACCAGCACGCGGGAGGGATCGACCGGCACGGGTGAAATCGCGGTCAGGGCCACGATCAGCGCATCTCCGGTCGCGGTGGGGAGCAGGCGCGGGTCGGTCGCGTCCGCTCGGATCTCGGTGGTGGTCGCGCCCCCGCTGTCGGGTTCGAGCACGGTGATCGCCACCGAAGGCGTGCCGGCGGCCCGGTAGGCGACGGCGATGCGCCCGTCGGCGAACACCGCAAGGTCGAGTCCTCCCTCGGGGGCCGCGCGCTCATCGAGCACCGTCGGGTCGAGGATGGCCTGGTCGGTGAGTCGGCCCACCGTTACCGCCCCGGCGGCATCGATGATGGCGAACACGTCGCGCGCGCCCGCCTCCAACAGGCGGACGGCCCGCAGGGCGACCCCGACGTCCAGCCGCACCGACGCCTCGGTGGGCAGGTCGACGGCGTAGAGTTGCGTGGGGGGCGGGAGGTCCGGGCTCCCACACACCTCTAAGGGCGCGGAGGCGAAGAGCACGCGCACGGGCGCGCCTTCGTCGCCAGGGTTGAGGGCCACGTCAGCGGGAAGGGTCGTCGCGCCGCCCCCCCCGCTCCCGCGACCACAGCCGAGAACGAATTGGTCCACGATGTTGGTTGGGTTCGTGTCGCTGTCGAGGAGGGTGTGGACAAAGACCTGTCCCTGGGTTCGTCGTTCCGTCGTGGTGAGCAGGCCGAGACCCGGTCCTCGGACGAGCCCCTGCGGGCTCCCTGGTCGTCCGATGTCGAAGACGGGGAGGGTAGCCCCCAACCCGGGGGTCAGTTCGTCTTGAAGCCCCACCGAATCGGCGACGGGCGAACCCGTCGCATACGCGAGAGAAAAGCGCCCGGAGGGACCCCCAGACGGGGCCAAAGCGAAGTCGCGGCCACCTTCGAAGTCGGCGAGAAAGACCGGGCCGAGGGGGAGGCGTGGCCAGACGGGATCGCTCCCCCGAAACGTGACGTGACGCAGCTCAGAGGGAGCGCCCGGAGCCGCACTCGGCCGCCACCCCAGGGCCATCGTGACCTCGTCGCGCGCGGCGTTGGTGTAGGTGAGCCGGGGCCGCGACTGGTTGACTTCGGGGCCTCCCGCGACCGCGACGAAGGGACCGTCCGCGACGAGGTTGCACCCCGAGAGCGCGTCTCCGCCGCTACCCCCTTGGCCGCCGCCGCTCCCATCACCTCCGCCGGCACCGCCCTCGGCGCTGCCTCCGCCCGACGGAGGGTCCCGGTAGGCGTCACGGTCGAGGCCGGAGCGGCTTCCGCACGCAACGGTAGCCGAGACCACCGCGATGAGGACCCAACCGGCGCGGCGCATCACCAGTCGTCGTCGTCGTCGCCGTCGTCCCAGTCGTCATCCCAGTCGTCATCCCAGTCGTCGTCCTCGGCTTCAGCGAGGTCGTCGTCGCTCGGGAGTTCGATGACGGGTTTGCGCCCGTTGTGAATGACGCTCGGGAGGGCGCTTTTGCCGCACACGACCTGCGGCACGCCGATGCCCTTGTACAGCCGGTAGAACCGTTCGGCGATCATGTTGCACATGCCGCCGTAACAGTGCGCCACGTACGCCTTCGCGTTGGCGCTGTGGCCCTTCACGCCGTACTCCTTGAATTCGACCTTTTTGATGCGGTTCGGGTCGTCGGGGTCGTAATTGTAGTCGTCGACCATGAGCAGGTACTCCTGCCCCTTTTCGCGGCCCCAATTCAGACGGCCCACGATCCACCCGACCTTGCGCCACGGCTTGGTGATGCGCGCCTGGTACTCCTCGTCCGTCTCGTCTTCCCCCTTGCCGTACTTGTCCTTCACACGCTTGAAGTCCGACCACCCCAAAATGGCGTGCGCGTGCGTGCAGCTCGCATCGGTCTTCTTGACGCTGGCCCGCGGCGTGGTGGCCCCCGCGCGCGTGGGGGAAACCAGAGCGGCCTCGACGTTGCGGAGCAGGTCGTCGGTTATCGTCGGTTGCGGGGCGGCCGCGACGACATGCCCGGCGTAGGTGAGCTGCCCCTCCGCCGCCGCCGCCGCCGGGGACAGGCCGAGCCGGTCGCGCCTCAGCGGCACGGCGGCGGGCGCCGAGCGCAAGAACGCGACGGGCCCCTTCGCGAAGGACATGGCATCGGCCGAGACGGTGGCGGAACCTCGCGCCGCAGGTCCGGTCGGAGGACCGTCCGCCGCGACCTTCGTAGAGAGCAGTCCGGCCGCCAAGAGGGTCAGGGTGGCGACCACCGCCACAAGGGGCGCAGGGCCGCGAGCGTCGTCGTCTTGGTTCATCGTGATGGCTCGCAGAGGCGATTTGAGGGGCATCTTCCGGTCCGCTTTCCAGCCCTGAGGGCCAGCGAGGAAATGGGCAGCGAGGAAATGGTCAGCGGGGTGATGGGCAGCGTGGTCGTGGCCGGCGAGGTCAGAGGCAGAGAAGTCACGGGCCGAACTCTGGCGCGGCCGTGGCGCCAAGCGCACCGCCCGTGCTCGGCGTAGCATGGTCTCGCGGGGCGAGGGGAGGCGACGGCGCCGGTTCATCTTTGGCGACGAACCACGGGGAGGGCAGAGGCGTGTCGACGCCTACCGCGGTCAGCCAAGGGGTCAGATCATCGAGGGCGCGGTCCGCCAAGAGGGCGTAGCGCTCGTGCTTTTTCATCTTTTTGGGCCGGCGTCGTCCTGGAGCCGGAGGCGGCGCGGCGGGAAGCGGAGGCACGTGCGCCCAGGTGATGTTCGACGGTTGGTAGCCCGCCTTGTCGACGGGCGGTCGACGGAGGTGGTGAAGGAGCCCCCCGAGCGCGGTCGTCGGCGGGGGCAGCGGTGCCGGTTCCCCGGCGAGGCGTCGGGCGAGCAGGATGCCGCACAAGAGGCCGCCTGCGGTGCTCTCGACGTAGCCTTCGACGCCGGCGAGTTGGCCGGCCACGTACACGCCAGGAAGGGCCCGAAGTTGCATCATCTCGTCGAGAAGCACGGGGGCTTGGAGAAAGGTGTTCCGGTGCACCGCCCCGAAGCGCATGAAGGTCGCGCGCTCGAGGCCCGGGATCTGTCGAAAGACCTGCTTCTGCGCCGGCCACTTCATCCGGCTTTGAAAGCCGACCATGTTGAAGGCGGTGCCCGCGTGGTCTTCGGCCCGCAACTGGACCACCGCGTGGGGGCGACGTCCGGTCCGCGGGTCCGTGAGTCCGACCGGCTTCATCGGCCCGTAGAGAAGGGTCTGCGGGCCGCGTTCGGCCATGACCTCCAGCGGCAGACAGCCCTCGAAGTACTTGGCGTCCTCGAAGTCTTTGGCGGGGACCTTTTCCGCGGCGAGGATCGCCTCCAGAAAGGCCTGGTAGGTGGGCTCGTCGAGCGGACAGTTGACGTAGTCCGCGGTGCCTTTGTCGTAGCGGGATTGGCGCCACACGACGTCCCAGTCGATCGAGTCCGCCGCGACGATGGGGGCGATGGCGTCGTAGTAGGCGAGATGCTCGGCGCCGACGTGGCGTGCGATGTCGGCGGCGAGCGCGTCGGCCGTGAGTGGCCCCGTCGCCAGGATGCACGGCCGCTCCGTCGGAATCCCGCGCACTTCCCCCGCGATGAGCTCGATCCGGGGATGGGAGGCGATGCGTGCCGTCATCTCGGCGCTGAAGGCTTCTCGGTCGACGGCGAGGGCGCCCCCGGCCGGGACGCGGCAGCGGTGGGCGACCCGCATGACCAAGGAGCCGGCACGATGAAGCTCCTCTTTCAGGAGACCGACGGCATTGGTCAACGACGCGCCTCTCATCGAGTTGGAGCAAACGAGCTCAGCGAGACCGTCGCCCGTCTGGGCCGGCGTACGCCGCTCGGGTTTCATCTCGTGGAGGCGCACGAGGTGCCCGCGCTGTGCCAATTGGTAGGCGGCCTCGCAGCCGGCGAGCCCGCCGCCGACGATGGTGACCGGCGGAAGTGTCGTCATGGCGTCTGAGGGTCGTTAGGCCGGGGTCGGGTCACCCTACGGTCACCGTCGCCCGGCCGGTCCCCACGGTGGCCGAGGGGCAGGAGACCCCCGCGCCCACGTAGGCGACGGGGCGACCGTTGACGGTCACGGTACCGAAGCCGCGCGAGCAGACCGCGGGATGGGGAGGATGGGCCGGGCATTCGTGGGGAATGAACGCGTCTCCCTGGCGGGTAACCCGTTCTCCCTCAACGGTGCAATCACGGCTGGAGGTTGCGAAAGCGCGTGGCGCGCACGCGTCGTGACCACTGCACTTGTCCGCCTGCGTCGACACCCTAGGCATGCCCTAAATCTGCCGTGACTGGCGCGCGACGGCAAGATGAACCCGGGTACCGTGGGGACGCCGCCGGGGGCAGCGCTCCTCAGCCCCGCACGATTGCGGTATCGTCGCCTTGGCACCGCGCGAGGAAATGAATGGATAACGTCACGCTCTACCTCGAGTCCGATGTCGGAGGGCTACCCCTCGTTTCGTTCGTCATCCGGGAGGCTTTCGACGAAATTTGGGACGTGCAGGCCGTCGTGCGCTCGGAAAACCCCGAGATCGACCTGGAAGCTCAGATCGGCATCGACGCCTCGTTTGCGATGAGTTCCGCGCTCGACCTGCATACGCCGACGCGACGGCTGTGGTCGGGCGTGTGCGTCGACATGAGCCAAACCCGCTCTGATGCGACGGGGCTCTCGACCTACTTCGTCAGGATCCGGCCTCGCCTCTGGCTGCTCACCCAGCGGCGGAATTATCGTCTTTTTCAGCACCAGAGTTTGGTGACGACGGTGCGCCAGGTGCTCGACGAGTGGCGCATCGAGACCGAGTGGCGGATCGACGAAGGCGCCTACGCGGACATGGAGCTCAGGGTTCAGTACGGCGAGTCCGACTACGCGTTCATCAAGCGGCTGCTCGAAGAGGCGGGCATCGCCCTGTCGTTCGAGGACGACGGGGGAACGACCACCAAGCTGGTGCTCGCCGACGCGCCGCAGACGGGCGAGCCGAGAGCATTGCCGTTGCCCTACCAAGACACGACTACGGGGGTCGCGGCGAGCAAGACCGAGTTCGTCACCCACGTCGCCCTCAAACACCGCCTGCAGCCCGGTCGGGTGCTTCTGCGCGATCACGACTACCGGCGGCCGGCCCTGACGCTCGCGCAACGGGTCGACGACGGGCCGGAACACGAGACCCAACTAGAGCAGTACTTCTACACGCCGGGTCAGTTCAAACACGAGCGCAACGCCGGGGGAGAGACGCCGGTCGCCGACGATAAAGCGGTCGCGCGTCACACCGAGGAAGAGGGTGCGCGGAGGGCGCAGTTTCGACTCGAAGCGCACCGAGCTCGTAAACGCGTCGTCACCTACCAGCCGAACGTCATCGATTTGTGGCCGGGTCGGGTCTTTCGGGTCGCGCGGCATCCTCGGGCCGACCTCGTCGCCACGCCTCTCATGGCGGTCGCTTTCGAGATCGTCGCCGAGGAGGACGCAGACTGGGTGTGTCGCGGCGAGGCGGTCGCGGCAGACGTCCCGTTTCGTCCCCACCCCGCCACGCCGAAACCACGGGTCGACAGCGTGCAGTGCGCCGTGATCGTCGGTCCCGCGGGCGAAGAGATCTACACCGACGAATTCGGTCGGGTCCGCGTGCAGTTTCCCTGGGACCGCGAAGGGCAGATGGACGACAACAGTTCGTGCTGGATGCGGGTGAGCCAGGGGTGGGCCGGCGCGGGCTACGGAGGCATTCAAATCCCGCGGGTGGGTCACGAGGTCTTGATCGCCTTCGTCGAGGGAGATCCGGACCAACCGCTGGTGGTCGGACGGGTCTACAACCAGCAGACGCCGGTGCCCTTTTCTCTGCCGGAGAACAAAACGGTCAGCACGATTCGGAGCGACACCTCACCCCACAACGGTGGCTTCAACGAGCTTCGCTTCGAAGACGCCCAGGGCCGAGAACACGTGTACCTGCAGGCGGAGAAGGACTTGTCGTCGCTCGTGAAGCACGACGCGATGTCGGTCGTCGGCAACAACGAACAACACCTGGTCCGTGGCAACCAGGCCGCGACCGTCGCGGGAAACCGGGCGGAGCTGACGAAGATGAACGACACCGAGACGGTGGGCATGAATCGGGTGAGCACCGTCGGCATGAACCGCAACGCAACGGTGGGGATGACCGACACGAGCTTCATCGGAAATATGTGGTCGGTGACCATCGCCCGGAACCTCGCGGGTCCCCTGAATCTCGGGTTGCAGGCCGCCTACGGGGCGATGTCGTCGGTGTTGTCGGGTTCGCTCGGTTCCACCCTCGGGCAAGTGTCGAGCACGCCGTTGGGCTTGCCCTTTTCCGGCGGGGAGCTCGGTCCGATGCGTGGCCTCGACGCGATGAGCACTCCGCTCATGGGCACCTTGGCCGGCATCGCGGCCAAGACGCTCTCGGAAGACGAGGGGGTGCCGGCCACCGGCATCGCGATGCGCGACAAGAAGATCACGCTCACCACGGGGGGCGCCACGGTGGTGCTCGACGGGCCCGATGTGATCATCTCCGCGGCGGGCAACATTCGCATGAACGCTCAGAAGAAGATCGAAATCATGAGCGAGAGCGACGACATCATCATTCAGGGCGGACCGATGGTGAAGATCAACCCTGGGGTGAAGCCCCCCGAGGCGCGTTGCCTCAAGGGCGCGGCGGCCGAGGGGGCTGCGTTCATCGGCGGCTCGCTCCCGTGATGGCTCACGTCGAAAGCGAGTGCACCACGACGCGAGGCGCATCCCCCGACGGGTCGACGACGGCCTCGACGAGACGAGGCGACCGCATGGTCTCCGCTTCGTCCGTCGTCGCCGCAAGATCTGAGGACGGCGCCGCGGCGCGGTAGACGTAACTCGCGACGACGGTCCCGTACATGATCGCGATCTGGTCCCGGTCCAGGGTGGGAAGAAACACCGCGGCGATGCGGGGGTCGTAGTAGCGAAAGTACATCGTGGCGCCATCGGGACCCTCGACGAGAAGGAAGCGGCGCAGTTGCCGTCGCACCTCGTAAAACGTCCGGTCACTCGTGAGAAAGATGCCGGTGGGCTCTTCGCCGTAGTGCGTGCACAGCTCCCCCAGGGGACCACGATCGCCTCCGAGGTGCGCGAGGTAAGGGGCCTCATCCGCGAGCTCGACGGCCTTCTTGCCGGCGTAAAGGCACTGATAGGGCACGCCGGCGGACCGCAGCCATTCGAGGGCCGCGGGGTCACGCGCGCCGTCGACGACGGCGTAGAGGTGAGGCAGCCGAGCGCTCAGAAGGGTTTGAGGGTCAACGCTCATGGGAGGGGGCTCCCGTCGTCCGCCCCCCGGACGGTGATGGGATCACACGAGCCAACGCGACCAGCCTGAGGCAGGCGTTCGAGGTCTCCTGTTCGTCTTGACGGGGAAGGAGATCGGCCAACAGCCGTGCTTCGAAGACGCGAAACAGCGGCAATCGCTTGTCGATCTCTTCGGGTAGGTACGCCGTGACGGGACGGGGCGAGGGCCCCGACTCGGTCAGGGTGGCCCGCAAGAACGCGGACGCGAGCAGTTCTCGACGTGCGTAGGCGCGCTCGGTCAGAAGGACCCGGACCGCCGTCCGGTCGAGGTAGTCGTCGGGCATGTTGACGTGCGCATCGTTCCACGCATGCCGGAGCTGGTCGATGACCCTTCGTGCGACGTCGGGCGCGGCTTCGAGAGGCGCCTCCAACATCTCCGTCGCATGTTGGATCGCTTCCCCGAGGCGTCGGTGGGCCTTAGCAAAGGGTTTCGTTGCGGAGAGGAGGGTCTCGAGATGACGCCGCGGGTCGAAGCCGAACTCGAGGCGCCCGGCCACCGCGACCAGGCGCGTCGGCTCGTCGCGGCGGAGGGCTTCGGCGACCATCGTGTCCAGTGAGGAGAGCGGCTCGGGCCGCGCGCGCTGCAGCACCCGGAGCGCGTCGCGCTCGGGTTCCGGCCGGCCGTCGGGGGCCTCGGGGGGGTGGAGCTCATCGTAGAGGTCGGCGCCGTAGGTGAATTCCGCCCGGGCTTGCCAGTCGGGTTCGTCCGGGGGGACCTCGGGGACGAGACGGATCCATTCGGGGTGCCCGGCGATGTGTTCGGCTCGGTTGGCGTCGACCCAAATGAGCTCGAGCGGAGACGTCCGCATCCGCTTGGGGGCACGGAGCGGAGGGGAAGAAGAAGGTTGGCGACTCGGGGCCGGGAGGCCGGAGGGAGCTCGTGGCGTTTGCAGCGGGTTGGGAGGCCGGACGGGCTGACCGTGTAGCGTCTGGTCGAGCGCCGTGGGCCCCGCGGCGGTCGACCACAGGGGGGCGGGCGGCACGGCGCCCCCCGGAGGAGGCGTCATGCCCTTACGATGCTCGGTCGCGCCTGCGCCGGGCGGAGGGCAAGCTGGCGCCACCGGCACGCGTCGCGGCGCGGGCGGCGTCGACCGTGGCGCGGGCGGGGGAGGGGCAGACGGATGGACACGCGTGGGGGATGAGGGCACGGGAGGCCCGGAAGGGAACCCCGAGCCAAACCCGCGCTGGGTGATGTCGTCCTCGTCGCGCGGGCGCGGCGGAGGGAGTGGCGCACGGCCGGGGGGAAGGTTTGCATCCCCCCCGTCGACCGGAACGCCGTCGGTTCGAGGCGGAGGCGGCGGCAGGTCGGACGCTGCGCCGCTACCGGGGCGGAGTGGGGCGTCGAGCCAGGCCGGGCCCGTGGGTTGAAAGCCCACGGCTTGAACCGTGCGGGTATGCGAACGCGGCCGCGCCGGGAGGCGGGGAGGGATGGTGGGCAACGTCTCGTCGCTGCCTCGGTTTTCGTCACCGCTCGCCATGTTGGGCTCGGGCGAGTGTAGAGAGGTTCCCTCGGGTTCGCCACACCACCAGAACGCGGCATCCGCAAGGTGCGCCGTACTGTTTTCGCGGGCGCGGCGCGACGCTTCGGGACGTCGACACGATGGTTTGCGGTGAGCCGACGACTCTCGCCATCCGACCCGGAGTACCCTCTGGCGCTCGGCGCCCTCGACCCGTGGCCCGGGCCGTCGCCCGCGGACCGCGCCGTCCACGTAAAGGGTCGGTTGCCGCGCGAGACGGGCGTCTGTGTCGTAGGCACGCGGGCGCCCCGAGGCTCGGCCGTGGCGTTCACCGAGCGGCTTGCGGCCGCGCTCGCCGAGGCGGGCTACGCGGTGCTGTCGGGGGGCGCCCGGGGGATCGACGCGGCCGCGCATCGGGGCGCCCTCGCCGCCGGCGGAACCACGCTCGCGGTGTTGCCGGGGTCGCTGGCCCATCCTTATCCGGAGCGCCATCGGACGCTTTTCCGGCTCATCGAAGCCGGGGGCGGCGGTCTTCTTTCTCTCGATGCCGCGGCGCCCGTGTTGCGCCCGTTTCACTTTCACCGGCGCAACGCCGTGATGGCGGCCCTGGCGGTCGCGACCGTGGTCGTCGAGGCGCCCCACAAGAAGAGCGGGACCATGTCGACGGTGCGGGCGAGCGAGCGCCTCGAACGGCCGCGGTTCGTGGTCCCGTTTCCTCCCTGGGACGAGGCCGCCGAGGGGAACCAGTACGCCCTCAGCCGGGGGGCGACCCCGTTGACGTCGCTGGAGGTGCTCCTCGACGCGCTTCCCCCGGCGCGTCGTGACCTCACCGCGGAGGACGAGGACGACGTCCTGGGGGCGGATGCCCGCGCGCTGGCGGCGGTGCTGGCGCGGAGCCACGTGGCGCGACACCGAGACGCCCTCTGCCTCGAACTCGGCTGGGCTCCGGGGCGGCTCGCGGCCGCCGGTCTCGAGCTCGAATTGGCCGGTTGGGCCCGCGAGCAGGAGGGGTTCTTGTCGCGATGGTGATCGCTTCGCCGACAACTCGACCGAGCCGAGGGCTTCCGCTAGGTTCCCGCACGTTGAAGCGGCGGGTGCAGACCGTGGCGTCATGGCTCGGAGTCGGGGCGATGGCGGTCGCGTTGTTCGACGGGTGCGGAGGGGTCCCGGCCGCGGCGCCCGCGGCGACGGCCACGCCGTCCTGGATGGCGGCGCCGGTGTCGACGGCAACCCCTCACCCCTCCGCCGCGACGCCGCCGGCGTTGAGCGTCGAACCCACCCGCAGCGGAGACGTTCGCCCGGGAGAGCCCGTCTTCGACCCTGCGGCGATCGTCGCGGTTTTGGATGATCCCGAGCTCACCGAGGTGGCCGAGCGGGTCGCGCGAGGGGCGACCAGGGGCGCCGCCGATGCGCTCGCCCGCCGACTGCGAAGTGCTCCGCCTTCCGACGCGGCCGAGCGAGCGGCCTGGACCTATCAGCTCGGCCGGCTGCGACTGCAGGCCGGCGACCCCGATGGGGCGATTCGGGCGTTCGAGCGGGCAGGGGCGGTCGACTGGCCTCTCGCGGACTACGCTCGGTATCACACCGCGCGGTTGCTGATCGCGTCGGGCGAGCCCGGGGTGGCCCTCACCCATCTCGATGAAATCGCGTCGCTGCGCGACGAGCTGGTGGCGCGGGAGCGCGCGCAGGCGTTGACCCGTCAGCGCGACGTCGATGGGGCGGCCGCGATATGGAGCGCGCACCTCGCATCGCGACCGGAGGGGTGGGAGCAGGACGCCATCGACATGATCGATGCGCTGTTGAACCAACCCAGCGCGTCGCGGGCGGAGCGTGCGGTGGGCGTCGCGCGGACGGTCCTGCGGCACACGCGCTCGAGACGATGGGCGGCGCTGGCGCGCCAGCGCGAGGGAAAAGCCCTGGCGACCCTGCCCCTGGCGATCCGGCGGTCGCTCTCCGACCCGGGAGCGGAGGCCCAGGCGGACCGCGCTCGAATGCTCGCCTGGTCGGGACAAGCGCGCGAAGGACTGCGCGCGGCGGACGCGGTGATCGACGGCCTTCGCGAGGAGGACCGAGGCACGCTCGCGGCGTGTGAGGCACATCTCGCGCGGGCAAAGGCCCTCGAAGGGCTCGACCGCGACCAAGAGGCGAGCGCCGCCGCAGACGAGGCGGTGACGCACTGTCGGACCGCAGCGCCTAAGACGCGATGGGTGACGGCGTTGTTCCTCGGCGGACGCACGGCGCTGGCCGGAGGCACGCCGACGCGGGCTGAGCGTCACCTCGCCGAGCTCGAAGCGTCTTTTCCCGAGCACCGTTTTGCCGACGACGCGCGGGTGATGCGGGCCGAAGCGGCCAAAAACCTCGGGGATATCAAGTCCTACACCCAACTCCTCGCGACGATCGGCGATGACTATCCCGACGGCGACATGGTCGACCAAGCGCTCTTCGACCTCGCCCGGAGCCGGATGCTCGACGGGGACTGGGCGGGCGCGCTGCGTCCGCTCGAGCGGGCGGTCCAGCTCCAGCGCCGCGACCGTCCCTACTACGCCGAGGGACGGCCTCAGTATTACCTCGCGCGGGCCCGTCTCGCTTTGGGCGCGGAGGCGTCGGGTCGGGAAGGTCTCCGCCACGTCGTGCGCTCGTTCCCGCTCAGCTATTACGCCGTCCTCGCCTACGCTCGTTTGCGCGCGCACGACGCCGACGCCGCGCGCCGCCTCGTCACCCGCGCGGTGGCGGCCGAACCCGACGGACGGTTTGCGATCCCCGACCACGCCGCGCTCCACCAACCCGGCTTCGCGCGCGCGGTGGCGCTGGTGCGGCAGGGGGATGGGGTGCGTGCGGCGGAAGAGCTCGATGCGCTCGGGGTACGGGCGGGCGACGTCCACCCCTCCTTGTTGTGGGCCTCCGCGTTTCTTCTCGCCCGCATCGAAGCGCCGAGTGAATCGCACGGGCTGCTGCGCGGTCAGACGTCGACCTGGCGGGCGCATCACCCCGGTGGCGTATGGCGGGGCATATGGGAGGTGGCCTATCCCCGCCCCCACCGGGCCATCGTCGAGAAAGAGGCGAAGCGGTCCGGCATCCCGGAGTACTTGGCGTACGCCATCATGCGCGAGGAGAGTGCGTTCAAGCCCGGCGCGGTGTCCCACGCGGGGGCGTACGGATTGATGCAGCTCATCCTCCCGACCGCGGAGCGGGTGGCGCGAAAGCTCAACCTGCCCTCGAGCCGGGCGGCGCTCGCGCGACCCGAGGTGAACATCGCGCTCGGGTCGCGGTACCTCGCGATGGGCATGCGCCGTTTCGCCGCGCTCCCGATCATGACGGTGCCCGGCTACAACGCCGGGCCGGGTGCCCCGGCGCGCTGGCTCCGGGCCCGGCCCGCCGCCGACTTCGACCTCTGGGTTGAGCAGATCCCTTATCGAGAGACCCGCCGCTACACGAAGCGCGTGATTCAGTCGATGGCGGCGTACGCCACCCTCTACGGCGAGGGGCTCGAGTCGGAGCTGTTGCGGCTTCCGCTCACCGTGGCGACCGAAGCAAGCTCACCCTGACGGCACCCGAGGCGGGTCGGACCGGCGAGGTCGACCCGACGCCGAAACCGTGCCGCGGTCGTGGGACCTCCCGGGGGGTAGCGAGGTCACCGGCTCCTCGCCGAGGCGTCCCGGGGGGATTGCGTCCACGCGGCGTGCGTGGTCGGTTGCCGCGCATGGTGACCCGGCGGCTCTGGTGCGGCGTGGGGCTCGCGAGCATCATCATGTTCGGGTGTGGGCCGGACGTCTCGGCCTCGAGCCCTGCGGGGACCTCGTTTTCCGGGTACCGCACCATCGCGTACGCCGGGCGCAGCGAGGCTCCGCCCGAAGGCTATGCGCGCGCCGAGTTGCCCCCGGAGGCGCGCGCGACCGCGCTCTCGGCGGCGGAGCAAACCCTCCGCGACAAGGGTTGGCGCGCCGCGGCCGTCGAAGATGCAGACGTGGTCGTCTACGCCGGAATCGGACGTCGGACCCGCCTCGAGCGCTTCTCTTCGGTCACCGGGCAAAGCTACGAGGTCCCGGTCGAGAAGGGGACCATCGTCTTGGATGCGTACGACCGCCGCACGGGAGCACCGGTCTGGCGGGGTCAGGTCGAGGGAACCGTTCGACCTCCGGTGGATGACCTTCAGGCGCTGCGCCGGGCCGTAGCGGCCCTCCTGTCGCGTTTTCCGGAACCGCGTCCCCAGTGACCAGGGTAGAATCATGGGATCGTTGCGTAGGTTCTCATCATGAAGTTTCACCCGTCTTTCTCCGCGGTCCTCGCCTTCGCTCTCGTCGCCTGCGGGCCAAGCGCCGAAGACGAGAAAAACATGGAAGAAAAGATGAAGTTCGAGAACGAGCGGTCGGAGATCATGACCGGTGCCCTCCCCGATTGCGACAAGCTCGAGACCGAGCTCACGGCGTACAACGAGAAGAACCGTGATGGTTTGAAGCGGATCGACGCCTGGTGGGTCGCGCTCGGCGACGGGGCCAAGGACGCCCTCATCGAAAAGCACCGTGCGGCGTGGGATCAGCAGTCGAAGGCGGTGATGAGCGGAGCGATGTCGTGTGGCGATGCCTACAAGAAGGCGATGAAGGCCGCGCTGTGATGGGTCGTCGCCCCCTCGACGTGAGCGGATCGCGCGGAAGATGACGCCGTCACCGCGGCGCTTCAGGGCAGGAGGGGAGCATCGGCGGGCGCGACCGCGACCGCGACCGCGTCGTCGCCCGGTTGGGTGACGAAAAGAAAGGACAAACCTTGTCGGCGAACCACGTACGGGTCCCGCACCCCTGCCGTCGCTCCGGCGTCGAGGACGGCGCTCTCGGCCCAGACGAAGGGGTTGTCCCGCGCGTCGTGTCCGAAGCGCGCCGCCAACGCAATGCGCCGCCGTCCGTCCGTCGCGCGCTCGCTGCCGACGTAGAGGTACGTGACCGCCCGTCCGCGACCGCTGGTCGCAAGGACCGGATGCGGGCCGTCGAGGGTGCGGTCCTCGAGACGCGGGCGGAGCACGACGCGATGGTCGGAGAAACGACGGCCGTCGTCTGACGTCGCCTCCACGATGCTCCCCACGCTGTCGATGTCGACGCGGTAAAAGAGGTGGAACCGACCATCGTCGCGCCGAACGATCCCCGGCTCGCGAGGGAGGCCGCCCCCCGGCGTGACGTCGGGACCGACGACCGGGCCTTCCACCCGGGCAAAGCGCACGCCGTCGCCGGTGGCCAGGCCGATCCCGCCCGCAGCCTCGTAGTAGAGCAGAATCTCGCCGTCTCCCCACACGGCGGCGGGGGCCCCGACCGTCCCTCCTTCCCATGGGGGGGTGTCTTCCGCCTCGAGGACGACGTCGAAGGTTCGCCTTGGAGAGCGCCCATCGGCGGCGACGAAGGCCGCGATGGCATCGGGGAGCGCACGGTCATCGGCGGACGAGGGTGACGTCGATGGATCTCGCGTCATGGCGACGAAGAGCAGTGCCTCGGGGGTGCTCGGATCGCCGCCGTCGGCATCGAGGACGGCCGGCGCGCGAAATCGGCGCTCGCGGTCTTGGAGCGCGAGGGCGCCGACCCGGCCTTCGCCCAGTTCGCCTCCCGACAAGGGGCGAAAGGGACCCGCCGCGGCGTTCGGGAGCGCGACGTCGCCGCCGTTGTCGGCCAGCGTGGCGCACGCCGCGAGCGCGACGGTGCCCATGACGAGGGACGAGCGCGCGCGCGCCGGCCTCCCGGCGCGGGTGAGGCGGCCGAACCGCCACGAAGCGTCATCGTCGCCCATCGGCTGAGGTTAGCGCACCACCGGTCGGATGCGTGAACGAGCGGCGCGAGGGGGATGGGCAACCGAAGCGAGCCCCGCCGTGAAGACCCCGCCGCCCGATCCGGTCGGAGCGCTCGCTCAGCCGGAGAGGAGATGGCGGACGATTTCGCAGCTGCGCGCCCGGGCCCGCTCCAGGCCTTCCTTGGAACAGCCGAGGACCGTGGCGGCGAGCTCCGTCTGGTCGTCGTGCCCCTCCAGGTCGGCGAGGCCCGCCTCCGCCGTCAAGCCGTCGGCGAGTGCGATCGCGGCCGCGAGCCGGCAGGGTTCGTCCTCGACCAAGAGCGTCTTTTGCGCCCCGATGGCGGCCACGATGTCCTGCGGCAGCCCCCATCGCAGGGCGAGATGGGCGCCGGTCCTCACGGACAGGGCATCGATCGCAGGGGCGAGTACGGAGACCGGAGGCGCGGGACGACGTGCTCGGCGCTCGCGCGCGGCGACCACCCGCAACAACGCCACCGTGCCCACGTCGTGGAGAAGCCCTGCCACGAAGGCGGAACCCGACCGGTCGCCCATCATGTCCATGAGGTCGCGGGCGAGGTAGGCCACGGCGAGCGCGTGACGCTGAAGCAGGTCCATCGCGGGGGTGTACGCCGGCTCGCGGAAGACACTCATGGTCGCGGTGACCTCGAAGAGAATGTCGGCCACAACCCGCTGACCCAGTCGCGTCAACGCGTCGTGAATCGACTGCGGGGGCACCTTGGTCGCGTACTGAGCACCGTGGGCTACCCCGAGGACCCGACCGGCGAGCACGGGTTCTCGCTCCAAGGCCACCCGTAGGCGGTCGAAGTCCACGTCGGGGTCGCGCGCCATGTCCCATACCTCGACGGCGATCCGGGGCAGCACGGGGAGGTCGGCCCGGTCCTCCGAGAGTTGCAGCACCAAAAACTGCGCCAACGCTTGCGGCGAGAATCGGTCATGGGGGGACCGGTCGGAGGCACCGCGGGACGCCGTGGTGGCGGGCACGGGACGGCGGTTGGCAGCGAACGGTGGCGGGGTCACGCCGAGGACGAACGGCGTCGACGGGGGGGACTTGAGCCGCCCCGACCCAGAGCCTCCCGACCACCCCCATCGGCGTCCTCCCGACGCCGCGACGCCGCGAGGGGGACGGCGGGCTCAACGCCCTCGCTTGACCTGCATCTTGCGAGGGACCGCTCCAGACCTCATGAGCATGGTCATCGCTTCTTTCTCGAGCAGGGGGTGAACCCCGCGGGGGTTGACCCCGGAAGGGTTCTTCTTCTTCGTGATGAAGCCCGACAGGAGCTGCGGATTGAGGCCCTGTAATTGGCGCAGGGTTTTCTTCATCTTTTTGTTCTGGTTCGACCAGGAGTAGGCGAAGGCAAGCGAACGGAGGAGCTGTGGCTTCAGATCGGCGTAATCATCGTCCGCGAGGTCGAAGTTCTCGATCAACGCGGCGGCTTTCCGTGCCTGCCCGCTGCGCGCCCACGCCTCGCCCACGATCGCGGCGAGGCTCGCCCGCGTCTTATGCTCCTTGTGCCGCGACAAGTCGACTTGATCGACCAGCGCGCGCGCCTTGTCCGTCTCGCCCAACATCAAGTGGATCATCGCCCGCTGCGTGCGCGTCTCGTCGGCTACGGTGGCCATCACTTTGTCGAGGTCGATGGATTCGAGCGTGGCGAGCGCCGCCCGGGGGTCCTCCTGCATCTGGAGCTGCGCCCGGGCCACCGTCGCCGCCGTGTCACCCTCTTTGAAGTCGCTCTCGAGGCGCTCGAGGGCCTCTTTTCGACCCTCGGGGGTGTCGGCTCCCTTGACGATGTTGGCCACCGCCTTCGACTTCTTGGCGAGGTTCAGACCCCACAGGACGACCCCGATGGTGAGCACGGTGAGCACGCCGGCGCCGGCCAACGCGACCCAATGCCCGATGGCGAAGGCGAGGCCCCAGACCACGACCGCCGCGAGACCGAGTCGAATCGCGATTTTCTTGATGTTCTCGCGTGAGAACGGGTCGGGCATGTTTTGCAGCTTCTCGCGTTGCTGCCGTTGAAGCGCTTCCCGTTGGCGGCGGGCTTCGTGCTTGCGTTTCGTTTTCGTCGGCGCCGCCATTGCGCTCGACAGGTAGCATATCGACGTGGGGTTGGGGCGAGAGGGACGCTTCGACGTCCGACCGGCCGCCTCAATCCGGCGCGACGGGGACCGCGGGCGCGACTTCTTCCCGGAAGTGGAGAAAGGTCACCTGAGCCAGCGCGAGGATGGGCACGGCGAGAACGAGGCCGGGCACCCGGAAAAAATGTTCTCCGACGAGAAGGGCGAACACGATGAGGACGGGATGAATCTTGGCCTGGTCGCCGATAATTTTCGGGTTGAGGAAATTCGCTTCCACCTGGTGAATCGCGATGACCCAAACGAGAACACCGACGGCGGTCCCGAGGCCGTCGGTGAGGCCGATGACCACCGCGGGGATGGTGCTGATGATCGACCCGAAGATCGGCACGATGCTCAGCACCGTCGCGATGACGCTCAGAATGGGCCAGTACTTCAGCCCGAAGAGCCAGAACCCGATCGCGCTGAGGATGCCGTTCACGAGGCAAATCAGGAGCTGCCCACGCACCACCCCGCTGAGCCCGCGATCGAGACGGGCCGTGAAGCGGGCGACGCTCGCGTGGCGTTCGCGGGGAAAGAGGTCGCGCGCGAACGCGTAGATCTCTTCCCAGGTGAACATCATGTACCCGGCGAGCATGAGGGTGATGCCGAAGTAGAAGATCCCTCGGCTGATGCCGGACAAGACCCGTTGTCCGACGGCCAAAAGCTCGAGGCTGTTGTCTTGGGCGTACCCGACCGCGGCGTCGAAGGCATCGCGGAGCGCGGCCCGACTCGAAAAACGCTCGGGAGGGGTTGGTCGCGGCCCGATGACCCAACGTTGCTCGTCCGCGCGCGTGACGTGCACGCCCTCGCCGAGCTCGATCGTGTAGCCCCCGTCGTCTCGAGGGCGGACCACCAAGGGCGCCGCGCCGTGCGATGACGGTACGGCGGACGGGGACGACGCCGGAATCGAGGCGACGTCTGGGTCCTCCGGCGCGCCGGCTTCTTCAGGGGCCGCGGCGGAGGTCGCACCGCCGCCGCTCCCCGACGAGGGCCGGAGCCATTCTCCGAGGGCGCGGTCGAAGCGAGGGAGGGCCTCGTCGCGAATGACCCGGGTGAACTCGGGCAGCTCGGCGCTGAGGGTCCGCGTCTCGGCGTACAGGCGAGGGAGGACCACGAAGCCCGAACCGACCATGACCCCGATCATCGCCGCGTAGACGAGCAAGATCCCCGCCCACCGGGGGACGCCTCTGCGTTCGGTGGCGCGTACCGCGGGGAAGAGAACGAATGCGATCAGAATCGCGAGGAGAAACGGAAACAGAACCGCGCGGCCCGCGATGAGGATCGCGACCGCGCTCGCGCCCGAAAGCGACCAGAAGGTGATGCGGCGCGTCCGCGCCGTCACCGCGACGGACCCGGCTGAGGGCCGCGCAAGGCGGCGTCGAAGGTGATCGAGACCCCGAGACCCAGCGCCGTTCCGACCACGTCCCACACGAAGTCACGGGCGGACGGTTGACCGAGGCCCGCAGCGTCGAGACCTTCTTTGAGGCCCCCGAGCGCGAGCGACACGCCGCCTCCGAACAACAGCGCCGCCCACCGGCGGTCCAACGTCGCGACGCCGACCGCGTAACCGCCGCTACTGAGGCCGAAGCTTCCCACCGCGTGAAGCAGCTTGTCGCGACCGAACCAGGGGTCAGGGTTGGCGCGGCCCGCGGCGGGGAGCGTCGAGGGAAACGCAGTCGGACTCGGCTGGGCTCGAGCCTCGCGAGGCGCCAGCGGTCCCCCGAGGAGGACCATGACGACGAGGACGGCCGGCCCCTGCCTTCGCCCGCGGCCGGTACGACGAGGCATCCGGGCGGGCGGCGTGGAGCGCCGCCGCCATCGCGGCCGTTGTCGCCGCCGCGGCGCGAGATGCCACGGCGGCGACGACGATGGTTCTTCCCCCCCGCGCGGGGAAGGAGAGGCCATCAGCGCCACGTTACGTTTCGTCGGTCGACGATGCGTCGTCGTCGGCCGGACCCTCCGCGCCCGTCTCACCGTCGTCGCCATCCGCCGGGGGGGCGGCGTTTGCCGCACCTTCGCCCTCGGCCCCGGCCGAGATGCCGCCGCCAAACTTCTCTTTGATGAGGTCGCCGATGGTGCTCGGGCCGGCGTTGGCTTGAGAGGCCATCGCCCGACGTTGCCGTTGCGCTGCCTTCTCCTTGTTCTCGCCGATGTTCTTCATGTTGAGGTACAGGCGTCGGTCGACCGTATCGACGCTCGAGATCTCGACCCGAACCTTGGCGCCCTTCTTGAGCCCCTCTTCTGGTGCGTCGAGGTCTTGGTTGGGCACGAGGCCCTCCACGCCTTCGCGCAGCCGCATGAAGGCGCCGTACTCGCACACCGCGACCACCTCGGCCTCGTCGACGACGCCGCCGATGGGGAACTCCTGGAGCAGGGTGGGCCAGGGATCGTCAAAGAGCTGCTTGACCCCGAGGCTGACCTTCTTTTCGTCGTGGTTGATCGACAGAATGATGGCCGAGAGCGTCGTGCCCTTGGCGTACATGTCGGCCGGGTTGTTGAGCCGGACGGACCACGAGAGGTCGGTCTTGTGCACCATGCCGTCGACGCCCTCTTCGATCCCGACGAACACGCCGTAGTCGGTGATCGACCGAATCTTGCCTTCGACCTTGTCTCCGGGGTGGTACTTGTCGGTGAACAGTTCCCAGGGGTCGGGCTCGAGCTGCTTCAGGCCCAGGCTGATGCGCTTGTTGGTCGCGTCGACCTCGAGGACCTGGCAGTCCACTTCTTGCCCCACCTCGAGGAGCTTGGAGGGGTGCTTGATCTTCTTGGTCCAGCTCATTTCGCTGACGTGGATCAAGCCCTCGACGCCCGGTTCGATCTCGACGAACGCGCCGTAGTCGGTGATGCTCATCACCTTGCCGTTGACCTTCTTGCCCTGGGGGTAGGCCTCGGCCGCATGGTTCCACGGATCCTCTTGGGTCTGCTTGAGTCCGAGCGAGACCCGCTCGGTCTCGGGATTGTATTTGAGGACCTTGACCTCGACCTTGTCGCCGACGTTGAAGACCTCCGAGGGATGGTTGACCCGTCCCCAGCTCATGTCGGTGATGTGAAGGAGTCCGTCGATGCCGCCGAGGTCGACGAATGCGCCGTATTCGGTGATGTTCTTGATCGTGCCTTCGACGGTCATGCCCTCCTGGAGGGTCTCGAGGGTCTTTTGCTTGAGCTCGTCGCGTTCCTTTTCGAGCAGAACGCGCCGCGACAAGACGATGTTGCCGCGCTTCTTGTTGAACTTGATGACCTTGAACTCGAGCGTTTGGCCGATGAGCCGGTCGAGGTTTCGGATGGGCCGGAGGTCGACCTGTGAGCCGGGAAGAAACGCCTTCACGCCCCCCTTGATCGAAACCGAGAGACCGCCCTTCACCCGCTGGCTGATGGTGCCCTCGATGAGTTGTTCCTGTTCGCAGGCGGCCGAAATCTCGTCCCACACCTTGAGGCGGTCGGCTTTCTCCTTGGAGATCTTGACCAACCCATCGTCGGACTCACGACTCTCGACGAAGACGTCGACCTGCAGTCCCGGAGTCACCGCCGGATGCCCGTTCTCGTCATCCGCAAACTCTCGCAGCGCGAGAACCCCCTCGCTCTTGCCCCCGATGTCGACGACGACGAAGTCACGATCCAGATGCACCACCGTGCCGGTGATGATCTCGCCCTCTTTGGCGAAATCGTTTTCGTCTGCGCTCGCTTCGAACAGCGCCGCAAAGCTATCCATGCCTCCGCTGGTGGAGGTCTCTCGTCGGGCTTCAGCCATCAGTCGTCAGGTGTCCTTTCATCGCCCCTTCTTCGAGGTTCCCGCGGGCTCCATCACCGCGGGGGCGTGACGCTTCCCAGACGCGCTCGAACTTACGCCTCCGGTGCACACCATCGTGAAGGGGCGTTAGCACCTAAACCGCATGCCCCTGCCTGTCAATGCGCCGTGACACGCCGTCGGCGTCCTCACCCGTGCATCAGGCGGATGCTGAGGCCGGCAACAGGGCGGGCAGCACGCCGGCATCCGTGAGGTCGTCGAAGACGAACTCCGGCTGATGGCGCTCGAGCTCGTCCCGGCCAAACCCGCCGGTGGCGACGGCGACGGCTTCGGCGCCGACGGCATGAGCGGCCGCGATGTCGCGCGGGGTGTCACCGATCACGACCACCCGGCAGTCGCTTCGCGCCCGCCCGAGGCGCGCCGCGCCGCGCTCGGCGCCGATCCGAATCAGCGCGTCTCGGGGCTCGGCGTCGCATCCGAAGCCGCCAAAGGGAAAACGGTCATCGAGAGAGACGGCATCGAGCTTGAGGCGGGCGCCGCGCTCCACGTTGCCGGTGCCCAGGCCCACCGCGGCGACCGTTGGCGCTTGCTCGATGGCGTCGAGAACGGCGACGACGCCGGGGTGCACCTGAAGGGCCGAGGGCCGGCCGGCCGCGAGCGCCCGCGCCAGGGCGTGGAGGTAGCGCTCCAGGATGTCATCGATGCTCGCCTCGTCGGCCGGCGCTCCCGCTTGTTCTCGGGCCCGACGCACGATCGCGCGGTCCGTCATGCCCCCGAACGAGAAATTCGCGCCCGCGGCGTGAGGCCCGAGCGCGGTCAGCATCGCCGTTCTGCCCAGCCCGTCGCCGCTCGTCACGATGGTCCCGTCGATGTCGAACAAGTACACGGTGGGCGCGGGTTCACGCCCGTCCAAGAGCCCCCCGCGCTTCATAGGTACAGCATGACGTAGACCGTTACGCCGGTCACCGACACGTACAGCCAGATCGGAAGCGTGATGCGCGCGATTCTTCGGTGGCGTTTTACCTGGGTGCTCCAGCCGCGGTAGAGCGTGATCAGGGCGAGGGGGATGATCGAGGCCGCCAGCACGATGTGGGTCAGCAGGATGGACAGATAGAACGTCCGGTACGCACCGGTGTACTTCTTCGGGCCCTCCTTGAACCAATGGTAGATGATGTAGCTGACCAAGAAGGCGGCCGAGGTCGCGAATGCGGTCAACATCACGGTCTTGTGTTGGGCGATGCGCTTGGCTTTCGTCGCCGCGTCGGGCGCGCGAAGCGCGGCTCGTACGAGGGCGAATCCGGTGACCAGCAGAAGGGTCGTGAGCGCGTTGAGGCTCGCGTTGACGGTGGGCAGCGCCGATACGTCCAGCGCACCCCGCATCCCCTCCGGACGAGGGCCTAGGATCAAGAACGCCACCGCCCCGCACACGAGGGCCGAGACGATGTAGATGATCCGGAGCCAAAACCCGTCGTTGCGGGTGGGCGTGGCGACGCGCTCAGCCATCAGTCTTCAGACTTATTGTCGGGGTCCGAACCTGCCAACTCGTCGCGCACGCGCTCGAGGACGGCGCGGGACCACGGCCAACGGAGGGCGACGGTCGACGACGCGCGGGAGAGTTCCAGCTTGGCCACGAGCGGGCCGTAGGCGGTTTGGGCGCTACCGTCTCGGATGGCGGTCAGGAATTGCAACCATCTCGATGCCTCTTCCCTGGTGCGACACCGCAGGCGGCCTTCGAGCTCGAGCGCATCGCCTCGGTCGGAGACCACCACCTCGATGCGGACGAGACCGCGCCAGAGCTTCGCGAGCGCGGGGTACGCCCGCACCCGCTCCGGTGACCATCGACCGGCGCGATAGACGCCGCTGAAAATTCCCCTGGCTTCGGGCTGGATCCGGGTCTCGTCCGGGCCGTCGGCGATCACCCGCTCGACGGCGGGTACTTCTACCGGAGACACGAAAAAGGTCGTGCGGGGGCCCAGAACATAGATGCGCTCCGTTTCGGCGCGCTCGCGTCGGAGGCGGCGACGCTGGTAGCGACGCACCCCGTGGTGCGACCTCAGTCTTCGCCAGGCCGCATCGTCGATACGGAGGCCGAACGGAAGCGGCGGGGCGGCGCCGCGAGGAGAAGAAGAGGGAGCCTCGGGCTCGCGCGACCGTGGCCTCCGGGCGAGACGCAGCGCGAGAATACGGTCTCCCGCTTCGAGGTCGTCCAGTCGCGTCGCGAGCCACGCCACCTCGGCCCGCGCCAGGGCCGGCGCCAGCACCGCATCGTCCTCGTGGGCGTCGGCGGCGCGCGCGATGAGGTCCGCCGACATCTCTTCACCAAGGCTTTGGCGCGCGCGCTGGAGGTCCAGACGGAGCACGAGGTCGATGTCGGCCGGGATCAGGTCACCCACCGCCGCGATGTTCTTGGCCGCGGGAGCGGGGGAGGCCCCCTCCGGCACGGCGCGCACGCCCCCGGCGGGAACCGTCCGCCCGCAGCCCGCGGTGACGGTGAGCCCTCCCGAGAGGAAGGCGACGCCGAGCCACCGACCCCGCCTCAGCTTCGTCCCCGCTCGGGTTCTCTTGGCGAGGCCGCCGAGACCGTGGCGAGCATGCGCGCGACCACCGCGTCGAGGTCGACGTCGCTCGTGTCGATGAGCACCGCATCAGAGGCGCGGCGGAGGGGGGCGATGGCCCGCGTGCGGTCGAAGTGATCGCGCTGGTCGACTTCGCGTCGGGTTGCGGCGAGTCCGACGGCCTTTCCCCGCGCCAGAAGCTCTTCGTGACGGCGCCGCGCCCGCACGTCGAGGGAAGCGGTGAGGAAGAACTTGAACGATGCATCGGGAAACACGACCGTTCCCATGTCCCGGCCCTCCGCGACCACGCCGGGACCGTCCTCGCCGATTTGGCGTTGCACCCCGAGGAGTGCCTCTCGAACGGCGGGAAAGGCGGAAACGCGGCTGGCGCCGGCGCTGATCTCACGGTCCCGGATGGCGGCCGATACGTCTTCCCCCCGGAGTTCGACGCGGGCCGCCTGATCATGGCGCACCATGCGCAGGGCACGGGCATCGACGAGCGTCCGGGCGAGAATGCTCACGCCCTCTTCGTCATCCCAGTCGATACCCTCACGGCGGGCCGCGAGGGCGACCGTCCGGTACAGCGCGCCCGTGTCCAGCAACACGTATCCGAGCCGGGCCGCCAAAAGCCGAGCGGCGGTGCTTTTGCCGGCGCCGGCCGGGCCGTCGATGGCGATGATCCGCGCGGTCATGTTCCTCCGGGAGAGGGCGTCGACGCCGGCACCACGATGTCGGCGCCGCGGGCGCGGAGTTACCCCACGAAGCGGGGTAACTATTGACCGTTTATCTTGGCGCCGACTATCCGACACGGCGCGCGCGCGCCCACGGCGAGGACGGTCGCCCCCATCGCGAGCGCGGGGTCCCCCGCGGCGTCGACCTTCACGCCTCCCTGGGGCGGCGCGCCGCCGCGGACCGCGAGACCGCGCTCGATCGGGCGAGCGGGCACCCCGATCGTCTGCAGCAGGCGGAAGGTCGCCGGGAGTTGGCGCGGATGGTCGAGGGGAACGTCGGTGAGCTCGCTCTCGCCTGGCGCGCGGGCCGCGAGGGCAGCGAGCAGGGGGAGCGGGATGCCCACGCGTAGACCGCGCTCTCCGGCGACGCGGAGGGGGCCCGGGGGGGCGCCGTCCAGGTGAAGGTCACCGACGGCCATCCCCCACCGTTCTCCGCCCCCGTGGTGGTGGAGCCGGACGCCCGTGTCGCGGAGGGCCTCGAACCATCCGTTGCGGCTCGGCGCGAGTCCGACGCCCCGGACCCCCACGTGCGCTGCGTCGTGGTGCGCGCTCGCGGCGAACATCGCGGCCGCAAAGCTCGGGTCGCCCGGCGGCGGTCCGGACAACGGGGAGAGCGGCCCCGCCGGCGGGATGAGCCGAAGCATGGGACCGACGTTCTCGAGGGGAACCCCGACGGCGGCGAGCACGCGCTCGAGCCGGTCGTCCGAGACGGTGCGCTCGTGGACGAAGGTATCGCCCAGGGCGAGGAGTCCACTCATCAGGGCGGCGGCCTTGGCCGCGGGAGCCGGCCGCTGCGTGGCGTCGAGTTGCAACTCGGAGAGCGGACCAGGGGCCGGCCCCACATCCAGCGGCGGCGAGAGCACGCCGACGCGGTTCGGGTCGAGCGTCCCTTCGAGCTGTGCTCCCCGGAGGCGCAACGCTCGGGCCGCGCCGGCCGCGTGAAGGGCGATCGCTTCGGGATCCCCATCGAGCCGGAGCGGGGTGCTACGTCCCGCGACGGCGCCGAGCAAAGCCCCCATGACGACGGGGTCGGGGGGACAGGGGACGACCACGGGCTCCCGCGGCGCCCCCGATGCGGACGGAGGGGGGCCGAGCAGGCCATCGAGCCCAACCCCGAAGACGGTGAGCCCCGCGGCCGCGTCGCGCTCGACGGTGACCCCCAACGGCCGAAGCGCCGCCATGAGCGGCAACGCAGGAACGCCCCGGCCTTCGATGCGGGTCGTCGCGCCGGGCGGGCCGAGCGCGGCCGCGAGGAGCCCGATCTGCAACATCGTGGGCCCTGGAGGCGCGGCCACCACCCCGCGCAGGGGAGCGTTCGTCGGGGTCACCACCAACGTCGTCATCGCTTCATCCTTCCACGGTCCCCTCCCTCGATGCCGCCCGCCGGGGTGCGACGCCGGTGGGGGGCCGAGGACGATGGAGGCGACCCCCGGCGGGTTCGTTTCAGTGACGGATTAGGAGAAAGGTCCCGCGGGAATGGGGGTAGTGAGACGAGGCGGCGTACCATCCTTCGGGGATCACGGGGTCCATCCAGGAGAACAGCGCGCGCGCATCCGCGGGGGCCAGATTGACGCAACCATGACTCCGGGGGCGCCCGAAATCGTTGTGCCAAAAGGCGCCGTGAAAGGCGTAGTTGCCCTTGTAGTACTGAACCCAAGGTACCTCTTCGATGAACCAGTCCGTGCGCCCGTCGCGACCGGACATGTCGCCCGTGTACAATTTCCAGTCGACGTAGTGGCGGCCTACCGCGGTCGTATGACCCTTTTTGGCGATGCCGTCGGCGCCGGGCGAGACCACGGTCGCGTACACGGGGGTGTCGCCCTCGTACGCGATCAGAAAGCCCCACGTCACCCGAACCTCGACCCACTTTTCGTCGGGCCGCACGCCCGCCGGTCGAGGGCTGGGCCGAATGATGGTGGCGTCTTTGAACGGGACGTGGCCGCCGTCCCCAAGCTTCCAATAAATCCCTTTGGGACCGCGTGCTTGGTTCATCGTGGCGGGGACGAAGCTGTGACGGCGGTATCGTTCCTCGGTTTGTACGAGCGAGCCTTGCGCATCGGCCACCCACTTGGGGGTGTCCTCGAGCCAGAAAAAGGCGAGGGGAAGCTCGAGATCACTGTTTTTGAGGTCGATCCCCTGCAGGGTGGGCATCGTCTTCGATAGGCGGACCCGGTCCTTGGGCACGAGGGTCATCGTCGGCGTGAGCAGCCAGGTGCGGCCCTGCGCATCGAACTCTCGGGTGAAGGCGATTTTGTAGCCATCGTAGGCCTCGTCGGCGTGCACGAGCTCGGGTTTGGCCGCGGCCTCGTAGGCGAGCCACTCGGGCGGCGGGCCGTGGCCCGCTCGTTCCGTGGAGACCGCACCCGTCTCGGGGTCGGGGGCGGGCAGATGGGCGAGATGATGGTCGAGGTCGGGTTCTTGCGTCCGCTGTTCGTCGGGGGTCGGGATGCGCAGGTACTGCGGGGTGCCCACCGATACCCCGTAGCGATACGGGTACGCCTGGTCGAAGTCAGGGAGCGTCGCCTTCGCCGCGAGATAGGTCGGGTCGTTCGCGTCCCGCGTCGCGAAGTTGGGACCGCCTGCACAAGCGAAACCCCGGGGGGCGACCGGGTACCAACCTTCGGTGCAGCCGTACGGTTTTTTCAGGGTCCGCTCGGGGGGGAGCGACGCGTCGAGGATGCGCACCGCCTGGCCCGCGCGAAAGGCGCCGAGCACGGGGGCGCTTCGGTCGGGCTTTTCGTGGATGCGCACCAAACCTCGTCGCGCGTAGAGATGGGGCTCGGCGGGCGGAGGAGGCGGCAACGGGGGGTCATCGGCAACGGCCGGAAGCACCGGCGGCGCCTCGAGCGGCGGCGCGATCGGCAAGGGCGCGGAGCCGGCGGCGAGGGGAGGGGAAGCAGACGCGGGGGAAGCCAGCCCGGGGGAAGCCAGCCCGGGGGGACTGAGCCCGGGGACGGCGTCCGTGTTGGCGCCAC
The DNA here is from genome assembly GCA_039027095.1 of Myxococcota bacterium. Lineage (GTDB taxonomy): Bacteria > Myxococcota_A > Polyangia > Polyangiales > Polyangiaceae > JAPYTK01. The sequence continues at coordinate 151,910 of JBCCLB010000005.1, forward strand.
CGCAGCCGCCCGCAGCTGCGAGGAGGCCCGCGCACCCCGCCCGCAGCACGGTGAACGACGATGATGACACGCGTGGGGCGGGGGCAGACACGTTTCGGACCTCGATACAAGGCTAAACACCCGCCGTCGATCGCGCCAGTTTCTGACCGTTACCCGACGGGCCCGCTCCCGTCGCGACGTCGGTGTAGGGTGCCGTGATGTCGTCGTCGTCGCCCCCGCTCGTCGCGCCTGCGCCCACCACCCCTCGAGACGCCCTCCGGGCCCGTCGGCGGGACCTCATGGCGCGCTTTCCGGGACCCGTGCTGTTGGCGGCGGGCGAAGCGCCCGCGCGAAATTACCCCGCCAACGTTCTGCCGTTTCGCGCCACGAGCCACTTTCTCTACTTCGTCGGAGAACCCATCGAGCGGGCGATGCTGCTGTTCGACGAGGGCCGCGCGACGGTGTTCGTCGACCCCCCCGATGCCGAGGACGCGCTGTGGCACGGGCCGCGTCGGTCCCTCGAGGCCTGGCGAGAGCGACTCGGGGTCGAAGAGGTTCGCCCGCTCGCAGAGGTGGCGGAGCGGGTGGCGGCGATGTCGTCGCGCGAGCGTTGGCCCGCGACGCTGCCTCCGCAGGATGCGCACAGCGCGGCGAAGCTCTCCGAAATTTGCGCGCGGGTGGTGTCGCCGGGAGGGGGCGCCTCGCTCGAGGTGGACCGAGACGCGGCCCTCGCGGAGGTCGTCATCGGACTTCGGCTCCGCCACGACGAGGCGGCGTTGGCGCAGCTTCGATTCTCGGCGGCGGTGAGTGTCGAAGCGCACCGGGCGGGCATGGGCGCGACGCGGCCCGGCGGGAGCGAGCGAGACGTGTATGCGGCGATGGTCGACGTGCTTCGACGCCGAGGCTGTGATGACGCCTACCCCCCGATCGTGACCGTGGCCGGCGAGGTGCTGCATCAGCGCCATCACGAGGGAACCACCCGGGCTGGGGACTTGTTGTTGGCCGATGTCGGGGGCGAGAGCCCCGAGGGGTGGGCGGCCGACATCACCCGCACCTGGCCGGTGAGTGGTCGGTTTTCGGCCACCCAACGGGCCATCTACGACATCGTCCTCGACGCGCAGCGGCGCGCGGTGGCGCGCGTGACCTCGGGACGGCGCTATCGAGAGGTGCACGACACCGCGAAGCGAGCTCTCGTCGAGGGCCTCGTCGGGCTCGGGATCCTTCGGGGGGAGGTGGACGGTTTGCTCGAGCGCGGGGCGGCGTCGTTGTTCTTCCCGCACGGGGTGGGCCACATCATCGGGCTCGACGTGCACGACATGGAGGACCTCGGGGATCGCGCGGGCTACGCGCCCGGGCGCGAGAGGAGTCCCCGGTTCGGCGATGCCTTCTTGCGCCTCGATCGTGACTTGGTGCCGGGCATGGCGGTCACCGTCGAGCCGGGATTTTACCAGGTGCCCGCCATCCTCGATGACCCTCGGCGAACGGACGCCGTCGGCGATGATCTGCGGCGCGATGTGCTCGCTCGTTTCGAGGACGTGCGTGGGATCCGGATCGAAGACGACGTCGTCGTCACCACCGACGGTGCCCCCGAGAACTTGACCGCGGCCCTCCCGGTGGAGGCTTCGGCCGTCGAGGCGCTCGTCGGGCATCGCCGCCCCGCATGACGCACCGGCGAGGAGTCGCTCGGCTGCCGATGGCGTGGCGGGGGCGCTCACCGGGCGTAGAGGGCCTCGAGGACGTGGCGGTAGCGGCGGGTGACCTCGCCCCGCCGTAGTTTGAGGGTGGCCGTCAAGAGCCCGTTTTCCGGGGTGAAGTCATCCGCGATCAAGGCGACGGCCCGGACGCGCTCGTGCGGACGAGCGTAGGGCGTGCGCTCGCCGATCTCGGCGAGGATGTGCCGGCGTACACGTGGGCTCTCGAGCATGGCGCGGGTGTCGGAAAAACTGAGGTCCCGGGGTTCGCACCAGCGGGCGAGCGCGTCCAGGTCGACCGAGACCAGGGCTACGTTGTGGCCGCGTCCGGCGCCGTGGACCATCGCGTGTCGAATGTAGGGCGACATCGCCATCTGTTCCTCGAGGGGGGCGGGAAGCACGTCGAGCCCGCTGTCGAGCCGGTACTGCGCGTCGCGTCGGCCGGTGATGAACAAGAAACCGTCCTCGTCGAAGTGACCGAGGTCGCCGGTATGCAGGCCACCGTCGTCCGCGATCGCGATGCGGGTCTCTTCGGGGCGGCGAAAGTAGCCTTTCATCACACTCGCGCCGTACACGACCAGCTCGCCGTCCTCGATCCGGACGCGGACCCCGCCGAGCGGCTTGCCCACGGAGCCGAGCCGGAAGACGCCGGGGCGATTGGCGCTCACCACGGGTCCGGCTTCGGTGAGCCCGTAGCCCTCGTACACGGTGAGACCGATGTCGGCGATGAACGTGGCGACTTCTGTCGACAGGGCCGCGCCCCCGCTGAACGCGTAGCGCAGGTTCCCTCCGAGCCGGGAGCGGATCGGCCCGAAGACGGTGCGGTCGGCGGTCTGCAGTGCGAGCCGCTCGGCTTTTCCCAGATGGCCCGTGCGTTGTTTCCGGCGCAGCGCGAGCCCATGCTCGAACAGGCGGCGGATCAATTGGGGCCGACCCTGAATCTCGCGTTGAACGCGCTCGTAAAGCCGAATGAAGAGCCGGGGGACGCTGACGAGCACCGAGGGCCGCACCTGATTGAGTTCGAGCATCAGGCGATCGACGGAAGAGCTCACGGCGATGGAGCCACCGAGGCGAATCATGCCGTGGAGTTCACAGGTGTGGCCGAACGCGTGCGCCCAGGGGAGAAACGAGAGGGTTCGGTCCCGACCCGACAACGGCATCGCGGCCAACATCGAGGCGACGTTCGCGCAGACGTTGTGGTGGGTGATCATGGCCCCCTTCGGCCGACCTCCCGTGCCCGAGGTGTAGAGGAGGGTGGCGGTACGTTCGGCGTCCGTCGTGTCGCCGGCTTCGACCTTGATGGTCGCAGCAGGACGCGTGCGCCCGCGACGGAGCAGGCCTGCGTAGGCGGCCGGATGATCCGGCTCGAGATCGAAGGCGAACACGTGACGAAGGGTCTCGAGCTGGGCGGCCATGCGCTGCGCCCGGACGTAGAGGGGCTGGTTGGCGCAGAAGAGCACCGAAGCGCCACTATCGGCGAGGATGTGGGTCCACTGCTGGGGACCGAGGGCGGGGAACAGCGGGACGACGATCGCCCCGAGGGCGTAGCTCGCGTAGGCGACCGCCGCCCATTCGCGACGGTTTCCCGAGAGAATGACGACCCGGTCGCCTGGCCCCACGCCGGTGTCGTGGAGGCCGTAGGCGAGGTCATGAACCTCGGCCGAAAACTCGCGGTAGGTCGCGTACACCCACGCTCCGTCCCTTCGTCGTCCGAAGAGCGGCGCATCGCCGAAGCGCCGGGTGGAGCGCTCGAGGGTCGCGGTGAGCGTTTCCTTCACGGGGACGCTCGGGGGGCGGCGTAGGGGACGATGCGCCCGAGCTGTCGGGCGAAGACGTCGGGATCTGAGGTCGGAAGCGCACACGCGCCGAGCTCGCAGACGTAGGCCGTCGGGGCGTCGGCCCGTGGTCGTTTGCCCTCCAACCAGGGGATGCGCTGCACGGAAGCGGGGTCGGGCGTGTCTCCCGACTGGACGATGAACATCGTGTTGGGGGCGAACTGGCTCTGGGCCACCGCGAGGAGCGGGGCGGGGTCTCCCCCGGGGGGAACCGCGATGAGCACTTCCTTGGCGACGTCATCGTGAAAGTCGATCCCGAGCAGCATCTCCTCGAGGGCGGAGGGCCGGGCCGTGAGGACGCCCGCGAGCCCTCTGACGGTGCGTTCTGCGCGTCGTCGCCAGCGATCGTCGGTGGTGAACGTGTGCGCCATGAGTTCGGCGAGAAGCGCCACCGAAGAGGCGGCCGGGATGGCCCCGTCGTACTGCTCGACTTGGCGTGCGAGGAGGGCCTCGTGGCGCTCCGTGGTGCGGAAGAATGCCCCGCTGGGACTGCGGTAGGCCCGATCGAGCGCATCGAGGCTCGCCAGCGCCGGGTCGAGCCATTGGGGTTCGCCGGTGGCTTGGGTCAGCTCGAGCAGGCCCCAGGCGTAGAACGCGTGATCTTCGGCGAACGCGAGGGTGGGGCTGAGGTCGTGACGGCGACTGCGGTGAAGCGCCCCGTCGCGGCGGAGGGAAGACGCGACGAAGCGTGCCGCCCGAGCGGCGGCTTCGGTGTAACGGGGCTCGCCGAGGACGCGGCCGCCGCGGGCGAGGGCGGCGATCATCAAACCGTTCCAGGCGGTGATGTGTTTGTCGTCGCGTAGCGGGGACGGGCGCCGGCCGCGGGCGGCGAGGAGTTTGGCCCGGGCGCGGGTGAGGCGGGCGTCGAGGGTCGTTGTGTCGATCCCGAGCGCAGCGGCCACCTCGCCCCGTGGTCGCGGGGTGTGCAGGATGTTGCGCCCCTCGAAGTTTCCCGCGTCGGTGACCGCGTAGTGCACCCGTACCGCCGTAAGCTCGTCGGGGTCGAGGGCGGCCTCGAGTTCGGCCAGCGTCCACGTGAAGTAGTATCCCTCCTCCCGTTGCCCGTCGGGACCGACGCTGTCGGCGTCGGTGGCCGAGAAAAACCCGCCGGTCGACGCGGTCATGTCGCGGAGCACGTAGTCGAGGGTCTCGCGCGCCGTCCGGGCCAGCGCTCGGGCGCGGTCTCCGGTCGCGGATTGGTGACCTTCGAGGTACGCCACCGCGAGAAGGGCGTTGTCGTACAGCATCTTTTCGAAGTGCGGCACGAGCCACCGCTCGTCGACGCTGTAGCGATGAAAGCCCCCGCCGACGTGGTCGTACATCCCTCCAGAGGCCATGCGCTCGAGGGTCGTCAACGCCATCTCGCGCGAGCGCGCGTCCCCACTGCGCCGCGCGTGGCGCAGCAAGGCGCGGATCGGAAAGCTCGAAGGGAATTTGGGTCGACCCCGACTCCCGCCCCACTCCGGATCATACCGCTCTGCGGCCCGGGCGGCCGCTTCGCGGAGGATGTCGGCGCTGGGCCAGCCGTCCGCCGGGGGGGGAGGTCGTAGGCCCTTGGCCACGGCGGCCGCGAGGCGCCTCGCATCGTCGAGCACCTGGTCGGGCCGCGTGACGTAGGCATCGTTCTGGCGGCGGAGCAGGGTGAGAAAGCCCGTCGCCGCCCCCCGGTCGCCGTCGCGCGCCGGGAAGTAGGTGCCGGCGAAGAAAGGTTGCCGGTCGGGCGTGAGCCATACGCTCATCGGCCATCCGCCGCGGCGGGTGAGGAGCTGGACCGACCGCATGTAGACGGCGTCGACGTCGGGGCGCTCTTCGCGGTCGACCTTGATCGCGACGTAGTTCGCGTTCAGGAATGCGGCCACCTCTTCGTCCTCGAAACTCTCCTCCTCCATGACGTGGCACCAGTGGCAAGTGCTGTATCCGACCGAGAGGAATACGGGGCGCCCGAGGCGTGTCGCCGCGGCAAACGCTTCGTCGCCCCACGGGAACCAGTTCACCGGGTTGTGGGCATGCTGAAGAAGGTACGGGCTCTGTTCGAAGATGAGCCGGTTGGTGTACTTCGCCGAGCCATCCGGATTCAGATGTCGGGTCCGCGGGACGTAGGCGGCGCCCTTGTCGGCGACCGCGGACTGCATCCGGGCCCTCAGCGCCTCGTCGCCCCGGGTGAGCGCATCGGCCTCGGCCGCAGAGGTTTTCGGCGTCACGCTTGCCGACGGAAGCGCCGCCGCGGTGTCCCGCCCCGCGGAGGGATTGCACCCGCCGACGGCGGTGGCCACGACGAAAGCCGCGGCGGGCCACGGGGAAGCGGGGAACCGGAGGCGGGCCATGAGCGCCCGACTATAGTGCGGGTCCTGGACGAAAGGCGCGGGTTGCTTTAACCCTGCCGGTCGAGGCTCCGAAGGTATGCCCCCATCGGGGGAAGGCGGGGCGATTTCGACATGGCGACGTTCGACATTCGCACCTTCGGTTGCCAGATGAACGTGCACGACTCCGAGCGTCTCGAAGAGGTGCTCCGACGTTCCGGGCACGCGCGCGTCGACGCGGCGGAGGCGCCCGACGTGGTCCTGCTGAATACGTGCAGCATCCGCGAGAAGGCCGAGCAGAAGCTTCGTAGCGAAGTCGGGCGGTTGGCGGTGGCGAAACGCGAGCGGCCCGACATGCTCATCGTGGTCGCCGGGTGCCTCGCCCAACAGGAGGGGGAGCGGCTGATGAAGCGGCTCCCGGCCATCGATTTGATGATCGGGCCGGACAACATCCCGGAGCTGCCCGATCTGCTCGCCGATGCGCTGCTCGGCGGCCCTCCCGCGGTGCGTACGGTCTTCGACACCGATGCGCCGCGGTTCTTGACGGCGCCCCACGCGGTCGCGGGGCAACCGACGGCGTACGTCACCACCATGAAGGGCTGCAACGAGCGCTGCACGTACTGCATCGTGCCGCGCACGCGAGGGCGAGAGCGGTATCGCCCGTCGCAGGAGATCGTCGACGAAATTCGCGTCTTGGCCGAGACCGGGGTCGCGGAGGTCACCCTGCTCGGGCAGACGGTCAACAGTTATCGCGATCCCACGGGCCGCCTGAGCGTGACGGCGGGCGACGATCCCGACGAGAGCGCCTTCGCGGCGCTGATCCGCGCCATTCTCGACCAGGTGCCGCAACTGCATCGGCTGAGGTACACGAGCCCCCACCCGCGACACCTCACCCCGTCCCTCATCGCGGCGCACCGCGACCTCGCCCCGAGACTGGTGCGCCACATTCACCTCCCGGTGCAGTCGGGCAGCGACCGGATGCTCAAGCGGATGGCGCGCCGCTACCGGCGCGCGGAGTTCGTGGCGCGCCTGGAGCGGCTTCAAGCCGCCGTGCCCGGGCTCACCTGGTCGACCGACATCATCGTCGGGTTCTCACGGGAAACCGAAGAGGACTTCGCCGAGACCCTTTCCCTCGTCGAGGACGCGAGGCCGACGGGGGTCTTCGCGTTCAAGTATTCACCTCGTCCGTTTACCCCGGCGCTGAGGATGGGCGATGACGTGCCCGAGTCGGTCAAGTCCGAGCGGCTCTCGCGCCTCTTTGCCGTAAGCGAACGCCTGGTGGGCGCGCACCTGCAGGGCATGGTCGCGAGCCGACAGCGCGTGCTCGTCGAGGGCCCGAGCAAAGCGAGGCCCGAGAACTGGTCGGGGCGCACGGAGCGAAATGAGATCGTGCACATCTCGGGCGCGACGGAACTTGCCCTGTCGCACCGCATCGTGGAGGTCGAGGTGGTCGAGGCCTACAAGCATTCGCTTCGGGCCGAGCTGACGGCGGCGAGCCGACGGGAGGCATCGAACTGGGCGGCGGCGGGGCCGCCACGGCCCGAGGCACGGATTCTCGCCCGGCCCGCGGCGGGGCCGGCCGGCAAACGTCGGCTGACCATCGTGCGGGCGAGTTGAGATGGTGGGCGACGCCGGAAGGCGGGGTTCGACGGGGGCACACGAGGAGGATGGTTCCTGAGCCACCATCATCACCTCGTGTTCACCGACGTCCGCGGGAAGTGGCGTTGCTGCGTCGCGTAGCGGTAGACTTCGCCTCCTCCGTGATGTCGCTCCGCGCTTTGAACTCGGCCTCGCGCCTCGGTGTATCGGTCGCCCTCGGGGTGGTCCTCGGTCTTGGCGGTGTGCGTGTCGTCGAGCCGAGATGGCCCACGTCGCCCACGCTCCAAGGGCTCCAGGTCGGGGGCGTCATCCACCCCGTCCACCAAGACCTGAAGGCGCAGCTCGCCGCCCGAAACCAGGCCTATCGCGACCACGCCGTCACCTTCATCGCCGACGGCGTGGCGCACCGCACCACGCTTGGACTCATCGGCGCCGCCATCGACATCGACGCCACCCTCCGCCAAGCGCGCGCGGTCGGTCATCGCGGCTCCCTTCTCAAGCGCTGGCGGGAGACCCAGGCCGCCCGGCGGGGAGAGATCGACGTCCCGCTCTCCTTCTCGTTCGACGAGACCGCGGCCCGCGCGTTCTTGGCGTCGCTGGCCCCCTCCTTGGTGGTGGCCCCCGTCGACGCCCGCCTCGACCTCGCCCAGCACCGCAAAGTGGCCGACGTCGAGGGGCGAACCCTCGACGTGGCGGCGTCTCTGGTCACGATGCGCGAGGCGGTGCCCTCCGCGCCCGCCGTGATCGCCCTCGCCACATCCCCCGTGAAAGCCGCCATCACCCTCGACGACCTCGAACACCTCGACCTCAGTCAAGTCCTCGGGACCTACGAAACGCGCTTCAAGGTCTGGAAGAAGGGCCGCTCCCACAACGTCGCCCACGCCGCCGAGAAGCTCAACGGTTTGGTGCTTCAGCCCGGGCAGACCTTTTCCTTCAACGAGCGCGTGGGGCCCCGAACGCTCGACGCCGGCTTTCAACGCGCCCCCGAAATCGTCGGCGACGAGCTCACCATCGGGGTCGGCGGGGGCACCTGTCAGGTGTCGAGCACCCTCTATGCGGCAGCTCAATTCGGCGGGATGAAGATCATCGAACGTCGCAGCCACTCACGGCCTTCGGGCTACACGAAGCTCGGGCTCGATGCGACGGTGGCCTACCCCAAGGTCGACCTACGCATCCAGAATCCCTTCCGATTCAGTGTCGTCATTCACGCCTTCGTACCGAAGCCAGGGGTGCTGAAGGTCGAGATCCTCGGCGGTAAGGCCGTCGAACGCGTCGCGTACAGCTACGGGATCTCGAACATCGAGAAGTACGAGCGTCGCATCGTCGAGAAGTCCTGGTACGCAGACGGCCGCGTGTACCGAAAGCAAAAGGGGACCCGGGGTATGGACGTCCACAGCATCATCACCTTGCACTACGTCGGGGGGCGCACCGAGCGCCGTCAAACCTACAGCGGGTACCGCGCCACCCCCGAGGTCTATTGGGTCGCACCGGGTACGGGCGACGACGCCTTGCCCGACTTGCCCGAACACGCGTCCGGCGTCGAAGGTCGGAGTGAGCCCGAGGAGATGGCCTCTGATGAGGACATCTACGCCACCGCCGGCTGAGTTCAGTCCGGGTCACGCTCAGTCCGGGTCACGACAGCAACGAAAACCGATTTCGTAGAACCGAAACTGGGGGGCATGGCTCTCGTTGGTGCCGCGGCAACCACTCCACGGCTTCGCCCAAAAACCGCCCTTGAGGCTCGAGCGGTACGGCCACGCCGCGCGCGAGGTGACCACCCATTCCTCGACGTTGCCGACCAGATCCTCCACGCCGAACGGACTGCGGCACTCGGGGTGACGCCCGCTCGGGGCGCCCTGCCAAAGGCGAGCGGTCTCCCGGTCGCGCACGGTCGGATCCGAGCTTTCGAGGTCGCGTGCTCGATACTGTCGGTAGCGGCGATCGTTGTGACACCGCCCGGGCCGTTGCCGCCAACCGTGGGGCCAGGGGCGGCGACGAGGACCTTCGCAGGCCAGCTCCCACTCGTACTCCGTGCACAACCGCTTGCCGTGCGCCGCGCAAATCGCTTCCGCTTCGACGAAGGTCTTCATCACGATGGGTTCTTCGCCGAGCCGGTTGGGCCATTCGAAGCGATCCATGCACACCCGGATCGGCGTGACGGGACCCACGGCCGCGACCAACCCGGGAAAGAAGCCCCAGCAGTTCTTGCCTCGGACATCGGTGCACCAACGCTGAAGGTCGCGAGCGTGGTCGCCCTCGACGAGGGTCATGTCGTCGGGGCATGTCCGTGGCCCCGGAGCGGTCGTGGCCGGGGCCGCGAGCCACCACCACCACCACGACGCAGCGAGGACCGCCTCCCACATCACCCGGTCACGACCCGCCCCGTCCCTCCGCGTTCGACGTCATCAATCGTCACGCACCGACGACGGCTTGCCCTCGGTCAAATCGCGGATCGCGACCACGCCTTTCTCGGCGGCCCATCGGAACTGACGCTCCAGCATGTCGGTGGGGACGGGCACTTTGGGCACGAGGTTCAGTTCGAGCCGGAGCACCGTTTCCTGTCCTTTCGGGCCGCAGGGATGGAGCTTCCAAAACCCCGAAAACGAGGCCACGTTGCTCCTTACCAAGGTCCCCTCGATCTGAACGCCACCCCATTTCCAAGGCTTGGGCCCAAGGAATCGAGCGATGAACCAGATGCTCATCATGCCCCCGAAGATCGGGGCGCGCATGTAGACGTCGGCGCTCTTCTTTCCGTCTCGTCGGACGATTTTGCTCGTCTCGATGCGCGGCAAGACGCGGTGGTACCGACGGTACTTCAAGACCTCCGCGAGCACGCGGTCGAGGGGGGCGCGGACGCGGATGATGGCGCCGCCGGTCTTGTACTTTTGTCCGGCCTGAACGTAGGCGTAGCGACGGACGCCCGGGGGGCGCTTGGCCCATGCGTTCCCCGGCCCCAGGGCGAGGCCGAGCGCGACGGGACCCGTCGCCGCGAGCATGGTGCGGCGAGACGAAACCACCGCTCGGCGCTCGGTCATCAGACCCCCTCCTCCGGTTCGACATCGAGACCGGGGCCGGGCGCCCAGGGAGGGAGCCCATCGTTGGCGCCATCCTCGACTTCGAGGGGGCGGGTGGCCACGGCGATGTCCCCCTCGGCACGTCGTGCCCCCCGCCGATCGGCAGGGCCCTCGAGCGCCGCCATCTTGCAGTTTCCCTCGAACTGGACGCCGCGGTCGATGAACACGTTGGGCGCATGAAGGTCGCCGCGCACGACCGCGGGCGCGTGAAGCTCGATCGTCTGAAAGGCGCGGATGTCGGCGCGGACCACGCCGCCGGTCACGATGCACGCGTCGACCTCGATGTCGCCCTCCAGGTCCGCGCCGTCGCCGATGATGAGCGTCTCTCCGCGAATGTCGCCCACGAACTGACCCTCGATGCGCGTCCGTCCGTCGAAAAACAGCTTTCCGGCGTATCGGGTGCCGCGGCCCAGCAGCGCGTGGAGCTCGACCCGAGGGTCGGCCTTCGCGCCCCCGGGGCCTGCCCGCGCAGGGTCGTCGCCTGGTGCTGATGTGACGTCATTCGCCATGGGGTCGACGGTAGCAGGGGCCATCCCTCCCCTCCACGTCCTCGGACTTGGTCCCGCTCTCCGTCGCGTGTCATCATCGGCATGTGTTGCTCGTGGTGTGCGAAACCGGTGAAGCGCATCGGCCCCCGCGGGGTGGGGACCGACCCCACCCACGAGGCGCGTTCGCTCGCATGGCCGCGCTCGGCGTGGCCGTCGCCATCGTCGGCGGGTGCGGCTCGGCCCGCGTGAACGTCTCCGTGGGGAAGCAGAACCAAGAAGAGCCGAGTCGATGGGACCAAGAGGGGACCGAGCTCGACGGCCCGAACGACCTCGACGGCAAAGCCTTCGCGCGGAGGGTCGAGGAGGAAAAGGACGATGGGACCCGTCCTGTCGCAACCTACCCGGGGTTTCGAATGTTCGCCGACGGGAGTTCGCGTGTGTTCGTGGAGGTGCACGGCCGCGCCGACGTGCAAGAGGCCGAACAAGACGGCTTGATGAAGTTCCGGTTTCAGGGGGTCGACGTTCCCGAGCGAGTGAACCGACTGCCTCTGCCAACCGACCATTTCGAAACGCCGGTCGCCCGTGTTCACGTCGAGCGCCAGGGGGCGGACGCCGTGCTCGTCATCGCCCTCCACTACGAAGTCGAAGGAAAGCCGCGCCTCAAGCGGAGCGACGGGGGGACGGTGCTCTCGGTGGACTTCCCGCCGTACCGGTTGAGTGAGCATCACGACAAGCGGCTCGGCGCGCGCTCCCGCTGAGGAGGACATGGTGGCTCTTCGTCGCGCGGCCAGGCGCCGAAAGGCTCCCGCCGAAGGCGTGTTGGCCGCGGGGGTGCTCTCTGCTCTGATGTCCACGTCATCGGTGTTCGGCCAGTCGCCGCCGGTCGCGGCCGCTGCGACCGCCGCCGCCGGGGGGCCCGACCGGGCACCGCGGGCCATGACGACGACGGCCGTGGCGACCGCGGTCGAACGCGCCGACGCAAAGGCCGACCTCCGTGCGGGGAAGGGGGCCGATCTGCGGCGATGCCTCGAGCTGGCCGATCGCAACCACCCGAATCTCCTCGAGGCCCGGGCCAAGCTCGACCAAGTCCGGGCCCAACTCAGCGAGGCCTACTTCGCGCCCTTTTCACAATGGAAGATGACGGGGGGCATGGCGATCGCCCCGACCGTTCGGGGGAGCGCCATCTTCAGCCCCAACACCGACGTCGCCCTCACCAACAATCTCGGGGTCGCGTGGCGGGCCAACCTGGGCGGCGCCGTTCCGCTTTGGACCTTCGGCAAGCTGACCAATCTATGGAAGGCCGCGGAAGCGAACGTCGAGATCAACGAAGCCGGCGTCGACGTCGCCCGCGATGCCGTGCGGCTCGAGGTACGACGTGCGTACCTCGGGCTTCAACTGGCACGCGACGGCGACCGCCTGCTGCGCGAAGCGGAGACGAGGATCCAGTCGGCGCTCACCCGTCTCCAGGCCCAGGTGGCGCGCGACGAAGGCGACCCCATCGATCTTCTCAAGCTGCAGACCTATCGTACGGAGCTCGAGAATCGGAAGGCGGAAGCCGAGAAGTTCCTTCGGGTGACCCAAGCGGGCCTGAGGTACTTCACGGGGGTCGAGGACTTGAAGTTCCGCGACGAGCCCCTCCAGATCTCGCCCCACGCGTTGAAGCGCCTCGGGGCCTACGTCGCGAGGGCGCGACTGCATCGGCCCGAGGTCCGCCAGGCGAGCGCGGGGCTCGAGGCCCGCCGGGCGCAAGTCGCCCTCCGACGGTCCCAGCTGTACCCCGATCTCGCCTTCGGTCTCAACGTCGGCTTCAGCACCGCCCCTGAGGTCGCCGACCAGATCAACCCTTTCGTCCTCGACCCGGGAAACTACTTCCGGTTCGGCTTCGGGTTGGTGTTTCAGTGGAACCTGGATCTGTTGCCCGGGTTGTCGCGGGTAGCGTTTGCCGAAGCGCAGCTCGCGGAGATGCAGGCGTTGGAGCGCAAGGCGGCCGGCGGGGTCTCATCGGAGGTCGAAGTCGCCTACGCCGACGTGGTGCATTGGCAAAAGCGGCTGCGCGCCTACGAAAAAGCGGTCGGATACGCGAGCAAGTGGCTCTTCACGGTGCAGCAAGCGATCGACATCGGCACGATGGAGGAAAAGGAGCTGATCGAACCCGCGCGGGCGTGGGCCGAGAACCGCTACAACGTCCTCAACGCGACGATGAACCTGAACCTCGCCCTCGCCGTCCTCGCGCAAAAAACCGGGTGGGACGCGATCGCACCGCGGTGAGCGCGCTATGGTGTCGTTTCGATGAGCGCCACGATGAGCCCCCGCTCGACCGATGCGGTCCGGGCGACGCCAAACCGAGACCGTCTGGGGACGAAGCCCGGCGGGGGGCGCCATCGGATCTTTTACGGCCTCGTGATCCTCACCGCGGTCGTCCTCGTCGCCACGCTCCAGGTCGTCTTTCTTCGCGCCCCCGAGGAAAAAACGATGGGGATCGTCCAGAAGATTTTCTACTTTCACGTGCCGTCGGCGGTCGGCATGTACCTCGGCGCGGGGGTGTGCTTTCTCGGCTCGGCGCTGTACCTCGCCAAGGGCGACCTGAAGTGGGACGCGCTCGCCCGCGCCGGTGCGGACGTGACCGTCGTGATGGGCCTGATGCTGCTCATCAGCGGACCCTTGTGGGCGGCGCGCGCCTGGGGTCGCTACTGGACGTGGGATCCCCGGTTGACGACCTCGCTGCTCAACGTGCTCATTTACGTGGCGTACACCGTCATGCGCAGCTTTAGCGCCGGGGGCGACGCGGAGCGGAAGTTCGCGGCCGCCCTCGGGATCTTGGGGGCGGCCAACATTCCCATCATTCGATATTCGGTTCAGAAGTGGGGAGGGCAGCACCCCCGGGTCATCACGCAGGGGGGCGGCGGCCTCAGCCACCCCGACATGAAGATGGCGCTCGGCCTCGGGTTCCTTTCGTTTGCGCTCATGACCGTCGTGTTCATTTGGCAGCGCACCCGACTTCACCTCGCGTCCGCCGAGGTGGAATCCCTCGAGCAAGAAGCGCTCGAGTTGGGCATCGCCGGAGACTGACCCGTGCCAAACGCCGCGCCCACGACGACGACGACCACCACGTCCACCCCCGCGGCCGTTCCCGTGCCGTCGTCGGGGGAAGGCGCGACGTTTGAGCGGGTGGCGAGCGACGCCCCCGAGATCGCGAGCGGCGAAGTGCTCCTGGTCCAGGCGTACGCCGCGTTTTGGATCTTAGCGATGGCCCTCGTGGCGTTGTCTTTCCGGAAGCAGCGCAACCTCGATCTCCGCGTGCGGCAGCTGCGCGACGAGGTGAACGAGGCGCGGGTGCGAGGGGACTAGGCGACGTCGTGTTCAACGTCGCCGCCATGACGTCGCACCACGTGATCTACATTCCCCTGGTGGCGCTACTCGGCCTGTCCATCGGCTACGCGATGGGGGCGCGAAGCGTGCGGGCCGAATTCGAGCGACGCCGCAACCAATTGAAGGAGTGAACCCCATGCTGAATTTCGAGCTCTCCGAAGAGCACGACCAACTCACCAAGACCGCGCGGCGATTCACCGCCGAACGGATCACGCCCATCGCCGCCGAGTGCGATCACGCGTCTCGGTTTCCCCTCGACGTCTTCGAAGAAGCCTGGCGGATTGGCCTGATCAACGCCACCGTCCCGACGGAGTACGGCGGCGCGGGTTTCGGCGAGCTCGAGAACGCACTCATCACCGAGGAACTCGCCTATGGCTGCTCGGGCATTCAGACGAGCATGCTCGCCAACGTACTCGCCGCGACGCCGGTCAAGCTAGGAGGCGACGAGGCCCAAAAGAAGAAGTACCTCGGGATGCTGACCGAGTCGCCGGTCCTCGTGAGTTACTGCACCACCGAACCGGGCGCCGGGAGTGACGTGGCGGGGATGCGGACGACGTTTCGCAAAGTCGGCGACGAGTACGTCATCAACGGGCAGAAGTCGTGGATCACCAACGCCACGCACGCGCGCTGGTACGTGGTGTTCGCGACGGAGGACCCGGCGCTCCGCCACAAGGGCATCGGCGCCTTCATCGTCGACCGCGACGCGGAAGGGGTCAAAGTCGGCAAGAAAGAGGACAAACTCGGCCAGCGGGCGAGCGATACCGCCCAGGTGTTTTTCGAAGAGGTCCGGGTCCCCGCCGCGAATCTGCTGGCCCCGGCGGGCCACGGTTTCAAGCTCGCCATGGAGACCTTCAACCAAACCCGACCCGACATTGGCGCCATCGCCGCCGGCGTGATGCGCCGTTGCCTCGACGAGTGTCTCGCGTACGCCAAGGAACGGGAGACGTTTGGCAAGCCCATCGCCCAGCACCAAATGGTGCAGGCCATGCTCGCCGACATGGCGATCCGGGTGGAGGCGACGCAGCTCCTCTACCGCAAGGCGGCCTTCTGCCTCGACCACGGGGTGCGCAACCCCGTCGTGTCCAGCCTGGCCAAGGCCTACGGCGCCGATGCAGCGATGACCACCGCGGTCGATGCCGTGCAAATCTTCGGGGGTAACGGTTACGTGAAAGAGTACCCCGTGGAAAAGCTCATGCGTGACGCAAAGGTCCTCCAGATTTACGAAGGAACGAGTCAGATCCAGCGGCTCGTGATCGCGAAGAGCTTGCTCTCGCGCTGAGTCGCCGTCCCGGCCTGGCCCCCGGCCCCGACGACCCGACCCGTGGGGTGGTCGCGCTCGCCGATATCGGCGAGCGAGCCCGGAGGGCCCTGGGTGAGCGAGCGAGCGAGCGAGCGAGCGAGCGAGCTTGCTGGACACCCGTCAGAACGCCAAGCGCAGAAGCGACACCCCGCCGCCCCCGGTGGGGGACCCACCTCGGATGGGCGCCTGGACCAGACCCGGGTCGATGTCGCCCGCGATGGGGTCCCGCTCGGTGTTCAGCGCGACGAAGGTCGCGGTGAGGGCGCCCCCCACGACGACCGCGGCGCCGATGCTGGTCCAGAACCACCACGCCTCGTAGACGGGGGTCTCCGAGGTGAGGGTGATGTTGACCGTGGCGTCGCGTCCTGGGTCCACGGTGACGACGTCTTCGACCGTATCGAAGCCGTCGAGCGAGATCTCGATCTCGTGGCGACCGCGATCCGCTTGCACGGTGAGCGGTGACAGGCCGGCCGGTTCGCCGTCGATGGTAATGGTCGCCCCCTCCGGGTCGGTTTTGACCACGACCTGGCCCCGCACCGCGGGCTCCAAGGAGAAGGATAGAGGCAGGATGCGTCCCCCGGGCAGGGTGACCGTACGTCGGAAGGGGAGGTGATTCGGAGCCGAGACCTCGATCTCGGCCTTGCCGGCGTTGACGCGGGTCTCGCCGAGCGGGGTGGTGCCGATCTTCACGCCGCGGAGCAACACCTGCGCTCCCGAAGGATCGGTCTCGATGCGGATCGTGCACACCCGGTCGCGCATCGTCTCGATGAGCTCGTCGAGCTTGGGAACCTTGGCCTTGAGGTCGACGGATGCCCGCGACGCGAAGCGTTCGAATTCATCCAGCGCCTCGGGAAACGCACCCAAGGCCTCATAGCTCCGGCCGCGATTGAAGTGCAGGGCGGGTCGGGGGTCGATCGCGTACGCCGCGTCGTAGTGGGTCAACGCCTCGCGATAGCGCCGGGCGCCGAACGCTTCATCACCCGCGGCTTTGAGGTCGTCCCACCGGCGCACATCGTCGTCGTTGGACGCGGCGGGGGTCGACGACGACGTTTGCGCGGCCCCCGGCGAGACCACCGAGCATCCCACCGCGACCGCCACCAGGTGGACCCACACCCGAAACACACGGCATCATAACAGGACCGGGTTGTCGGTCGAGGGAGGCTTCCGGGGCGGAGGGGGGGATGCCGCCGGCGGCGCGGTGCGCGCCGACGCGGTGGGCGCGACTCGGGGGGATGTCGCGGGGTCGGGCCGAGGAGAGGGCGGACGTGGCGATGGCGACGCCATGCCCGCGCGGGGACGCCCCGAGTCGGACGGGCTACCCTCCGAGGAAGCCTCCGAGGAAGACGGAAGGTCCGCGGCCGCTGCTCCGTCCTCGGGAAGAGGCGACGAGGCACCCGTCCCGTCGTCGCCGTGCCGGTTCGACCGAGCCGACACGGCGGGAGAGGACGTGGTCGGCGACGACGACGCGAGATCGGGGACCGCCCCATCAGAACGCACGTACGTGAAGGCGCCGACGGTCGCGAGCAGGGTCAAGCCGACACTGGCGCCGAGGACCACCTTCGTCGCCCGGCGGCGGCGGGCGCGATGGCGGCCCTGGGTCGACCAGCTCGCGTGGGTGTCGTGACGGTTGGAGAGGCTCAAGGGCCCGACGCTCGTCATCGCCGCGGTCGGGGCAACGGAGGCGGGCGAGAGAGGAGGTTGGCGACGATGAAGGCTCACCAAACTCTCCCGCGGGGCCTTGGGTTCCCAGGTGCCCGCAGGGGAAAAAGGCGCCAGGAGCGCGCCGAGCTCGAGCACGCTGCCGGGACGCCGCTCCTTATCCTTGCGGAGGGCGGCCATGACGACCCGGGTCAACGCGACCGGGAGGTCGGGACGCACCTGGGCGAGGTCGGTGGGGTCGTCCGCGGTCACCGCCGCGATCACCGCGGTGGGGTTGTCGCCGTCGAAGGGAGGCTTGCCGGCCAGCAGCTCGTACAGGATGACGCCGAGCGACCAGATGTCGGCGCGGGCATCGACGTGCTTGGCGCTCCGCATCTGCTCGGGGGCCATATAGAGCGGCGTCCCCATGGCCACCGACGTCGCGGTGACCGAGGCGTCGCCCTCGTCGACCTTCGAGATGCCGAAGTCGAGGACCTTCACGACGGTCTCCCCCCCCGAGTCGGTGAGGTACAGGTTGTGGGGCTTGAGGTCTCGGTGAACGATCCCACGACCGTGGGCCTCCGCCATCGCGCTGCAGGTTTGCAGGATGTAGTCGACCGCTTCGGGCGCCGGCAGCGGGCCCCGCGCTTCCATCTCATCGTTGAGGTCGCGCCCTTCGAGGTATTCCATCACGAGGAACGGGCGTCCGTCCGTGAGGACGTCGACATCGGAGACCTGGGCCGCGTGGGGGCCGCGTAGCGATGCCGCGGCGCGCGCTTCTCGCTCGAAGCGCTGCCGAAATTCGGGGTGGCTGGCGGCGTCAGCGCGAAGAAGTTTCACCGCGACGCGCTTGCCCAGCGCCTGGTGGGTGGCCTCATACACTTCCCCCATGCCGCCCGAACCGAGGAGACGAACGACCTCGTACTTTCCCGCCAAAAGCGTTCCGGGAGGGAATCCCGCCGCGTCCATACACGGGCAGTATGTCAGATGCGGCCGGGCGAGGCGAAGGGACGGCGGCGTCGGCCGACCGGTCAGGGAGAGGTCGCGACCTCGAAGCAGTCCACGCGATCTTCGAAGTAGCCGCAGGCCTGTCCGATGCTCGCGCAGTCGACGTAGCGCAGCGTGTCGCCCGCGCAGCGGACGAACACCGTGCCCACGCACTGAGGGGCCACGTCGCCGGCGGTACAATCCCCCTCGATGGGAGGGATGCACTCGTTGCCCGCCGTGCCCGCGTCGCCGCACCGAAGGCCCTGAGCGCCGCAGTCGATCCGCTCGAGCCAACCGTCCTCGTTGCAGAACACCAGTTCGTCCCCGTCGCAGACGCCGTCGTAGTCGACGGTGCCGCACGACGCGGGAGGGGCCTCGCTGGGAACGCATTGCCCCGGCTCCCCGGGGGAGGCGTCGCTGCACGTGCTCCCGGTGCGTCCGCAGTCGAAGCTCGTCGGCACGCCGTCTTCGCACCACTGCAACAGCGATCCGGTGCACGTTCTTTCCGACGCGTCCGCGTCGCACACTGAAACCGAGATTCCGATCTCGCCGCCGACGAAGACGACGTCTTCGCCGTAGAAGTAGCGCAAGATTTCGTCGACCCCGTATCCCTGCTCCGCCAGCCAGTGCGCCCGGTTTTGGCCCATGCAGCCGCGGTTGTCCGAGCGCGAAGGAAGCGCGATGGGAAACGGGGCCGGGGCCACGTCGGCGCCACTTCGACCTTCGTTGTAGGTGACGAATTGCTCGGTGTGGGTGGGATCTTTACCCACCGCTCCGTTGGCGCGCACGAGGGCACCGGCGGCGTAGCTCGCGACGATGAGCTCGTCGTTCCACGTCATGACCACCCCTCGGGTCTCGTTCGTGGCGGCGGTACACCCGTGGTTTGCCGTGCCGCTGTACGCTTGAAACGCTTGCCCGTTGATGACGGGCTTGTTCGGGGTCCCGAGAACAGGATCATCGCGCATCGACCGGAGCAGGTACGTCCGTGCGGCGATGACCTGGGCTTTGAGCGCCTCGTAATCGGCCGCTCCGTTCTCTTGCGTGCACACCCGGGGAAGGTAGGCCCCCTCTAGGCTCATCCACCCGTCGACGGTGTAAATCTGCTCCGGCGTGTCGGTCAGCTCACCGCTTTGACGGCCCGCCTCGCCGTCGGCCGGGCCGCAGGCGGCGAGGGCGAACCCCCCCGCGACGGCACCGAACAACACAAGTCGCGAACCGAGCGCTACCGCGTTCATCGCGCCCTGCTGAAGCAAGGTGCGTGCCTGTGGGTTGGAGTGGGTGAGCGCCCTCTCGGGCTCAACCATCCGGGTCGAGTCCGCCTTCGGGCTCCGTTGGCGACCGCTTCTCGTCCGGGACGGGCGCGGGGGGGGGCGCGGGGCCCACGACCGACGTCTCACACGTCCACGACCCCCCCTGGGGAGCGCAGCGGATGCGCGCGAGGGCGATGCCGCCGCGCGCGCTCGCGACCTGCTTGAGCCCCCGGAGAACCACGCTCTGAGGGCATGCCTCCGCACAATGACCATGCAGACGACCGAGCTCGGGGTAGCCCGGGGGCCACGTGGTGAGCTCGCCGATCTCGCTGGGGTCACGCCTGACCTCGACCCCGCCGGCCGCGGCCGCGGCGCCGGGCGCCCAGGTGACGCGAACGGACTGCCCCGAGACGACGATTCTTTCGCCTTCGTGGTTGGATGCGCTCGCATCGTCTGTTCTGGCGTCGCGCCCCGTGTCCACGACATCAACGGCGCCGATGATGGCGCCTCCGTCTTCGCGTCGGAGGACGGTGGCGCGACAGGTCGTGATGGTTCGGATCGTCGTCGGACGGTTTGCCGTTTGGTTTCCCTGGCTCACCGGTCGCGAGGCGCCGTTGCGTCCCGCCGCCACGGGCGCACGCCCTTGCAGCCCGGCCCCGTTGGCGAAACGGTCGCTGTCGTCAACGCCGCAGACCAGGGCGAAAAGCGCCGTCCCGCCTCGGGTGGCGGCCTCTTCCCGGGCGCGCTCCGTCATGGAGGCTTCCGTGCAGGGCGCTTCGCCCACGCCGGTCCCGCCGTCGAGGGTGGTGCATTGGGTGGTGATCACGCCCAAGACCTCGTGGCCCACGGGAGGTTCAGCCCGGCCGGCGACGATCCGGACGGCCGAGCCGCCCGACACGGCGGGGGGGCGTACGCGACCGTTGTAGCGAACGTTCGACGACGGCTGGCAGCCCGCCGTGACCATGAGCCATCCGGCAAGTAGGGAGGCTGAGTGGTGTCGCGTCCCATCCTGGCGGTGCCTCGTCACCCTCGGTCCATAGCGCTCGTTCGCCGCGGACGGGAGCGCGAGCCGAGGAGTTGACGCCCCGAGGGCTCGGGTTTTCCCTTCAAGGCCATGGCAGAGCGGGTTCGCGGGATCGGGGTCGCCGTGCTCAGCGGCTGGTGCGTCTTCGGGGGCGCGGCGTGTGGCACGCCGCCGGCGACTTCCGCTTCGGCCGTGGAAACTGCGGGGGAAGACGGCGGCGACGCCGACGTCGCCGCCTCGGGGGACGCCGCCTCGTCTTCGAACGTCGACGGCGGTGCCTCGTCGGGAGCGCGGGCGGCGGAGCAGGATGAGGGAGGCCTCCCCACCGACTGCGACCGTACGACCGACGATGGCGTCTGCCTGCCTCCGGCCGCGTTCGTGAAACGCCTCTGCAAAGACGACTTTCCCAGCGTCGCGTTGGCCCTCTTTTCGGCGGAAAAGCCCTTTCGCCACGCATTTGTGGCCATTCCGACCGAAGCCTGGAGTGCCGGGGGGGGCGCCACCCCGGAAAAGATGCCCGTCGATGAAGAGGTCTTGATCCTGGCCTTCCGCGACAAGCCCAAGCCCGGGGGAGGCATGAAGGTCAGTGGCACGGAGGCGAGCTACGAAGCACTGCGTTGGAACGGGACCTGCGTGACGCTCGGCGCCTCGGAAGTTCGCTTCGACCCGCCCCCCAATCCGCTCAACGCTCGGATCATCTTTCAACGTCTGGAGCCGGAGATCCGCGATGCGCTGAAGCGAACCGAAGCGCTGCGGCCCCTGTACCTCGAGCACCGCAAGGCATGTAAGGGCGTCAGCATGGGTTCGGTGAGCGAGGCGTGTGAGCGACTCGACGGGACCTTCAGCCGCGCCGTCGCCGCCCACGTCCGGGAGACCGGTGGCGTGCCGATGCCCCGTCGCCTCCCCTGAACCGCCTTCCTCAGGCCCTCTCGCCGGGTACGCCACGCCTCGAGACGTTGGCGCTCACGGGGGGCCACGTCGCGAGGCAACCGGAGAAGAAGCGTCGTCCCCGGCGACCTCTCGACCCCTACCGGCGTCGTCGTCGTCGTCTTCTTCGGCCCCCGGGTCGAGGGCCGCCCAGACGCGCGACGTGGGGGCGACGTGGTAGATCAGAGCGCGTCGGGGCGCCTCGGCCATGACCATCTCCCACGTTCGGTGGCGTGGCGCCTTCATCTGGTCGGCGAGCGCGTGGGGCATTCCGGTTACGGGGTCGACGTCCTCGATGAGGATGGCATGTTGGTGGATGTATCCGTCGCGCTTTGGCCCCTGGATCGCCACCACGTCGCCGGGGCGAAAGCGGTCGGCGTTCGCGACGAGATGGTCGAAGAATGCGCTGCGGTGTCGAAACTCGATGCGCTCATCGAACCGGGAAGCACGAAACAAGGCGGGGGTGGCCAACGCAAACCGCTCGAAGGCGAGCACGCCGGCGCGGTTCTGAATGCCGAACGCGTTGAAGTCCAGACGGCCGAGACGTCGCTCCCGAACCTCCCCTCGGGCGGCGTACCAGGTTCCGGCGGCCCGCTCGAAGCTGTCGAGGATGAAGGACACGCACATCTGAGGGGGATGCGGTCGGCCCTCGGAATCGAAGACCGCATAGGGCTTTTCGTCGTGGACGAAGCCGTGGTGGCCGCGACGAAACGCTCCCTCCCAGGCCGGTCGGAGCCGGCCGTCCGAAAGGTGGTCTTCCGCACCGCGCGGGCGATCGAAGGGCAACCGCTCCGCCGCCATGGCGTCGACGACGCGGCGGAGCTGGTGCGTGGCGCGCCGGAACCCCGCGCTGCGGGACGCGGCCGCCCGCGCCTCGGCTCGGCCCCTGGCGTCGGCGTCGAGACAGTCGAGGTGGAGGCGTGGGCCGTCGCTCTCCAGGTGGGCCGGTACCCATCGATCTTCGAAACGAAATTCGGCGACCGCCGTCGTCTCCGTCAGATGGGTCATTCGAATCCGGTCGAATCCGACCCGATCCCGAAGCCCGCGCACGTCGCGATGGACGACGTCCGTCATGACCGCGGCGCGGGTCGTCGCGACGCGGTCGAACAAGAGAATTTTTGCTTCTCGACCGCGTCGAGGGCCGTCGGCGTGGCGGTAGTGGTGCCCGCCGCCCCGCATTTTGGCGCGCGACAGCCGGTGCACGGTGGCGCCGCGGAGCAAGAAGATCTCATCGGCGTCGAAGAGTCCATCCAAGCGCAGCTCCCGTACGAGCGCGTACGCCTCGGCGGGTGACTCCGAGTAGAGATAACCGCCACGAAGCACGCGGTCCCGGAGGCCCGCGCGATCGTGGCGATAACGTCGCACGAGGCGCACGACGCCGCCGAAGCTGCGTGGCGATGATGGGGTCGCGGGCGCGACGGCGGGCGGAGGGGGTTCGCGGACAAAGACGACGGGTTCGGCGAGGGCCCGACCCAAGATGTACGGTCGCTGCGCGTCGAAGCCTGGTGCACCGGGCGCGACCGCCCGCCCGCGGGTCCGCCCGACCCGGTGGCGACACATACGCGCGGCGACATCGATCGTGGCGAGGGCGGCGCTCGGCCCGGGGGTGAGGCCTACCGTCGCGGCCGCCCTCACGGGACCGTCACAACCGCTGGCGACCGAGGCGATGACACACCAGAGGGCGAGGACGACGAGGAAGCGGGGCATCGCGAATTCAATGCGGCATCGCCGCGCCGCGATTCCACCAGAATCTTGCTCGCCGCACCACGAGCGTCGGGGTCGGGGCGGTCGAGGGGCAGGAACCCGACGGTCGCGGGGGAATCCGTTGCGGCCTCCGACGCATTGCTGGGATGTGTCGTCTCATGTCCCCGGCCCGCCGACGGAACCCCGGACGCGCGCGCGCCGTTCTGCGCTCGCGCTCGCGGCGCCGGCCGCGGCGCATACGGGGTTGGTGGCCGTCACCTTCGTGGTGGAGCGCATCTTGGTGGCCCGGTGGTGCCCGGGTGGTCTGGCGGCGTTTCACCTCCCGTCGACGTTGGTCTGGACCTTGACCTCGGTCGTAAGCGCCATGGCGACGGCGGCGCTCGCGGTGGTGGGGCGAGGCTTCGGTCAGGGCAGCGACCTTGTGGCCGAAAGTCGGGCCGTGATGCGCCTCGCGTCCAAGGTGGGCGCGCTGTTCGCGCTGGGGGGCATCGTCTTCGTCGCGACAACCGTGGTCACCACGACCCCCGTCGACCGACGCGTGGGGACCGGCGTCGTGTACTTCGCGCTCGCCTTGCCGGCGGTACCCCTGGCATCGCTTCACGCGGGGGCGACGGGGGCGCTCTACGCCTTGGGGGATGCGCACGCGCCGTGGCGTTGGGGCGCCCTGGGCGCCGTGGTCCATCTCGGAGGTTCGGCGGCGGCGATGGCCATCTTCCCTTCGCTGGGCATCGCCGGCGCGGCGGTGGGCGTCACCCTCGGCCTGGCGGTGCAAACGGGAGGGGCCGGGTGGACCTTGCTCCGCCGGGTCGGGGCTCCTGACGCGCGCTCGGCGCGTCGTCGGCCTCCGTCCCCGGTCGCAACCGAAACCTGGCGCATCGCCCGACCCGCCCTGGCCGAGAAGCTCGCGCTCCACATCGGGTTCATGGCCTACGCGGCGGCCATCGCCGGGCTGGGCGATGTTTCGATGGTGGTCCACCAGGCCCTCTTGAGCGCGGAAGCGGTCGCGTTTCCGATGATCGAGGGGTGTGGGATCGCGGCCGCCGCGCTCGTGGCGCGAAGTGTCGGGGCCGGGGACCGCCGCACCGGCGTCCTCGATGCGGGGGCGGCGGCGGCCTTGGCGATGGCGGCCGCCGCCGGATTCGCCGCCCTCGTGCTGCTCGCGCCTTCGGCGTGGTGGGGTGCGTTCGGGGTGGACGCGACGATGATGGGTCGTGAGGTCGGGGAGGTCGTGCCCTACCTCGCCGCGGCTCAGGTCCCGATGGCCCTGGCGGTGGTGGGTACGATGGCGCTCCGTGGCGCGGGGGCGACCGGCTGGGCGTGGGCCATTTCCGGCGTCGGAACGGTGCTCCGCCTCGTCGCGACGGTCGGCTTTGCCTTCGTGCTCGACCTGGGCCTGCGCGGTGCGTGGCTCGCGAGCGCGCTCGACTGGACGCTACAGGCGCTGCTCGTGATCGCCGTGGTGCATCGCACGACGGCGCGAAGGACGACCACGACGGCGGCGGCGCCCTGCCCTCCGCCGACGACCCCAGATCAGGGCGATGGAGCAGATGACCCACGCGGCGACGACGCGTCTGCGATCGGGGCCTGCGGCGGTCGATGCCACGCCGCCGTCGCCGCCGCCGCCGGGGACCACCCGGCACCCGCAACCTCCGGCGGGGGTGAGGCGCGGCGGCGGGGGTGGGTTGCTGCTCGCGTCGCATAGCGCGGCGGTGAGCGGTACGGCGGCGCGGGGTGCCGTCGTCGGTTCGGCGTTGCGCTCCCTCGTCTCGGCGTTTCCCGTGTTGCGGAGGTCGTGATGCTTGCTGGGCCAAGGTACGACGCCATCGGCCGAGCCGGGCGTATCCCACACGTAAAGCCAGCCGCTACGGGTCGTGACGGCGACCTCCAGAAGGCCATCACCGTCAACGTCGCCCACGGCGGGGGTGGCGAGGATCCATTGGCCGGTGAACTTCGGCCACCCCTCGGGCTCGGCCCCGCAGCCGTTCCACGCGTGGAGCACGTAGCCTCCCGACCCGGCGATGACCTCGGGATAGTCGTCACCGTCGAGATCGGCGATCGCTTGGCTGTTGAAGAAGCTGTAATCCTCGATCACGAACGGAGCCGCGGGCAGGGGCTCGCCGGTGGCGCCGCTCCATACATGGACGAGGTGCTGGCCGCGCAGCGCCGTACCGGCGACGCTGTTGGCGAGGCTCAAGGAACTTCCGGACGCGACGACGTCCAGGGTGCCGTCCTGGTCGATGTCGCCGAGGGCCGGCACGCTAAAGAGAGGCAGCATGACGTCGTCGCGAGCCGTGGAGAGGGGCCCGAAACGGCTCAGCGGGGCGAGTTCGGCCGGACCCTGCCCCGGCACCGGACCGTCGAGCCGTTCTTGAGGTCCCGGCGCGTCGGGGAGCAATCGGGGCAAGCTGCCATTCCCGTAAACGACGGCGCGGAGCTGGTCGCCGAAGCGACCGATGGCGCCTGCGTTCGTCGTTCCTTCGCCCACCAGGGGCAGCACCTCCTGCGAGGCCACGGTCACCGGCCACCCATCGCGCCAGGGCGCCGCTCCGCCGGCGGCCATCCCTCGGCCGTCGACGAGGTAGTAGGCGCCGAAGTCGCCACCGTCGCCGAGCTGCTCGTTGGAGCCAACGAGCAGCTCGGGTCGGCCGTCGCCGTCGAAGTCCCCGGCGGCCGGGGTGGTGACGATGCGCCCTCGCCGCGGCGCGGCGGACAGCGGGCCGTCGTAGGTCACCTCGACGGGCCAACCCGAAACCGAAGCGCCCGTGCGGGCGTCGAATACGTGGATGCGACCGTCGAACGCAGCCTGGGTGATGTCGAGGCGTCCGTCGGCATTCATGTCGACCAGGACCGGGGCGGCGTATGCCCCCCGGTCGATGACGTGTGCGGGGTCGGTGCAGGGCCGATCCTCGTCTTCGGCGCCGGCGGCCGGGCACGACGGGACTTCGGGGAGCCGCACCGGGAAGCCCGTTTTCACGGTGCCGTCGTGCTCGATGACGAAGACGAAGCCGTTCCAGGTCGTGGCGACGATTTCGACGTGTCCATCGTCGTCGAGATCGGCCACCGCCGGCGCGTTGATGAAGGCACTTCCTGCGCGCCGCGGGTCGACGCTCGCGCCCAACGCATCGGGCGAGGTCGCGTCGTAGCCCGCCCCCCCCAGGTAACTCGGCTTGCCTCGAACCTCCGCGTCGGGGGCGAGTCCGTCGACGGGAGGGCCGACGAAGGGAAACCCCTCGACCGCGACGGGGTCGCCGTCGCCCGCGAGCGACCAGACGTGAATGCGGCCGTCACTTGCGGCCACGATGAGGTCGTCGATGCCATCACCATCGACGTCGGCCATCTTCGGGCTCGCCTCGCCGCTGGCCTCCAGGTCGACCGGAAATCCGGGTCGGAGGTCGGGGTCCTCGTGCACGTAGTACGTGCGGCGAAGCTCTCCGGTGACTTCCCCGATGTCGCCTCCGTAGCGCGCGACGGCACGGACGCGGACCGTGATGGTGAAGCGGTTTTCGCCGAGGGGGGAGTCGACGTCCCACGTGTGGGTGGGGTCGACGGTGCGGACGTCGAGTTGGGCGAGGGGTGCCTCGGCGCCGGCCACGGTCTCGTTGGGGACGTTTTCCTCTCGCGCGACCTCGATGAAGGCCTCTTCCGGCGGCTGCACGCCCGGGGCCCACGCCACCGTGTAGTCGTAGCTGGGGGCCCGCGTCGTGATGTGGCCTTCGATCGCGACGGGCCCCCGCCGTCGTTGCGGATACAGCACCTGAAACCAGGTGGGGCGCAACAGGTCGATCGCGGGGGGAATCCGTCCCGCGCGCAACGCCTCGACGGTGGCGTTGGCGTCGACCCGTCCGTAGCCAAATCGCTGGTCGAAGCCGGGTTGCGACCAGTGGAAGGTCTGTTGACCCGGCTCGCGGGACTCGGGGATGTCGATGTCTTCGGCCGTCGTCAGCAGCAGCTGCATCGCCTCGGCGGGGGACAGGGGAGGCGACAGCGGGGGGGATAGGGTCTCCGCCGCCGCGTAGAGCAGGCCCGCGATGCCCGAGAGCTGGCCCACCGCCTCGCTGGAACACGCTTCTCCGGACACGCTGAGCATGTTCTGGCCTCCGAAGTTCGTGCAGGGGTTGAAGGCGAGCCACGTGTCTACGTCGCGGTAGTCGTCCGGGCGGTAATGAATGGCGTGCACGGGGAGGGTGTGGTTTGCCGTCGCGGGGACGTTGTGGTGGCGAGAATTCTCGTCCGCCATGCTCGTCACCGTGAGCGCGCCCTGCGCGTAGGCGTAGTCGAGCGCCTGCTGGGCGAACGTGTTCATGTTCACGGTCCCGAGGGCACACTGGATGACGCGGGCCCCGAGATCGGTGGCGTAGACGACCGCTTGGCCAAAGGCGTTGACGTCGGTGATGAAGCTGTCCCCGACGCGGAGCGAGACGACGCGGCAGCGCGGACAGTTGCCTGCGGTCCCGAGGCCATTGTTCGCCTCGGCCGCGGAATCCTTGGCTTCCCCCGTCCCGTGGCCGTAGCGCGTGTCGTCGTAGGGGTTGTTGTCGTCTTTGGCGAAGTCCCACCCCGAGATGTCGTCGACGTAGCCATTGCCGTCGTCGTCGATGCCGTCGGAAAAGTTGAGGATCAGGTCCTCCGGGTCGAGGACGCCGTTGCGATTGGCATCGCCGAGGGGGTGTTCCCCGTCGGCCGCGGGCGCGAGCAGAGCGTCCGAGAATTGAAAATCCGACACCGTGAGCACGCCGTCGGGGGCCCCGACGGGGAAGCAGTCGTAGCCGGCCAAGTCGCCTTCGCCGCCGCAGGGTTCTCCCATCGGTCCGGTCGGGACGTAGTTGGCGAGCTCGGCGAGGTTCAGGAAGTGGCGATCCAGGAGGTCGGGTTCGTCCCACTCGATGCCCGAATCTGTGACGGCGATGAGCACGCGTGGGCTCCCGGTCGTGTACCGCCAGGCGCGGTCGATGGACATCCCGGATGCCGTCTCCGCCGGCCGAAGCCGGGCCCCGCGTTGGGGCGGGACGAAGGAGTAGTGGGTCCACTGTCCGTCGCGCTCGTCGCCTTCCGCGCACGTCGGCGATGGCGAGGGGCAAAACGCGTACCCTGGGTCATTGGGCCAGAATTCCGGGGTGGCGAGCTGTTCGACGGTCGCGTCGCGAGGGGGAGGCCACTGGGCGAACGCGCCGCCCCCGCACAACGTTGCCACGGCGACGGTACCCGCCAGCAGGCGGGCCCCCCGACGCGCTTGGGGGGGCACGGGCAAGACCGGCTTGGCCGGGAGGGAATGCATGGTAGGAGGAGGGTCGCGGTTGGCGCCAACGGCCCCAAGCCCTCGGTTTTTAGCGCCCCTAACCCGCCAAAGCCAGAGCCGCTGCGATGGCCTCACCCTACGACCCCCGCCGTTTGCTCCGCCGCCTGCCCGCGGTCGATGTGCTCACTCGTGACCCTCGGTTCGACGCGGCGCGCGTCTCGCTGGGTGTCGACGGGCTCACGCGGCACGCCCGAGAGGTCATCGCATCGGCGCGACGCCGGGTCCTGGAGACGGGGGAGGCGCCGGACCACGGGGCCCTCCGCGCCGAACTCGCCGCGGCGGTCTCGGCGCGGATGGCGCAGCGGACACGTCGGGTGATCAACGCCACCGGCATCGTGCTCCACACGAATCTGGGTCGGGCGCCCCTGTCCTCGGCTGCCGCCTCCGCGCTCGCGACGACCGCGGGCGGTTACGCATCGATCGAACTCGACCTGCCGCGTGGTCGGAGAGGGGCGCGGGGGGCGTTCGGCGAAGCGGCGCTTGCGCAGCTTAGCGGCGCCGAAGACGCTCTCGTCGTCAACAACTGCGCCGCCGCGGTGCTTCTCGCGCTCAGTGCCGTGGCGCGAGGACGCCGCGTCATCGTGTCGCGAGGAGAACAGGTCGAGATCGGCGGGAGCTTCAGGGTACCCGAGGTCCTCGACCGCTCTGGGGCCGTCATGGTCGAGGTGGGGACCACGAACCGGACGCGCACCGAAGACTACGCGCGGGCCCTCGACGCCCATCCCGGCGAGGTGGCCGCGCTTCTCCGGGTCCACCCATCGAACTTTCGGCAAATCGGATTTACCGAGCGGCCGCCCCTGGCCGAGTTGGCCGCTCTTGCACGCGCGCGAAAAGTGGTGCTGATCCAGGACCTCGGCGGGGGCGCCCTCGTCGATCTGAGTCGACTCGGACTCGACGAGCCGATGGTGCAGACAGGCGTGCAGGCGGGCGTTCACTTGGTCTGCTTCAGCTGTGACAAGCTCCTCGGCGGGCCTCAGGGGGGCGCCATCGTGGGCGACCGTGACCTCGTCGCTCGGCTGCGTCGCGACCCCCTCACCCGGGCGGTTCGCCTCGGTCGACTTCCCCTCGTGGCGCTCGAGGCGACCTTGTCTCACTACCTGAGCGATGAACTCGAGCAGGTGCCGGCCCTCCGCGCGCTTCACCGCCCCCTCGCCGAAGTGCGGAAGCGAGTCGAGGGGTGGGCGCGGCGGCTGACCGCCGAAGGGGTCCACGTGGCGACGACCGAGGCGGAGGGACGTGCGGGGGGCGGCACCCTTCCCGAGGCGCCGGTACCGTCGTTCGCTTTGGTCTTTGCCGGCGATGTCGAAGCGATGGCCCACGAACTTCGCACGGGGGCGCCAGCGGTGCTCCCTCGCATCCACGAGGGTCGGCTTTACGTCGATGGGCGCACCGTCATGCCCGACGAGGACGAGGCGCTCATCAAGAGGCTCGCGGAGGTGGTGGTGGCGACCGCCGCCGGCGGCCCGTCGAGGCCATGATCGCGTTGCTGCTCATCGTGACCGTCGCCTCGTTGGGCTTGGGATTTGCGGCCACGACGTACCGGTGGGTCGCGAGCCGCCCCGTGGGCGAGGGCGAGGTGGTGCGGTTGAGTCGCCTCGTGTTCGAGGGGGGCGTCGGCTACCTCCGTCGCCAGAGCGTCGTCGTGACCGCGCTCGCCGGCGTGGTCGCGGCCTTGGTCCTCGTCGGATTCGGCGTGGCCTACCAGCTCCAGGGGGCGTCGTCCGCGCGCGCGCTCACGGTCGATGCGGCCGAGGCGGGGCTCCGCGCGCGAGGGCTTTGGGCGACCGGAAGCTTTCTCCTCGGGGCGCTCGGCGCGACCATGACGGGATGGCTCGCCTTCGCCACCAACCGGGTCTCCTGCGCCCGATTGGTGGCCGGGACGCGAGCATCGCTCGATGAGGCGCTGCAAGTCGCGTTGCGTGCCGGCGCCGTCACCGGTGTGTTCACGCTCGCGTTGGCGTTGCTGGGCCTCGGCCTCACCTTCGGGCTCGCGTGGGCCGTCCAGGGGGGATGGTCGGACTCGGCCGGCGCCGGCGTCGCGTCGCTTCAACTCCCTGAACTCGTGGGCGGGTTTGCCCTCGGCGCCAGCGCGGTGGCTCTCTTTGGGCAGGTCAGCGGCGGTACCTTCGGGGACGTCGCCGACCTCGGCGCCGACGTCGGAGGCAAGCTCGAAGCGGCGCTCGGACCGGACGACCGAGACAATCCCGCGACCTTGGCTGATTTGGCGGGCGACCACTTTGGGGAAGGGACATCGAGGGCGATGGTCGTCTTTGCCGCCATCGCCCTCGAGCTGGTCGTGGCGATGCGGGTGGGGGCCGAGGTGTACCGGAGCAACCCGGACCTCGTCAGCGTGACGGCGGTCGTTCTTCTTCCCCCGGTCGTGCACGCCTTCGGTCTCTTCGGGGCATTTTTCGGGGTGGCGGTCATGCGGACCGACGACACGGAAGTGCCGATGACCGCGCTGTCGCGGGGTCTTCACATCACGCTCGTGCTCGCCGGGATCGGTGGGGTCGGCGCGACCAAATGGTTGGTCGACCCGCACTGGATGGTGTTCGGTGGGTGCTGGTTGAGTGGCCTCCTCGGCGGGGCGGGCCTTCTCTACACGACGCAGTACTACAGCGAGTCTCGGTTCCGTCCGGTCCGGACCATCGCGGAAGCGGCGCGGGGGGGAGCGACGCTCGCGGCACTTCGTGGGTGGGCGAGCGCCGGGGAGGGAACGGCGGTCACCCTGGCGGTCGCCACGATGACGTCGACGGCGGCCTTTGCCCTCGGCGCGCAGAGCGGTCTCGTGCACGGGGGATTGTTTGGGATGGTGCTCGCAGTCGCGGGTCTCTTCGGAGCGATGCCCTACGTGTTGGCGATGTCCTCGCTCGGGGTCGTGGCCGACACCGCCGGAGGGCTGATCGACCTCTCTCCCTTGCGACGCCGGGTGGATGTGCGGGCGCGGGCTCGCCTGCTCGATGCGGTGGGCACGACCTCGAAGAGCTACGCCCGCACGCTGCTGGCGGTTGGCTCCGGCGTCTCGTGTCTGCTGGCCCTGACGACGTTCTCGTCGCGCTCGGGGTCAGATGCGGGGCTCGGGCTCCCGGCGCCTTCGCCGGTCGTAGGCGTCGCGGTCGTGGCGGGGGTCGCGACGCTGTTGCTCTTCGCTTGGATGCTTCTGCGGGGGGTGGTGGCCGCCGCGCGCGACGTCGTGCAAGAGCTTCGGGCCGTTCCGCGGGTACCGGATCACGAACGGGAGGACGGTGGGGTCGAAGACCAGAGCACCCTCTCGGCGAGCGCTGCGAATCGCGGAACAACGCGCGAGGAAGGCGTGACGGGGCGGGAACGCCGCCAGGTCGCCTGCGTCGAGATCGTGGCGCGCGCTGCGCTTCGCGGTCTGATCCCGCCGGCCGTCGTCGGCCTCGGGGCGCCTCTCGTCATCGTCGCCGGCTTGCGCGCGACTCCGACAGGGGATACGGTCCGTTCGTCCCTTACGGCCATCGTGGCGTTCTTGTTCGCCGCCACGGCGGCTTCGACCCTGGGTATCTTGCTCGGCAATCAAGCCGGGACGGCCTGGGACAACGCAAAGAAGTACATCGAGACCGGAGCCCACGGAGGTCGCTTCGCCCTCGACCCGACGCGCTCGGGGACAGAGCGATCGGCGACAGAGCGGCACAACCCCACGTACGTGGCGGCCATCATCAACGATACGACCGGTGACCCCCTGAAAGGGGTCGTCAGCTCGGCGGTCCAGGCCCTCATTTTGACCCTGACCGCACTCGCCTTCGTGATCTCCCCGCTTTTTTGGTGATGCATCTTGACCCCACTCGCTTCTCCCGCCGACGTGTGTCGGATCCGCGCCCAGGCCATCGCGACCACGCCACGACGCGCGCGACGCGTGCCCGCCTTGGTCGACCTCCATATCCCGCGGAAGCCGGCTGAGCCCTCGGGCCAGCGCTCGCTCCACGTCGAGGGAGCGCTCCCGTGAGCGGGCGGCCTTCCCGGGGATCGTCGCGTTCGCGTTCTCGCCAGCGTCGGGAGACGACGGGGGGTGGGAAAAAATCGGGCGGGCGCATGCATCACGGGCCCCGGTCGGGGCCGGGCGCGCCGCACCCCAACGGCGCGGCCCACCACAACGCACCGGGCGGCGGTGGGGCCGCCGCGCCCGACGGTGGACCGTCGGCACCCATCTCGGACGCCCTCGCGACCTTGAGCGACCGGGGCTTGCGGCGCTTGTTGGGGGCGCGGACCTTTCTCCGCGGCCTCGAGTACTTTCGCCGCGGTCATGTAGGCGCGGTCACGGTCGAGGGTACGGAGGCGACCGGCGAGGTGCGCGCCAACGACGCAGAACCGTTCCGGCCCGTCGTGACGCTGTCTCCGGACGGAATCCAGTCGCGCTGCACGTGCCCTGTGTTCGCGAAGACCGGACAGCACTGTAAGCACGTGGCGGCGTTGTTGATCAGCGTGCGGGACCGAGCCCGGGGCGAATCGGCTCGAGCACCCGTGCCCGCAGTGGCGCCCAACACCGCGCACGCGGGAGGCGAGTCAAAACGCGCCCGCCGCCGTCGTGCCCGCCTCAATGCCGCTGCCGCGGCCGGCGTCGCGCCTCATCTGGTGGCGGACCAAGACGCCACGGCGGGCCAGACGGGGCTCGCGGCCTGGTTGCCCCCCGAGGGAATGCAGCAGGGGCATGCCGTCGAGATGCGCATCCACGTACGCCAGGGCGCGCTCACGGTGACGGTGCTCGATGCCGACGCCCGGGTTGCCGTGTTGCCGAGCGTCGCGCTGACGTGGCAGGCGTTGTTTCCCACCGCGGAGCGACAAGCGCTTCGCGTGTTGTCCCGCTTCGAGAGTGGTAACCCCCGCCACCCTGCGGTCGACGTACGCGGCGAAGACGTGGCCGAGCTTCTCCCCCTGCTGGAGGAGTGCAAAGTGCTCCTCGAGCCCGCGCTGAAGCAGCTTCGATTCAGCGACGATGTGCTTCGACCGCGCTTCGACCTCGATGCCGTAGGCGGTGACACCATCATCGTGAAGGCGGCGTTCGAGCGCCAGGGAGACGCGCGCAAATTCAATCTTCTCCAGGGAGGGTGGTTCGAGGGGTGGCCGTGTTGGCACATCGATACGCAGGAGGGCATTGCGCGGCGGGTCGATCGTCGGGTGGCGCCCGCAGCAATGCGCCGTCTTCTCAAGTCGCCCACCATCGCCGAGCCGATGGGTCATCTGGTGTCGTTGGTGATGCAGGGTCTGCCGCGCATCGCGCTGGAGATGGGGGCCGAGCTCCCGGACCTTTCGCAGATTGCGGACGTCGTCGACATGGAGCCGACGTTTCGCATGCGGGCCACCGGATCGTTGATGGAGGCCGGGGTGGAACTCTATGCGGCGTATGGCGACGACGAGCTGCCGGTTCGCGCGGACGGCATCACTCCGCCGGTGCTCATTCGCCCCCCCCAGGAGGGAAGCCGTCGCCCGACGTGCGTGCGCGTCGACATCGCTGCGCAGCAAGCGGCGGTCCATCGGCTGCTCGACCTTGGACTCTCGCCCAATGATTCCGGTGAGAACTTTCAGGCGATGGGGGACGCGGCGCTTCGGTTTTGGACCGAGGGTCTCGGGCAGCTTCCGGAAACCTGGGACCTCTTCGTGCCCGAGCATTTGGTCGACACCCAGGTGCGCTCCACCCACGTCGATACCTTCGCGAAAGTCACGTCCGGGGTGGACTGGCTGAACGTGAACATCCAGTTCTCGGCCGACGGGATTGGGGTCGACCGTGACGAACTGCGTAAATGTCTGCAGGAGGGCAAAAAGTTCGTGCGCCTGGAAGACGGTTCTTTCGCCGCCTTCGACCCGGCCAAGGTTCGGGCCATGCTCGATCGCGAGATCGAGCTCCTCGCGGCGGCCGACAAGAGCGGCAAACTGCCCTTGAGCCAAGCGGGTCGGGTGCAGGAGTTGTTGCGTCAAGCCGACGACACGACGGTCGCGAGCAAAGCGAAGAAGCTCTTCGAGCAGCTCGGCGACATCGAGAGCATCGCAAAGGCAAAGAAGCCGCGTTCGCTACGCGCCACCCTTCGTCCGTACCAGGAAGACGGCCTCTCCTGGCTCAAGTTCATCCACGAAATTCGGAGCGGTGGTGTCCTCGCCGACGACATGGGTCTGGGGAAGACAATCCAAACCATCGCCTTGCTCTGCGCCGTCAAGACCAAGCAAAAGAAGCTGAAGGCCGTCATCGTGGCCCCGACGTCGGTGGTGCGGAATTGGCAGCGAGAGATCGAGCGCTTCGCCCCCACGCTACGGGTGCTTCTCTGGCACGGCCCAGACCGGCACGACCAGCAGGACGCCGTCGAAAAGGCGGAGGTCCTCATCACGAGCTACGCGCTGTTGCGTCGTGACAACGAGTTCCTGCAGTCGCTCGCCCTCGACTATGCGGTCCTCGACGAAGCCCAGCACATCAAGAATCCCACCAGCGCCACGGCCCAGGCGGCCAAAGCGCTCCCGGCGGCCCGTCGCCTGGCCCTGACGGGCACGCCGATTGAGAATCGACTCAGCGAGATTTGGTCGATTTTCGACTTCGTATCGCCCGGTCTTCTCGGTCCTCTGGATCAGTTCGAGCAGCGGTTCAGCCGTCCCATCGAACAGGGCGACCACAAGGCGGCGGCGCGGCTTCGCAACATCATTCACCCGTTCATCCTGCGGCGGACCAAACTCGAAGTGGCGAAGGACCTGCCCGACAAGATCGAGATGGACCACGTGGTCGAGCTCACCGGAGACCAGGGGCCCGTCTACGCGCAGATCGCACGGGAAGTGCGGGCTCAAGTGATGGGCGAGGTCGAGCGCGTGGGCCTCGCGAAGAGCCAGATTCAGATCCTGGCCGGGCTCACCAAGCTGAGACAGGCAGCTTGCGATCCACGGTTGCTCGGCCTGCCGCGCGATTTCAGTTCCAGCGACTCGGGCAAATTGCTCGCGTTGCGTGAACTGCTCCAGAACGCGGTCGACGGCGGCCACAAGGTGCTGGTGTTCAGCCAGTTTGTCCAGATGTTGAAGCTGATCGAGAAGGCGTTGAAGCGGGACGACATCAGGTACGAATACCTGGACGGGTCGACCAAAGATCGGGCCGAACGCATCGAACGCTTCCAGGAAGACCCCACCGTCAGCTGCTTTCTCATCAGCCTGAAGGCAGGTGGCACCGGCCTCAACCTCACCGCGGCCGACACGGTCGTTCACTTCGACCCCTGGTGGAATCCCGCGGTGGAGCAACAAGCCACCGATCGGGCCCATCGCATCGGTCAGACCCGGTCGGTAAGCGTGTACCGTCTGGTCGCGGCGGGCACCATCGAGGAGAAGATTCTCCAGCTCAAGGCGAAGAAGCAGGAGCTCGTCGCATCGGTCCTGACCGAGGACACGGGCGGCGCCAAAAAGCTCAGCAAGACCGACCTCGAGGACCTTTTCGCCTTCGAGTGAGGCGGGTCGACCCCAGTTCCGTGGCGCGCAGTTCCGTGGCGCGCAGTCTCGAGGCGCGACAGTCTCAAGGAGCGACGGACGGTTGACGGCGGTGGTTGATTCGAGTCGCCGCCTGCGACTGGTTCAGTCGTTTTTCGCCTTCATCACCATGAGGTGATACTTGCCGAACTCCGATTGCCCGAGGGTAAACATCACCTCCATGAGCAGGCGATAGGGCGTGCGGGCGTCGGCGATGATGATCGCCTCCGACGTCGAGGTATCGAGCTTCTTCGCCGCACGCACCGCCTTGTCGAGCTTTCGTGCATTTCGGAGCGCGTTCGCGAGGGGAACGATGTAGAGGTCGTTGGGCCCGCTCCGTTTGTACTTCGCGTCGAGTCCGCTGCTGGCGAGCTGCTCTCGGGAGGGGAGAGGGACGACCGCTTCTCCCTGTTCCCCGAGAAGAATGGCACTCTTGCTGACGACGAGGATCACACCCTGGTCGCTCGGCTCTCCCTTCATGAACGACCGCGCCAGCTCGAGGTCCTTGCCCTCCTGAATCGACTGCGTCGAACTCGCCATCGTCTGGAGCAGAAAGACGAGGATGATCGTCATCAGGTCCAACATCGCGGTGATGTTGAGAAAGTCGATCTCCGGTTCGCGGCGGTTTTTCCGAATGGCCTTTCGCAGGGCCGCCTTGTACCGGACCGTGCTCGCCGGGGGCGTTCCGCCGCTGCTCATCTCGCCACTCCGAAGTTGACGTTGGGAAAAAGACAGCCTTTCCCGGACCACGCTTTCGATTCGGGGTCCACCGTGCAGCTGTCGGGGTCGTCGGACCGAATGGCATCCATGAAGCTGATGATCGTCTGGTACTCGATGTTGTTGTTCGCCGTGACGGTGACCTGTGTCTCCTCCGCGAACCGATCATTTTCGCTTTTGAGGCGGCGCGCGCACTTGGTGAGTTCCGCGTAGTCGTGGGTCCCGTCCCCATTCTTGGGGATGGTGATGCCGGACCCGACCCGTTCGCACCCGGTCGCGATGTTGCCGGACGACGTTTTCAGCCCGATGCCGTCGCCGGTGATGATCGCGGTCAGGTTCAACGCCTTGGTGTCGACCCGCGTCGAGCGCCCCCCGCCGCCGGCCGATGGGGGATTCACGTCGAGGGTGCTCATGAACACGACCGTGATCGTCGCGATGACGAACACGATGATGTTCATGATGATGTCGAGATAGGGGACGATGTTGAGCTCACCCGCCTCCTCCCCGGGCGAAGGCTCTTCCCACCGCGAGAGGCGTCGGATGCGTGATCGCTGGGCCGGACTCAACGGGTAGTCACCCGAATCGTCCTCTCGAGGGGCGCCGCTCATGGGGACGACACCTCACATCGGGGTGCCATCGGAGGTGTTGCTGCACTCATGGCCATCGCGTTCGGGTCAGATGCGCTCGGGTCGGGTGGCTTCCGGGCTGGTGCGCTCACGACGAGGACGCGCGCTTCAGCTGGGCTTGGCCGTGATGGTCAGCAGGTTGAAGACCCGCTCGGTGGTCGCTTCGAGGTCGTGGACGATGGCCTTCGACTTCGAGTGCAAAATCACGTGGGCGATCATGCAGACCACCGCGATGGCGAGCCCGAAGAACGTGTTGTACATCGCTTCCGCAATCCCGCCGGTGAGCAGGGCCTGCTTTTCGGCTTGCGACAGGTTCGAACCCGAGATGGCGGCGAAGGCGGCGATGAGACCGAACACCGTCCCGACCAGTCCGATGAGGGTCGCGATGTTGGCGAGTGACCAGAGGGTGGCGATGCGCGCCTCGACCTTGGGTCGCAACTCGGAGAGCTTTTCGCTGAGCGCGGCGTCGATTTCGTCGGCGCCCTTGTTGGCGTGGGTCAGCCCCGACTTCACGAGCTGGAGGATTGGATAGTCGCTCGCATCGCAGAGCTTGATCGCGCGGTCGATGTTCCCGTTGACCACGAGCTTCTTGATCTGCGCGAAAAACTCTTTGGAGTTGACCCGATACTTCGTGGTTTGGAACGAGAAGCGCTCGATGACGATGGTGATCACGATCACCGAGACGAGGGCATTGCACAGAAGAAAGGTGGGGTTGTGCTTCAGCGCGGCCATGAAGCCGGAGTCGCTGCCGCCCTCTGCGGCCGACATCAGGAGGAGATGCATGGTGTCGTTATCTCTCGCGTTTGACCTGGTTGAAGGAGGCAAAGACTATAGCCGTGACGACTTCGAGGTGGCAAGCCGTCGCGCTCGTGGCAACGTCGGCCTGCGCTCTTCGTGGCGGGGCGCCGCTACGACATCGCGTTCCCGGGGAAAGGTCGACCTCGAACGCCGGCCTGGACCCATCGCGGTGTGCTGTATTTTTCGCCCTCCGGTGCGTAGACCACCTACCGCAAACCCGAAGCCGTCAAAAAACCAACCCTGTCCCCTTGACGGGGCGAGGCGTTGGTCGCGAAGATGCGCCCGCGTTGATGCTCGGCGTGAAAGAGGCCCCGCCGCCTCGACCCCATGGGTCACCGGCCGGGGGTGCGACAATCCTCGCGGCCCTCGATGAGATGGTCTGTGGTATGCCGAGCGGCGCTCATTCGGTCTGGGGAGGGTGCGTAGGACGCAGCGTGGCCCCGGAAAAAAGTGGCCCCGGAAAAAAAAAGCGAACTCAGGCGATGACGGAACCTTTCTCGACGTCCGCGGTCTGAGCTCTGGAGGAAGACAAGCGATGCACAGTCTATGGGAAGCCTTCGAAGAGGGCGGTTGGGGCATGTACCCGATTCTTTTCTGGTCGATCCTCACGATCGGCGTCACCGTGGAGCGGGCGCTGTACCTCTTCGGGTCGTCCATCAACAAGGACATGTTCCTGGCGACCATGCAAAAGTGCATCCTCGCGGGGGACATCGCGAAGGCGGTCAAGGTTTGCTCGGCCCAGAACGCCCCGCTCGCCCGCATCGTTCAGGCGGGTCTCGTCAAGGTCCACCGGCCCGATGAAGAGGTCCAGGCCGCGATGGACGAGGCGGCGCTGCGCGAGATGCCGAAGATCACCCAGCGCACGGGCTACCTGGCGTTGCTCTCCAACCTAGCGATGCTGTCGGGTCTCCTCGGCACGGTGTCGGGACTGATCAAGTCCTTCGGTGCGGTGTCTGCGAACTCGGTCGACCCAAGTCAGAAGGCGACCATTCTCGCCGCGGGCATCTCCGAGGCGATGAACTGTACGGCCTTCGGGCTCGGGGTTGCGATCATCGGGCTCATCGGGTTCGCGGTCCTGAACGGGAAGACGCAGAAGCTCGAAGACGACATCAACCACGCCTCGGTGCAGGTGCTCAACCTGGTCGTGGCGAACCGCGAAAAGGTCAACGTCCAGGCGGCGGCCCAGGCGGCGGAGTGATTCGCTAACGGGTCAGCGCAGGGCGATTGTTGGCGCAGCGTGATTGGCTGGGTGAACAGCAGGGCAGTGAACTGAGACGGCTGTGGCGCCGTTGGTCCACCTCGGATGGGCGACGGCGGCATCGCAGTCTCAATTCTCGCAGAATAGGACGACAGGAGAAGGTGCCATGGGTGGCGTAGACGTCGGTGAAGGTGGCGGTGGGGGTCGGCGGGCGATCAATGCCGACATCAACATGATTCCGTTCATCGATCTTTTGATGGTCACGATCTCCTTCCTCCTGATCACGGCGGTGTGGGTGACCTTTTCTCGGATGAATGCGAACGCGCAGATTCCGGGCCCTCCCAACCCGGAACGCGAGGTCGAACCCGTTCCCCCAGACAAGATCCTCCACCTCCACATCCACGAGAGCAACTTCAACCTCGTGTGGAAGCAAGGCGCCACCGTCGTCAGCGAGAGTTCCGTGCCGAAGCCCCAGGGCGACGTCGTGTACAGCGAACTGGCGAAGAAACTCAACGAAGAGTGGAAGGTTCACGGAGGACACCAGGACAAAAGCGACAAGAAGGTCGACCAGGCGGTCCTCCACGCCGACAATCGGATGCCCTTCAAGGAAGTCATTTCCGTCCTCGACGCGCTGTACGACACACAACGCGACATGGCCTTTCCCGACGGCAAGACCAAGAAGGTCCCCGTCTTCAACATGACCTTTTCGGTACGGTGAGGGGCTCGAGCAAATGAGCGGTATCGGAGCCACCAGGCAACACAAGCATCACGACCCCCACGCGCACGTCATTCAACAGCCGGGGCGTCGGCTCATGCACGGGGTGCCCCTTCACTTCGTGTGGCGAAAAGTCGCGGGGCACACGGGGCGAGGGGTCAACGCCAACCTGAACCTCACGGCGTTCATCGACTTTCTCATCACCATCGTCGTCTTCCTCCTGATGAGCTTTTCGGCATCGGGTGAAATCGGCGTCGACAAGAACATCGTGCTTCCCCAGGCGGAGAACGTCGAGTCGGTGATCGAGGCGCCGATGGTGGCGGTCAACGGAAACCAGGTACTCGTCAACGGTCAATTGGCGGGTTCGGTGCGCGCCATCGAGGACATGGGGCGGATGCAGAAAATCGACGAATTGTTCGAGCTGCTGAAGCGAAAGCGGGAGCTGTGGAAGAGCTTCAACCCCAACACGCCTTTCCCCGGTGTGGCCATCCTCCAGGTCGACGAGAACGTTCCCGCGCTCGTCGTGAAGTCCGTATTCCAGACGGCCGCCTACGCCGGATATCCGAACATCAGCTTCATGGTGAAAAAGCGGGGTAAGCCCACCGGGTGATGGGCGACTCCCCCCCTCGGGATCCCTCGGCGCCCCCCGGTCTGTCTTCGGGCCCTGGGGCGTCGGCCCCGGCCGGCGACAATGAGAAGGAGGGCCCGGGCAGCGCTCGTGACGTATCGTCGAGCCAGGGGCGGTCGAGCGGCGGGGCCCCCAAAGGTCCGCCGGAGATCACGAGGGGCCTCCCATCGGTCTCCGAAGCGCGCGCCGAGCGGCGACGCCTCCAGTCCCTGCCCCCGAGGGTTTGGCTCTGGGCGGTGATCTTCATCGGGGTAGGGATCGTCATTTGGTGGCGGCTCGACCAGGCGAAGATCAACGAGATGCGCACCGAGCTTCTCGCCCGCCAGAGGGCGGTGAAGGACGAGCTTGGACCCCGCTGGGATCCCCTGCGGGAAAGGCTCGAGCGGTGGACCACGGATTGCGCGGAGGCGGCCTTTACCGATGTCGCGCCCCCGGCGTCGTTGCTGTCGACCTGGGACTTTCGCACGATGCCGGGCATCTACCTCCGATTGGCGCAGTCGGATGCCCGATCGACCGACCAGATCCGAGACGCCGCGAACGCTTCCCTCAAGGATGCGTTCACCGCGTGCCTGCTGACGGCGACCAACGCGAATCCGCTGCGGGGGACGGAATGCCAGACGACCCGTGATTGCCCGCGGGGTCAGATGTGCAACGAGTTCGAGCGCTGCACCACGCCGTCGCAGCCATACAATTTGCGTACGGCGTACAAGAGCCTCTCGGTTCTCGACGACGCTTGGGTCGCCGAGACGCAAGAAGTCACCAACGAATTGACCATGCGGGGCTTGGTGGGAACGTTCGACGACATCAGTGCCTACGATCTCCCTCTTGCGACCGACTTGCTGAACCAGTCGAAGTACTTTCTCGTGGTCATCGACGAACCCGCCGAGGCGGCGGTGAACGGCGGCGGTGTTGGTGCGGCCGAGGCAGCATCGGCGACCGACGAGGACGAGCGAGGCATCCCCACCGCCGATCACCCTGCGCGCGTTTGTCTTTATCGGCTCGACGCTGAAGCCGACAACCTGGTGTTCCGGCTGCGGCGGATGGCCGCGGGGGCTCTTCGCGGTCCGGCCACGAGCCATCCCGAAAGTGCGGTGGCGCTCAAGCGTCAGGCGAACAGTTGTGCGCTCGCGCTGGAAGTCAAGCAGGCCCTCGGGGTCGACGCTGCCGCCGTCGTCGCACCTGAAGGATCCGACGCGGCAGCAG
Source organism: Myxococcota bacterium (assembly GCA_039027095.1). Classification (GTDB taxonomy): domain Bacteria; phylum Myxococcota_A; class Polyangia; order Polyangiales; family Polyangiaceae; genus JAPYTK01. The sequence goes on from JBCCLB010000005.1 coordinate 193,708, forward strand.
GCAGCCCTTCCGCCACTGCTTCCGCGGTGCCGGGCTCGCCCCCACCACCCTAGCAGGCTGTTGAAAACCTCCCGTCGCCGGACACCCGGCGGCCATCGGCGCGGCCGGCGTTGGAGAGGCCCCACCCGGGCCGCCGGTGCGACGTTACTTTTCGCGTTTCGTCTTTGCGCGTCGCTGATTGCCGGAGCGCCCCTTGCCGGAACGCCCATGGCTGGACGGTTGCGTTCCCGAAGTCCGATTCGAAGCCTTCGTGGCGGAGCGCTTCTTTCGCGGCTCCGATTTCGGCGCGGCGCTATGGTCCTCACGCCGCTGGCGACGTCGTCGCCGTGAGGTCGACTCGGGCTCGTGTTCCACGGGCGTGGGATCGTCATCATCACCGTGGTCGGCGCGATCCGAGGGCCGCGGCACCGCGCCCTCCGGCGACGACGCTCCCGCCGACGCACCGACGACGCTTTCGTTCGGCAGCCCGTCGAGGGCTTCTTCGAGGAGCTCGAGAAACCGGCTGAAATGATCATGGGCCTCGGCGGCGGCTTCCTTCGATAGAGGAATGACGCTCACCAAGACGGTCGTCTCGTCGAGCAAACGGCAGGTGGCTTCGCACCCGGTCGTGTGGCGGGTGCGGAGCTCGGCGCGTGCGATCGCGTCGCGAAAACCCGATAATCCGGGAACGTCGGGGCTAATCTCGAGCAGCTGCTCGATCGAAGGCAAAGGCACGACGCCGGCCCGGACCAGACCCATCATCTCGCCGGTGATCGCTTCTTCCAGCGCGAGCCGACCCGCCTCGGCGCCCCCCGGCAGCTCGAAAATGGCGACGCCCATCGAGATCTCCAGCGAGCACAGCCGACCTCCGCAGACGTTTGCGGCCACGACGAGCGAGTGATGAATCGTGCTTGGATCGGCGCGCTCACACACCCCGCGCACGACGTACCCGAGTTCGGCGAGGGTCACCTCGAAGCGCTCGAGGATGGTGCGGTGGGAGGCGAGCACCACCTCGCCGCGTAGGTAGGCCAACAGCTGCGTCCGGAGCGCACGGAGGACATCGCGACGGATCATTCGGTCGGCGGCAAAGACGTCTTCGACGTGGTCCGACTGGAGCAGGCGGTCGGTGATGTGCTCCGCGAGTTCGACCACGGCTTCCTCGGTGTGGCCATGCCCGAGGCTGCCCTGAGCTACGGCACGACTCTCCTGTGCGCGCTCCGCCTCGAGATGGTCCCCCATCATCGCCACCGAAGGCGTGATGAGAAGGACGAGCTCGTCGTTGAGGGCGTCCTCGGCTTCAGGAGAAAACGCAATGTGGTCGCGCGCTCTCAGCGCTTCGATCACCCCGTCCGCGAGGACGTGCTCCAGGTTCTCCATCATCGCCGCTTTTCTCCGCCTCGCCCACGCCGTTGCCCCGGGCGCTCCGGGGACACCGCCAGGTTACAGCATTTCGCGGGGCTGTCATCGGACGTGCACGCGGTCGCCGCGATCGCGTCGCCATCAAAAGTTTCGGAAAAGAGAAATGCCGCCGTGCCATCCCGCCTGCGGCGCGTAACCGAAGTCGGGGTGCAACCGGAACGGCTCCCTTTCGCCGTGCTTGCGTCGCCCTGGTCCGAGGAGGAGGTTGGCTTCCTCTTCTACGGTGGGTGGCGCTGCCGCCGCGACGTCTTCCCCCGTAGTCATGGCGTAGAGCGCCATCGTCAGGCCAACCACGGCGACGGTGGCGCCCGAAGCCCACGTCACGTCGGCGGCCAGGGCCAGGTTGCGCGACCTGGCGACGTCGGCGCGCGCCTCTTCGCCGCACAGCCGCGTCCCCCCTTGGCCGCCTTCGGGACGGCACGCGTCGTCGAGGTCGGGTCGCGCCCCCGCGGCCACGACGCCGGTCACCACCCCGACGCTCACCCCGACCAAGCCCACGCCGAGAAGGCTCCATCCCGCGACCGCTAGCCCATCGTGGCTCGCGACGTTGCGCTCGCCGCCTTCATCGGCTTCGGACGAGGATTTGGTTTTGCGGGCATCATCATCATCATCATCAGCTTCGTCGCCCTTCGCGGCATCTCGTTCGGTCGCCGCACGGGTGGCAGCGCGGAGCCGGTCCATCCGCTCGTCGAGCTCCTCACGTTCGTCCCCGCTGGCGTGGGGAGACCAACGCTCGAGGTAATCAAGCGCCTCGGACGGACGCTCCAGGGCTTCGAACGCATTGGCGATGTTCCAGAGGATGAGCGGCTCTTTCGATAGTTCGAACGATTCCTGCCACCGGAGAATCGCCTCTTCGAAGCGCTCCCCGCGGAATGCGATGCGGCCTCGGTCGAAGAGACGTTTCGCCTCCTCTCGGTTCGAGACCTCGCCCGCCTCCGCGCCACGGACGGGCGCGACGTGCACCGTCGTGGCCGCGAGCGCGCCCCACATGGCCGCACCGACCAGGGCCTGGCCGCGTCGGCGGCGGAAATGGGGGCCGAGAGGACGCTTCGCCATGGGTTTTGCTTCACGGCCGGGCGGCGGATTCAGTCGAAAGGGCTTCGAACACCGTCGTCGGGAGGCGTGGCGGGTGAGGGAGAGGGTTCGGCCGCCGCCTTCGGTACCGTCGGCGGCGCCACCACGCGGGGCCGCGTCGTCGTGGTGGGGGGTGGTTTCGAGGGCTGCGGCGTCGTGGGGGGGCGGTCGTCGGCGCCCCGGCTCGTGGTGGCGGCGCCCCCTGACGGCAGCGCCGGGGGGCGGTGCGCCGCGGAATCGTCGTCGGTTCGCGCCGGGGTCTTCTCGCCCCGGTCGTCGGGTTCCTCCACGCGGTCGGCGGCCGCGCGCGCCGTCGTCGGCGCGGTCGCGGTGTCCCCGGAGGGGCCGTGGGTTACCTCGGCGGTCGTCTTGCCGGCCGGTGACGCGGCGGCTGGGGCCAGCCTCGTCGTGCCCTCCGTCGAGCCCGCGGTGCCGTCTTCTCCGGCCACGACGACCATCGCGATCGCGACGCCGAGACCAACGGCTACCGCGGCCCCGAGCGCGGTCCACTGCACCATGCGTCGCATGGGACGAGGCGGGGGCAGCAACGACGCCACGAGACCGCGGTCGGTTGGCGCCTCACCGGGCTCGACGACGGCGCGGGCGAGGGTGGGCTCGAAAGAGGACGTCGACACGCCGACGGCGGGGAGGTCGGGCGTGGAGGTCGGCGCGGCGGGTCCCGAGGAGGTGATTCGCGGGTCACCGGCGACCATCTCCGGTCGATCCACGACGGGGGGCGCCGAGGTGGTGGCAAAACCCGCCGCGGGCACGGCGGTGGTGCGACGTCGACGCGGAGGGGCGGCGGGAGGAGGCAGCATCGCCGCCGCGGAGGTCGCCCCTGTCGCTGCGGTCACCCGTCCCGTCGCCGCGTGCGGTGGTCGCGCCCCCGGATGGTTCGTGTCGGCCTCCCCCCGCACCGGGTACCCGGCCTCGGGAGGGAGATGTTGGTCCCAGGGGAGGCCATTGCCGCGGGGCGTCTCCGCCATCGGAAGCGTCAGGGGCATCGGCGGCCCTTCCGGGGCCCGCTCCGTCGATGTCGTGACCGCGGGCGCCGCGGCGGCGGCGGCGGCGCCTCGGCTCCCACGTACGTCCGCCTCCGCGGTGGTGGTGGCGACCGCGCCGTCGACACGGGTCGGGGAAGCCCGATGGGCGGAAGGCGGTCCCACGTCGGCCGTGCGTTTCCCGGTCGGGTTGGCCTCGACGTTGCGGATCTGCGCCGCGATCGGATTCTCGTCGGTCGTGGCCCGGAGCGCATGCGCGTGGGCGTGGGGGCCGTTCGCGGGGCGAGCCACCCGCTCCCGGACGGACTCGATCGCCACCATGACGTCGCGCATCGATTGAAACCGGTCGATGGGTTTCTTCTCCATACATCGAAGGATGAGACGCTCGAGGGCGGCATCCATGTCGTGCGCGATGCGGCTCGGCCGCTCGGGCGTCTCGGTGAGGTGTCGGGTCAGCACCCCCATCGCCGTGTCCGCGACGAAGGGGAGCTTGCCGGTGAAGGCTCGGTACATCATCACCCCGAGCGCGTAGACGTCGCTGCGAGGGTCGAGGCGCTCGCCCCGCGCCTGCTCGGGCGACATGTAGTACGGCGTGCCGAGGATGACGCCGGTTTCGGTGAGGTCGCCCGCTTTACTCTGCATGACCTTCGCGATGCCGAAGTCGACCAGCTTCACGAAGAACGGGTCGTCGTCCTCCTCGACCAGCATCACGTTGTCGGGTTTGAGATCGCGATGGATGATGCCCTGGGCGTGGGCGCGGTCGAGGGTGGAGGCGACCGCGGCAAAGACGCGGCACGACGCATCGAGGTCGAGGCGTTGTTCCCGGAGCGCTCGGGTCAGGCTCATCCCGTCGAGCAGCTCCATGATGACGTAGAACGCGCCCCCCCGGCCGGGGAGCTGGCCGAAGTCGCTCATCTCGCAGATGTGACGGCTGCGCACCGCGTTGGCGGCTTGGGCCTCGCGGATGAACCGTTGGAGCACCTCCTCCGAGCGCTCCACGCCTGCCCGGAGCACTTTCATCGCGAACGTCTTGCCCACGACGATGTGACGGCATGCGTAGACGGTCCCCATGCCGCCCTTGCCGATGATGCGTTCGACGCGGTAGCGGCCGTCGACCACCTTCCCGACGAGCGCCTCGGCGCGTTCGCCCGCCCCTGTCTCGAGGGTGACCAAGGCCGCCCCGTCGTCGGGACAGGTCACCAGCCCGTCGCCAAACTCACGGGCGCACGCCGGGCACATCAGCACGGCGACATCATGCCTCATTCCGAGGGCAACAGCCCCCAAAACTCACGTCTCGGGCTCGGAGGACGCGGGCGGCGCCGCGGGGTCGGAGGCCTCGTCACCGTCGGCCGTGTCTCCCGCCGGTCCGCCGTCGGACCGGGGCACCTTGGTGTCGGCCTCCGCCCCGACGGAGGCCGGACCGTCGTCGCTCGATGGGCCGTCGTCGCTCGATGGGCCGTCGTCGCCCGTCCCGCCGTCCTCTTCGTCTTCGTCGTCGTCCGGCGTGAACATCTCGATGGCGACGATGCGCTCGCCGTCGGCGACGTTCATGATGGCCACCCCTTGAGCGTTGCGTCCGGTCTCTCGAATCTCTTCGACGCGGGTCCGTAGGGTTTGGCCGCGGTCGGTGATCATGATCACCTCTTCGTCGGGACCGACCAGTCCGAGGCCGACGACGGGTCCGTTTCGCTCGCTGGTCGCGATGAGGATGACCCCCTTGCCCCCTCGGTTCTGCAGGCGAAACTCGTCGATGTCCGTCTGCTTGCCGTAGCCCAGTTCGCAGATCGTCAAGACCTTCCGCCGCGGATCCCCCGGCTGGTAGAGGGTAAAGCCGACGACCTCGTCGCCCTCGCCAATGTCGATGGCTTTGACCCCTCGGGTGGCACGCCCCATGGCACGCACGCGGTCTTCGGCGAACCGAATCGCCAGCCCTTGCTTCGTGCCGATCAAGAGCTCGTGTTGGCCGTCGGTGAGCACCGCTTCGAGCAGCTCGTCGTCGTCGTCGATACGCACCCCGATGAGGCCGGTCTCGCGGTAGTTCTTGTAGTCGATGAGGCTTGTCTTCTTGATCTGACCCCGTCGCGTCAACGTGACGACGTACGGCCCTTCCTGGATGTCTTTGACGTTGAGGATGGCGGCCACGTATTCCCCCTCGTCGAGACCGACGAAGTTGACGATGGCGCGGCCTCGCGCCGCGGCCGAGGCTTCGGGGATTTGATAGACCTTTTTGACGTAGACCTTGCCCTTATTGCTGAAAAAGAAGACGTAACTGTGGGTGTTGGCGACGAAGAGCGACTTTACCCAGTCCTCTTCGCGCGCGTTCATCCCGCTCTTCCCTTTGCCTCCGCGCCGCTGGGCTCGGTAGTTGCTCAGGCTCGTACGCTTGATGTACCCGGCGTGACTGATCGTCACCGCCATGTCCTCTTCCTGGATGAGGTCTTCGATGTTGATCTCGGCTTCGTCGGCCACGATCTCGGTGCGGCGGGGGTCGGCGTGTTTGTCGCGAACCGCGACCAGCTCGTCGGTGATGACCCCCATGAGCAGCCGCTCGTCGCTCAAGATAGCCGTGAGGCGATCGATGACGGCGCCCAAGTCTCGGTACTCCGAGGCGAGCTTTTCCCGCTCCAGACCCGTCAGCCGCGCGAGCCGCATCTCGAGAATGGCTTTGGCCTGACGCTCACTGAGCCGGTAGGGGCCGGCCTCGTCGGCGGCTTTGGCTTCCTCCTCGGGGCGCCCGGCGCGCCGGAGAAACGCCCCGAGCCCGACCAAGGACAGGTCCATCAGGCGCGCCCGTGCCTCTTCCGGGTCGCGTGAACTGCGAATGGTGCTGACCACCGCGTCGATGTCGGTGGTGGCCATGCCGAGCCCCTCGACGAGCTCTTTCCGGGCCTCGGCTTTCTCTAGCTCGAAGCGGCTTCGCCGCATCACCACCTCGCGCCGGTGCGCGACGAAGTGCTCGAGCGTCTCCTTGAGATCGAGGACGCGCGGCCGTCCGTGCACGATGGCGAGGTTGATGACCCCAAACGACGATTGGAGCGGCGTCAGCCGGTAGAGCTGGTTGAGGATCACCTGCGGGTAGATGTCCTTTTTGAGCTCGACCACGACCCGGATCCCCTCCCGGTCGGACTCGTCGCGTACTTCGCTAATCCCCTCGATGCGCTTGTCCTTGACGAGTTCCGCGATGCGAGCGACGAGCCGGGCCTTGTTGCACTGGTAGGGCAGCTCGGTGACCACGATCTGTTCGCGGTCGTTCGAGCCCTGCACCGTTTCGGTATCCGCGCGGCCCCGCATGACGATCGAGCCGCGGCCGGTGGTGTACGCCTGCTGAATCCCGGCCATCCCGTGGATGATCGCCCCCGTCGGGAAGTCGGGACCGGGGACGTGCTGCATCAGGCCCGCGATGTCGATCTCCGGGTTTTCGATGAGGGCGATCGTCGCATCGATCACCTCCCCCAGATTGTGGGGAGGAATGTTGGTGGCCATCCCCACGGCGATCCCGCCCGACCCATTCACGAGCAGGTTCGGAAACTTCGCCGGCAGCACGCTCGGCTCGTGCTCGCTCTCGTCGTAGTTGGGGACGAAGTCGACGGTGTTCTTGTCGAGATCCTCGAGAAGCTCGGCCGCGGCCGAGGCGAGTCGGCACTCGGTGTAACGCATCGCCGCGGCGGAATCGCCGTCGATCGAACCGTAGTTGCCTTGGCCGTCGATCAGGGGGACCCGGAGGCTGAACTCCTGGGCCATCCGGACGAGGGCGTCGTACACCGCGGTGTCGCCGTGGGGGTGGTACTTTCCGAGGACGTCACCCACGACCCGGGCGCACTTCTTGTACGAACCGCTGTGGGTGATCCCCTGCTCCTGCATCGAGTAGAGGATGCGGCGGTGCACGGGCTTGAGGCCGTCGCGGACGTCGGGAATCGCGCGTCCGATGATGACGCTCATCGCGTAGTCCAGGTAGCTCGCGCGCAGCTCTTCCTGGATGCTGACCGGCACCTTCTGCTGGATCTGTCCCTCGGTCATGATCGGGTCGTACTACGGCCGTGGCGCCCGTAGAAGCGCCCGTCGCGCGATTCGCCTCGTCGGCTCAGAAGAAGTTGCCGATGGTGAATTCGAAGACGCTCGACTCCTCGAATTCCAGCCGGTTGAACGGGAATCCCCACTCGAAACGAAGGGGCCCGAGGGGAGAAAACCACCGCAGCCCGAAGCCCCCACTCGCCCGAACCTGAAAGATGTCGAGGGGGTCGAAACACGGGTCGGCGACCGAGAACTCCGACGCCGGCGCCGCATCGCAATAGCGCTCCTCCAGGTTCCAAGCGTTGCCGAGATCCGTGAACAGCACCCCGCGGAGCCCCACCGCCTGGATGATGGGGAACTCGAGCTCTACATTTTGAAAATAACTCATGTTTCCCCCTACGACGGCGCCGTTTCGGACGATCGGGTCGTTGGGGTTGAGGCCCGTCGTGAGCGGCAGCCGAGGGCCCACCGTTCGCAAGCGGTAGCCGCGAATGTCGAAGATGCCCCCGAGGAAGAAGCGCGCGAACAGCGGTACGCCGTCGGCGGCAGGGGAGGTGACCAGGCCCGCCTGGGAATTGACCTTGAAGACGATGGTGGGGGTGATCGGGTAATAAAATCGCCCGGTAAACTGATGCCGGTAGAATTCGTTTTCGCTGCCCAGGGGCGCGACGGACACTTCCGTCGATGCCTGCAGAAAAACGCCGCTCGTGGGAAACAGTCGGTTGTTTCGGGTGTCGAACGTGAGCGTCGGCCGCAACGAGCTCGTGAGGCCATCGTTGAAGAGGTTGGCGATGGGGAGCTGTTGAAACACGCTCACGGCGCTCGCCGTTCCGAAGAAAGTCGAGCGCGTCCTCGTGTCGACGCGGTCATCCTTAAGCGTGTAGGTCACCGACGCCCGGAGTTTGGGCTGGATGATCGGGTAGCCGAAGGTGAGGCTCCCGCCCGTCGAGTCGAGCGAGAAGTCGTTGAATACCCGGAGCTGATCGAAGACGTTGATCTGCGCTGAGAACAGCGTGTCGAAGAAGTACGGCTCGATGAGGCGGACGTCGACGAGCTGCCGGAGGCCAGACAGCTGCGCCAAGAGCGCGAGCGATTGACCGCGTCCGAACAGGTTGGCCTGTTGCACCTGCGCGGTGGCGATGAAGCTCTCGATGCTCGAGAACCCGGCCCCGATCTGAAAGGTGCCGGTCGGTTTTTCCGTGACCTCGACGTTGACGTTGATGATCCGCGCGTCTTTCGTCTGCTCGCTGGAGACGTCGACACGCTCGAAATAGCCGAGCTGTGCGATCCGACGGCGTGAATTCTCCAACCGGGTCTCGCTGAACAGCTCCCCCTCGGCGATCTCCATCTCACGCCGAATGACCTTGTCTCGGGTCTTAGTGTTGCCTCGGATCTCGATGCGTCCGAAGCGTACCGGCTGGCCGCGCCGAATGCGGACGACGACGTCGGCCTCGGCGCGTCGCGGATACTGTTGAATCTGGGGGGGCGCGTCGACGTTCGCAAAGCCAGCGTCGCGGTACGTCGTTTGGATCGACTGAAGGTCACGTACGAGCTCGGCCCGGTTGAAAAAATCGCCGGGCCGCGCCCGCACCAGCTCGCGAATCTTGCGGCGCCCTCCAAGCGGTTCGACCTCACGCCCGTCCTCGTCGACCTCTTGCACCTGCAGCTTGCGAATCCGATACCGCGGACCCTCGTCGATGGTGATCGCGATGTCGATCCCCGACCGGTCGGGGGTGAGCATGACCCGGGGGGCGGCCACCTGAACCGAGAGAAAGCCCTGGTCGGCGTAGTGTGTGCTCAAGAGCAGGATGTCGCGCTCGAAGGCATCCTGGCGAAACGGTCCGCCGGAACCGAAGGAAAACATGCTCAGCTTGCCGGTGAGCATGAGGTCGCGGAGTTCTTGGTCGTCGAGGGTGTCGTTGCCGATGAAGGTTACCCGGCGCACCGTGACCTTCTCGTTTTCCTCGACGGTGAATTCGACGACGACCTGGTTGTCTTTTTTGGGGACGACCTCGTAGCGGGCCTCTGCGAGAAAGTAGCCATCTTCCGCGTACTTGTCGCGGATCTTCTGGACTGCGCGCCGAAGCGCAGGCTGGTTGACGATGCTCCCTACCTTGAGCTCTTTCTCGACGATCTCGCTGAGGTCCTCTTCGTCGAGCACTGCGTTGCCCGAGAATCCGTAGCCCTTCACGCTCGGCCGCTCGCGCACGAGGATCCGCAGGCGGACTTCGGTTTCGGTTTGGTTGAGGTCGACCTCGATGTCGTCGAAGTACGCGAGGTCCCACAGCTCGCGGACGTCTCGGGTCATGCCGCGCGGGTTGAAGCGCTTGCCGGCGCGCAACGACTGGAGCGTCTCGCGGATCTCTTCCTTGCTGATGCGTTCGTTGCCTACGAGCTTGACCTCGGCGATGCGTTTGCCCCGCGCAAGTTCCGCCGCGGTGGGGGGCAGCTCGGGCAAGACGGGAATCGCGGGCGGCGGTGCCGGCGATCCACCGCCGCCGCCTCCTCCGGCCGCGGGACCGCCGCCTCCGGCTCCGGCCCCGTTCTCATCGTCGTCGCCCTCGGGGTCGTCGAAGTCGCTCTCGTCGAAGTCGTCGCCGCGGCCGTCGTCGTCGTCGTCGTCGCGTTCCCCCTCGGCGTCCGAGGTGTCGGCGGCGGCCGGTGCCGGCTCGGCGGTGTCATCCCTCGGTTCCGTCTGCGCCCACGTGGAGCGCAGGCCTCCCGTCGCGGCACCGACGACGATGACGATCAGGGTCCCGAAGCACGCCCAGCCGGCGGCCCGAACGAGCGCGCCGGACGTGCGCCAGAGGCCCGACATGGCCGTTTTTACGGGATGTTTCATGCTCGTCCACACGCCGCGCCGGCCGAGCCGTAGCCCAGTCGATGACCGCCTACAAGGCATCGCCCCGCGCGCCGGGCCCGCGGTTGTCGTCGCGGCGAGGGTCATGATCACGGTACACGGAGCCGCGGGGCCCGCTTGCCCCGCGGGCGACGGAAAACTTGGCCCCGGACGCGCTTCGAGGTCATGGGATGCGGCGGACCGTCGCTGGTCCTCCCTGACCTCCAGCCGAGGAACGCAATCGTTGACGCTTCCGCCGACGGAACGCACCCCGCCCCGAGACGATGATGACGACGACCACGACGGGGGCGGCCGCACCCCCGACGCCTCCCTCGCCCGAGAGGCGGAGCAGCGATACCTGACGTACGCGCTCAGCGTCATCACCTCACGTGCCCTTCCCGACGTCCGCGACGGCTTGAAGCCCGTTCAACGACGCATCCTCCACGCGATGCTCGCGGACCTGGCCCTCCGACCCGACGGTCGCTTTCGCAAGAGCGCGGCCGTGGTGGGCGAAGTGCTCGGCAAGTACCACCCCCACGGGGACACGGCGGTTTACGACGCGATGGTGCGCATGGCGCAGCCGTTTGCGATGCGTCACCCGTTGGTGTCGGGGCAGGGCAACTTCGGGTCGCCCGACGGTGATGCGGCGGCGGCCATGCGGTACACCGAGGCCAAACTGGCGCCGATCGCGCTGGAGCTGCTGGCGGAGCTCGGGCAGGAGACCGTTGGCTTTCGCGACAACTACGACGGCACGCGCACGGAGCCGGTCGTGCTCCCCTCGCGCTACCCCAACCTGCTCGTCAACGGCAGCTATGGGATCGCGGTGGGGATGGCGACGAGCATTCCTCCGCACAACCTCCGTGAGGTGATCGACGCCTGCGTCGCCCTCATCGATGCGGGAGACGAGCCGCTCAGCACGGCGAAGCTCCTCCGCTACGTCAAGGGGCCCGACTTTCCGACCGGTGCCGAGCTCATGGCGAATCGGGCCCAGCTGCGAGAGATCTACGAGTACGGGCACGGGTCCCTGAAGCTCCGTGGCACCTACACCCACCAGCCGGGCAAGCGCCGCGGCGACGACGACCGCATCGTGATCACCAGCATGCCGTACACGGTGGAGCGTCACGTGGTGGTCGAGAAAATTGCCGAGGCCGTCGTGAAGAAGAAGCTCCCGATGGTGCTCGACGTCCGCGACGAGTCGACCGACGAGGTGCGGGTGGTGCTCGACCTGAAGCGGGGGAGCGACCCCCACCTCGTGATGGCCTACGTCTTCAAGCACACGCCGCTTCAGACGAACGTGAACTTCAATCTCACGTGCCTCGTCCCCGTGGGGGGATTCGGGGGGGACCACGCCGCGCCGGCGGCCAACGCGTCGGCGCCCCATGACGACGACGCGCTCACCACGCCGGCGCGCCTCGGGCTGGCCGAGCTGCTGCGGCACTTTCTCGACTTTCGACTCGAGACGGTCACCCGACGACTTCGCTACGCGCTCAGGAAGCTCCAGGAGCGGATCCACATTCTGGAGGGCCTCGAGATCATCTTCGACGCGCTCGACCAGGCGATTCGCATCATCCGCCGGAGCGACGGGCGGGCCGACGCCGCGACCAAGCTGATGGGTCGGTTCGGTCTCAGCGACGTTCAGGCGGGCGCCGTCCTCGACCTACGTCTCTACCGCCTGAGCAAGCTGGAGATCCTCGCCATCCGTCGCGAGCTCGCGGAGAAGCGGGCGGAGGCGAAGCGCATCCGCGGGTTGCTGAAGAGCACGGCGAAGCGCTGGGCGCTCGTCCGTGACGAGTTGGTGCAGGTAAAAAACGAATTCGGGCACAAGCGCGCCACCCGCATCGTCGCCGGCGTGGAAGAGCCCGAGTACGGCGCCGAAGACTTCATCGTGGCCGAGGATGCGACGGTGATTCTGATGACGAGCGGTTGGCTCAAGCGCGTCGGCCAGGTGAAAGACGTCAACAAGACGCGGATGCGCGACGGCGACCGAGTCTTGGCCGCGGTCGCGGGCTCGACCAAGAGCTGCGTCGCGTTTTTCTCCAATCAGGGCGCCTGCTACGTGACGCGCATTCACGACGTCCCCGCCTCGACCGGATACGGCGAGCCGATCCAGTCGTTGTTCAAGCTCGGCGACGGGGAGCGCATCGTCTCGATGCTGTCGTTCGATCCTCGTCGGCTCGAAGTCCTCCCCTCGAACCCGGAGGCGACCGAGCCCGAGCCCCCGTACGCGCTCGCCGTGACGCGCCGGGGCTACGGCCTTCGTTTTTCTCTCGCGGGGCACGCCGAGCCCTCGACGCGAGCGGGGCGCAAGTTCGCACGCCCGGCCAAGGGCGACGAAGTGCTCACCGTGTTGCCGCTCGGAAGCTACCAGGAGGACGACTACGTGATGTGCGCGTCGGACGACGGTCACGCGATCGCGGTCCTCGCCGAAGACGTGTCGCTGTTGAGTGGCCCCGGCAAAGGGGTCCTCGTCATCAAGCTCGCCCCCGGGGTGAGCCTGTTGGGGGCGGAGCTCGGCCACCGCGACCTCGACCAGATCACGGTGTCGACCCGCGCCGGCAAGGTCCGACACCTCACGCTGCGAAGCCTCGTGGGCTCGCGGGGCGGAAAAGGAAGCGCCGTCGTCAAGCGTGGAGGCTTCGCCGAGTATCATCAGCGCCCTGTCGAGACGCCGCGTCTCGACACCTGACCGAACCGAGAGAACGCACCGCATGGCCAGAGACACCAAGTACGACGCCAACGCCATCGAGGTGCTCGAAGGGCTGGAACCCGTCCGTAAGCGCCCGGCGATGTACATCGGCGGCACCGATGTTCGGGGGTTTCACCACCTCCTGTGGGAAATCGTCGACAACTCGGTCGATGAGGCCATCAATGGCCACGCCCGCAAGATCCAGGTCGCGATCGATGAGGACCGCCGCGGATGCACGGTGACCGACGACGGCCGTGGCATCCCGGTCGACCGCCACCCGAAGTTCAAGAAGCCTGCGGTGGAGGTGATCCTGACGACCCTGCATGCGGGCGGAAAGTTCGGCGGGAAAAACTACCAAGTCTCCGGCGGACTCCACGGGGTCGGGTCGAGCGTGGTGAACGCGCTCTCCGAGGCGATGGAGGTCCGCGTGTGGCGCGATGGCCGCGAGCACGTGCAGCATTACGCCCGGGGTCGCCCCACGGGACCCCTCAAGAAGGGCGCGGCGACCCGCAAGCACGGGACGCGGATCCACTTTCGCCCGGACCCAAAGATCTTTGGCGCGCGCGCCGCGTTCGATGTGGCGCTGGTGACCGAGCGGCTCGAGGCGCGGTCGTACCTTCACGCGGGACTTCAGCTCACGCTGCGGGACGAAAAGTCGGGTGAGGTGCATGTCTTCGAGCACCCCAACGGGATCGCCGACTATCTGCCGGTCCTGGTGCACAACCGAGAACGGCCCGGAATTCACGAGTCGGCGTTCGTGTTGCACAAGGAGGGCGAGACACGGGTCGACCTCGCGCTGATGTGGACCGAGGGTCTCGACTACTACCTCCGCAGCTACGTCAACGGGATCCGGACGCAAGGCGGGGGCACCCATGAGGGAGGTCTCAACAGCGCGATCGTCAAGAGCGTACGCGCCTTCATCGAGGCCAAGAAGCTGCCGGTCAAAGGCGTGACCCTGACCGCAGAAGATATTCGTGAGGGCGGGGTGGGGCTCTTGAGCGTCTACGTCGTCGAGCCTCAGTTTCAGGGTCAGACCAAGGACCGCCTCAACAACCCCGAGGTCCACGCGGCGGTGGAAGGGGTCGTGCGGCCCGCCCTCGAGCAGTGGCTGCTCGAGAACCCTTCGAGTGGGGAAGCCATCGTGGCCCGCAGCGTCCAGGCGGCCCGGGCTCGCGCCGCCCGGAAAGCGGCGACGGCCGAGGTGGCGCGAAAGAGCGCCACCAACACGCGTCTCCACCTCCCCGGCAAGCTCGCCGATTGCAGCTCGAGCGATCCGGGGGAGTGTGAGCTGTTCATCGTCGAGGGCGATTCGGCCGGAGGCTCGGCCAAGATGGGACGCGATCGGCGGACGCAGGCCATTTTGCCGCTGCGGGGCAAGGTCTTGAACACCGAGCAGGCGAGCCTGGCCAAGGTGCTCGGCAACAAGGAATTGCAGGATGTGGTCAACGCGCTCGGGTGTGGCGTCGGCAAGGGCTACGACCCGTCGAAGCTACGCTACCACCGGGTCTTTCTCTTGATGGACGCCGACAGCGACGGGCACCACATCGCGACCCTCCTGCTGACGTTTTTCTACCGGCACCTCACCCCGCTCGTCCGCAGCGGCCACGTCTACCTGGCCCAACCGCCCCTGTTCCGGGTCGACGCGGCCAAAGAGACCTACTTCGCGCTCGACGAGGCCGAGCGGGACCGGATCTTGGTGGGGCTCCCGGGCAACGTGAAGCCCAAGATCAGCCGCTTCAAGGGGCTCGGCGAGATGAACCCGAAAGAGCTGAAGGAAACGACCCTCGACCCCAAGCGGCGACGGGCGCTGCGGGTGACCATCGATGGCGAGGTCGAGACGGACCGGGTGATCCATCAGCTCATGGGTCGCGACCCCGGCGCCCGCTACGCGTTCATCATGGACCGTGCCGCTGGGGCCGATACCGCCGCGCTCGACGTTTGACCCCCGGACCCAGATCGCCGGTCGAGGCGGCGCCCGGGTGAGGCTGCCCAGCCAGGGAATGCCCAGCAAGGGAACGCCCAGCCAGGGAACGCCCAGCCAGGGAACGCCCAGCCAAGAATGCCCCGTCAGGGAATTGCGGCGAGGTCGACCTCTTTGGGGTCGGGAAGCGGGAGCCACGCCGGATCGTAGGGACCGACAGCCGCGCCCCCCGCATCGAAGGTGAGCGCACACTCGGCGGGTCCGGGGGCGTAGTTTTCGTCGAGAGGGTTGACCACGAGGGCGAAGGTTCGGCCTGGGCCCGGGGTCGCCCGCGCCAACAGTTTTTTGGCCAGCGCCTCGCACCGCATGTCGGCCGCCGTATCCCTCACCTTTTCCGGTTCGTAGCGACACACGGCCAAGAGGTCGGGGAGTTCGGCCCGCGGCTTGGCCGGGGTCTGGTCGAGCTTGTCGAGCAGGGTGATCAGCTTGTCGACATTGAGTACGAGTGCTTGCCGACAGCCGACCTTGCGTAGCGACTTGGCGCCCGGCTGGTCGTGGGCATCGATCATGATTTCGGCGCCGCGGCCGATGAGGTTGGCCATCGGCGTCGCGTCGGCGAGTCGATAGATGTACGCGCCACCGACGACCACCCCCAACGTCGCCACCACCAAGGTGACGAGGGTGCCGACCACCCAGGGTCGCTCGTTGCCGGGAGCGGCCGTGCCATCGTCGTTGTCGTCGTCGTCGTGGTCAGCGGGGCCGCGGGCGGCGGGGGGACGGACGACGGCGGAATCGTCGCGGGGCTCTTCGGCGTCCATGTGCCCTCTACTCGTAGCGATGGGGCGGGGATGTGACCACTTAGGGTGCCCCCCGCACCGCTCAGCCCCGGTAGGCGTTCGGGTCGATGTCGTACTTCTTCATCCACCGGTGAATTTGCATGCGTTCCTTGCCGTAGTGCCGGCCGACGGCGGCGACGTTGCCGCGGTAGTGGTGGAGGACACGGCGCAGATCGTCTTCGCTCGGAAGGGCGGCCGCGGCGGGGGCGGGCCGCGCCGATGGGTGGGCTCCCGCGGCAAGCCCCGTGGCCTTGGGGTGGGAGGACGGGGGAGGCGCGCCGGCGCTCTGCGGCGGCGGGACCGAAGGGATCGGATTGCGAGGGGGCGCCGCCGTGCCGGAGGCGCGCCGCCCGTAGGTCTTCATGTGCACGTGGATCTCGTTGGAGAGATGGCTTGCCCCCAACTCGCCGCCTTCGGCGAGCGCGATGCCCCGTTTGATGAGCGCCTCCAATTCGCGGACGTTGTACGGGAAGTCGTAGTGTAGGAGCCCGGTCATGTAGGGGACGCTGAGTTCGAGATCGGGCCGCTTGTGGGTACGGAGAAACTCCGTGCACAGAGCGAAGACGTCTTCCTTTCGTGCCCTCAGCGGCGGCAGCGTGACGCTGTACTCGTTGAGCCGAGCGAACAAATCGCCGCGAAACCGCCCCTCACGCTGCATGGCGTTCAAGTCCTGATGGGTCGCACAGAGAATGCGGACGTCGACGGTCTCGGGGGATGTCGCGCCGAGGGGGAGCACTTCCTTGCTCTGCAGGACCCGTAGCAGTTTGGCCTGGGCTTCGAGCGGCATGTCGCCGACTTCGTCGAGAAACAGGGTGCCGTGGTCGGCCGCGCGGACCAGGCCCACGTGGTCTCGGTCGGCCCCCGAAAATGCGCCCCGTCGGTACCCAAAGAGCTCGCTCTCGAGCAGGTTGGGCGGAAGGGCGGCGCAATTGATGGCCCGGAATGCACCGCGACGCTCGCTCCACGTGTGAACCTGGCGGGCGAAGACCTCCTTGCCGGTTCCACTTTCGCCCAAGAGGATGACGCTGATCGAAGAGCGGGCGATCCGCTCTAGTGCCGAGGCGATCGACGCGAGTTGGTAGCCGCCGACGATCCCCGATGGCGTCGGGTAGGCGCCGAACACCGCGCCGTCGATCCGGTAGGGCAAATACCGTTCTGCGTCTCGCGGGACGAACTTGAAGAAGGCATCGCCGACGCGAATGTCGTCGGCGTCCTCCAGGCGCGCCTCGTGGATCGGTACGCCGTTGACGATGGTCCCGTTGCGCGCGCCGAGGTCGCGTATCGACCAGCCGTGCGCATCCCGGACCAGCTGCGCGTGGGACCGGGAAACGGCCGGTTGCGCGATCAGGATGTCGGCGGGGGGTTCGCGGCCGATGAGAATCCGGTCGTCCGTAAGCGCGTACGCCGGTTGCAGCTGGCGGAAGCCCGGAGCGTAAAGCAGCACCAGGCCCGCGTGCGAGCCGGGCCCCCCCGACGTCGTGCGGCGCCCGTCGTAGCGCTCCATCGACGCGGTCGTGTATCCGCCGGGTGTGCTCACGAGCGCAAGCATACCGCACCCGTGCGGGGGGGAAGCCCAGGCCGCGTGCGGCGGGGAGGGAAAATGCAACGAGGCGGCGCCGTGGTGGGCGCCGCCTCCTGGGGGTCGTGGGACCGAATCGTCGGGGGGGCCGTGGCGGAGCGGCGCTCCGGCCCCGGGGTCAAGACGCGTGAAAGTCGTGTTCGTCCACCCGGCACATGCTCGCGATGGCGAAGCGCTTCGCCAACAGCGCGCGCAGCTCGGCGGGGCGCCGGAGGCCGATGCGCCGGGCCGCCCGACCCTGCGCCACCCCCGCGCTCAGCAGGTCTCGGGCGCGCGCGGCACGGACTTCGTCATAGTAGACGTGCGGGGAGCAGCCGAACGCAGCGCGAAACTGGCGCGCGAAGTGAAATTCGGACATGTCGAGGTCCAACGCCACCTCGTACACGCGGATGCGGAGGCCGTGTTCGGCGGCGTAACGGAGGCGTTGTCGGGCGAGCACCAGGCGTTCCTGCAGCGTGTCGGGCACCTTGAGAATCTCGGGCAACACGGTCGGGCGTTCCGCTGCGACGCAGGGGGTAGCAGTCTCGGTGACGGGGCTGAGTTCAACGGCCTTGTTCATGACGACTCCTCGGTGGGGGGCTCTGGTCTTGGACGCGACATCTCCCCGAATGATGCAAAGCCAAAAAGAAAGCTCGGGTTCGAGGGTCGCGCCGGTGGGCTACGGGATTCATCCGATACAAGGTTCGATCCAACTCACAAGTGTCTGAAATCACGACGTGCCGCGTCCGATCGGGGCAGGTTTGACGCGGTCGTCTGCGGCAACTCTGCCGCAGCCCTGAGGCGGCGCGACCGCGCGAGGAGAGGCCGTGCCGACGCCGCTTTTCTTTTCGCGATTCTCGGGCACGGGACACTAGGATTGCCCCGTGGCGGCCGAGTCCATCGCTTCGCAAACCGCGCCGAGCGGGGGTCTTGCCGCTGGAGGCGGCGGCGGCAGCGACGGCGACGATGGCGCTCCGTCTTCGGGCGTGCCCGCGGAGGGGGCTGCTGTCGGGGACCCGCGTCGGGCGGGGGGGGCCCTCCTGCTGGTGGGACTTGCAACGTTGGCGGCCGTGGCGAGCCTGCTTTCACGAGGGCTCGCCCCGGCGCTGCCCGGCGTCTGGCTCGGGGTCGAGTCGGCCATTCGCAACACGAAGCTCGTCGGTGCCCTCGCGTCCCAGTTGCTGGCGGTATGCTCCTCGGCCCTCGTCATCGCGCTGGTCGTCACGGTGGTGAAGGCCGACCGGCCCGGATTTCTTCGCGCGATGTCGGTGGGCGTCGGGGTGCTCACGGTCCTGGCGGTCATGATCGCGTCCGCTGTCCCCCTGCCCGATCCCTCGCTCTTGGTGCTGGCCACCGGCGTTGGCCTGCTCGCCGCACTCAGCGCCGTCCGGAGCGCCCGGTCCGTGGCCGTGAGGGCGCCGGCGGTGGTCGTTCTCTTGCTCGCCGGGGCGGGCGTGATGCGCGTCGGCGTCATTCTCTTGTCGCACGTCGCCTTCGACTGGATGAGTGGTGGAGCCGCCGACGCGGCGAGGGTGCTGGTGACCCTCTCGGCGGTGCCCGTCATGGTGGCGGTCGTCTTCGCCTTGGTGTGGATGATACGCGCCCCCAGCGCCCGACCGCAGATGTTGCGATGGGTTGCGCTGATGGGGCTGACGGCAGGCCTCGGCCTCGTGGTCGCGCTGGCGCAGCTGGGTGAAGACCCGGAAGCGGGAGGCGTTCCGCTGCTCGTCGCGAGGACGCTGCATGAACTAGGTTTTCGACCCCGACCTCTCGGTCCAGCGCTTCTCTTCAACGCCCTGGTGGCGTTGCGCTGGCTCACCGCCGCCGCGCTGCTCGTCGCCGTGCCTCGGGCCTCGGGTCTCGCCGCTTGCGTCGCCCTGGCGCTGGTCGCCGGTGGTCACCTCGAGGTTCCGCTCTACGCCGCGGGCATGGTGGTCTCGTCGATGGTCTTGACGCTTCACGCCGACCACACCCTCGACCCCAACCGTCGATGATGTCGCGATGCTCGCCCACAACGCCAAAGAGCGACCAAGAGCGCCGGCGAGGGCGGCCATGCCGTCGATGATCGCGTCGCTGTAAGCTGATGTAGGTCTACCCTTCGCAGTCCGGTTGGGCTAAAGAGTGTCGACCCGGGTGCTCATCGGGCGGCTCGCGCCGCAACCTCCTCGCATCCGTCGACGCTAAGTGCCCTTCCGACCATGGATGGGATCGGGAAGCGAGAACGGACGGGAGATGAAGTGAACACGTCGGCGAACCACCCCTCGGGGCTCAGGATGGGGGCATCTACGATGGGGACCTCCACGATGGTGGCTTCGAGGTTCTCGTGGCGCGCCCTGTCTGCGGCGGCGCGCGAAGTCGTGCGCCTGTCGAAGCCTCGGATCACGGCGATGATCCTCGTGACGGGGCTGAGCGGCATGTGGCTGGCCACCCGACTCCACGACGCCACCATCTCATGG
Source organism: Myxococcota bacterium (assembly GCA_039027095.1). Classification (GTDB taxonomy): domain Bacteria; phylum Myxococcota_A; class Polyangia; order Polyangiales; family Polyangiaceae; genus JAPYTK01. The sequence continues at coordinate 213,488 of JBCCLB010000005.1, forward strand.
TGGCGGGCCCTCGTGGTGCTCGGTGCCCTCGCTTTCGTCGTTTCGTCGGCGAACGCGCTGAACATGTACCTCGAGCGAGACATCGACGGTCTCATGGCGCGTACCGCGGACCGCCCCCTTCCGACCGGTCGCCTCCCGTCGTTGGTCGCCCTCGTCTTTGCGTTTTCCTGGGCGGCGTTCAGCATCCCGGTCTTGGCGCTCTCGGGCGGCTGGTTGACGGCCGGCCTCGGCCTCTTTTCCCTCGTGGTCTATGCGTTCGTCTACACCCCGCTCAAGCGGATCACGACGGCGGCCCTCGTGATTGGAGCGGTCCCGGGCGCGATGCCGCCCCTCATCGGCTACGTCGCCGTCACGCAGTCGATCGACGCCGCCGGCCTCGCCCTCTTCGGGGTGCTGTTCTTTTGGCAAATTCCCCACTTTCTCGCCATCGCCACCTTTCGCCGCGAGGACTACACCCGGGCGGGCATCAAGGTGACCCCGGAGCTGTCGGGAATTCATGCGACGCGGCGACAGGCCATCGTTCACGCCGCCCTGTTGCTCGTCGTCTCCCTGAGCCTCGTGCCCCTGGGCGTCTCGGGATGGTTGTATGCGGTCTCGGCCGTCGTTCTCGGCGGGGTGTTCCTCGCGTCCGCGGTGGGGGCTCCGGCCTTGACCCGGCGCCTCGAGGAAGAAGAAGCGGCGGTGGCGTGGTCACGGGTGCTTTTCTTCCGCTCGCTGATCTACATCCCCGCCCTGCTCGCCGCGCTCATGCTCAGCGTTTGAGGCGGGTGATGCCGCCCCGATGATGCCGGCTCCGAAGAACCCGGAAGGCGACGCCGACGCAACGGGGATGCACGCCGCAACTTCCGAAGCGCGGCCGTCGCCGCGGCGGGGCGGCTCGCCGCCGCCGCTCGAGCTCATCGTCATGACGGGGACCGACGAGGGGCGGCGCCATCGGCTCGAACCGCCCGCGGTGGTCGGACGGGGCGAAGACGCGGACATCATTATCGATGATGCCCAGGTCTCCCGTGCGCACGTTCGTATGGCACGCGACGAGCGAGGGGCGCTGACGATCGTCGACTTAGACAGCCGCAATGGCACGGCCGTCGGTGAGCTTCCTCTCGTCGCGGGCCGGCCCGTTCTTCTCCCCTTGGGCGCCGTGGTCGAACTCGGGGCCCGGGTCACCGTGGTGGTAAAGGAGGAGGCGGCCGCAGAAGATGACGCGACCGAGGACGCCCGGGATGGCGACGCCTTGCGACGGCAGCGATTGGAGACGTCGGGCAAGCTGGCTTCCGCCGTCGCCCGAGATCTCGCGGACAGGCTCTGCGCCGCGATGGCGAGCCTCGACGTCTTGCGGTCTCTTCCCGGCGTCACGTCCATCCGAGAGGACATCGTCCGCGGTTGTTTGGATGACGTCGCCATCACCCTCGAATCCTCGGTGGGGATGCTTCCTCAGCTCCTGACACTTGGAAGCCGCCAGCCGAACCGCAACTTGCGCTGCGACATGTCGCGTATCGTGCAGGACATCGCGACGTTGGCGACGAGAAGTTTCGGTCCCCAGGTGTCGGTCCGCCACCGTCTCGACCCCGACCTCGTGGTGAAGGGCGACAGCGCCGAACTTTACCATGCGGTGATGCACCTCGGCCTCGTGCTGCGCGACGCGGTCGACGACCGCGACGGAGGGAGGTTGTTTCTCGGGGCCCGCCGGAAGCTCTTGTCGCGCTTCGACCAACGGCGCGGACGACTGGTGTTGACGGCACAGGCTGAGGCCGTGGGCCTTCGCGAGGCGCCGAAGGACGACGCGGACGTTCGCTCGGTCCAGCGGGTCGTCGCGCTCCACGGCGGGCGCTTCAAGGCCGCCCACGACGGAGACAAGCACAGCTACTACATCGAGCTGGCTTTGGTCGATGCGCCTCGTATGCGTCGCGGAACCGTAGCGAGTTTCGCGGCGGTGGGCCGTGGGCCCGTGCTCGTCGTTCACGACGCGTTGGTCGTACGACGGGCGCTCGCCCGGGTCCTGGAGACCGCCGGGGTCACGCCGCTCACCGCCACGCGGGACGAAGTCGTGGCGGGCGAGGTCGCGCTCGAGGCCATGCAGGCGGCGGTGGTCGACGACGAGGCGGCGAGTGCGGAGGTCATCGCCGCGATTCTCGCGCACGTCGGCGTAGGTCGCGTCGCGCAGTTGGGCGGATCGGGGCCATCCCGCGCCGGCATGCAACACGTCATCCGGCTCCCCTGGAGCACCGAGACCGTACTCCAGGTGGTCGACCGCATGCTGGATGCCGAGCGAGCAGGCTCGGCGGAGGAGACCCTCGCGTGACCGTTCCGCGGAGCGCCCCACTCAAAGCCCGAGCGAACCGGGGGCCGGCCATGCCCGAGCTAACGTGACGGGACTTCGATCTCGAGGCGCCGGATCATCTTGTGAAGCCCGTAGCGGGAGACGCCGAGGAGTTTGGCCGCACGGGTCTGGTTGCCTTCCGTCTCGGCGAGCGCTTCGCGGACCAGCTTGGATTCGAGACGGTCCAGCTGGGTGCGCAGCGGAAGTCCCCGCCCGTCTCCGGGGGAGGCGGGCCCGTGCCGTCCGGTCGTTGGGTGGTCGGATGCGGCGGGCAGCGAGAGGTGCGTGATCTCGATGTGGTCGTCGGCGAGCAGGAGCGCACGACGCACCTCGTTTTCCAGTTGGCGGACGTTTCCGGGCCAGGGAAACGCCATGAGGCGGGCCATGGCGGCTTCCGAGACCCGTACGGAGCGGCCGGCGGCGTGCTTCGCGACGAGGTGCGCGACGAGAAGGGGAATGTCGCCGGCACGGTCCCGCAACGCTGGGATCCGAATCGTGATTACGTTGAGCCGGTAGTAGAGGTCTTCCCGAAAGGACCCGTCGGCGACCATGGCCTCGAGGTCTCGATGCGTTGCCCCCACGATGCGTACGTCCACGTCGCGGGCGTCGTTGGCGCCGACCGGCCGCACCCGACGCTCCTCCAACACCCGGAGCAGCTTGGTTTGCATCCCGAGGGACATCTCCCCGATCTCATCGAGAAAGAGCGTACCCCGGTGGGCAGCCTCGAACAGCCCGATCCGCGGTCGATGGGCGCCGGTGAAGGCGCCTTTGACATGCCCGAACAGAGTCGACGCCAAAAGGCTCTCGGGAAGCGCCCCGCAATTTTCCCCGACGAACGCGTGGTCGGCGCGGGGACTGCACCGATGAAGCGCGCGCGCGACGAGTTCCTTGCCTGACCCGGAAGCTCCCCGCAGCAACACGGGCACGTCGGATGACGCCACCCGGTCGACCATCCGCAGCATGTCCTGCATGACGTCGCTCTCCCCGATGATGCCTTCGAACTGAGGCCGGGAGGACGTGCCCCGCACGACGGCGGCGAGTTCGCGCTCGGCGAGGTCGAGCGCTGACTGTTTGCGGGCGAGGGCGTCCTCGAGTTGCCGTTGGGCGCCCTCCGCGCGATCTACTGCGGCGGCGAGGCGCGCTTGCGTTCGCGCATCGAGGATGGCGAGGGCGGCCACGGGGGCGATCGCCTGCGCTCGCTGCACTTCTCGTTCGCCGAAGGCCCCGCGACGGGCCCGGTCGTCGAGGTACGCGACGCCGACCACGTCCCCCCGGGCCAAGAGCGGCAGCGCGAGCACGCTGCGGAGACGGAGGGCGTGAACGCTCTGATGCGGGAGCTCGGCCATGGCGTCGACCGCGACGACCGGTTCACCGCGGACCCGTGCCTGACGGGCGAGGCTCGTCGAGACCTCGAGCTGCTCCGGCGCGAGTTCTTCGCGGCCCACGTTGCGCGCCGCCTCGACCCGGAGCTCGTCGTCAGCGCCCGGCATGAGGAGAAGACCACGCTCGGCCTGCGTCCACAGGAGCAGGACGTCGAGGGTCCGGTCGAGGAGGGCGGACAGCTGGTTGCGTTCGCTCAGCGCGCGGACGAGCGCCTGCAGGTCGATGACCTGATCGGGGCTCGACGCGCCGGCGCGAGGTCGGGGTCGGAGCCACGAACATGAACGCGCGGCGGCTTCGAGGGGGCCGCTCGCCGTCGCCCGTCGCACCGGGGCCGCGGCCTGCTCCCGCGCCGTTTCGAGTCGCTCGAGCGCATCGGGCGCGCCCTGGGCGGCGGCGAGGGCGGCGCCCGCCGCCATCGCGCGGCCCACGGTGGGGCGGGGCAATCCGCGCGCGTCGGCGAGGGCGACCAGCGCCGCCAGCACGCGGTGCGGATGCGGCGCGGCTTTGCGCTCGGCCCGGGCCCCCCACCACGCGAGGCGCGCGGGCAAGGCCACCGTGGCGGCCGCCGCGTCCCATCGATCGAGGTCGAGGTCGGCCCCGTGGCGCAGCCGTCGCGCCGCCAATTGCTGGGCGTCATCGGCACGGTCGGTGGGCTGTTCTTCAAACGGAAACGAGGGCAGCGTGACCCGGCCGGCGGGGCTCGCGTCGGCGATCGCCCACCACGCGAACAGCGTGGCCCGGGCGTCGCCCGCGCGCGCGGCGCGAGCGCGCGCGACTTCGGCGGCACGGACGGCGGGGCCTGTGGCGTCCACGGCGGCGTACGCGGCGGCGCGGGCCAAGTGGGCCCGGGCCGCCATCCCCGGTCGCCGCACCACTTCTTCCCAAAGCACCGCGGCGCTCCGCGCCGCCGAGCGGGCCGCGG